>JBFWRR010000154.1:0-2876 GCA_050248815.1 Pseudonocardia sp. | reverse complement strand
CCCGATCTTGAGCGCCTCCAGCAGCTCGACCTCGGCCAACTCCCACTCACCCGTCGCGAACAGCACGCTGCCGTACGCCGTGCGGCAGGTGGTGTAGAGATGCAGCGAACCAAAGCGCTGGTGGAATTCGTCCGCCGCCCGCACCCACTGCGTGGCGCGCGACAGGTCGCCGGCGCGGCTGCATGACGTGATCGTCCGACAGCTGATCAGCACGATGGAATCCAGGCACTCCGCGTCACCGGCGAGGGCGCCGACCATGGCCTCGTCGACACGTCCCAACTCGACGAGCGCGGCGCCGAGCTCACTCAGCGCGCACAGCTCCAGATCGATCCGCCCGTTGGGGAGCCGTCATCCGCGGCCGCGGCGGGTGTGCCGGACGCGGAACCCGCCCGGGACACGCCCAGCGGAACCTCCTGGTGCGGTCCTTCGCCAGCTCGCCGATTCCCGCAGGACCCGCCCCGGTGAAATGCCCGCTGGCGGGAGGCTGTCCCGGGGCACTGCCCCCGTGAACGGCCCGGTTGATCGGCTACGCCTCGGTTTCCACAGAGGAACGAGGCAGCGCTTGCGGTGTGGCACCGGCTGGATGGATGATGGCCTCGGGTTGATGCTCCAGCCATCTGTCTCTTTTCGGTGGTTGATGTGTCATGTCGACTTGCGGCGGGCGGCAGTCGGTGCCATGCCCTTTTCGCTGGTCTGAACTGCGTATGGGCGACGCCGTGGTGGTCTCGGTGGTGGGCGAGCTGGATGCGTCCACCGCGACGGAGTTCCGCCGGAAGCTCTGTGGTCTGGTGGAGTCGGTCATTGCCGGCAACGTTGTGCTCGATATGTCGAGGCTGGATTTCCTCGACGTCGCCTCGGTTCGGGTGATCGAGAAGGGCCGGGCGGCGGCGGCGGCGCGCGGCCGGGCCCTGTGGGTCGACGGGCTCCACGGTGGACCGGCACGCCTCCTCGAACTGCTCGGGCTGGAATCGCTGGCGGACCCCGTCGATGTCCAGGGTTGCGAAAGGCGGAGCCGTGGCAGATCCGAATGACCCTATCGAGCGATGCGCTCGGGACCCGGTGGGCGATCCGGCAAGCCGTGCAGACATGTGGGAAGCGGCCGCCGATGAGCGGGAGCGGCTGGCTGACGAGCGGGAACGACTCGCTGATGAACGAGACGCCCTCGCTGATGATCGGGACCTGCTGGCCGAGCGTCACGAGCACCAGCTCGCTACGCGGGATGTCCCCGGCCCGTCACCATCGGTGACCGGGGTCGTGCAGGCCGAGGAGGAAGAGGCGGTGCGGGCGGCCGTGCGTCGCGCGGAAGCCGCTGTACGGCGCGCCGAGGCGGAGTTGTTGCGGGCGACGAGGGCACGGACCCGGGTCGAGGCGCAGGCCCGCCGACGCCTCTCGTCGAGAGAGCGGTTCGATTCTGCTCTGGCATACACGCGGGCCGTCGATCCTGAGGAGCGCGCGTGGCTGCTCGACCGGCGAGAGTTCCTCGCCGCGGAACGTGACCTGATCGCCGGCGAGCGAGACGCGGTGGCTGATCAGCGCGACGAGATGGCCGCCGCGCGCGAACGAATCGCCGATCAGCGTGAGCGCGAGGCGCTGGAACGGGAGCGCGAGATCGACGGGCGCAGTCGTGCCGGGTGGGCGGTGCGCGCGGCGCAATTGTCGGACCTTGAGCAGCGGCAGCGACACGCCGATCTGCGGGCCAGGGCGGAGCAACGGCGCGAGAGCGCGGCGGCCAAGAGACGCATGGCGGGGCAGCAGCGGGCCGAGGCGGTCCGTGTCTGGGGTCCGCAGGCCTATGGGCCGATGTTGCTCGCCAGCTTCGCCGAGCTGGCCGGCGAACTGTTCGGTTCCCGGGAACTGCCCGACGATCTACGCCGGGTACTGAAATTCACCGTCGACGTGGTGGCTGCATGCGACTGGGCAAGCATCACTCAGTGGTGCGACGAACGCGCGGTCGGCACGGTGGCCAGCGATGCACTCGCCGCTGAGCTCGATGGCGTCCAGTTCCGCAGCGGCCTCGGGCCCGGTCCGGAAGCGCTGAGGAGCCGAGATCCGATCTACACGCCACGGTTGGCCGAGTCCGGCCGCTGGCCGGTACTGGCCGCGGCCGCCGAGCAATGCGGAGCATCCAGCGCGATATGCCATGGCCTGTTTGTTCGGCAGCCTCGCCAATGGTCTGCGCTGGGGGTGTTCACCATGTACAGCGCGACTCCCGACGCCTTCAGTGAAGAAGAGCTCGAGTTCGGATCGATCTTGGCCGCGTTTGTGGCCGTGCGGGTATCGGCGGCCCGACGGAGCGCCGACGTCGACCGCCGGGAGGCCGCCCTCCACCGAGCGTTGAGCACGCGCGACGTCATCGGGCAGGCCAAAGGGATCCTCATGGAACGCCAACGACTTTCCCCGGGCGAGGCATTCGACCTGCTGCGCCGGGCGTCGCAACGCCTCAATCGTAAGCTCGTCGACGTGGCACAACAGCTGGCGGAAACCGGACAAGTGGCCGAGTAGCCATAGTCCGTCAGGTCGTGGGTTCGACCCCCACCCCGCTCACCGGGCTGCGGGTGACGTCAGCCGCCGCTCGCCCGTACCAGCGTCCGGATCTCGCGCAGCGCGACCGAGAGGGTCGCCAGGTCCGACCGGCCGCTCGCGGCGATGTCGTCGAGCAGGCGCAGGCAGCGCTGCACGGCGGCCTCGATCGTCGCGATCCAGGCGCGTACGTGCTCGCGGCCGTGGCCGCCGGGCGGCGTGGTCCGCATCACCTCGGCCGTGATCGCCGAGCGGACGACGTGGAGGTCCTCGCGCAGCGCCGCCCTGGCGAGCGCCTGCCAGCGGTCGTCGCGCGGCAGGCCGAGGATCCGGCCCTGCAGCCAGTCGAGCCGCAG
>JBFWRR010000153.1:0-3006 GCA_050248815.1 Pseudonocardia sp. | reverse complement strand
CCGATCGGGCGCGCCATCGGGCGGTTGCTGCGCGGGCTGGGGATGCGCGTGCGCGGCGTCGGCCGCAGCGCACGTGACGACGATCCCGACTTCGGCGACGTCGCCTCACCGGCCGATCTCCCACGGCTGTTGCCCGAGGCGGACTACGTCGTGCTCGCCGCCCCGCTGACCGACGAGACGCGCGGCCTGGTGGGCGCCGCCGAGCTGCGCGCCATGCGCCCGACCGCCCGGCTGATCAACGTGGGCCGCGGCGAGCTGGTCGACGAGGCCGCGCTCGTGGCCGTGCTGGAGGCCGGCGGGATCGGCGGCGCCGCGCTCGACGTGTTCGAGCGCGAGCCGCTGCCCGCGTCGTCACCGCTGTGGGCCCTGCCCGGCGTCATCGTCTCCCCGCACATGTCCGCCGACGCGGTCGGCTGGCGCGAGCAGCTCGCCGACCTGTTCCTGGACAACCTCCGGCGGTGGTGTGCGGGGCGGCCGCTGCGCAACGTGGTGGACAAGTCCGTCGGCTACGTGCGGGAGGAGCTCCCATGACTGATCTTGCCGACTGGACGGCCACGGAACTGGCCGCGGCGTACGCGCGCGGGGCGGCGTCCCCGGTCGAGGCGACGCGGGCCGTCCTCGACCGCATCGCGGATCGGGACACCGCGCTGAACGCGTTCTGCCTCGTGGACGGCGAGGCGGCGATCGAGCAGGCAGCCCGGTCGGAGGCGCGCTGGCAGGCCGGGACGCCGGCCGGTCCGCTCGACGGCGTGCCGGTGTCGATCAAGGATCTCTTCCTCACGCGCGGCTGGCCGACGCTGCGCGGCTCGCGCACCATCGACCCCGACCAGGAGTGGGACGAGGACGCGCCGGCCGTCGCCCGGCTGCGCGAGAGCGGTGCGGTGCTGATCGGCAAGACGACCACACCGGAGCTGGGCTGGAAGGGCGTGACCGACGGGCCGCTGACCGGCGTGACCCGCAACCCCTGGGACCCGTCGCGCACGTCCGGTGGGTCCAGCGGGGGCGCGGCCGCCGCCGTCGCCGCGGGCATGGGGCCCCTGGCCACCGGGACCGACGGGGGCGGCTCGATCCGGATCCCGGCCGGGTTCTGCGGCATCGTCGGGTTCAAGCCGACCTACGGCCGCGTCCCGCTCTACCCCGCCAGCCCCTTCGGAACGCTCGCCCACGCCGGCCCGATGGCCCGCTCGGTCGAGGACGCGGCCCTGATGCTCGACGTGCTCAGCCGGCCCGACCCGCGGGACTGGTCCGCGCTCGACCCGCCCACGGCGTCGTTCCGCGACCGGCTCGACGGGGGCGTCGGTGCGGGTCTCAGGGGCCTGCGCATCGCGTTCAGCCCCGATCTCGGCCACGTCGACGTCGACCCCGGGATCGCAGGGCCGGTGCGCGCGGCGGTCGAGGTCCTGGCGGGGCTCGGGGCGGTGGTCGAGGAGGTGACCCCGGGCTTCCCGGATCCCGTGCGGGCCTACCACGTGCTCTGGTTCAGCGGGGCGGCGAAGTCGCTGGAACGGCTCTCGCCCGCGCAGTGGGAGCAGGTGGACCCGGGGCTCGCGGAGGTGGCGGAGGAGGGCCGGACGATGTCGGCGCTGGACTACCTCGACGCCGTCGCCGAGCGGATGGCGCTCGGCTCGCGGATGGGCCGGTTCCACACGCGCTTCGACCTCCTCGTGACACCGACCCTGCCGATCCCGGCGTTCACCGCGGGTCGCGAGGTGCCCACGTCGTGGCCGTCACCGCGCTGGACGAGCTGGACCCCGTTCAGCTACCCGTTCAACCTCACGCAGCAGCCGGCCGTCAGCGTCCCCTGCGGGGTCACCGGCGGTGGGCTGCCGGTCGGCCTGCAGATCGTCGGGCCGCGGCACGCCGACGCCCGCGTGCTGGCCGCGGCCAAGGCCTACCAGGACGCGACGACCTGGGTCGACCGCCGCCCGCCGCCGTCCTGATCCCTCAGCGCGTCGGTGCCGCCACGATCGTCGCGCGCCGGCGTCACGGGATGTGTGTCACGGGTGTGGCGACAGGCGGCGGCTGCGTGAGGGGTCACTCGCTCGCTGTGCGGGGTGCGTCCGAGAGCGGGGTGGTCCACGCTTCCCGCCCGGCGACGCGGAAGCGCCGACCGCTGATCTCGTCGGGCACGATCCGCACGAACCGCTGCTTCGGTGCGTCGTGCCACGGGAACAGCGGCAGGCCGGCGGTGTCGAGTAGTTCGTGCCCGCGCGAGATCTCCTCGGCGTGCCCCTTCACGACGACGCTCCAGGCCTCGCCCTCGTCCGGCTCGTATCCGTCCGCCTCGAACGCGACCACCTCGCCCTTGACAGCGGCGGCATGCTTGGTGCCCTCGGCGGTCCGGAAGACGACCGTGCCGTGATCGACGACGTAGTTGATCGGGAAGATGTCGGGACGGCCCGCGATCACGACGGCGAGCCGACCCACGTCGCCGGACCGCAACAACGCCCAGCAGTCGTTCGGCGCGAGGTTCGCGACCCCGGGGACCGGTTCGTCAGCGGCCATGCCGACAGGGTAGGAGTGCGGGACCACCCCGGTCACGGCCGGAGGCGGTGAACCTCCTCCCGACCGGCGTGTCGCGTCCGTGCAGCGGGACGACTCCCCAAAGCGGTCTCGAAGGTGGAACCCTCTCGGTGAGGCGTGGTGGGAGGAGCGAGCCATGCAGGCCGTGCCCCGTGACGATCGGTCCGAGGTCATCGAGCGCCTTCGCCAGTATGCGTCGAAACGCATGGGCGGCGCCGAGGTCCAGTTGTTCCAGTCACTCGTCGACCGGTACTACGAGCGGGTCGCAGCCGAGGACCTCGCCGCCCGGACCGTCCCCGACCTGTTCGGGACCGCGCTCGCCCACCTGCGGCTGGCGCGCCGCCGGCAGCCGGGTGAGCCGGCCGTCGCGGTGTTCTCGCCGACCTTCGACGAGGACGGCTTCGCGTGCCCGCACAGCGTCGTACAGGTCGTGACCGAGGACATGCCGTACGTCCCGGACTCCCTCAAGACCGAGCTCGCCCG
>JBFWRR010000152.1:0-3546 GCA_050248815.1 Pseudonocardia sp. | reverse complement strand
TCAACCCGGCATACGACACGACGAGGGACCGGGGACTTCTACTCGGCCACCAGCGGGGACCTCACACGGCCACCCGCGGGGACCTGCACCCGGCCACCCGCGGGGACTTTTTCATGGCCACGGACACCTTTCGGGAAGTACTGGCGGAGGAGACCGTTGGTGTTCTCGTTTGTGCCGCGCTGCCACGGGCTGTGCGGGTCGCAGAAGAAGACCGACAGACCTGTCTGGAGAGCGAGCTCGGCGTGTGCGGCCATCTCGGTACCGCGATCCCATGTCAGGGTCTTGCGTAGCTTCTCGGGCAGGAACGCGACCGCGTCGACGATGGCGTTCTTGACCGCTTCGGCGCCGCGGCCGGCGAGCGCGGGCCCGTTCTTCACGCGGTCCTGGGTTCCGTAACCTTCCATTCGGGGAAGTGGCAGCAAAATGGTGTACCGCGTTGTTCGTTCGATGAGTGTGCCGATCGCAGACCGGTTCAGCCCGATGATGAGGTCACCTTCCCAGTGCCCGGGCACCTCGCGATCGGTGACTTCGGCAGGGCGGCGGTCGAGGGTCACCTCGGGGGTGATGAAGCCGCGTTGGTTCCGTCGGGCGCGACGGGTCCGCGCCCGCGGTACGCGCAGCGCACGCCCGGTCCGCAGGCAGGCGACGTACTCCCGGGACAACGCTCCCCGGCCCTCGATGTAGAGCGCCTGGTAGATCGCCTCGTGCGAGATCCGCATCGTCAGATCGTCCGGGAAGTCCCGCCGCAGTCGGGCCGCGATTTGCTCCGGACTCCAGGCCTGCGCCCACCGACGATCGGCGCGGCGAGCCCGATTGCGGCCGGTGAACGGGACCGTCGGACCGGCCACCGTGACGCCGTCCTCGGTAACCACTCGCCCGGCCAGGCGTTCCTGCACGTATCGGCGTAGGCGTGGGTTGCTCACCATTTTCGACGGTTTGGGGCGTGCCGCGCGTCGGTCGCGGTGCCATTGCGCCACCGACGCTCGATAGGTCAGGGTGCCGCCGCGCGTGCCGGCGTTGCGTCGTAGTTCGCGGGACACCGTCGACGGTGACCGATCCAGTTGGCGTGCGATTTGTCGAACGCCCATCTTCTGGGCACGGCAGAGCGCGATCTGCTCGCGCTCGGCAAACGACAAGAACCGGCCAGAGTCCACACGGAAAATCGACTGAGGTCTCACTCCGCCACATTCGCGGAACCAACGGGTGCCAACGACTTCCGACACGCCCGCGGCAAGCCCGGCATCGGTACTTGTCACCCCGTGCGCGATCGCCGACCAGAACAACCTCCGATGTTCCTTGCGGGCGACCGGTGGCCGGCCTGGCGACCGCATCGGCGGTCTGCCCGTCATTACCGCAATCCAACCTGCATCTCGGCCCATGTCGCACCTCTCGATCGAGGTGTTGCGACGACCGGTTGAGCCCGGGCAATATACTGCTCTGGCGTTCACCGAGGACCTTGCCGAGGCTGGGATTGCGGGTTCGATCGGCACGGTCGGTGACGCGCTCGACAACGCACTGATGGAGTCCACGATCGGACTGTTCAAGACCGAATGCATCACTCTGCCCGCGCGCAGCCGGAACTGGTCGGGACTGCGCGACGTGGAACGCGAGACAGCCGAGTGGGTCCGCTGGTACAACACGGAAAGAATCCACTCATCAATCGACTACATGACCCCAATTGAACGTGAAATCGTGTACACTCACACCATCGCCCAACGGGGGCAAGGTGGCCTGAACCCCAGCCTCTCGCGAACCCAGGACGGTTCAACCTGCGCGACTCCCCCTCCCTCGCCGTCGCCGCCCTCCTCCGCCAAGCAGGCGCCGAACTCGTCGGCTACGACCCCGCAGTACCCGCCGGATCCTCCGCACCCGAACTCGCCGGCATCGAGGTCGTGGACGACCCCGCCGTCCTCGCGAAGAACGCCGACGCGCTGGTCGTGCTCACCGAGTGGCCGGAGTTCCGCACGCTCGCCTGGTCCGACCTGGCCCAGGTCGTGGCGCAGCCGGTCGTCGTCGACACGCGCAACATCCTCGACGCCGACGTGCTGCGCCGCGCCGGGTTCACGGTCCACGCCCTCGGCCGCGCCTGAGGAGGCGTGCGGGTAGCGTCGCGCCCGTCCCCGCGCGCGGGCCGGCGAGCGCGCCAGCGTCATCACTCGCTCCGCGCAGCGCCGAGCGAGCAGCGAGTGAGAACGATGAGCGCCACCCTCCAGGCCACCGACCTCGCCGCGGGCCACGGCGCGCGCGTCCTGTTCTCCGGCCTCGACCTGGTGATCGCCCCCGGCGACGTCGTAGGCCTCGTCGGGGCCAACGGAGCGGGCAAGTCCACCCTGCTGCGGATGCTCGCGGGCGAGACCGAGCCTGCCGAAGGAAAGATCTCGCTCAGCCCACCGGACGCCACCGTCGGCTACCTTCCGCAGGAGCCCGAACGCCGCTCGGAGGAGACGGTCGCCGCGTACGTCGCGCGACGTACCGGGGTGGCGGCCGCGCAGGAGGCGATGGACGCGGCGGCCGAGGAACTGGCGGCCGGCGGTGCGGACAGGTACAGCGCGGCGCTGGACCGCTGGCTCACCCTCGGCGGTGCCGACCTCGATGAGCGGGCCGCCGAGATCGCCGCCGACGTCGGCCTCGGAGTGGCCCTCGACGCGCCGATGGCGGTGCTCTCCGGCGGACAGGCCGCCCGGTCCGGGCTCGTCGCTCTGCTCGCCTCGCGCTACGACGTGCTGCTGCTCGACGAGCCCACCAACGACCTCGACCTGGACGGCCTGGAGCGGCTGGAACGGTTCGTCGCGGGCGTGCGATCGGCCACGGTGATCGTGAGCCACGACCGGGAGTTCCTCGCCCGCACCGTCACCCGGATCGTGGAGCTCGACCTCGCCCAGCAGCAGGTCGGGGTCTACGACGGCGGCTACGAGTCCTACCTGGAGGAGCGCGCCCGGTCCCGGCGCCATGCCCGCGAGGCCTACGAGGAGTACGCCGACACCCTCTCCGGGCTCCGGGACCGCGCGGTGATGCAACGCAACTGGATGGCCCAGGGCGTGCGCAACGCGCGGCGCAAGAGCAAGGACAACGACAGGATCGGCCGCGCCAAACGGGCCGAGACCAGCGAGAAGCAGGCCGCGAAAGCCCGCCAGACACAGCGGGCGATCGAGCGGCTGGAGGTCGTCGAGGAGCCGCGCAAGGAGTGGGAGCTGCGCATGACGATCGCCGCGGCGCCGCGCTCCGGCGCGGTCGTCGCGTCGGCGTCGGGGGCGGTGGTGCGGCGTGGCGCGTGGCAGCTCGGGCCCGTGGACCTGCAGGTGGACTGGGCGGACCGGATCGCGGTCACCGGGGCGAACGGCGCCGGGAAGTCGACGCTGCTGGGGCTCCTGCTCGGCCGGGTGGTCCCCGACGCCGGAAGCGCGGGTCTCGGGTCGGGCGTGCGGGTCGGCGAGATCGACCAGGCCCGCGGGCTCTTCCTCGGGCCTGCGCCGCTCGGACGGGCGTTCGGGAAGGCGATGCCGTCCTGGTCCGAGTCGCAGGTCCGCACCCTGCTCGCGAAGTTCG
>JBFWRR010000151.1:0-3704 GCA_050248815.1 Pseudonocardia sp. | reverse complement strand
CTGGGTCGGCGTCATCTGGGCCTGCTGGACCACCAACACCCCCTACCAACCCGACCGCCACCACGCCCTCCAACGCACCCTCAACCACGATCAACCGAAGGTGGCTTGACACAGGGCAACTCATCCGCTCGCCTGGTGCTCGCGCAGCGCGAACGTGGTCATTGTGCGTGCCGGGCCGGCCTGGGCGGCGATCAGTCGGCGCAGGAGCCATCGAGGCAGCCGCGGCGCGATCCGGGCGAATCCGGCGAGCATCCGCACTCCGGTCGGGGAGCGGGGGACGATCGAGCGCATGACGGCCGGGCCGAGCTCGCGGCTCTGCTCGACGTACTCGGCGATCGCCCGCTCGTACGCCGCGAACGCGGCATCGTGATGCCCGCGCGCCTCAGCGAGCGTCTGCGCCAGGACGTAGGCACCGACGACGGCGAGGGTGGTTCCGCCGCCGACCGCCGGACCCGGCGAGTACCCGGCGTCGCCGACCAGGGTCACCCGACCTCGCGACCACGAGTCCATCCGGATCTGGCAGATCGCGTCCAGGTAGAAGTCCTCGGCGCGGTCCGCCGCGTCCAGCATCGCCGGCACCTCCCAGCCCATGCCGGCGAACTCGTCCCGCAGCAGCCGCTTCTGCTCGGCGACGTCCCGGTGGTCGAACCGGAGCGGCTCGGCCCGGCGGAACAGGAAGACCGCGCGGGCCTCGCCGGTCTGCCACACCGGGTACATGCCGACCAGGCGGTCGACCGACGGATACACGACCATTCGACCGGACAGCGCCCGCTCGTTGGGCAGCGTGAAGGCGGCCAGGTATCCGCCCAGATGACGGGCGAACCGCTGCTCCGGGCCGAACACAAGCGAACGCACCCCCGAGTGCAACCCGTCGGCGCCCACGACCAGGTCGAAACGCTGCGGCGGGTGGTGCTCGAACTCCACGTCCACCCCGTCTCGGGTCTGCTGGACGGCGCGGATCGAGTCGCCGAACCGGTACTCCACGTCGCTGCGAGTCGCCTCGTACAGGATCCCGGCCAGCTCCCCGCGCATGATCTCGACGTGGCGGGCATCGGAGATCCACGACGTGACCTCGCCGAAGTCGACGTCCGCCGGGCGGTGGCCGGGCCGCTCGACCGTGATCCGATCCGTGCGCGTGCGGGCGTTCTCGACCTGCGCCAGGAGCCCCATGCGGTCCATGACCTCGACGGCGGGCTCGAACAGGTCCACGGCGTGGCCTCCCGTGCCCCGACGGTGCTCAGGGGTCCGCTCGACCACGGTCGGGCGGAACCCGTAGTGCCGCAACCACCACGCCAGGACGGGACCGGCCACGCTCGCTCCGGAGATCAGCACGTCACGGTTGACGACGGGTGCCTCGGTGTGCGGCACGGTTCCCGCCCCTCTGTTCAGCGGTCATCATTGTGTCGGCTCTCCCGGACGGGGTACGAACGGGTGCGCACCCGCCCGGTGTCTGCGGCTTCACCGATCAGAAATCCTGTGCCACGTCGTCAGTTCCGGTAGTCCCTCGCACCGGTGTAAGGATTGATGACCATGACCGACGCCAGACTGCTGGGCGCCGACGGGGCCTCGTTCATCGCGGCGGTCCGCTCAGGCGACGCGGCACGGTTCGCGCTCCTCACGGAGCACTACCGGCGTGAGCTGCAGGTGCACTGCTACCGGATGCTCGCGAACTACGAGGACGCCCAGGACATGACGCAGGAGACGTTCCTGCGGGCCTGGAACAAGCGGGAGTCGTTCAAGGGCCACGCCGCGCTGCGGACCTGGCTGTACAGGATCGCGACGAACGCCTGCCTCGACTTCCTGGACAAGCGCAACCATCGCACGCCCGTGCCTGCCGAGCTGCCGGGCGCCGGCTCGGAGGTGCGGTACCTGCAGCCCTACCCGGACCGGATGCTCCCCGAGGACCCGCAGGAATCGGTGGTGGCGCGGGAGACGATCGAGCTGGCGTTCATCGTCGCCGTCCAGCACCTGCCGCCACGGCAGCGGGCGGTGCTGATCCTTCGTGACGTCCTCGGCTGGCCGGCGTCGACGGCCGCCGACGCGCTCGAGCTCAGCGTCGCCTCCGTGACGAGCGCCCTGCAGCGGGCGCGCGTGACGATGCGCGAGCAGTTGGCCGACCGCCGACTCGACTGGCAGACCCCCGCCACGCACGAGCTGTCGGACGACGAACGTGCCACGGTGAAGGCGTGGGTGGACGCCCACGAGCGCAACGACCTCGACGGGCTCCTGGCCCTCATGCGCGAGGACCTGCGCTTCGCGATGCCGCCCGACCCCGGCGTCTGGGTCACCGCCAGGTCCGCGATGGACGCCTGGGTCTCGGGTGGGTTCGGTGGGCCCGGGTACGACGACTGGCGCTGCATCGTCACGACCGTCAACCGCATGCCAGCGGTCGCGGAGTACCTGCGCACGCCCGACGACCCCGGGTACCGGCTGTTCGCCGTCGATGTTCTGCACATCGTCGACGGGAAGGTCGCCGAGCTCACCGGATTCCTCGCCACCGACAAGCCATGGCTCGGCCTGCCCCCGACACTGTGATCCAAGTCCCCATCGGCGACGGGTCCCGCGCACTGGACACTCATCGCCTCGTCTCGTATCGGGTCAGCACCACGCCGTCGGGAAACGTGCGCGTCTCCACGAGGTTCAGGTTCACCCAGCTGTCCAGCGCCGTGAAGAACGGCGTGCCGCCGCCTGTCAGGACCGGGTACGTGGCCAGGGCGTACTCGTCGATCAGCCCGGCCCGCATGGCCGCCCCGGCGAGCGTTGCGCCGCCGATGCCCATCGGGCCGCCGTCCTCGGCCTTGAGCCGGGTGATCTCGGCGACCGCGTCGCCGGTGACCAGGCGGGTGTTCCAGTCGACCTTGTCGATCGTCGAGGAGAACACCACCTTCGGCGTGTCCCGCCAGTTCCGCGCGAACTCGATCTCCGCCGGGCCCGCGTCGGGCTGCTGGTCGCCGGTCGGCCAGTACGAGCTCATCGTCTCCCACAGCTTGCGCCCGTACAGCGACAGGCCGCTCGCCCGCTCGTGGTCGAGCCACCATCCGAACAGCTCGTCGCTCGGCGGCCCGCCCCAGCCGATGTCGTCGCCGGGCGCGGCGATGTAGCCGTCCAGGGTCACATTCATGCCGAAGATCAGTTTCCGCATCGTGCCAGCCTCCCGTGAGTCGATCTCACACGTACAGACGGGCGTGGCGCGGAAACCTCACCGGTGCGCGATCTGCTTCCGCAGGTGGTCCGCGCGTCCCGGACTCGGCACGGCACACTCGGCTGGGCGGCTGCGCGTCGGGCGACCTGTACGGAGTGAGGAGACCATGAGCGACTGGAACCAGAAGATCATCGACGAGTTCCGGGCCAACGGCGGAAAGGTGGGCGGACAGTTCGCAGGTGCTCCCCTGCTGCTGCTCCACCACACCGGCGCCAGGACCGGCACCGCCAGGGTGACCCCGGTGATGTACCAACAGGTCGACGACTCCTGGGCGATCTTCGCCACGCTTGCCGGCGCCGACAACAACCCGGCCTGGTACCACAACCTGCTCGCCCATCCCGACACCGAGATCGAGGTCGGAACCGACACGATCCCCGTCCGCGTGCGCGAGACCGACCGCTCCGAGCGCGACCCGATCTGGGACAGGCAGAAGAAGGCCTACCCCGGTTTCGCCGACTACGAGCAGCGGACCTCCCGCGTCATCCCGGTGCTGCTGCTCGAG
>JBFWRR010000150.1:0-3812 GCA_050248815.1 Pseudonocardia sp. | reverse complement strand
GGAGGTGGACTCGGAGGTGGACTCAGCCATGACGCTCTCCCACCGGGACGAAGTCGAAGTCGTAGCCGAAGGCCCGCGGGCCCACCGCGGCGAGCCCCTCCGGGCTGGTCCACACCTCGGGTGCGGGGAACGCGACGATCTCGATCCGCTGCCCGTACCGGATCCCCTCGGTGACGATCCCGTGTCCGGTGTGGGTGTCGAGCAGCGTGATGATGTCGGGCACCGTCGCGAGCGGCTCGCCGTCCTCGAGGACCACGAGGTTCTCGTTCTGGAACTCCAGCCGGAAGAGCCTTCCCTTGTCCGTGCCGAGGCCCTCGACGAGGGCGGAGCCGCGGACGAACCCGCCGCTGGTGCGCCGCTCGATGTCGACCACCTTGCCCTGCCCGATCCGGGTCACCGGCGCCACCCGCCCGATCGCGGCAAGGGGGTCCTCCCCGCCGTGGCGGATGGCTTCGCCCATCCGGATCGCCCGCGTCACGGTGCCGGTGATCGCGGGCAGGCGCGCCGCCCCCGCCGTCATCGGGTAGAGCCCGCCGCAGGCCGAGCCGCCGAGCGAGGCGACGCAGTTGCGCACCAGCTTCTCCAGCCAGACGTTGTCGCGGGTGTGGAACTCCACGGTCTGCATGCGCTCGTCGGTGATCACCGCGGGCGAGCCGGGCATGCCGAACAGGTGCGGGGTGAGCATCTGCAGCTCGGGGAAGGCGCGGCCCATGAAGTCGGCGTCGAGCAGCGGCAGCCCCGCGTACGCGGCCCAGGCCACCGGGAGGACCCCGTTGATGCCCCCCATCTCGAAGGGCATCACGGCGGCGACGGGACGGCCGAAACGACCCTCGTAGGCCTCGCGGATGACGCGGCCCTCGCCCCCGTTGGGGATCTTCTCGACCATGACGGTCGGGGCGCCGATCATCCCGCAGGGCATGATCAGGTCGTCGTCGGCGAGCGCGTCCAGCGGCAGGAGCCGGACCGGCCCGAGCTCGCGGATCGCCTCCATCGCCATCAGCTCGCCGATCCGGGGATCACCGCCACCCCCGCCCGCGAACACGGTGCAGCCGAGCGCGAGGGCGGGCAGGTTGTCGAGGTCGATCCGCACCGCGGCCTCGGCCGGCGTCCCGGGCTGCCCGGCCGTCCCAGCCATCCCGGCCGTCCCAGCCGTCACCGGTGCAGCCTCGGGAGGACCTCCGCGGCGATCAGCTCCAGCTGCGTGCCCACGGAGTCCGCCGGCTGGGGGGAGAGCACGACGCTGTCCGCACCCGCGGCCCAGTACTGCTCGATCCGCTCCGCCACCTCGGCAGGGGTGCCGGAGATCGCCAGCCGGTCCACCCACTCCTCGGGCATCCGCTCGACGATCGCGTCGTACCCGTCCGCCACGAGCTCGGCGACCTCGTCGTTGATCCCGATCGCACCGGTCAGCGGGGTCGGGCCGACGGCGGCGAGGTAGAAGGCGATCGAGGCCCGCACCGCCGCCCGGGCCGCGTCGCGGTCGGTGTCCACCGCGGTGAGCACGTAGGTCGGCACGCTGAACGTGCCGGGACGCCCGGCCGCGTCGCGTCCGCGCTGGCCGAGGTCGCGGGCCCAGGTCACGTACTCGGTCGGGGCCAGTACCGACAGGACGTTGCCCTCGGCGATGCGCCCGGCGAGCTCGCAGCCCTTCGCGCCGATCACGCCGAGGTAGAGCGGCACCTCGCCCGCGGGCGGGTGGAACAGCGCCACCTCGCGGAAGGTGAAGTACTCGCCCTCGGTCGTGAGCGGCTCGGACGTGCTCAGCAGCGCACGGATCCCGGTGACCGCCTCGGTCAGCGCCCGCATCGGAGACTTCGGGGTGAGGCCCATCTGCGCCACCCATGCGGGGACGCCGTGCCCGACGCCGGGCAGGAACCGGCCCGGGTGGGCCCGGTCCAGGGCGGCGATCTCCATCGCCGTGACCGCCGGATGGCGGGCGACGCAGGAGACGATGCCGACCCCGACCCGGACCCGCTCGGTGGCCGCGAGGGCGTGCGCAGCCCCGGTGAAGCCGCCGTAGAAGAAGTAGTCCTCCGCGAGCCAGATCTCGTCGAACCCGAGTTCCTCGCATCGCCGGGACATGCCGCCGAGCCGCTCCGGCGCCGTCGTGCTCAGCAGCAGGATGCCGAGCCTGGAGTCGTCTGCCACGCGAGTGCCCCTTCCACTGGCGGCGTGATGTGCCGGAACGCTAGTGACCACGCTCCGTCACAACCATGGCCCAGGTGCACAAGACCACCGCACCGATTGTGGTGCTTGCACAGATCACGGCGCGGGGTGTGGGCTGTACCGATGGTGGGTGTGACGGTCGCAGCGCTCCTTTCCGAGCTGGAGCGTCGCCACCCCGGTCTCACCGAGGTGTCCGCGGGACCCTCCAGCAGGCCGGAGCGCGAGGTCCGCGCCGCCTGGCTGGCCGAGGACCTGCGCGATCTCGACGACTGCCCGCCGGGCGCGCTGGTCGTGCTCGGCCGGGTCGCGTCCCGGGAGGCGCGGGGCTACCGGCTCGACGTCGCGCTGCGCCGCCTCGGCGACGTGGCCGGGCTGGTCCTGCAGTCGGAGGCGCCGACGCCCTCGCTCAGCGCGCTCGCACTCGCCCGCCGCGAGGACCTGTCGATGATCCGCCTCACCCGCCCCGTCGACGTGACGGCGCTGCTCACGACCGTCGTGCGGATGCTCGACGATCAGCTCCCGACCCTGCTGGACCGCGCCGTCGACATCTGCCGGGCGGTCGACGCGCTCGAGGCCGCCGGACCGGCCGATCTGACCGGTCCCGAACTGCTGCAGCGCAGCGGCGCCGCACGGACGTTCGGGCTCGCCATGGGCGAGCGCGACGCCGCGCTCTCCGGCGTTCCCGCGGTGCTCACCGATCCGCGCGGCCCCTGGCTGCAGCGCCGCCCGACCCTCGCCCCCGAGGACGCGCTCGCCCACCTCGTGACGTGGCGGCTCTGCGGGGCGCTGACGAGGTGGACCATCGAGGCCGAGCAGGCCGAGCAGCTGTCCCTGCTGTCCGCGGGCGAACTGCTGCACCGGCTGCTCGACGCCGCCGCGGAGGACGGCGGGCCGTGGCTGCGCCGGGCCGCCGATCTCGGCATCCGGGTGGAGGCGTGGAACCAGGTCGTCGACCTGGAGTTCACCAACCTGCTGGACATCGCGGGCGACGACACCGTCATCGCCTACCACCACGCGCAGACCCTGAGCCGGGTCGCCCGGCAGACCGCCGCGCACCACGACGGCACCTGGACCATGGCCCCGCGCACGGGCGGGGTCCTGCTCGTGCGCACCCACAACCATGCGGACGGTCCCGCGGCGCTGCGCCGGCTGCGCGCGGCGGTGCAGGCGGTGCTCGACCGGGCCGCGGAGTCCTCGCCCGGCATCGAGATCCTCTGCGGCGTCGGTGGATCCCACGAAGGCCTGCAGGGGTTGCGCGCCTCGCGCGCCGAGGCGGACGCCGCGCTCCAGAGCGCCCGACTGCGCGGCGCGGTGAACGAGCCGGTCATGTTCGACGCGCCGGGGCTGAGCAGGCTGCTGGTCGAGTGGTACTCGTCGACGTCCGTGCGCCAGAGCATCGACGACCTGCTCGCGCCGCTGGCGACCCTCGGCGCCGCCAAGCAGCACGACTACTTCACCACGCTGCGGGTGTACCTCGAGAACAACCGCTCGATCAGCCGCACCTGCGAGCAGCTCTACCTGCACCGCAACACCGTCGCCTACCGGATCCGGCGCATCGTCGACGTCCTCGGCGTCGATCTCGACGACCCCAACCAGTTCCTGGCCGTCAACCTCGCCTGCCACGCCGCGTTCATGGCCCAGGGGTC
>JBFWRR010000149.1:0-4004 GCA_050248815.1 Pseudonocardia sp. | reverse complement strand
CTCGGAATGCACGACCTCCATCCCCAGCGTGTTCGAGTAATGATTGCGGGCCTCCTCCAGATCCGTCACCCGCATACTCATATAACCCAACCGGATCACAGCACTCATCGCTGACTCTCCTTCTCCTTGGCCACAGGGCCTGCCAGATCGCCCGGGGGCCTGCCCGGGGACGGGGTGTCGTTCGTGCTGCTCGGCACGCCGGTGGGAAAGGCGAAGCCGAGCACCCGGCGCAGCCGGTCGCCCTCCTGCAGCTCGATGACCACGCTGGTGAGCGGGACCGCCCGGCAGCTCAGACAGATGCCCTCGACCCGCTCGTCGTCGGTGAGCACCTGCGGCGCGATCGGACGCTCGTAGGCCACCTCACCCGCCACGAGATGGACCTTGCAGATCCCGCAGCCACCGCGCTTGCAGCCGACCCGGTAGCGCAGCCCGGCGCGGGCCAGCGCGCGCAGCAGGGTCTCGCCGTCCGCCGCCGACACCCGGATGCCGTCGGGCATGATCGTCACCTCAGTCATCGCGCACCGCCACCGCCCGTGCCCACGCCGACCAGAGCCATGTCACACCGCCCGGACCGTGAGCGGGCCCAGCCCGTCGAACTCGGCGGTGACGAGGCCACCGGGCCGCAACGCGACCGACGCCGTCAGTCCACCCGTGAGGACGACCGCCCCCTCCTCGATCGCCTCCCCACGGCCGGTGAGCGCGCCCGCGAGCCACGCCACCGCCGCGGCCGGGTGGCCCATCGCCGCACCTCCCGCGGCCGTCGCGATGCCGTGGCGGCTGCGGAACACGCAGCCCAGAACGTCGAGATCGGCCAGCTCGCGCGGTGGGCGCGCCCGCGTCCCGAGGACGAACCTGGCCGCCCCCGCGTTGTCGGCGATCGAGTCGGGCACGCGGAACGCCGAGGCGTAGCGCGAGTCGACGATCTCGACGGCTGGCAGGACCGCCTCGGTGGCCCGCAGGACGCCCGCGACCGTCACGGGACCCTCGATCCGCCGCCCGATGACGAACGCGATCTCCGGTTCCGCACGCGGATGGATGAGCTCGGCGAGCGGCACCGGCTCGCCGAAGGGCAGCACCATGGCGGAGGTCAGCCGCCCGTGGACCGGCTCGTCGAGGCCGAGGGCGTGGCGTTTGACGGCGCTGGTCAGGCCGAGCTTCGCGCCGATCACCCGCTCGCCCGCGAGCAGGCGCCGCTCGACGAGGATCGACTGCGTCTTGTACGCCGTGTCCACGTCGAGGAACGGATACTTGCGCGTCAGCGGCGCCACGGGCGACCGGCGGCGCTCGGCGTCGAGCAGGATCTCGGCGAGCTGGTGCGGGTCGGTCATGGTCGCGTCCCCCGATCCGCCTCGCCGAACTGCGCGGTGACCGCCCCGATGTGGGCGAAGCGGGCCTCGAACACGTCGCCGGACCGGACCGGGACCATCCGGTGCAGCGCGCCGGGCAGGACGACGTCACCCGGACGCAGCGCGTCCCCGAGGGAGCCCAGCTTGTTGGCCAGCCACGCCACGCAGCGCGCGGGGTTGCCCAGCACGGCCGCGCCCGCACCGCTGTCGATCGGGGCCCCGTTGCGGTGGAACAGCACCCCGAGCAGGCGCAGATCCAGCCCGGCGAGCGGGGTGATGCGCCCGCCGAGCACCACCCTGGCCGCCGACGCGTTGTCGGCGACCGTGTCGGGCAGGCGGACGCGCCAGTCGGCGATCCTGCTGTCCACGACCTCGATCGCGGGCAGCACGCCGGCGACCGCGCGCAACGCGTCGGTCGTCGTCACCCCGGGGCCGGCGAGTTCGGCGTCCATCACGAAGGCGATCTCGGCCTCGACCCGGGGGGCGAGCAGGGTGTCCAGGGCGATCGGCTCGCCCTCGTCGACGAACATGCCGTCCAGCAGCGCGCCGAACGTCGGTTCGTGCACGGCGAGCAGTTCCTGCGACACGCGCGAGGTCAGCCCCACCTTGCGCCCGCGCAACACGGAGCCTCCGCTGATCCGGCGCTCGACGTTGTGGCGCTGCACGGCGTAGGCGTCGGCGACCGACAGGTCGGGGCGGCTGTCGGTGAGCGGCAGGACCGGCGCCCGCTCGGACTCGGCCCGCCACAGCCCGTCCGCGAACCCGGCCAGCTCCGCGGTGGCGAGCCGGCCGTTCACGGACCCGGGCCCGCCCGCCTCCTGCCGGGAGCTGGATCCCCGCTGCTCTGCCACCCTGGAGCTACCCCCTCCGTGGCGTCCACGTGCTCGGCTCCTGCGCTCGGCCGGCGTACCACCCGGGCCTGCGGCGAGCCTCACACCCGGACCGTACGCTCGGCATCGGAGGTCGCCCCAGGTTTCCACCCGCTGGAAGCCCGGCCCGTGCCCAGGCCCGTTCGGACCTACGTCCAGGCCCGTTCACGAGACTCGACGCAGCTGTTCGGGGGCTCGATCGCCGTCCGCGCGGGCCTGCCGTCCCGTCGGCGGCCGCCGTCACCTGGCCGCGGGTGCGCGATGGGGCCGGACGGGGTGTGCGCGGGCGTGCCGCCCGTGCTCGCCTGCTGCCCTGCCGAACCGATCCCGGACATTTGCCCGGCGCGAAGCATGCGCATTCCCCGCGACGCTCGGCGGGCTGTCTGCACCTGGACGGCCGCGTCCGCGACAGGGCACGCCGCGTCACGCGACCGGCAGGTCTGCGGGGCGGTGGATGGGGCACACGGGAGGACACCGCATGACGAGCATGCTGGACGGGGTCAGGGCGAAGATCGACAGGATGGTCGAGGAGGACCCCGAGAGGGGGATCTACCGCGGCAGGCGGGAGATGTTCACCGATCCCGACCTGTTCGAGCTCGAGATGACGTACATCTTCGAGGGCAACTGGATCTACCTCGCGCACGAGAGCCAGCTGCCGAACAACAACGACTACATCACCATGTTCATGGGCCGCCAGCCGGTCATCATCTCCAGGACCCGCACCGGCGAGCTCACGGCCGTGCTCAACGCCTGCGCCCACCGCGGGGCGATGGTCTGCCGCCGTAAGAAGGACAACCGGTCCAGCTGGACCTGCCCCTTCCACGGCTGGACCTACAGCAACAACGGCAAGCTCCTGAAGGTCAAGGAGGCCAGGGGCGCGGGCTACCCGGAGCAGTTCAACAAGGACGGCTCGCACGACATGCCCAAGGTGCCGCGCTTCGAGTCCTACCGCGGGTTCCTCTTCGGCAGTCTCAACCCCGACGTCCTCCCGCTGGAGGAGCACCTGGGCGAGACCACCAAGCTGATCGACCTGATGGTCGACTCCTCACCCGAGGGCCTGGAGGTGCTGAAGGGCGCCTCCACCTACACCTATGACGGCAACTGGAAGGTGCAGGCGGAGAACGGCGCCGACGGCTACCACGTCGCAGCGACGCACTGGAACTACGCCGCGACGACGGCCCGCCGCCAGACGGGCGAGTCCGTCACCGAGACCAGGGCGATGGACGCGGGGAGCTACGGCAAGACGAAGGGCGGCTTCTACGCCTTCGATCACGGGCACGTCCTGCTGTGGACGACCCGGTCCAATCCGGAGGACGAGCCGCTCTACGAGCGCCGCCAGGAGCTGGTCGACCAGTTCGGGCAGGCGAAGGCCGACTGGATGATCAACGTGGCGCGCAACCTGTGCCTGTACCCGAACGTCTATCTGATGGACCAGTTCAGCTCGCAGATCCGCCAGTACCGGCCGATCGCGGTGGACCAGACCGAGGTCACGATCCACTGCATCGCGCCGAAGGGCGAGAGCGACGAGGCGCGGGCGGCGCGGATCCGCCGGTACGAGGACTTCTTCAACGCGACCGGGATGGCGACGCCGGACGACCTGGAGGAGTTCCGGTCGTCGCACCGGGGCTTCCTGGCGTCGAACGCCCCGTGGAACGACATGAGCCGCGGCGCGGCGCACTGGATCAAGGGCCCGGACGAGGACGCGAAGGCGCTCGGCATCACGCCGGTGCTGAGCGGGGTGAAGGTCGAGGACGAGGGGCTCTACCCCGTCATGCACGGCTACTGGGTG
>JBFWRR010000148.1:1549-4179 GCA_050248815.1 Pseudonocardia sp. | reverse complement strand
CGATCTCCCGACACGTCGTGTCCGACACGTCGATCACCAGGATGACCTCGTCCACCCGGTTCGCCAACCACGACTCGATCGCCGCGGTGAACACCTCCGGATCCTCCTGGTACACCGGCACCACGATCGACATCGGCAACCGGTGGCCGCCGGTCATCGGCCGGTACAGCACGGCGGGAATCCGGCGTACCAGCCAGCACCCCCACCGGATCAGCCCGAGGATGCCCAGGGGGGTTCCGAGCACGTAGTAGTAGACCGGGAGCGACACCGTCGTCACACCCCTGCCGCGATCGTGGGTGGGTCGGACTCGGGGGTTCCGCTCCACGACGAAGGGAGGGACGAAGGCACGTTCAGTACTCCTGGGGAGCCGGGGGAGCCGAGGGGGGAGCGGGCTCTTGGTCGGACAACCCGCTGTCGAGGCCCCGTAGACGTGCGTTACCGGTTCGCGGTTGCCTCGTTGACGGTCTCGGAGTGGTCTCGGATCGATCGCTGGAGAATCACGAGGTCACGGGCGAATCACGCCCGGTAACCGTTTCACCTATGTGAGGGACGTCACAGCAACGTGAGACGTGGCTCACGCAGAGTGCTCGACCCGCAACTGTTCGATGACGGCCTCGCCGACGGCGTCCGGGGCGTCCCCGCGATCGACGTTGGACTGCAGGTAGGCGCCGGCCTTGAAGTACCAGCCGGAGCCGCGCAGCGGGACCGAGACCTTCCGCTCCCCGCCGAGGTAGACGTCGATCCGGCCCTCGGTGGCGGTGATGCGCACGTCGTACGGGCTACCGAGCCGGTACGCGGGGTCCAGGACGGCCTTCGAGTCCCCGTCGTCCCATTCCACGAGCAGCTCGTCGTCCTCGACGCGCACGAGGACGACGTCGTCGTCCGCGTCGTGGATCTGCGCCACGACGATCTCCGGCTTCGCGGGGGGCAGCGCCAGAACGGCGCCGCGAACCGTCATCGTGTGGGTCCCGACGGTGTTGGACCACGACGCCTTCTCCGTGCCGTCCATCTCCCGCAGCTCGGAGCGCGGGTAGCTGCTCCCCTTCGTCGTGGCGCCGCCCGCGTTCGCGGTGAACAGCACGCCCGTGCCGGCGTCGTCGATCCGGAAGTACGGGCCGCTGTAGGTCTCCAGCTCGGGCTGGTGGACCGTGTCCGGGTCCTCGGGGGTGCCGGTGGGCAGCGTGAGGTACCAGTCGCGCAGGTCCAGGATCTGACCCGGGTACTGAGCCGCGGTCCCCGGCACCGAAGTGGCCGGCGCGGACGGGACGGACGGCGGTGCCGCCGGGACCGCGGGCCCGGGTGCGCCACAGGCCGCCAGCAGCGCCACGGCCGAGGCGGCCACGGCGGTGCGGACGGAGGTACCGACAGAGGTACCGACAGGGATGCGGATCGGGCTGCCGGTCCGGGGCCGTCGCGGGCGCGACGTGCGGGGGAGCATGCCCGCGACGCTAGCAACGCCCGGCCGCCGGACCCGCCCGCCCGTCCCGTGCACCGGCGTCGCGCCCCGCGAGCTGAAGCTCCGGGCGGAATCCGTGCCCGAGCGCGAGAACCGACGTCGGCGGCGTGAGAACGGTCAGCGTGCCGCCGGGCCGGGGCTGCGGATCGTGCCATCCGGCGAACGAGAACGCGAACCACCGGTCGCCGAGCAGCAGTCGCGGTGCGCCGGCGAGCACGACCGTGCCGTCTGGCAGGTCCGCAGCGGGAGCCCGCCAGGTACGCCGGTCGGCGGCGCGGGACAGGTGGCCGGGGACCCCGTCCGCCGGGTCGCCGGAGCCACCTCCCGCCGGTGCGTCCCCGCCGGTCGGCACATCGCCCACCGGCCCGGCCACCGGCGCCGCCGAACCCCGGCGGGCGAACCGCTCGGCCGTGAGGCGGCGGTTGAGCTCTCCCGCCCGCACCGGGGTCCCCAGCACCGATCCGACCGCATCGCGGTAGGCGCGGTACGCGCCGTGGCGGCACTCCCCGCACGGACGGTGGCCGGCGGCGAGCGCCACTGCGTCGTCCAGGAAGAAGATCGGCGTCCAGCGGCGTGGCCGGGCGAGCCCGACCCGACGCCCGCGGAACTCGGTGCGGCAGGCGATCCACAGGGTGCCCCGGTGATGGCGCACGATCTGGCCCACGTCGTCCACGAGGCATCCGCGGTTGCCGGTGAACCGGCCGCGTTCGGCGACGGCATGCAGGTCGCCGAACGGGTCGACCCGGTTGCGGCGCGACACCGTTCCATGATGCGCCCGCCACCATGATCGCTACAGCACGTGCAGGGCGATCACGACGGGGTGAGCAGCGGCCGTGGGTCGAAGGTCACGCGGATGCGCCGGGCGCGGCCGTCGCGCACCCGCGTCCAGTTGGCGACGGGCAGCGGGTCCGGCCCGACGGTGGTGTACAGGTCGAACCAGGTGATCACATGCTCGCCCTCGGCGTGCATCCGCTGCACGACGACGTCCTTCGTGATCCTCGCCAGGCCCATCAGCGCCTCTGCTGCGGCATCGCCGCCGGTGACCGCGCCCATCGCCCCGACGAAGTCGACGTCGTCGGCGAGCACGGCGCGCAGGGCGTCGTGGTCCCCGTCGCGCCAGGCCCGGAAGTACTCGGTCATCGTCTCGTGCGGTGTCCTCGTCTCGTGCGGTGTC
>JBFWRR010000148.1:0-1449 GCA_050248815.1 Pseudonocardia sp. | reverse complement strand
GCCCATCGCCCCGACGAAGTCGACGTCGTCGGCGAGCACGGCGCGCAGGGCGTCGTGGTCCCCGTCGCGCCAGGCCCGGAAGTACTCGGTCATCGTCTCGTGCGGTGTCCTCGTCTCGTGCGGTGTCCTCGTCTCGTGCGGTGTCTCGTGTGTCGTGGCGGCCATGCCTCCACGGTGCGACGGGCACATGGAGAAGTCCAACAAATACCTGGTCTCATCTGGATAATCTGCAGTGATGGAGCTGCGCCAGCTGGAGTATCTCGTGGCCGTCGTCGACGAGGGCGGCTTCACCCGTGCCGCGCAGCGGGTGCACGTGACGCAGCCGGGGATCAGTGCACAGGTGCGACGGCTGGAGCGTGAGCTGGGCGCCGAGCTGGTC
This sequence comes from Pseudonocardia sp., assembly GCA_050248815.1. GTDB lineage: Bacteria > Actinomycetota > Actinomycetes > Mycobacteriales > Pseudonocardiaceae > Pseudonocardia. Next base: position 1,070 of record JBFWRR010000148.1, on the reverse strand, counting down.
GACCGCACCGGGCGCGCCGTGCGACCCACCGCCGCAGGCGAGGCCGTGCTGCCCTACGCGCGAGCGGCGCTGGCCGCCGCGGAAGGGGCGCGACGGGCTGTGGAGGAGCTGGGCGGGTTGATGCGGGGTCGCGTCGTGCTCGGGACCGTCGTCGGCGGCGGGGCGATGCGGCTGCCGGCGTTGCTCGCCGCGTTCCGTCGGCAGCACGGGTCGGTCGAGCTCGAACTGGTCGAGGCCACGTCGGACGAACTCCTGCGCGGCGTACGGGAGGGCCGGCTCGACCTCGCGCTCGCCGGTGTCGCCGGGCGAGCGCCGGACGGGCTGCAGGCCCACGTCCTGCGCGACGAGGAGCTCGTCGCCGTCGTCGCGCAGGACGACCCGTGGCCCGGGCAGGCAGGCGGCGGTGCCCCGGAGACGGCCGGAACACCCGGCGACACCCCGGAGACGGCCAGAACACCCGGCGGCGGCGCGGAGACCGCCACCACAGCCCGCGGCGGCGCGGAGACCGGCGCGCCCCGGCGGGCACCGGTGGGTGCGCTCGCCGACCGGCCCCTCATCGCGCTCCCGCCGGGAACGGGGGTGCGGGCGGCGCTCGACGCGGCCTGCGCCGCAGCGGGGGTGCGCCCCCGCGTCACGTTCGAGGCGGGCGACGTCTCCGTGCTGGCCGAGCTCGCCCGCCTCGGTCTCGGAGTGGCCGTGCTGCCGTCGTCGATCACGATGGGGGGCCTGCGGCCGGTCCCGCTCGACCCGCCGCTGCGGTCGCGCGTGCTGCTCGTGTGGCGCGCGGAGGGCCCCATGAGCCCGGCCGCGCGGGCGATGGTGGCGCACCTGCGCGATCGGGTCGGGGCCACCGCGGGTCGGTGAGCCACCGGGGGTGGACGTGCACGGGGCGTCCCGGCCGCATTCCGACCGTCGCAGCCCGGGCCGTCAGCAGGCGGGGCCCGCGGTGTCGGCGGTGTCGGCGGTGTCGGCGGTGTCGGCGGTGTCGGCGAGCAGGGTGCGGCACAGCATCTCCGCCCACCACCTCTCGACGGCACCCGCCGTCCAGCCGCGCTCCTCCCGCAGGACGC
>JBFWRR010000147.1:0-4212 GCA_050248815.1 Pseudonocardia sp. | reverse complement strand
CGATCTCCCGACACGTCGTGTCCGACACGTCGATCACCAGGATGACCTCGTCCACCCGGTTCGCCAACCACGACTCGATCGCCGCGGTGAACACCTCCGGATCCTCCTGGTACACCGGCACCACGATGCTGAGCGGCGCGTGGTGCCAGTCGATGGCGGGCCGGTACAGGGCCGCCGGGATCCGGCGCACCAGCCAGCACCCCCACCGGATCAGCCCGAGCAGCCCCAGCGGAGTGCCCAGGACGTAGTAGTAGACGGGCAGCGACACGCTCGGCACCTCCGGTTGTCGACCGGGCGGACCCCCTCCGCACCTCATGCCGATCATCGTGCTGCAGCAGCAGCCAGTTAGCCCGTTCAGCTCACACGATGCAGTGAAGAGGATCCCCCGATGGCAACGCCCGCGCACACAAAGGGGTCGGTGCCGCAGGCGGCACCGACCCCAGGGAAGCCCGATCGGGCTACCGGATCAGCTCACGTCAGCTCGGCGTACACGGCCTGCTCGAAGTCGCCGTAGAGCTTCCAGGCGGCGTTCTCGGTGATGAACGGCAGCGAGTTCGTGTAGATCGAGGCGCAGATGCCCGCCGTGCGGTCCACCCAGAAGTGGGTGTTGAACAGCCCCGCCCACGCCCCCGTCCCCGCCCGGCGCCCGCCCGGCAGGTCCTGGGTGTTGAGCAGCAGGCCGTAGCCCCACTTCCAGCCCGGCCCGACCCGCAGGACGTCGGTGATCGCCGGATCGGCCGTGGGGATCTCGGCCGGGAAGTCCAGGTCGCCGATCTGGTTGGTGAACGCCTCGTCGACGGTCTCCTGGGCGAGGATGCGCTCGCCGTCCAGCTCGCCGCCGCGCAGCAGCGCCCGCTCGAAGCGGACGTAGTCGCGCGGCGTCGAGTAGAGGCCGTGCCCGCCCGCCCACCAGTCGGGCGACTGGTTGAGCAGCTCCCCCGCCGACACCCAGCCGCCGCCCTCCCCGGGCACGTGCACCGTGACGGCATTGGCCGTGCGGCCCTCGTCGAGCACGAACATCGTGTCGTCCATGCCGAGCGGGCCGGTGACGTTCTCCTTCACGACGACGTCGAGGGTGGCGCCCGCGACGGCTTCGACGACCTTGCCCAGCCAGTCGGTGTTGATGCCGTAGGTGAAGGCGGCGCCCGGGTCGTGCACCAGCGGGGCCCGGAACGCGGCGTCGTCGCCCGGGACGACGTTCGGGATCCCGGTGACGGCCTCGTAGCGGACGAGGTCGGGACTCCAGAACCAGTAGGCCAGGCCCGACGTGTGGGTGACGAGGTGGCGCACGGTGGCCTGGCTCGCCGGATCGCGCAGGACCGGCTTGTCGCCGTCCCATCCGTCGAGGACCTTGAGATCGGCGAACGCCGGGCAGTACTCCGCGACGGGGGCGTCGAAGTCGAGCTGCCCGCGCTCCCTCTGCTGCAGCGCCGCCGTGGTACAGATGATCTTGGTCATCGACATGACCCGGAACTGGGTGCTCGTCGAGACCGCTTCCTCGGCCTCCCCGACGATGCGGGGCCCGAACCCGCCCTCGTAGAGGATCCCGTCACGGTTCGCGACGATCGCGGCGACATGGGGTACGGCGCCACTCTCGACGCCGGAACGCAGGACCTCGTCGATGTTCACAACTGACCTCCTCGGCCGAAGAATGCCCCCCGGACCACCCTGGCGAGATGCGATCACGGTCACAACGGGTGGGGACGACTTCTCCCCGTTCCCATCCGGACGGACGGGGCCGTCCCGTCCGTCCGGACAGGCCCTCGCGCGTCCGCGAATCACCGGATCGTGTGTTTCGCGGACCGGGCCGACGGGGAACGCGCCGGACGGACCCCGCGCGGCCAGGCGGCCGCGCCCGCCACGGGAAGCCGGACCGGTCCGGGACCGGTCCGGCTTCCCGACCCCGCGTGGCGCATCACACCCGCTCCGGGCGGGCGTCACACCTGCTCGCCGCCGCGGACGAGCCGCAGGTGACGTAGCGTCCGCTCGTGCCCACCACGTACCAGCACACCGACGTCCTGCCGTCGGGCCCCGACGACACCGCGTACCGCCGCCTGGACCTGCCGCCCGGCGAGGTCGTCGAGAGCCCCGCGCTTCCCGGGCGCCGGTTCCTCCAGGTCCCGCCCGCGACGCTGACCGCGCTGGTCGCGGAGGCGGTGCGGGACATCCAGCATCTGCTGCGGCCCTCGCACCTCGCCCAGCTGCGCGCGATCGTCGACGACCCCGAGGCGTCCCCGAACGACCGCTTCGTCGCCACGGATCTGCTGCGCAACGCCTGCGTCTCCGCGGGCGGCGTGCTGCCCATGTGCCAGGACACCGGCACCGCCGTCGTCATCGGCAAGCGCACGGAGACCGTCCTCACCGGCGGCGACGACGAGCGCGCCATCTCCGAGGGCGTCTTCCGGGCCTACGACGAGCTGAACCTGCGCTACTCCCAGATGGCGCCGCTGACCTTCTGGGACGAGCGCAACACCGGTACCAACCTGCCCGCCCAGGTGGAGCTGTACGCCGCGCCCGGCACCGAACCCCGCTACGAGCTGCTCGTGATGGCCAAGGGCGGCGGCTCGGCGAACAAGACCTTCCTCTACCAGGAGACGAAGGCGCTGCTGCAGCCGCGCAAGCTCGCGGCGTTCCTGGAGGAGAAGGCGCGCGGCCTCGGGACCGCCGCGTGCCCGCCCTACCACCTCGCGATCGTCGTCGGCGGCATGTCGGCGGAGTACACGCTGAAGGTCGCCAAGCTCGCGTCGGCCCGCTACCTCGACACGCTGCCCGCAGCGGGTTCCGAGCTCGGCCACGCGTTCCGCGACCACGACCTGGAGAAGCAGGTCCTGGAGCTCACCCGCGAGTTCGGCATCGGCGCGCAGTTCGGCGGCAAGTACTTCTGCCACGACGTCCGGGTGATCCGGCTGCCCCGCCACGGCGCGTCGCTGCCCGTCGGGATCGCGGTCTCCTGCTCGGCGGACCGGCAGGCCAAGGCCAAGATCACGCCGGACGGGGTGTTCCTGGAGCAGCTCGAACGCGACCCCGCCCGGTTCCTGCCGGAGATCACCGCCGAGCAGCTCGCCGAGCACACCGACACCGAGCAGGACTTCGAGGAGGGCGCGACGGTCGTCCACGTCGATCTCCGCAGGCCGATGTCGGAGATCCGCGCGCAGCTCTCGACATTGCCGGTGAAGACCCGGGTCTCGCTCACCGGCCCACTCGTCGTCGCCCGCGACATCGCCCACGCCAAGATCGCCGAGCGGCTCGACGCGGGCGAGGAGATGCCCGCCTACCTGCGTGACCACCCCGTCTACTACGCGGGGCCGGCCAAGACCCCCGCCGGGTACGCATCGGGCTCCTTCGGCCCGACCACGGCCGGACGCATGGACTCCTACGTCGCCCAGTTCCAGGCGGCGGGCGGCTCGCTCGTGATGCTCGCCAAGGGCAACCGGTCGAAACAGGTCACGGAGTCCTGCGCGCGTCACGGCGGGTTCTACCTGGGCTCCATCGGTGGCCCCGCCGCGCGGCTCGCCCAGGACTGCATCCGGTCGGTGGAGGTCCTGGAGTACCCCGAGCTGGGCATGGAGGCCGTCTGGCGGATCGAGGTCGAGGACTTCCCCGCCTTCGTCGTCGTGGACGACAAGGGCAACGACTTCTTCGCCGACGTCAGCCGCCCGACGTTGCAGGTCTCGTTCCGCCGCTGACCGGCCCGGGGATCAGCGCCCGCGGGCGCACGTCCCGGCCCGGCTCGTACGCCGGCCCCGGCGCCGTGCACGCCGTCTCGCGGGGTGCCCACCTCCCAGCACCGTTGCACACCGCCCCGCACCGTGCACACCGTCTCGCGGGGTGCCCACCTCCCAGCACCGTGCACACCGCCCCGCACCGTGCACACCGCCCCGCACCGTGCACACCGCCCCGCACCGTGCACACCGCCCCGCACCGCGCACACCCCGACGCGGCCGTGCACACCCCGACGCGGCCGTGCACACGACCCGCGCTGTGCACGGGGACATCACCATGTGCACGGCGACGCACGGTGTGCACGGGCAGCCACGCCACCCCGCCGCGCACCGCGACCCACGGACCGTCAGATCAGCCGCCGCGGGCCCGTGTCGTCGCGCGCAGCGGGCGGCCCGACGACGATGCGTGCCCCCGCCACGAACACGCCGTCCACCGACGCGATCACCGGATCGAGCGCCAGCGAGCGCACCTCCGGGAGGTCCTCCGCGA
>JBFWRR010000146.1:0-4410 GCA_050248815.1 Pseudonocardia sp. | reverse complement strand
ACCGGACGGACCCGGAGAGCGCCCGCGAGATCGCGGCGCGGTCGGTGACGTGGCCGGGCCAGCAGCTGCGGATCGCGGACGAGGTCGTGCACCTCGGCGGCTACGGCTACAGCATCGGCCGCCAGCAGCTCCTGGACATCCTGCTGGCGCGCGCCCGCGCCGTCGGGGTGGACGTGCGGTTCAACGAGCCGGTGACGGAGGTCACGAGCCTGGACGCGGACCTGGTCGTCGCCGCGGACGGCAACGCGAGCGCCGTACGCGCGGGCGGCGACTTCGGCACCACGATCGCCACGGGCTCCAACGCCTACATCTGGCTGGGCACCCGCCACGAGCTCACCGACTTCACGTTCGGCTGCGAACGCACCGACGCCGGCTGGCTCTGGTACCACGGCTACCAGTTCGCGGCCTCGGCGAGCACGGTGATCGTCGAGTGCGCCGAGAAGACGTGGCGTGGCCTCGGCCTGGACGAGGCGGACAACGCGGCGACCCTGGAGCTGCTCGGCCGGGTCTTCGCCGCCCACCTCGGCGGCGAGCCGCTGCTCGACCACCGCCCCGGCCAGCACCCCGCACGCTGGACGCACTTTCCCCTGATCACCAACGAGCGCTGGTACGGCGAGGTGGACGGGGCCCGCGTCGTCCTGCTCGGCGACGCGGCGCACACCGCCCACTACTCGATCGGCTCCGGCACGCGGCTGGCGCTGGAGGACGCGATCGCCCTGGCGGACGCGCTGTCCGATCCCGCGCTGCACCTGCCCGGCGAACTGGAGGCGGCGCTGCGCCGCTACGCCACCGTCCGCCGTCCGGAGGTGGCGCGCTGGCAGGCCGAGGCGGCGGCGAGCGCCCGCTGGTTCGAGTCGATGGACCACCACCTCGTCCACGCCCCGCTGGACGTGGCGTACGCGTTGCAGGCCCGCCGCGAGGCGGGCTCGCCCGCGGCGGACCCCGGTGCCGCGGACCGGTCGACGCGCGAGCACCGGCTGCTGCGGGCCACCCAGAACCCCGTGCTGCGCCGGGGCCGCTCGCTGGTCAGCGCCGTCCGGCGCCGGCGGGCGGCGCACCGGCTGCGGTAGCGGGAGACCGATCGACGCACCCGGCGCAGCCGGCGTGACCGGCCGGTCGGACCGCCGCGGTCAGGTGCGGGCCGCGTCCCGGCCTGCCGCGACCGCCAGCCGGGCACGCTCCGGCAGGGCCCGCAGCCGCGCACCCTGCCGCCGGGCGAGCCCGCGCATCGCGAGTGCGGCCGACGCGGCCCGGTTCACCCGGGAGACCGACAGGTACGGCGTCTGCCGCGCCCCGAACGCCCGGAAGAACCGCTCCACCGGCTGCAGCATCGACCCCTCGAAGTCGAACACGCGTCCGACCTTGCGGGCGCGCAGGATCGCCTCCCACATGAGCAGGCTGGACGCGCCGCTCGTGCGCAGCCCGGGGTCGCCCCCGCCGAGCAGGCAGTAGGTCACCTCGCCGTCCCAGACCAGGTAGGCGACGGCGTGGACCCGGTCCGCGTCATCGACGGCGAAGAGGGTGGCACGGCTGTCGCGGGGCGCGCAGGCCGCCTCGACGCGTTCGAGGAGAGCATGGTCCGGCGCCGGAAATCCCTGGCGGGTGAAGGTCTTGGCCCAGACGCCCTGCAGGCGGTCCAGCCCGAGATCCTCCCGGACGGTGACGCGGGCGCGGGCCTTGCGGATCTCGCGGCGGATGTTGCCCGCGAGCCCGGCCCACAGCCCGGACTCGGAGTCCAGATCCTCCAGCCGGTAGGTGTAGCGGATCTCGGCGCGGTAGCCCGCCCACAGGAACGGCAGCACCCCCGTGACGTCCGGGGAGAACTTCTGCCGGAATGCCGCGGCGTCGGGCAGTCCGGCCTCCAGCTCCGCCTGCAGCGCCATCTCGTCGCCCAGCGCGGTGGCGGGCTTCGCGTCGGGGGTCCGCGCGGTCCACGGGCCGAGGAACTGGGTGAGCCGGGGCTGGGTGAGCATCCGCAGCCGGCGCGGCCCCCGCGCGACGTAGGGCAGGCGCGCGACGACGGACCCGCCACGGGAGACCTCGACGGCGTCCCAGCTGCCGGGCGCGACGGCGTCCAGCCACCAGTCGCGGTGGAACAGGGGTGTGTTCACCGGGGTTCCCACCAGGGTCTGAAGCCGACGTTGGCGAGGTAGTCCAGACAGGACAGGCCCGGCGCGAACTCCCCGAACTGCTGCGGGTACTCGAACGGCCTGAACGTGTGGTAGTGCAACTGCACTCCGGCCTCCTCGAACATCGGGGGTTCCAGGTAGTCGCGCCCGGTGGGTCCCGACAGGTACACCGTGCCGCCCGCGGCGACGGTGCAGTTGAGCATGAGCCGCGACGACGCACCCTGCACGTCGAGCTCGGAGGCCGCGACGAGGCGGGTGGTGATCCCGAGGCGGTCCACGACGGCCCGCAGCAGCGCGGTGGTGAACTCCGCGAGCGTCGTGAGCTTCTCGTTCGCGTAGATCGGCTCGACGAGCTCCAGCACCTCGGCGCGGTGCGGCGCCTTCGCGTAGAGCCCGTACAGGGTCCGCGGATGCGTGGTGCGCCAGTCCCGGCTCTCGTCGATCTCGACGTCGATCGTGCGCTGGTCGTAGCGGCCCTTGGTGATCACGGGGACGGTGAGCCACTGCGGCCCGCCGGGGCCCTTCACCCGGGTGCGGTTCTGGTAGCTGCGCTTCGCGAACTGGACGGTGTCGAGCAGCACCATCACGTCCGACGCGACGAGCTTGTCGAGGAAGCCCAGCCACGGGGCGAAGTTGGGCTGATGGGCCGAGACGACGGTGCCGGTCGTCGTGCCGGAGCTCGCCGCGATGCTCACCCGGTCCTCGCTCACAGTCGCACCCGGATCGCCTCGAAGGCCTCCGCGTAGCGGGCCTTGACCTGAACGCCGCGCACCGTCGCGAGGCTGCGCACGTACTCCTCGGTGAAGTACGGCCGGGCGAGCTCCACCTGGCTGGTGTAGCGCGACAGCGCCGCCCACTTGCAGGCGACGTGACGCTCGTCGAGCACGACGAACGCCTCCGCCGGGAACGAGATGGTGTTCCAGGTGGCCTCGTAGCCGAGCAGCGTGAGGTGCTTGAAGGCGCGCAGCGCCTCCGCGTGGACGACGGCGTGGTCCTGGTGCAGGTCCGCGCCCGACGGCACGAGGACGACGTCCGGGGAGATCTCGCGGCTCAGGCGCACGAGGTGTTCCAGCACCTCCTGGCGACGGGTGTCGAAGTGGCGGACGGGCAGGCCGTGGACGGTGCGGTTCTCGCGGGGGACACCGAGCTCGTCCAGCGCGAGATCGCACTCGCCCGCGAGCCGGTCACGGGCGGACCCGGGGGGCAGCGACGCCTCGGCCGTCGAGAACGCCACGGTGAAGACGTCCGTGCCCTCTTCGGCCCATCGGGCGATGGTTCCGCCACATCCCAGCTCCACGTCATCGGTGTGTGGTGACAGAGCGAGAACGCGCTTCGGTGCGATCACCCGGTCGATGGTAAGCGTTGCGAAAGGACCCGTGTGGCGGGTCCCCCCGCGACCAGTCCAGTATCGGAGTGTGACCGCACCTGAGCGCCGTCCCCGAGTGACGGTGATCATGCCCGTCCGCAACGAGTCCGCCTTCATCGACCGCAGCCTGGGTGCGGTGCTCGCCCAGGACTACCCGGCCGAGCTGATGGAGGTCCTCGTCGCCGACGGCATGTCCGACGACGACACGCGCGCGGCCGTCACTGCCCTGGCCGGCGCGCATCCCGCGCACACCGTCGAGATCGTGGACAACCCCGGTCGCATCGTCCCGACCGGCTTCAACGCCGCCCTGGATCGCGCGAAGGGCGAGGTGATCGTGCGGGTCGACGGCCACTGCGTCATCGCGCCGGACTACGTCTCGCAGTGCGTCGTCGCGCTCGCCGACTCCGGCGCGGACAACGTCGGCGGCCGGATGGAGGCCGTGGGCTCGGGGCGGGTCGCGCAGGCCGTGGCGCTCGCCACGTCGTCCCCGTTCGGGGTGGGCGACTCGCTGTTCCACTACGCCACCGGCGAGCACTGGGTGGATTCGGTGTTCCTCGGCGCCTGGCCGCGCGAGGTGTTCGACCGGATCGGGCCGTTCGACCCCGAGCTCGTCCGCAACCAGGACGACGAGTTCAACTACCGGCTGCGAAGCCACGGCGGGCGGATCCTGCTCACCGACCGGATCCGCTCGGAGTACTACAACCGCGGCTCGCTCGCGAAGCTCTTCAGCCAGTACCGCCAGTACGGCTGGTGGAAGGTGCGGGTGCTGCAGAAGCACCCGAAGCAGATGAGCGCGCGCCACTTCGTCCCGCCCGCGTTCGTCGCGGGGCTGGTCGGCGGGGCGCTGCTCGCCCCGTTCAGCCGCACTGCACGGCGGCTGTGGCTGGCCGGGATCGTGGCCTGGCTCGCCGGTGC
>JBFWRR010000145.1:0-5334 GCA_050248815.1 Pseudonocardia sp. | reverse complement strand
GTGTCCGACGAGGTCATGGCCGAGGTCGGCTGAGCCCTCCGTTACTCCATCACACCGTTACTCCATCACACCGTGGGCGCGCAGGAACGCCACGAGGTCCACACCGGAGGAGGACACGGCCTGCGCGCCGAGGTGGCGCGCCTCGTCCCCCTTGTCCCGGACGGAGCGTGAGCTCGTGAAGACCATGACGGGCGTCGTGTCGCCCGCGGCCCGGAGCTGCCGCACCAGGTCGAGGCCGGCCCGCTCCTGGTAGCGGCCGTCCTCGTCACGGCTCATGTCGGTGATGACGGCGCCGTACCCGTGGCGGCCTGCGAGCGCCAGGCCCTCGGCCGTCGTCCGCGCGAGATCGACGGTGACGCCGCTGCTCATGAGCTGGTCGATGAGCAGCGCGTTGTTCTGCGGCTGGTCGTCCACCCAGAGGATGCGGCTGTGCCGCGCTTCCGGCCCGACCGGGGCGGGTGGGACGCCGTCGACGCGGCGGCGGAGGTCGTCGATCTGCCGGCGGAGGTCGACGACCGTCTCGTTCTGCTGCTCGCGGAACTTGCCCAGCGTGAGCCGCTGCCCGCCCACCTCGATCGTCACCTCCTCGCGCTCGCTGCCCGACCGCAGGAGGCCGGCCAGCGGGCGGGAGAGCAGGATCAGCCCGACGAGGACGATGATCGGCCACGCGAGGTCGGCGATGGCGGACAGCAGTTCCGGCACCGCGCCATGATGGCGCTCGCGCGAGCGGCGGGTGCGGCCGCCCGGAAACCGTCGGAGGGCGGTCCTAGACTCGCCCCCGATGAGCACCGCAACCGTCACGTCGCCTGCCACGTCGCCGCCGAACACCCGCCGCCTCCTGCTGCTGGACGGCCATTCGCTGGCCTACCGGGCCTTCTTCGCCCTGCCCGCGGAGAACTTCCGCACCGGCACGGGGCAGACCACGAACGCGGTCTACGGGTTCACGTCGATGCTCATCAACCTGCTGCGCGACGAGCAGCCCACGCACCTTGCGGTGTGCTTCGACGTCTCGCGCCAGACGTTCCGCTCGGAGCGGTACACGGAGTACAAGGCCAACCGCACGACGACGCCGGACGACTTCCGGGGCCAGGTGGACCTCATCAAGGAGGTCCTGCGCGCGTTGTCGATCCCGGATTTCGGGGTGCCCGGCTACGAGGCGGACGACCTCATCGCCACCCTCGCCACGCAGGCCGAGGCGCAGGGCTTCGAGGTGCTCATCACCACGGGCGACCGGGACGCGTTCCAGCTGGTCAGCGACCACGTCACGGTGCTGTACCCCACTCGCGGGGTCTCCGAGCTCGGACGGATCGACCCGGCCGCGGTGCAGCAGCGGTACGGCCTCACGCCGGTGCAGTACCCGGATTTCGCGGCGCTGCGCGGCGACCCGAGCGACAACCTGCCGAGCATTCCGGGCGTGGGGGAGAAGACGGCGGCGAAGTGGGTGCGCGAGTTCGGCTCGCTCGCCGCGCTGTCCGACCGCGTGGACGAGGTGAAGGGCAAGGCGGGCGACGCGTTGCGCGCGAACCTCGCCAACGTCCTGCTCAACCGGCAGCTCACCGAGCTGGTCCGCGACGTCCCGCTGGACGCCGGTCCGGCCGATCTCGCGGTGCGCGCGTGGGACCGCGACGCCGTGCACCGGCTGTTCGACGAGCTGGAGTTCCGGGTTCTGCGCGATCGGCTGTTCTCCACCCTGGCCAGTGCCGAGCCCGAGGCCGAGGGCGGCATCGAGGTCCAGGGCGGGGCGATCCCGCCCGGCGAGCTGGCGGCCTGGCTGGCCGAGCACGCCCGCGACGGCCGTCGCGTCGGGCTGTCGTTCTTCGGCCCGCTCGCCACCTGGGCGGGCCGCGACGTGCACGGCATCGGGCTCGCGACGGGTGAGCCGTCGCTGGAGGCCCGCGCGGACGGCGCGGCGGCGGGCGTGGCGCAGACCGGCTATGTGGACATCCTGAAGATGACGCCGCAGGACGAGGCGGCGCTCGGGGAATGGCTGGCGGATGCGTCCGTGCCCAAGGCCGCCCACGACGTCAAGGCGGCGCTGCACGCCCTGCGCGGCCGCGGCTGGACACTCGCCGGCCTCACCAGCGACACCGCACTGGCCGCGTACCTCGCCCGGCCCGGGCAACGCAGCTTCGACCTCGCGGATCTCGCGCTGCGCTACCTGCGCCGCGAGCTGCGCTCGGACGGCGAGGCTGCCGACGGGCAGCTGTCCCTGCTGGGCGGGGAGGAGGAAGCCGACGCCGCCCGCGCGCAGACGTACATGGTGGCGGCCTCGGCCGTCGCCGATCTGGCGGACGCGCTGGACGCCGAGCTGGCGAAGCTGGGTGGCACCGAGCTGCTCGCGAACCTGGAGCTGCCGCTGCAGTTCGTGCTGGCCGACCTGGAGGCCGCGGGCATCGCCGTCGACACGGAGGCGCTCTCGGCGCTGGAGGCCGACTTCGCCGGCCAGGTCAAGCAGGCCGCGCAGGACGCCTACGCGGTGATCGGCAAGGAGATCAACCTCGGCTCGCCCAAGCAGCTGCAGGTCGTGCTGTTCGACGAGCTGGGGATGCCGAAGACCAAGCGCACCAAGACCGGCTACACCACGGACGCGGACGCTCTGGCGACCCTCTACGAGCAGACCGGCAACGAGTTCCTGCGCCACCTGCTCGCCCACCGGGACGCGACGCGGCTCAAGGTCACGGTGGACGGGCTGCTCAAGTCCGTCGCGGACGACGGGCGCATCCACACCACGTACAGCCAGACGATCGCCGCCACCGGGCGGCTGTCGTCCACGGACCCGAACCTGCAGAACGTCCCGATCCGCACGGCCGCGGGTCGGCGCATCCGCGAGACGTTCGTCGTCGGCGCCGGTCGTGCCGAGCTGATGACGGCGGACTACAGCCAGATCGAGATGCGGATCATGGCGCACCTGTCGGAGGACGCCGCGCTCATCGAGGCGTTCCGCTCGGCCCACGACTTCCATGCCGAGACGGCGGCCCGGGTGTTCGGCGTCGGACCCACCGAGGTCACCCCGGAGCAGCGGGCCAAGATCAAGGCGATGAACTACGGGCTGGCGTACGGCCTGTCGGCGTTCGGGCTGTCCAACCAGCTGCGGATCTCCACCGAGGAGGCCCGCGGGCTGATGGAGGACTACTTCGAGAAGTTCGGCGGCGTGCGGGACTACCTGCGCTCGATCGTGGACGTCGCGCGCAAGGACGGCTACACCGAGACGATCCTCGGCCGCCGCCGCTACCTCCCCGATCTCACCAGCGACAACCGCCAGCGCCGCGAGATGGCCGAGCGGATGGCGCTGAACGCCCCGATCCAGGGCAGCGCCGCGGACATCATCAAGGTCGCCATGCTCGGCGTGCACCGCGCCATCCTCGAGGAGGGCCTGGCGAGCCGGATGCTGCTCCAGGTGCACGACGAGCTGGTGCTGGAGGTCGCCGAGGGCGAGCGCGAGACCGTCGAGGCGCTGGTGCGCCGCGAGATGGGCGGTGCGTACGGGCTGAACGTGCCCCTGGACGTCTCCGTCGGCTACGGCCGGAGCTGGGACGACGCGGCGCACTGACCGGGTGCCGACCCGCAGTCAGCGCGCGACGATGGCGCCGTAGAAGTTCTCGGCGAGCGCGGTCACGGGCATCTCGAGCGGTGGGCGGTCCCCCCGTCCCCAGCACCAGATGTGGAGCCGCAGCTGATCGGCGACCCGCTCCACCGGGCAGTTCAGCACGACGTAGTGGTTCGGGATCACGATGCCCACGGTCTGGTCGACGAAGCTGGGCCGGCCCGCCTGCCACGCCCCGGGGACGCCGGGCCCGGCCATCGCCCGCGTGTGCAGGAGCACCACGACGTCTCGGGAGTCGTTGGGCTGCAGCTCCTCGAGCTCCTCGATCGGCCGTTGACCCACGACGCTCGTCCGGTTGCGGACCTCCTGGTAGACGCCGGTCGCGGTCAGCCAGCTGACGATGTCTGCGGGCGGCGTGATTCCCCCGAGCTGCTCGTCGTCGCGGCCTCGGAAGGGGAACGCGGTTGCGGCATCCCGCAGCGACGACAGCATCATGAAGTCCGCCGCGAACTCCGACTCCCCGCTCCCGCTGGTCGTCGCCCAGATCGCGCGATGCGACTGGTTGAGCAGCTCGGGATGCGGGACCACCTCGAGACCGCCGATCCGGGATCGACCCGTCTCGTACAGCTCGACCGCGAACTGCGCGACCGCGGCCGGGTCCCGCTTCAACCAGAGGTGCAGGAAGGCGGCCACCCCACACACGTTGAGGCCCCGCTGGTTGAGCATCCGTGGGCCCGTGTCGGAGACCGGGTTGCCGGTGGTGCAGCCGTTCCCGAACGGATCGGCCGTGGTCAGCTTCGTCAGGCGGTTGGCGACCTTGGGCCGGTCGAGGTCGAACGCGCCCGGCCCGGACCGGTTCCGGAAGTCGTCGACGATCTGGGCCGCGCTCTTCGGGGGCGGCGGGGCGGACGGGCCGGCCGAGGAGAGCGGGGCGTTTCCGTTGACCGCGCCCGCCCCCGCCAGGGTGCTCGCGAAGGCGAGCTGCTCCTGCGACGGGCGCGTGCTCGCCGTGATCACGCGGCCGCCTGCACCGGAGCTCGTCCCACCCGTGCCCGCACCGCCTCCGGCGGAGTCGGTGCCGTCGAGGGGGAGCGGGTTCGGCGCCTGTGCCGCGGCGTCCATCTTCGCGCCGTGGTTGACGGCTGCGCCGGCCGTGGAGACGTTCGTGAGCCCGGGCCCGGGCGCGGCCGGGATGCCCAGCGCCGCGGCGGCGAGGGCCTTCGTCATCTCCAGGGTGAACTGCCCGGCGGTGGCCATGTTCGCGCCGGCCTGGGCGGCGATGCCCTGGGCGCCCTGGGCCGAGGCCTGGAGAGCGGCCTGGGCGAGCGCGGCGGTGGCGGCCCCGTTGCTCATGTCGCGGAACAGGTTCGCCGAGGTCAGCGCCGCGAGCGCGGCGGAGACCCCGGTGGGGTCCGGCAGCGGCTGCGGGTTCTGGATGGTGACGACCGGAGCGTCCAGGTCGCCGGGGGTCGTGCTCTCGGCGACGACGCGCTGACCGGCCTGCAGTGCCGCGATCTCGGGGGCCTGGATGGGGATCGGGGAGTCCTGCCAGTTCCAGAACCGGGTGAGGTCGAGCTTCTCGGCGGAGTTGAACCGGCCGAGGACGGCCTCGGCGAAGACCCCGCCGGTCGGCATGGCGACGAGGTCGACCGCGACCGAGGACGTGTCGACGTTGCTCGCCGTCCAGTCCTTCCACGCCTGGGCGTCCTCGGCCTTCCACCGGAACACCAGGCAGTTGCCGGCCGTCGACAGCGGCGTCGGGTCGATCTGTTCGATGAGCCGGTTGCCCT
>JBFWRR010000144.1:0-5859 GCA_050248815.1 Pseudonocardia sp. | reverse complement strand
CGCCGTGGACCCCGCCGTGGACCCCGCCGTGGACCCCGCCGTGGGTGCCGGAACCGTGACCCTGCGCCGCAGCCGCCTCACCGCACAGCCCGGGATCTGGGGGCTGCGCTGGGCCGGTGGCCTCGCCCGCGTCGGCCCGGTCCTGGACGGCGACGCCACCACCGTGCTGCGCCGCCTCGACGGAGGTGAGGTCCCTCCCGCGGGGGCCCGTGCGGTGATCGACGCCGGCCCGTTCGACCCGGACCCGTCGGCGCGCGGCCTGCGCTTCCACGAGGTGGACGTGGCCATGCCCCTGGGCCCGTCCCCCGCCTGGCTGGTGCCGGCGGACGGGCCGGACTGGGTGGTGCTCGTCCACGGTCGCGGCGGCGCCCGCCGCGAGGCCCTGCGGATCCTGCCGGCCCTGCACGCCGCCGGGCTGACCACGCTGACCATCAGCTACCGCAACGACGAGGGCGCCCCGGCCGCACCGGACGCGCGCCACCACCTCGGTGACACGGAATGGGAGGACGTGGCGGCGGCGGTCCGGTTCGCCCGGGCGGGCGGTGCCCGGCGCGTGGCACTGCAGGGCTGGTCGATGGGTGCGGCCCTGATCGGGGCCTTCCTCGACCGCTCGCCGTCCGCCGCGGACATCGCGGCCGTCGTGTTCGACGCACCGCTCGTGGACTGGCGGGCCACCCTGCGCCAGCAGGCGCGCAACCGCCGCCTGCCGGGGCGCCTCGCCGGGGTCGCCTCCGCCGTCACGAGCAGGCGCATCGGCATCGACTTCGACCGGTTCGACCTGCGCACGCACCCGCCGGCCGTCCGACCGCCGACGCTGCTCGTGCACACCGACATCGACACCGCCGTGCCCGTCGGCCCGAGCCGCGACCTGGCCGCGCTCGCCCCCGAACTGGGCTGGCAGATGCACTACCTCGAGGTCGCCGGGACCGAGCACACCGGAGCCTGGAACGCCGATCCCGAGGTCTACGAGCGGGCGGTTGCGGGCTTCCTCGCGGCGCACCTCGCGTCGGACGGCCGAACGGGCGACCTGGCACGATGGGAGCCGTGACTCAACCAGGCAAGCAGACTGCGACGCTGCGGACGAACCGGGGCGACATCCGGATCGACCTGTTCGGCGACCAGGCGCCGAACACGGTGGCCAACTTCGTCGGCCTCGCCACCGGCGACAAGCCGTACCGCACCAAGAACGCCTCGGGCGGCGACAGCGGGCCGTTCTACGACGGTTCGGTCTTCCACCGGGTCATCTCCGGCTTCATGATCCAGGGCGGCGACCCCACCGGGACCGGGCGCGGTGGCCCCGGCTACCAGTTCGCCGACGAGTTCCACCCCGAGCTGCGCTTCGACCGGCCGTACCTGCTCGCGATGGCCAACGCCGGGCCCGGCACCAACGGCTCCCAGTTCTTCATCACCGTCGGCGCCACGGACTGGCTCAACCGCAAGCACACGATCTTCGGTGAGGTCGCGGACGCGGAGTCCCGCGCGGTCGTGGACGCGATCGCCACGGCGAAGACGGACCGCGGGGACCGCCCGGTGGACGAGGTGGTCATCCAGAGCGTCGAGATCAGCTGACGCGAGGAGAAGATGTGAACCGTCCCGTCGGCCCGCCGTACCCGGGCGACTCGTCGCAGCCCGGCGGGCCGGGGGGAGTTCCCCGGCCACCCCCCGGCGGGTACGGCTCGCCACCCGGTGGGTACGGCTCCACCCCCGGTGGTGCCCACGGCGCCGTCCCGCCGGCGTACGGCCCCGGAGCGGCTGGGCAGCCGGGATGCGTCCGCCACCCGGACCGGCCGACCGGGCTGCGGTGTACGCGTTGCGATCGGCCGGCGTGCCCCGAGTGCCTGCGCGAGGCCTCGGTCGGCTACCAGTGCGTGGACTGCGTCGCGGAGGGCAGGCGCACCACCCGGCGCGGCGTCACGGTCGCGGGTGCGGAGCCCGTCGCCAAGCCGCTGGTCGTCCCGATCCTGGTGCTCATGAACGTCGCGATGTTCGCCTGGACGGCGCTGGAGGCGGGCAGCATCTCCCGCAACTACGCCGCACCGCTGTTCTCGGATCTCGCGCTGCGGGCCGATCTCGTCGCGGACGGCGAGTGGTGGCGGGTGGTCACGTCCGGGTTCCTGCACGTCGGGCCGCTGCACCTGGCCTTCAACATGCTCGCACTGTGGATCATCGGCCGCGATCTCGAGCTGGTGCTGGGGCGGGGCCGGTTCCTCGCCGTCTACCTCATCTCGCTCCTGGGCGGCTCGGCCACCGTGATGGTGTTCCAGCCGGACGCGCAGGTCGCGGGCGCGTCCGGGGCCGTGTTCGGGCTGATGGGGGCGCTCGCGGTCGTGCTGCGCCGGTTGCGGGTTCCGGCGGGCCAGGTCATCGCCCTGATCGTCGTGAACATCGTCCTGTCCGTCGTGCTGCCCGGCATCTCGCTCGTGGCGCACCTCGGTGGCCTCGCAGTCGGTGCGATCGCGACGGCCGCGCTCGTGTACGCGCCGGCGCACAACCGCAACTTCGTTCAGGCTGTCGCGCTCGGCGGCCTGACGGTCGCGTTGCTGGCCGTCATGGCCGTGGCAGGCGCGCTCGCCTGACCCGGCGAGTTGCGCATCCCACCCCCGCGAGTTGCGCATTTCGTCAGGCCGAGATGCGGAATCCGTCGGCGCCGCCCCTGGCGGAAGCGACGACACCGGCTGATGGAATGCGGAACTTGCGCCGCCGCGGCCTGGCGGAAGCGACGACACCGGCTGATGGAATGCGGAACTTGCGCCGCCGCGGCCTGGCGGAAGCGACGACACCGGCTGATGAGATGCGGAACTCGCGTTAGCTGCGGGGTGGGCGCAGGGCCACGATCCGCTCCGCCACGTCCTCCGGGTCCGCGTCGAGATCCAGCCGACCGAACACCACCAGCTGCTCGTCACCGGCGGCCGTGACGGAATCCAGCTCCAGCAGCCGCGTCTCGCGACCGAGCCTGCGGACGCGGCGAACCCGCACGTCGCGGACCAGCGGCCACGGATGATGGCGCGCCCCCCACAGGCCGCCGACGGTGAGGCCGTCCGCGTCCGCCCGCAGCCGCGGACGGGCGCGGGTGCCGTACAGCGCCGCGAAGCCCAGGCCGACCGTCGTCACCCCGGCGAACAGCAGCCCGCCCGGGTCCCCGCCCCGGAGGAGCAGGACGACGAGCCACCCGAGCGCGACGACGACGCCCGCCCACGCCAGCGCGACCAGGCCGCGCGCGGGGCTCCAATCGCTCACGACGCCGTCAGCGGCAGATCAGCGCCACCGCATCGTCATGAACAGCCCGACCACGATCAACACGAAGCCGATCGCGAAGTTCCACACGCCGAGCTGGACCATGAAACCGATCTTGTCGCCGGCCAGGTAGTTGACGACCAGCCAGAGCAGGCCCGCCAGCATCAGCCCGAGCATGACCGCCACGTACACCGGATGCGACGGGCCGGCGACCTTGGCCGGCGAGGCCGCGGTACCGCCGCCCGCGGTGCGTGGCGCGGTGTACGGCGCCTTCTTGCGGACCTTCGACTTCGGCATGCTCGACCTCTGCAGGTATCGGGTGTCGACCACCACGGTAGCGGGCCGTCAGGCGCTCGCGCGCACCGCCGCTGTCTCTGCGGCCAGGGTGGCGACGAGCGACTCGGCGACGGGGTGGCCCGCGGAGGCCATCCAGTTCGCGAGCATCCGGTGCCCACCCTCGGTCAGCACCGACTCGGGGTGGAACTGCACGCCCTCGACGGGCAGCTCGCGGTGACGTACCGCCATGATGATGCCGCTCTCGGTGCGGCCGGTGACTTCCAGCGCCTCCGGGACCGTGTCCGCCATGATCGTCAGTGAGTGGTACCGCGTGGCGACGAACGGGTTCGGCAACCCGGCCAGCACCCCGCTGCCGTCGTGATGCACCAGTGACGTCTTGCCGTGCAGCAGCTCGGGCGCACGGTCCACGACGCCGCCCCAGCAGACCCCGATCGCCTGGTGACCGAGGCACACCCCGAGCACCGGCGTTCCGAGCTCAGCGCTACGGCGGATCGCGTCGATGCTCGAGCCCGCCCGCTCCGGGGTCCCCGGGCCGGGGCTGATCAGCACGCCGTGCACGTCGGCGAGCTCGTCCAGATCGACCTCGTCGTTGCGGCGTACGGAGACCTCCGCCCCGAGCTGGGCGAGGTACTGCACGAGGTTGTAGACGAAGCTGTCGTAGTTGTCGATCACGAGGACGCGCACGTCGGACCTTCCTGGCTCAGTTCGTGCCGGGAAGCCGGCCCACGACCAGCCGGACCGGCTGGGTCGTGTCGAACTCGGTGCCGCCGGACGGGCTCTGCGAGATGACCCGGCCCACCTCCCGCGGATCCGTGGTCGTCTCCCGGCTCACCGACGCGGTGAACCCGCGGGACTCCAGCTCGGCCTGCGCGTCGTCGAGCAGCTCACCGACGACGTCGGGCACCCGTGCCGTGTCGCCCTCCGAGCCGAGCTGCATCGTGACGGTGCTGCCCTCGGCCACCTGCTGCCCCGCGGCCGGGTTCGTCGAGACGACCTGGTCGCCGTCGCCGCTGCGCTGGACGGTGAAACCGGCGTTCTCCAGCGTCGAATCCGCGGTGTCGGCGGACAGCCCGGTGACGTCCGGCACCGACCTGAGCGCGGGTTTCGTGCCGATGAAGATCGAGACCTCGGTGTCTCCCTTGACGGACTCACCCGGCTGGGGGTCCGTACGGACGATCTTGTCGACGAGCGAGGGATCCGACGTCGGCTCCTGGCCCTTCTGGCCGAGCTTCAGCCCGGCGTCGACGAGCAGCTGCGCCGCCTCCGCCTCGGTGCGGCCGATGAGCCGGGGGACGGTGGTCTGCGCCGGGCCGGTGCCGACCCGCACCACCACCTGGGCCCGCTCGGCCACCTGGGTGCCGGCGGGTGGGTCGGTTCCCACGACCTTGCCCTTCTGGGCGGCGTCCGATGCGACCTGCTCGATCCGTGGCTGCAGCTTCGCGTTGAGCAGCGTGGCGCGGGCGGCTTCCTGCTCCTGGCCCACCACGTCCGGAAGCGCGAACTGCGGGGGCGCAGGGGGCTCGGAGAGGATCAGCCAGGCGACGATCGCGACGAGGGCGAGCGCCGCACCCGCCGCCGCGGCGAGCAGCCCGGTGCGCCGCCGCGGCGCGGCGTCGTCGACCCACTGCGCCGAGGCCCGACCGCCGTTGAGGCGGCGCGTGGCGGGTGCCGGGCCCGAGGTGAGCAGCGCGGTGCGCTCCTCCTCGCTCATCACCATCGGTGCGAGCGGCGCCTGCCCGCTGCGGACCCGCACGAGATCCGAGCGCATCTCGGCCGCGGACTGGTAGCGGTTGGCCGGGTTCTTCGACAGCGCCTTCAGCACCACCGCGTCCAGGGCGGGCGGGACGTCCGAATTGACGTCCGACGGGCGCTTCGGGTCCTCCCGGACGTGCTGGTAGGCGACGGCCACCGGGGTGTCGCCGGTGAACGGAGGTTCGCCCGTGAGCAGCTCGTAGAGCACGCAGCCCGCGGCGTAGACGTCCGAGCGGGCGTCCACCTGCTCGCCGCGCGCCTGCTCCGGCGACAGGTACTGCGCGGTGCCGATGACCGCGGCCGTCTGCGTGACGTTCTGGCCCTCGCCCAGGGCACGGGCGATGCCGAAGTCCATCACCTTCACGGCACCCGCCCGGTTGATCATGATGTTGGCGGGCTTGACGTCGCGGTGGATGATCTGGTGGCGGTGGCTGAAGTCCAGCGCGGCGCAGACGTCGGCCATCACCTCGATGACCTTCTGCTGGCTCAGCGGACCCTGCGTCTTGACGATCTCGCGCAGCGTCTGCCCGTCCACGTACTCCATGACGATGTAGGGCAGCGGGCCGTACTCGCTGG
>JBFWRR010000143.1:1569-5999 GCA_050248815.1 Pseudonocardia sp. | reverse complement strand
TCCGGCAGCGGGATGATCGACAGGAAGAGCTTCTGCCACTCCAGCCAACGCTCCTGGACCTGGCGGAACATGTTGCCGCGAATGGCGCCGTCCGAGGCACCGTAGACGCGGTGGTCCTTCTCCTCCTCCATCGGGAAGTAGGACCGCAGGACCTGCTTCAGCGGGTCCTTCTTCGCAGCCTTGCGGAAGGTGTAGTCGGTCCCGTACTTGAGGTACGGCTCGTGGTACTGCGGCGCCCAGGAAAGCTCCTGGATCTTCTGGTGAGCCTTTGCCAAGCTCTGCCGACTCACTGCATCTCCTCACGGTCGCCAGGCGTTCAAGTTCCCCCCCGATCCGGCCGCGCGATCTCCACGAATGGATGACGACGGCGGGTCGGACAGGCGTCGGTCGAAACGACGCCGGCGACGCTGCGACTTGTGCGCGGCATCGTGTCCGATGAGGCGAACCGGGACGTGAGCCGTCCCGCGGAAGCAATTAACGCGCCCGAGCACATGAGTCGAAGGTCTCAATCTGAGACCTCTTGACGAGCGGCCGCGGGGCACTGTGTACCTCGGCCACAGGGGGACCGCACACCTGCAAGCCGACGACGACGTGCCGGAAGGAGGAACCCGATGGCAGGCCCTACGACATGCCCGTCCGAGATCCGTCTCGATCTCGTCGAGCGCGCCGGCTCACCGACCGGGCCGGCCGCGCGGGGGCCGGAGCCACCGTGCCGGTGCACGGGCGCGCAGGACGTCGCCCGCGCACGGATGTCCTTCCTGAGCGACCGGCCGGTCGCCCCGGGGACCGTCCGCCAACCGATCCTCACCTCGTGGACCCGGTCCCGGCTCGGGCAGGTACCGATCGACCACCTGGCGCCACCGTTCGACGACGACCGCCTCGACGGCGAGTCCACGCTGCTCAGAGCGGCCATGCCGGTCCTGCGCTCGCTCTCGGACCAGCTGGGCAACGAACCCGTGAGCGTGATCCTCTGCGACAGCGAGGGTCTGGTCGTGCACCGCGACACCGGCGACCCCGAGCTCGTGCGACGCCTCGACCACGTGTCGCTGCGGCCCGGGTTCAACTACGCCGAACGCTACGTCGGCACCAACGGCATCGGCACCGCCCTCGAAGGCCGCGGCCCGGCGGTCGTGCTCGGCGAGGAGCACTACTGCGAGCAGCTCACCCGCCTGGCCTGCGCCGGCGCGCCGATCCGCCACCCGGTCTCGGGCAAGGTCCTCGGCGTCATCAACCTCACCTGCTGGCACCGTGACGCCAGCACGACGCTGGGCGTCACCATCCCCGCGATCGCCCAGCAGATCGAGGAGTCACTGCGCCAGCAGGTCGGGAGCCGGGACCAGGCGTTCCTGCAGGAGTACCTGGAGGCGAGCTGGCGCAGCCGCGGGGCGGTCATCGCGTTGAGCGAGGACCTGCTGCTGCTCAACGACCGGGCGCGCCACTGGTTCAGCGGCGAGGACCAGTCCGCCCTCCTCGTGCACGGCACGGATGCGCTGCACGAAGGCGGCCGCCGCAACCTCGTGATCGACCTCCCGAGCGGGTTCCGCGCCCAGATCCGGTGCCGGCCCAGCCACGCAAAGAAGTCCAGCGGCGTGCTGCTGATCCAGCCGGCGGCCAGGCACGTCCATCAGCCGGTCTGCGCGCCTGCCGGCACGCCGCCCCATCCGGCGGTCGGCGCGGCTCCGGTCTGGACGGCCGCCCGCCAGCTCGTCGACCAGCACTTCCAGAACCGCGAGTGGCTGATCCTCGAAGGTGAGGCCGGGAGCGGGAAGACCACGCTCGCCCGCGCCACCCACGAGTGCCGCACGCCCGCGGCCCGCCTGCGCATCCTCGACTGCGCCGACCACGGGCCCGCCCCCGACGCCGACGGCGGAGCCGAATGGGCCCGCACCATCGCCGACGAGCTGGCGATCGGGGGATCGCTGATCCTCAGCCACGTCGACCGCCTTCCGGCGGACGGGCTGGACCGGCTCGCCGCCGTTCTCGCGAACCACGAGACCACGACCGCCGAGAAACCGTGGGTGGCGGCCACGGTGACCACCGGCGCGCAGCCACCCGACCTGGCGGACCTGTTCGCCCACTTCCCCATCACGGTGGAGGTGCCGGCGCTGCGGCACCGGATCGACGACCTCCCGGCGCTCGTCCCGCACCTGCTCGCCCGCATCCCGTACGGCAGCGAACTGTCGGTGTCGCCGGACGCGATGCGCGTCCTGATGCGCAACCGCTGGCCGGGCAACGTCGCGCAGCTCGACAAGGTGCTCCGCACGATCGTCAAGAAGCGACGCGGCGGCACCATCGGGGTCCGCGACCTTCCGGCGGAGTGCTACACGATGAGCCGCCGCCAGCTGACGCCGCTCGAGGCCGTGGAGTGCGACACGATCGTCGCCGCCCTGCTGGCCGCCGGCGGCAACAAGCGGGAGGCCGCGGAACGGATCGGGATGTCCCGGGCGACGATCTTCCGCAAGATCCGCGCGTACGGGATCGTCATCCCGCGGCTGACGGACCGCTGAGCGGGTACCCCGCGTGTGCCCATCCTCGTCGTCCTGCGCGCACTCGACCTCGGTGACCTGCTGACCGGGCTTCCCGCACTGCGGGCACTGCGCCGGGATCGGCCGGCAGGTCGCCGTTTGCCGGGCGCGGACCCGGGAATCCGTGGGGCACCGAATGGTCCGACCGATCGAGGAGGCGCGACGGTGCCCGAACCGAGCATCAAGGACGAGAAGACCTACGAGAAGGTCCGCGAGCAGGGGGCGTCGAAGGAGAAGGCGGCCCGCATCGCCAACGCGGCAGCCGCCGAGGGCCGCTCGGCGGTCGGCCGCCGCGGTGGGAGGTCGGGCAGCTACGACGACATGAGCCGCGACGAGCTCTACGAGCGGGCGAAGAAGGTCGGCATCGCCGGGCGCTCCTCGATGAGGAAGTCCGAGCTGATCGACGCGCTGCGCAACCACTAGGAACGCGCGGCATGCCCGGTCCTTCGCAGCCGGCACGGTGCCGCGGGTTCCCGGGCAGGCCGGTCACCCCGGCTCGCCGCGCCGCTTGCGGTACAGGATCCACGCGAGGTCGACGAGCGCCACGATCGCGATCACCACGAGGACGATGCCCAGGCCCGTGCCGTAGGCGCCGAGGCCCGCGGTGAAGGTGAACCACGCCGCTCCCGCGCAGAACACCAGACCGAACGTGGCCAGCACGGCGCGCAAGGTCAGCGCGCTGCGGGCAGGGGGCGCACCGCCGAAGCCGGCCGTCGGGTCGTGGTAGCCGGGCAGTCCACGCTCGTAGTCGGCGCGCGTGCGCCGCTGCCGGGAGCCCTCATCGGAACGAGCCATGCCCACGGGCTACCCGCTGCCGCGCCGGGCATGCGGCGCCGCGGCGCCCCGCGGTCGGTCGTCCACCGGCGTCGCGGTGTCGAGGCGGTCCCTGGCCTCGTCGTAGCGGGCCTCGACCGCGGGGACGAGCCGCGACCAGGAGAAGCAGGACATCGCCCGGTCCCGGCCGGCGATCCCGAACGCGGTGCGCCGGGTGGGCTCCCCCAGGAGGGTGCGCAGCGTCCGGCCGAGCCGGTCCGGATCGGCCGGTGGGACGAGCAGGCCGGTGACGTGGTCGACGACGACGTCATTCAGCGTCCCGACCGTGGAGGCCACGACGGGGCGCTCGCAGGACATGGCCTCGAGGGCCGCCGTGGCGAACGCGTCCCGGTGCGGGACGTGGACGAGGACGTCCGCCGAGCGGATGAGTGCCGGAAGCAGGTCGCGACCGACGGCACCGAGCAACCGCACCCGCGGCAGGACGCCCACCCGGTCGGCATGGACCCGCACCGACTCGAGGCCCGGGTCCGCGTCCGGGTCGATGGCCTCGTCGCCGGTGACGGGCCCGCCCGCGACCAGGAGCTCCGCGTCCTGTACCCGCAGCAGCGCCGACACCACGTCGTGCACCCCGCGGTCCGGGCCGAGCGAGCCCACGGTCAGGAGGCGGGGTCGCCTGCCGCGGCGCAGCGATCGGCCCAGCGGTGCGAACGTCTCGGTGTCGACGCCGTTGGGCAGGACCCGGATCACGCTCCCGTCGACCCCCTTCCGCGCGAGGCCGAGGGCCTCCTCGGCGTTGGCGGCGAGGATCCGCCCCGCCCGTCCCGCGACGGCCTGCACCGCCTGCGCGCAGACCCGCGACGGCCGGTCTGCGCGGGCGCCCGTGTCGGGACTGTGGAAGGAGACGACCAGCGGGATGCCGGCGTCGCGGGTCGCGGCCGTCGCCGCCAGCGCCGAGAGCCACGAGTGCGCGTGCACGACGTCCGGCCGCCACCGGCGCCACTCGCGCCGGAGGCACTCAACGATCCCGGGCAGCCGGGCCGCATCGCCGCTGCACTGCCGGCCGAGGTCGTGGTGGCGCACGCGCGCGCCACCGCCGAACACCACGCCGTCGTCCCGCCCGGCCTTGTCCGG
>JBFWRR010000143.1:0-1469 GCA_050248815.1 Pseudonocardia sp. | reverse complement strand
CGCCGCCCTCGACCATGACCTCGACGACGACCTCGTGCCCGACGCGCGAGAGCGCCGCCGCGAGCCCGCCGACGTGGACACCCTGCGCCCCGTGGCCCGGGCGCCCCGGCGCGGCCGAGGGATCGGACTCGACCGACACAAGCGCGATCCGCATCGGCGTGGCCTCCTCGGTGGCGACGTCCGGGGCGGATTCCGAGCGGACCCTGGACGGGAGTTCCTGACAGGAACTCCCGGCAGGTACCCCAGGCATAGCCGTACGCGGATGCCTCAAACATCGGGCCCCGGACACCGGGCCGGGATCGAGCCCGGTGCAGGGTTGTGCGCTGATCATCCGTGTCGACCGCGCCGGGACGCGGGTAACCGTGCCCCTGTCCCGTGATTCGCCGACGTCGAAGGAGGACGTTCATGACGGCAGCGACCGAGTCCGGTCGGGTGACCGGCACCAGCGACAAGAACTACAACCTCATCTGGTTCACCGAGGCCTGCCTGTCCAACGCGCTGCGCCTGGAGCAGTACGTCCAGGACGCCCAACACGCCGGGGACGACGAGCTCGCCGACCTGTTCCGCAAGGCGCAGGCCGACAGCCGCAAGGGCGCCGAGGAGGGCAAGCGGATGTTGTCCACCCGCCTGTCCTGATCGGGCGCCTGGGCCGGCCTGGTGGACCAGGAGCCGACCAGACGCGGGTCGCCCCGGCGTTACCGGCGGGGCGACCCACGCCCATGGCCTCCCGCTCGGGCCCTCCCGCTCAGGCCGTCCTGCTCAAGCCTTGGCCTGCATGGACCGCCGCGCGGGGTTGGCCTGCTCGGCCGCCTTCGGGTCCGTCTCGCCCGCCTTGGCGCGCACGCCCTCCTCGATCCGCTCGCCCAGCGACTTGTCGACGTTGCGCCAGTAGCCGAACGCCCGCTCCAGCACGGGCTCGCTCACCCCGTTCAGCAGGTGCCCGACGACGTTGTCGACGAGCCGCTGCCGCGCCGCGTCGTCCAGCACCTCGCGCACGAGCGTCCCGGGCTGGCCCCAGTCGTCGTCCTCGGCGTGGTCGATGTAGGCCGTGCGCATGATCTCGCCGTCGGCGTACCAGCTCGGCACCCGCGGGAAGCGCGAGGCGTCGGCCGCCGGGCCGCCGTAGGAGTTCGGTGCATACACCGGGTCGGAGACGTTCTGCATGCGCATCGCCCCGTCCTTCGAGTACGAGTGCACGGGACAGACGGGCGCGTTGACCGGGATCTGCTGGTAGTTCGAGCCCAACCGGTGGCGGTGGGCGTCGGCGTAGGAGAACAGCCGGGCAAGGAGCATCCGGTCCGGGCTCGGGCCGATCCCCGGGACGAGGTTGTTGGGCTGGAAGGCGAGCTGCTCGATCTCGGTGTGGTTGTCGGTCGGGTTGCGGTCCAGGGTCATCCGCCCGACCTCGATCAGCGGGTAGTCGCCGTGCGGCCACACCTTCGTCAGGTCGAAGGGGTTGAACCGGTAGG
>JBFWRR010000142.1:0-6173 GCA_050248815.1 Pseudonocardia sp. | reverse complement strand
GTGGCACGAATCCTGGTCGTTTGCCCTGGTCATCGGCATTGGGCGTGCCGGACCATGCGGGCTCCTGGAGCCGGAACCTCGGCAGGTCGCGCGGGTGGCTCGGCCCTCAGCCCGCGAGCCGGGTGAACGCCGTGCCGACGGGCCCGACGCGTGCGCCGCTGCCGAGCTGCCCGCTCAGCCGGGCGGCACCGTCGGGTAGGAACGGCGCGCACTCCGCAGCCAGCACCCGGCAGGCGTCCAGCAGGGTGGCGAGCACTGGCCCTACGTCATCCCGGCGTTCCCACGGCCGCTCCCGCTCCACGGCCCGGTTCGCGCTCTCCACGACGGCCCAGAGTGCGTCGGTCGCCGCGCCGAAGTCGAACCGGCCCAGCGCGGCGTCGATGCGCCCGGGCAGCGCCACCGCGGCCGCGGTGAGCTCCGGTCGGACATCCGCGACGTGGGTCGGCGGTCCGTACCGGTGCACCAGGGCGACCGTGCGGTTCACGAGGTTGCCCAGCCCGTGTGCCAGCTCCCGGTCGGCCCGCTCGACGAGCCGGCGCTGCGTGAAGTCCGTGTCGGCCCCGCCGCGGACCTCGCGCAGCAGCCACCAGCGCACGGCGTCGGTGCCGAACCGCTCGACCAGCGCGACCGGGTCGACGGCGTCGCCTCGGCCCTTGGAGATCTTCGTGCCGTCGACGGTGAGGTACTCGTGTACGAAGACCGTCGTCGGCAGCGGCAGGCCCAGCGAGGTCAGCAGGGCGAGCCAGTGCAGGGCGTGGAACCGCACGATGCCCTTGCCGATCACGTGCACCCGCTCCGCGGAAGCGGCCCACCAGGCGTGGAACGTGGCGGGGGTGTCGAGCGCGGTGACGTAGTTGGCCAGCGCGTCCCACCACACGTAGACGACCTGGTCGGGGTCACCGGGTACCGGGATGCCCCAGCCGCCCGAACGGGCCGCCGGGCGCGACACGCTGATGTCCTCGATGCCGCGTCCGAACAGCGCCAACACCTCGTTGCGGCGGCTCGCGGGCTCGATCCGGACCCGGCCGGACCGGATCGTCTTCTCGACGGCTGCGGCGTAGCGGCTCAACCGGAAGAACCAGTTCTGCTCGACGACCGCCTCCGGCACGGTGCCGTGCTCGCGGCAGCGGCCGTCTAGCAGCTCGTCGGGCGTGGTGAACGCCTCGCAGCCGCGGCAGTACCGGCCCGTGTACGAGCGGCGGTAGAAGTCGCCCTGGGCGGCGCCGCGCCGCCACAGGTCGGCGACGCCGCGGGCGTGGCGGGGGTCGGCGGCGGTGCGGATGAAGTCGTCGAACGACAGCGACAGCGGTCCGCGCAGCGCTGCGAACCGCGCGGCGTTCGCCTGCACGAACGCGGCCACGTCCTCGCCTACCGCCCGGGCCGCGGCGACGTTCTTCGCGGCGTTCTCGTCCGTGCCCGTGAGGAAGCGCACGGGCTGCCCGCGGGAGCGGCGGTGCCGGGCCAGCACGTCGGCCTGCACGAGCTCCAGGGCGTGCCCGAGGTGCGGCGCGCCGTTGACGTAGGGGATGGCGGTGGTGACGTAGAAGCCGGTCATGGCGGTGTCCGTTCCGGCCACACCGCAGCGGACACCACAGCAGGCCCGCGCACGGCGGGCCTGGTCGACGACTCTGGATCAGCGCACGGCAAGGCGGCCCGCGGAGGGGCCGACCATGGTGAGAACGGTGCGCATGCCCGCAGTCTCGCATCGCACAGACCTGTCCGTCAGCAGAGTTCGCCATCCGCGCGACGGGCGCGACCAGGCTTCTGATCGGCTGCACCGGTGTCAGGAGTCGGTGGTCGTGTCCAGGTCAGACGATGAGCCACGAGTTGGCGCGTGCTACCGGTCCCGGGTGTGTCCTACGCTCCCCGTGTGCGCGCGGCGCGCTGGCCGTTGGTGGGGCGGAGCGAGGAGCTCCGCCTGGTCGGTGGGATGTCGTTGCGCGGGGACGGACCGGTCGGGGTGGTGCTGGCCGGCGCTGCGGGCGTCGGTAAGACGAGGCTCGCCCGTGAGGCGCTCGGGTCGGCGGAGAAGCGCGGAGCGGTTGTCCGGTGGGCGACCGCGACGGCCTCGGCGCGGGCGCTGCCCCTGGGTGCGTTCGCGGCGGCGCTGGGCCCGGTGGATTCCGATCCGATGTGGTTGTTGCGCCGGGCGCGGGAGGTGCTGCTCGCCGGCGCCGACCGTGTCGGCGTGGTCCTCGGGGTGGACGACGCACACCTGCTCGACGACCTCTCCGCGACCCTGGTTCATCAGCTGGTGACCCGGCGCGACGCCTGGGTTGTGCTGACGGTGCGAACCGGTGAACCGGCGCCGGATGCGGTGACCAGTCTCTGGAAGGACGGGTACCTACAGCGACTGGAGCTGCAGCCGCTTTCGCTCAACGTGACGGCCTGCCTTCTGGGGGAGGCGTTGGGTGGGCTGGTGGCGGCCGGTGCGGCGCGCGACCTGTGGTCGATCACCAGGGGCAACCCGCTGTACCTGCAGCAGTTGGTGCACGGTGAGCTGGAGGCGGGCCGGCTCGCCCGGACCGGCGGAGTATGGCGATGGGTGGGTCAGCCCCGGCTCAGCTCCGGACTCGCGGAGCTGGTGGCGGCGCGGATGGGGCGCCTGTCCGATGCGGAGCGGGAGGTCATCGAAGCACTGGCCTTCGCCGAACCGCTGGGCGTCGCCGTGCTCAGCGGCTTGACGACCGCCGAGGCCGTCGAGCGGGTCGAGGGGCGGGGATTGATCGAGATATACCCGGACGGGCGACGGCTGCAGGCGAGGTTGGGCCACCCGTTGTACGGGGAGCTGCAACGTGCGCATTGCGGACAACTGCGTGCCCGCCGGCTCCGTGGCCGGATCGCTGGTGCGCTGGGCGCGACTGGTGCTCGCCGCAGCGACGACGCGCTGCGTCGGGCAGCCCTTGCGGTGGACTCCGACCTCGAACCGGACGCCGACCTGCTCATCCGCGGCGCCAAGCGGGCCGCAGAGCTGTGCGACGCCGTCCTCTCACAACGCCTGGCGCGGGCAGCCGTGGTCGCGGGCGGAGGCATCCCGGCCCGTTTCGCCCTCTGCGACGCGCTGCTCGGCCTGGAACCATTGGACGCGGTGCTCACCGAGCTGCGCAGTGTCGCACCACTCGTTCGCAACGATCACGAACGTACCCGGGTAGCGGCCCACCAGGTGGTGACGCTGTTCTGGGGATTGCGTCAGCCGGAAGAGGCCGGGAGAACACTGGCAGCCGCACTCGACGAGGTCGTCGATCCGGCCTGCCGGCAGGTCCTCAACGGCCTGCGCTCGGCGGTCGACGCAGTCTTGTGCTGGCCGGAACGGGCGGTCGCGACGGCGAGGCAGGTGATGGCGAGCGCGTCCGCCGAGCCGATCGCCTTGACCTACGCCTGCTGGGGTCTGGTGACGGCGGCCGGCGGGTTGGGGCGGCTGGATGGGTTGACCGAAGCGGTCCGGCGGGTCGACACGGCTCCGCAGCATTTCGAAGCGGCGTTCTACCGGGTTCCCGCCATCGGCGGTGGCTGGACCCGGGCGCTGCGGCTGGCCGGGCTGCTCGCCGACGCCGAGCAGGAGGCGAAGGCCCTGTACGAGCGGTACCGCGACGCCCGGGGTGCGTCCAGCCCGATGAGTGGAGTGGTGTACGGCCTGGTGGTGCTGGATCAGGGACTGGTGCGAACTGCGGCCGGCATGTTCACCGATACCGGCGGCGCACTTCGCAGCATGCACCCGGCGTGGGCGTACATCGCTGCGCTCAGTCTGACGCTCGCCCTCGGCATGGCCGGCGACCCGGCCCCGGCGCGGGCGGCAGCGAGCGACGCGGAGGCGTTGCGGCACGACTCGCTGGTGTTCCGCGAACCCGACCGGCTGCTGGCGCAGGCGTGGGTCGCAGCGGCCGAGGGTGCGCTCGGTCGAGCCCGAACCCTGGCCCGGCAGGCCGCGGCGCTGGCCGCGTCCCAGACCCAGCCGGCCGTGGAGGTCGTCGCGCTGCACACGGCGGTCTGCTTCGGTGACCGCTCCGTCGCCGCCCGGCTGGCCGATCTCGCCGAGCAGGTCGAGGGTCCGCGCGCCCCGGCCGCCGCTGCCCACGCCGCCGCACTTGCCGACGAGGACGGCGACGGCCTGCAGACCACGTCGGCGCAGCTGGAAGCCCTCGGCGCGCGGCTGCTCGCGATGGACGCGGCCGCACAGGCCGCGGCGGTGTACACCCGGCAAGGTCGACGCGGGTCCGCACGGGCCGCTGCGATCAGGGCACATCGGCTCGCCGAGGCCTGCGAGGGCGCCAGGACACCGGCGCTGGCCGCGATCGCCGCACCCGCCCCGCTCACCGACCGGGAACGGGAGATCGTGACGCTGGCCGCGCACGGGCTGTCCAACCGGGCGATCGCAGACCGGCTGGTCATCTCCGTTCGCACGGTGGAGAACCACCTGTACCGCGCCTCGGTCAAGCTCGGCACCACCGATCGCAGCGAGTTCGCCGCCGTGCTGAACGGCTGATCGAATGACGCCGGCAAGCGACATCTGAGTACTCGCCACTCATGCCTGTCCGCGGTGCCGGGGCGGACGCTTGCGTCCGCGAGTCACCCGGGAGGAACGAAGATGACCACCACCGGCACCACCTCGGCAACTGCGCGGTTCGATCCCTGCAGCAGGCGAGGGAGGATGCAGCAGAAGTTCGATGTCGACAAGCTCGAGGCGTTTATCGACCGGTTCGTCACGGACCTCGGGGCAACGTTCGCGGCGGGCAGTGTGGTGATCGGTCATCGGCTGGGTCTCTACCGGGCGCTCGCGCAAGGAGCGGCCACTGCGGACCAGCTGGCCGAGCGGACGTGCTGTCACCCGCGCTACGTCGCGGAGTGGCTGCTCGGCCAGGCCGCCGGGGGCTATGTCTGTTACGACCCGGCGAGTGGCGAGTTCTCGATGTCGCCGGAACAGGTCTACGCGCTCGCCGACCCGGACGGACCGGTGTACCTGCCCGGTGGGTTCGTGCTGGCGCTCGGACGGCTGCGCGCCGAGCCCCAGATCACCGAGGCGTTCCGGACCGGAGCGGGATTCGGCTGGCACGAACACCACGAGGACGTGTTCACCGGGTGCGATCTGTTCTTCCGCCCCGGCTATCGGGCCAACCTGACCACGAGCTGGATCCCGGCGCTGGACGGCGTGCAGGCCAAGCTCGTCGCCGGGGGACGGGTGGCCGACGTCGGGTGTGGACTCGGCACGACGACGGTACTGATGGCGCAGGCCTACCCGGACGTCACGGTGGCCGGTTCGGACTACCACAACGTGTCGATCGAGCTGGCCCGCGAGCGGGCGGCCGAGGTCGGGGTGGCAGATCGCGTCACGTTCGAGGTGGCCACGGCGCAAGCCTTCTCCGGACGCGGTTATGACCTGGTGACCTCCTTCGACTGCCTGCACGACATGGGCGACCCCGTCGGCGCGGCCCGACACGTGCGGGACGCGCTGGCGCCCGACGGCACCTGGATGATCGTCGAGCCGGCCGCCGAGGACCGCGTCGAGGACAATCTCGGGCCGGTCGGTCGGATCTACTACTCGGCCTCGACCATGGCGTGCCTGCCCAACGCGCTGTCCCAGGCCGGCGGCTACGCGCTCGGCGCACAAGCCGGCGAGGCCGCGATCCGGCGGGTGGCCACGGAGGCGGGCTTCAGCCGCTTCCGGCGCGCCGCGGTCAGCCGCTTCAACGCGGTGTACGAGGTCCGGCCCTAGATGCCGGTACTCAACTACGAGGTCCTGCTCCGCGCGACGCTGGACCGTGACCACGTCGGGGCCGGCCCCTACGGCGAACGGACGATCTTCACCCTGACCGGCGGCGAGTTCGTCGGTGAACGACTCAACGGGCGATTGATCGGGGCCGGTGCCGACTGGGTCGTGCGGAGCCCGGACGGCTTCGGTCAGGTTGACGCGCGCTACACGGTCCGCACCCCGGACGGGGCCTCGATCTACGTTCGGCATGCCGGCGTCGTCGAGCGAACACCGGAGATCAGGGCGATCGTCGACGGTGGGGACCGAGATACCGAGTTCGGCGACCAGTACTGGTTCACGAGCGTGCGGATGGAGACCGGGGACGACAGGTACTCGTGGGTGAACCGGACGATCTTCGTCAGTGCGGGACGGCTGCTGCGGGGTCCGAACGTCGAGCATCGGATCTACCGGCTCGACAACGACTGAC
>JBFWRR010000141.1:0-6303 GCA_050248815.1 Pseudonocardia sp. | reverse complement strand
TGGACGACGAGACCATGCTGCTGTCCGCCACCACGGCGTCCAAGCAGCCCAAGGAGCACTTCGACTTCTTCCCGCTGACGGTGGACGTCGAGGAGCGCATGTACGCCGTGGGGCGCATCCCCGGCTCCTTCTTCCGCCGCGAGGGCCGCCCGGGCACCGACGCGATCCTCACCTGCAGGCTCATCGACCGGCCGTTGCGCCCGTCGTTCGTGGACGGCCTGCGCAACGAGATCCAGATCGTCGTCACGGTGATGAGCCTGGATCCGGCCGACCCCTACGACGTCGTCGCGATCAACGCCGCGTCCGCGTCCACGCAGCTCGCCGGGCTGCCGTTCTCGGGCCCCATCGGCGGCGTGCGCGTCGCCCTGATCGACGGCCAGTGGGTGGCGTTCCCGACCCACGAGCTGCTCGACCGCGCCGTGTTCGACATGGTCGTCGCGGGCCGCGTGGTCGGCGAGGGCGCCGGCTCCGACGTGGCGATCATGATGGTCGAGGCCGAGGCCACCACGTCGACGATCGAGCTGGTCGCGGGCGGGGCCACGGCGCCGACCGAGGAGGTCGTCGCGTCCGGTCTGGAGGCCGCGAAGCCGTTCATCCGCTCATTGTGCGTCGCCCAGCAGCAGCTGGCGGACGCCGCCGCGAAGCCGACGGGCGAGTTCCCGCTCTACCCGGCCTACCAGCCCGACGTGTACGAGGCGGTCGCCGAGGCGGTGGGCGAGGACCTCGCCCAGGCCCTCACGATCCCGGGCAAGCACGCCCAGAACGACCGGATCGCCGAGATCAAGCTGGCGGCGCTGGAGAAGCTCGGCCCCCGGTTCGAGGGGCGCGAGAAGGAGATCGGCGCCGCGTACCGCTCGGTGAACAAGAAGCTGGTGCGCCAGCGCATCCTGCGCGACAAGGTGCGCGTCGACGGCCGCGGGCTCACCGACATCCGGCCGCTGTCGGCCGAGGTCGAGGTCGTGCCGCGGGCCCACGGCTCGGCGCTGTTCGAGCGCGGCGAGACGCAGATCCTGGGCGTCACCACGCTCAACATGCTGCGTATGGAGCAGCAGATCGACGCGCTCGGCCCGGAGACGCACAAGCGCTACCTGCACCACTACAACTTCCCGCCCTACTCCACGGGCGAGACGGGCCGCGTCGGCTCCCCGAAGCGGCGCGAGATCGGCCACGGCGCGCTCGCCGAGCGGGCCCTGCTGCCGGTGCTGCCGAGCCGTGAGGAGTTCCCGTACACGATCCGGCAGGTGTCGGAGGCGCTGGGCTCGAACGGCTCCACGTCGATGGGCTCGGTGTGCGCGTCGACGATGTCGCTGCTCAACGCCGGTGTGCCGCTGAAGGCACCGGTGGCGGGCATCGCGATGGGCCTGGTGTCCGACGAGGTGGACGGGAAGACCACCTACGTGGCGCTCACCGACATCCTCGGCGCCGAGGACGCGTTCGGCGACATGGACTTCAAGGTCGCGGGCACCGCCGGGTTCGTCACCGCCCTGCAGCTGGACACCAAGCTGGACGGCATCCCGTCCGAGGTGCTCGCGGCGGCGCTCGCCCAGGCCCGCGACGCGCGCCTGACGATCCTCGAGGTGCTCTCCGAGGCGATCGACTCGCCGGACGAGATGAGCCGCTACGCTCCGCGTGTCACCGCCATCAAGGTGCCGGTGGACAAGATCGGCGAGGTCATCGGCCCGAAGGGCAAGATGATCAACTCGATCACCGAGGAGACCGGCGCGGACATCTCCATCGAGGACGACGGCACGATCTACGTCGGTGCCGCGGACGGGCCCTCGGCCGAGGCCGCCATCGCCCGGATCAACGCCATCGCCAACCCGCAGCTGCCGAAGGTGGGCGAGCGGTTCCTCGGCACGGTGGTCAAGACGGCCGCGTTCGGCGCGTTCGTCTCGCTCGTGCCCGGCAAGGACGGGCTGGTCCACATCTCGAAGCTGGGCAACGGCAAGCGGATCGCCCGGGTCGAGGACGTCGTCAAGGTCGGCGACAAGATCCGCGTCGAGGTCTCCGACATCGACAACCGCGGCAAGATCAGCCTCCTGCCGGTGCAGGAGGAGGCGGCGCCCGCAGCCGAGGCGGACGCCGCCGTCGAGCCGGCCGAGGTCTGACAGGCTTTGACAGACCTGGTCACGCCGGGGGTGGGCGCGCCCGCCCCCGGCGTCCTCCGTTCCGAGCTGCCGGGCGGCCTGCGCGTCGTCACGGAGTCGGTCGCGGGCGTGCGCTCGGTGTCGCTGGGCATCTGGATCGGTATCGGCTCCCGCGACGAGAGCCCCGCCCAGGCCGGCGCCGCGCACTTCCTGGAGCACCTGCTGTTCAAGGGCACCCGGATGCGCAGCGCCGCGTCGATCGCGGAGGCGTTCGACGCGGTCGGCGGCGATCTCAACGCGTTCACGTCGAAGGAGCACACCTGCTACTACGCGCAGGTGCTCGACGCGGACCTGCCGCTCGCGGTGGACGTCCTCGCCGACGTCATCACCGACGCGGTGCTCGACCCGGCGGACGTCGAGCTGGAGCGCGGCGTGGTCCTCGAGGAGATCGCGATGCGCGACGACGACCCCGAGGACCTGGTCGGGGAGCTGTTCGACGAGGCGTTGTTCACCGGACATCCGCTGGGCCGGCCGATCATCGGCTCGGAGGCGTCGGTCCGAGGGATGCCGCGCGACACGCTGCACTCCTTCTGGCGCGATGAGTACACCACCCCCCGGATGGTCGTGGCGGCCGCGGGGAACCTCACGCACTCGCACGTGGTCGGGCTCGTCGGGGCGGCGCTGGGGGCGGCGTGCGTCCGCGCGGGCGCGGGGGTCGCGCCGGTGCCGCCACGTCGTCCGGACCCGGCCACGCCGGCAGAGCGGCCGCGGCTGGTGCTGCGCGGTGAGGACACCGAGCAGGCCCACCTCATGCTCGGCGTGCCGGGGGTGTCGCGGTACGACCCGCGCCGGCCCACCCTGGCCGTGCTCAACACCGCGCTCGGCGGCGGGCCCAGCTCCCGGCTGTTCCAGCAGGTCCGCGAGCGCCGCGGGCTGGCGTACTCGGTGTACTCGACCTACACCACCTACGCCGACACCGGCAGTGTCGCGGTGTACGCGGGATGCGCGCCCGAGCGGCTCGGCGAGGTCGCGGGCGTCGTCCGGGAGGTGCTCGCCGAGGTCGCCGCCGGTGGGCTCACCCCTGCGGAGGTGACCCGGGCCCAGGGCAATCTGCGCGGCGGGCTCGTCCTCGGGCTGGAGGACACGCCGTCGCGAATGAACCGGCTCGGGCGTGCCGAGCTCGACCACGGCCGGCAGCGCACGATCGCGGAGAGCCTCGGCCAGGTCGCGGCCGTCACACCCGCGGACGTCGCCGCGCTCGCGAAGGAGTTGCTCGCGGCTCCGCTCACCGCCGCCGTCGTCGGGCCCTTCGACGACGAGGCCGAGCTTCCGGGGACGGTCCGGACGGAGCCCTGACGGCGCGGCGCTTTACGCGCGCACTAGATTGCCTGGTGAACCGCGTTCGTGTGGATCCCTGGGGGCAGGGAAGGGTCCACACCGGTCCTCGCGCACAGGGGCCGGCGGCAGGCAGACGAGGGGGCAACCGGGTGACCGAACCGCTGAGCCGAGAGCGCATCGTGCGCGCGACCCTGGAGATGATCGAGCGCAACGGGCCGGACGCGGTGTCGATGCGGCGGATCGCGAACGAGGTCGGCGCAGGCGTGATGTCGCTCTACAACCACGTACCGAGCAAGGCGGCGCTGCTCGACGCCGTCGCCGAGCACATCCTGCTCGATCTCGAGTTCGCGGTCGATCCGGACGCCGAATGGCCCGAACAGGCCCGGATGCTGATGCGCAACTTCCGCGCGATCGGTCGCCGCTATCCGCGCAGCGTCATGCTCGTCGTGAGCCGCCTGCCCGGAACCGCCGCCGGGATGGTGCCCGTCGAGCGCGCGCTCGCCACCGCCCGCGCGGCGGGGTTCGAGGGGCACGCGGCGGTGAACGTGATGCGCGTCTTCGTCAACTTCGCCCTCGGCTGTCTCGTCCACGAGGCGGCGCGCGCGGCCTATTCCGCCGCTCCGGGGCTCGAGGTGCTGCCGCCCACGCTCGTCAACGTGCGGGCGCTGCTGCCCGAGCTCTCGGCCTACGACGCGGATACCGAGTTCGAGTTCGGCATGGAGATGCTGATCGGTGCCATGGCGGCGCTGCACCGGAGCGGCCAGCCCGGATGACGGCATGATGGCGCCATGAAGCAGTCCCGGTGTGCGGCATGGTGACGACGCTCGTCGCGGCGCTGCTCGTCGTCGTCGGGATCGTCGGCATCGTGGTGCCGGTACTGCCCGGCCCGGTTCTCGTCTTCGCCGGGATCGCGGTCTGGGCGGTGCCGCGCGGGGACGCCGTCGGCTGGACGGTCCTGGGGGTCGCGGGGGTCGTGCTCCTGCTCGGCCAGGTCGTCAAGTACCTGTTGCCGGGTCGGCGGCTGCGCGATGCCGGCGTGCCGACGCGCACCATCGTGGCCGGGGTGGTGCTCGGGATCGTCGGGTTCTTCGTGATCCCCGTGGTGGGCCTGTTCATCGGGTTCGTGCTGGGCGTGTTCCTCGTCGAGCTGGCGCGGCTGCGCGAGACGTCGCTGGCCTGGCCCTCCACCAAGCACGCCCTGGTCGCCGTGGGCTGGAGCATCCTCATCGAGCTCGCCTCGGCGATGATCGCCACGGCGGTGTGGGTCGGGGCGGTCGTCGCGACGTGACGGGTTCGGTCCGGGCGCCGGGCCGGCGTTTCGATGCGCGATTCCACGACCCCTACGCTGGACCTTCCGTTGTCGGTGTTCGGCGGGCTGCGCGGAGAGCTTCGGTACGACGACGTGAGCTTCGAGGGCATCGACCCGGACATCCGGGAGATGTTCTACGGCGATGACAATGCCTGCTTGACAGCCAGGTGGCGCTCCGGGTGCTCGATGACAGCGCGCGCCTCGGCCTGCGTGCCCGGGTCCTGATCGCCAGGGCGGCTGTCGTGCACGTCTCGGCGGCAACCGCGTGGGAGCTCACGATCAAGGCGATGTTCGGGAAGATCGAGATTCCGAGCGGGCCTCCTTCCCGCCTGGTCGACCAGGGCCTCACCCTGCTCGACGTGGCAGCCACGCACGCAGAGGGAATCCGCGACTTCCCGGAGCTGCTCCGGCGCGACCCGTTCGATCGGCTGATCGTCGCGCAGGCTGCGGCGGAGGGTCTCCGGCTCGTCACTGCCGACCGCGTGCTGCTCGGCCTCGACCGTGACTCCTCGTCGACGCCGGCGTGTGATCGCGCCCTTGCCGGGATGGCTGTCCCCAGATCTCGACGGCCTTGTCGTCCGTTCCGAGGGCCAGCTTCGAGTCGTCGCCGGAGATCGCCAGGCAGCGCACCGCGCCGGAGGGTCGCTCGAGCTGGCAGAGTTACCTGCCGGTGGCTGCATCCAGCGTGCTCACGGACCTGCTCCGCATTCCGTAGGCGACGGTCCGCTGGTCGTTCGTCACGGCCATCGACGTCACGTCCTCGGCCACCTTCGTGCGATGAATCTGTCGACCGGTCTCGACGTCGAAGCCGGCGAGCTGTGCCGCGCTGCGCTCGGTGAAGCCGTGCGGGAAGCCTGCGACGTCGAGGTACCGGTGGGGGATGGACACGCCCGTCGTCGCGGCGTTGCAGTGCTCGATGCTCTCGTAGAGGCCGGACAGCCGCGTCTGAAGGATCTCGGAGACGCCGGCCGTCAGCCGGCCGAAGCGCCGTTCGATCTCCTCGGGCCCGACCGCGACGCCGTCGCCGAGGCGGAGAGCGCGAGGCAGCCGGAGGAAGGCGCTCAGGTCCTGGCCATGGCTGAGCGGATCGACGAGGGCGACCCTGACCGGCGCCGAGACGAGCAGGTGCGGTGGGTCCCATCGTGCGGGGAGTTGTGGTGATGCGCTGTTGCACGACCGTCCGATAGCGGCGCATCACGATTCTGATGGCGGATGGTGGTCAAGATGCGCACCACGGTGACCCTGGATGAGGTGCTGCTCGATGATGCGCGTCGATTGCTCGGAACGACCGGGGTCAGCGAGACCGTGAACGCGGCGCTCGCTCTCGCAGTGCGCCAGGCGCGGCTCGCGGCCTTCGACGTCCGGCAGTTCGACATCACCGACGACGACCTCGCCGACGCACGAGCGGACCGGTGCGGGCGACGTGAACCCCACCGGGGTGCCCGGCCCGAGGTCCGGTGAGGGCGTGCTGGTTCCGGCGTCCATAGAGGGGCCGCATCTCGCGGACACGTCGGTGTGGGCGAAGGCGCAGCGGCACCCGGCCCTCGCGGACTGGTTCAACGCCGAGGT
>JBFWRR010000140.1:0-6363 GCA_050248815.1 Pseudonocardia sp. | reverse complement strand
TCCTCGTCGCGAATCCGTACACCATTTCCCGCTTCGGTCCCGATCACGGCGTTGCGCGCTTTCACGCGGCGCGCGAAACGCCGGCGACATGCGTAATGCCACCGGTTTCGATCTGCGGTTGTACTCCTGCACAAGGCGACACCACACCGACCCGATTGCGACGGTCCTCGCCTGAGGCAAATCGGTGATCATCAGGGACGCTACGCCGGATGAATGATCCCGACAAGGATGGGCGTCAATTCCGCCGGCGCGCGCCGTTCGTCCGCCGTCAGCTACCGTTCGTGCCCGATGACCCGCCGGTGACGGGTGTCCGAGGGGACCGGCGGAGGTCGTACCGGTCGAGGTTCATGACCTTGTCCCACGCGGCCACGAAGTCGTTCACGAACTTCTCCTTCGCGTCGTCGCAGGCGTAGACCTCCGCGAGCGCCCGCAGTTCGGAGTTCGAGCCGAAGACGAGGTCGACGCGACCGGCCGTCCACCTGAGTTCGCCGGTGGCGCGGTCGCGGCCCTCGAACGCCTCCCCGGCCGACCCGGGCGCGGGCCGCCACTGCGTGCCCATGTCGAGCAGGTTCACGAAGAAGTCGTTGGTCAGCGTGCCCGGCGTGCCGGTGAGGACGCCCAGCGGGGACTGCCCGGAGTTCGCGCCCAGCACGCGCAGGCCACCGACGAGGACGGTCATCTCGGGCGCGCTCAGGTCCAGCAGGTTCGCCCGGTCGACCAGGAGGTGCTCCGACGGCAGCCGGTTGCCCTTGCCGCGGTAGCTGCGGAACCCGTCCGCGGTCGGCTCCAGCGGGACGAACCACTCGACGTCGGTCTGCTCCTGCGACGCGTCGGTCCGGCCCGGGCTGAACGGGACCTCGACGTCGAAGCCGGCGGCCCGGGCGGCCTGCTCCACCGCAGCGCACCCACCGAGCACGATGAGGTCGGCCAGCGACACCTGCACCCCGGTCCGGGAGCCGTGGAACGACTCCTGGATCCGCTCCAGCGTGCCCAGCACCCTCGCCAGCTCGTCGGGGTCGTTGACCTCCCAGGACCGCTGCGGCTCCAGCCGGATCCGCGCCCCGTTCGCCCCGCCGCGCCTGTCGCTGATGCGGAACGTCGAGGCGGACGCCCACGCCGTGGCGACGAGCCGGGACACCGTGAGCCCCGAGCCGAGGATCGCGCTCTTGAGGGCGGCGATGTCCTCGGCGTCGACCAGCTCGTGGTCGACCGCGGGTACCCGGTCCTGCCAGATCAGCTCCTCCCGCGGGACGAGCGGCCCGAGATAGCGCTGGATCGGGCCCATGTCGAGGTGCGTGAGCTTGAACCAGGCCCGGGCGAACGCATCCGCCAGCTGGTCGGGGTTCTCCAGGAAACGTCGCGAGATCGGCTCGTAGACCGGGTCGACCCGCAGCGCGAGGTCGGTCGTCAGGATCGTCGGCGCGTGGGTCGTCGACGGGTCGTGGGCGTCCGGCACCGTACCGGCCCCGCCGCCGTCGGCCGGGATCCACTGCCACAGCCCGCCGGGGCTGAGCTCCAGGACCCATTCGTAGCCGAAGAGGGTCTCGAAGAAGCTGCCGTCCCACCTCGTCGGGGTCGGTGTCCACATGCCCTCGAGCCCGCTGGAGACGGTGTCGCCACCCTTCCCGGTCCCGTGCCTGTTCCGCCAGCCCAGACCCTGCTCCTCGAGGGCCGCGTCCTCCGGTTCGGGGCCGAGGCAGCGGTCCGGGTCCGCCGCGCCGTGGGTCTTGCCGAACGTGTGCCCGCCCGCGATCAGGGCGACCGTCTCCTCGTCGCCGAACCCCATCCGCCGAAACGTCTCGCGGATGTCGCGGGCGGAGGTGATCGGGTCCGGGACGGTGTTCGGGCCCTCCGGGTTGACGTAGATGAGGCCCATCTGGTCGGCGGCCAGCGGACGTTCCAGCTCCCGGACACGGCTGTGGCGCGAATCGCCGAGCCAGGTGCGCTCGGGACCCCAGTACACGTCCGCGTCGGGCTCCCAGACGTCGGCCCGGCCTCCGGCGAAGCCGAAGGTCGTGAAGCCCATGGACTCCAGGGCCCGGTTGCCTGCGAAGACCATCAGGTCGGCCCAGGAGATGGCACGGCCGTA
Source organism: Pseudonocardia sp. (assembly GCA_050248815.1). Taxonomy (GTDB): domain Bacteria; phylum Actinomycetota; class Actinomycetes; order Mycobacteriales; family Pseudonocardiaceae; genus Pseudonocardia. The sequence goes on along the minus strand of JBFWRR010000140.1, from coordinate 4,274 downwards.
CTTCTGCTTCACCGGCCACAGCAGGCGGCGCGCCTTGTCGAGGTTGCGGTTGTCGGGCCAGCTGTTCTGCGGGGCGAAGCGCTGCATGCCGGTGCCCGCGCCGCCACGGCCGTCGTCGACGCGGTACGTGCCGGCGCAGTGCCACACCATCCGGATCACGAGCGGCCCGTAGTGGCCGAAGTCGGCAGGCCACCAGTCCTGCGAGGTCGTCAGGACCTCGTCGACGTCCCTGGCCAGGGCGTCGAGATCGAGGGTCCGGAACTGCGCGGCGTAGTCGAAGCCGTCGCCCATGGGGTCGGCTGCGGCGGCGTGCGTCCGCAGGATCGACAGGTTGAGCCTGTTCGGCCACCAGTCGCGGTTGGTCGCGCTCGTGGGCGGGTGCCGGCGGGGCCCTGCTGGTCCGGGGAGGCCGAGGCCGCCCCCACTGCGGTCGTCCCTGCCGGGGGCGATGTCACGGCTGTCCGACACAGGATCCCTCCGGCGACTCAGCGGATCTCAGATGTGCAATGCCCGGCGCACGGCCGGGGCGTTGCGTCGGGAGACCGGCACCATCGTGTCCGTCCGGTCGTCCATGACGAGGAACAGCTCGCCACCCGGCCCGCGCTCGATCTCCCGGATGCGGCTGAGGTTGACCACGAAACGGCGGTGCACGCGCAGGAAGCCGGCATCGGCCAGCTCGTCGTCGAGCTTGTCCAGGCCCGGGGAAGCGGCCCGCAACCGGCCCTCGTCGGTGCACAGCCACACGTCCTTCCCGTCCGACTCGGCGAAGGCGACCTCCGGCAGCTGCAGCAGCACCATCCGGTTGTCGCGGGTCGCGACCAGCCGGCGGGGGTGCGGGTGTGCGGCCCGCTCCGGGTTGGGCGCCTGCGCGCCGTCGGCGGTGCCGAACGAGACCAGGTTCCCGATCAGGTGTCCGGACAGGAACACGGGCCGGATGCTGATCGACGTCGGCTCGTCGGCGAGGTGGGTGAAGATCTGCGTGGAGCCGACCCAGTCGGGGTTGCGGGCGGCCTGCCTGCAGGCGTACCGGGCGGCCCCGATCAGCTCGGGAAGGCCGGGGTTCCAGCGCACGGTGGGGTCGACCGCCGGGGTGGAGGCGGGGACGCCCATGAGCACGCTCGCCGTGTCGTCGGCGATCACGACCTTCCCGGCCGTGTCCACGGCGGCGAGTGCCGTACTGGAGCGTGCCCTGGCCTGCGCATACGCCGCGACGAGCTCGGCGCCGCTGTCCCGGGCGCGCCTGCGCAGCAGGCACTGGGTCTTGGTGACCGCGTTCGCGAGCCACGCGCCGGCCGACGCGGGAAGCTCGCTGCGCCAGCGGGAGATGTTGAGGACCGCGATCGGCTCCCTGGTCACCACGTCACGCACCGCGATGCCGGCGCAGACCCAGTTGTGGAAGGCCTGGCACCAGTGCTCGGCACCTCTGATCATCACCGGCCCGTGCGCCTCGAGCGCAGTGCCCATGCCGTTCGTGCCGGCCGCGCACTCGGACCAGCAGAACCAGGGCGCGAGGTTGGCGTCGTTGGCCCGGGCGAGCGTGGCCGGATCACCCCACTCGGCAAGGATCCGGCCAGTGGCATCGGTGACGGTGACGACGCCGCCGACGTTGCTCACCTCGTGCGCCACCGACGCGGCCCGAAAGCCCAGCTCGGCGAACACGACGTCGTGCTCGGGGGTGTGGTCGATCTCCGCGACGGCCACCGGAACCTCGGCGAGGTGCGGGTCGACCCGGTACTGCTCCCGGCAGCGGTGCCAGGAGATCGCCACCTCGGGCCGCACACCCGGGGCCCGGTCCTCGCCCTGCACGAACCGTTCCCACGCCGCGAACACGGCGCCCCCGCCCCGGTTGGCCCACACGGGTTCGCGTCGACGTACGTCCTTCATGTGCGGAACCGCCCTTGGCCCATCGCTACGCCCGACGGCGCGCGCGGTCCGCGCCGGTCACCGCTCGTCGCGGCAGACCCCACAGCGGACTGGACACTGCGTCGCGCGACTCCCTGCTTCGTCACTCGTTCCAGGCCTGTCATGGACCGGTACACCCACACTAGGTACCCACGTCGGCTGCGTCACTACTACTTCACGCGGGCCCGGGTCCCGGGGGTGTGACGCCGTCCGAGCTCCTCGCCACCTGCGCGGCTGCCGGGTCTTGACGCGGCCGGAATGCTCGGTCGAGACACGTGTCCCACGGAGGTCGCCGTGAGCACTACGGATGTCGGAACCGTCGATCTGAAGTTGGAGGCGGTCGTCATCCCCGTCACGAACGTGGACCGCGCATTGGACTTCTACGCCGCGCTCGGGTGGCGGCTGGACGCCGACTTCCCGTTCGACAACGGCGTCCGGGTCGTCCAGTTCACCCCACCCGGATCGAGGAACTCGGTGCAGTTCGGGACCCGCATCACCACCGCCACGCCGGGCTCCGCGCAGGGCCTCTACCTGATCGTGTCCGACATCCGGGCGGCCCGCGAGGAACTCGCCGCCCGCGGTGCCGAAGTCAGCGAGGTGTTCCACCCGGGTGCCCCGGGCGCACAGTTCGAGGCCCAGGCGGGCGAGCGGTCGGCGGCCCCGCAGCCGGGCACGCCAGCTACAGCTCGTTCGCCACGTTCCACGACCCGGATGGCAACACGTGGTTGTTGCAGGAGGTCACCACGCGCCTGCCGGGCCGGATCGACGGCCGGATCGACCCGGTCGGACGAACTTCGCGGGCGCTGCGGACCTGGCCGCGGCGCTGCGCCGGGCAGCGGCCGCCCACGGGGAGCACGAGAAGCGCACCGGCGAGGCGGACGCGAACTGGCCCGACTGGTACGCCGCCTACATGGTCGCTGAGCACGCCGGGACGGAGCTCCCGACGTGACCGGCCACGACGTGATCGTTCCGGCGCGGCGGGGCGCCCGGCAACCCTGCGCCGCGGCATCGGGAGAGGAGAGCCATGCCGGAACTGGCCGGGCAGACCGTCGTCCGGATCGGCGGCAGCGCAGGCATCGGGCTGGAGACCGCACGCCGTGCCCGGGCCGAAGGGGCCGACGTCATCCTCGTCGGGCGCGGCCCCGAACGGCTCCGCCACGCGGCCGGTGAGGTCGGCGCGCAGCACACGGCGGCCCTCGACGCCACCGACCCGGCGGCGCTGACACGGTTCTTCGACGGGCTGGACCGGATCGACCACGTGCTGGTCACGGCGGGCGGCCCGCACTAGATGCCGCTGCTGGAGATGGACGCCGACCAGGTGCGCGACGCACTCAGCGACCATGTCGTGATGGCGCTCGACGTCGCACGCAATGCTGCTCCCAAGATGCGGCCCGGCGGCACGCTGGTGCTCATGGGCGGCACCGGTGGACGGAAGATCAGCCGCGGCCTCGGGCTGGTGTCGGCGGCCACCGCGGTGCTGCCGCCGTTCACGGCGACGCTCGCGCTGGAGCTCGCGCCGGTCCGCGTCAATCTCATCGCCGCGGGCTTCGTCGACACTCCGCTGTCGGCGTCGCTGCTGGGCGAGCGCCTCGACGAACGTCGCGACGAGCTGCGCGCGACGCTGCCGATCGGCCGCGTCGTCGCACCGTCCGACGTCGCGGCGCTCGCCGTGCACCTGATGACCAACACGGCGCTCACCGGCGCAACGTTCGACATCGACGGCGGGCAGCAGTTCGTTGCCTGACCGGGTGTCTACGAGCGCGGCGCCGACGGCCTGTTGGCGGTGGCGCCTGTGCGCTGACGACTGCGGAGACCTATGCGTTCCGCAATCCCCGGTAACGGTTGCATCAAGACAGGACCGTCCGGCGTAACCCGGGAGCATGCCGACGCGACACGCCCGGCGACGCCACAGTCGCGAGGGGACCACCATGACCCAACCCGTGTCCACGCCGCCCGAGCAACAACCGCGTGCGGCGCGGTCAAACGCCACCTCTGACCGTTCAAGCTCTACCCGGTAACACCAGCGGTAGCGGCGTCCGCTGCGCCAGCCGGACCACAGACCGCGTTCCTCGGCGGCACGCTCATCGTGGGCACGTTCATCGTCGGCACGGACATCGAGCCAGGCACCTGCCGGACCGAAGGGCCCTGACGCGCGAGCGATCCCGAAACTGCTACCGGGCGCGCCTCGAGGCACCTCCGGCGACCCCGGACGACCCAACCATCGCCCCAGCAAATGTAAGGAATCCCATGACGAACCCTGGTGTGCCCGGCCAGCCGCCGCACGACCCCTACAGCCAGTACACGCAGTACGCGCCGCCGCCCGGCTATCCGACCGGCCAGTACCCCACCTACCCGCAGGGCACGCAGCAGTG
>JBFWRR010000139.1:0-6521 GCA_050248815.1 Pseudonocardia sp. | reverse complement strand
TGCTGCTCGTGGCCCCCGTGCTCGCCCGGATCGTGGCGGCCCGCGGCGGAGGTTGAGCCGAGGTCGAGCGGCGGGGGCGGTCGGCCGGGGGTGCGGGGGTGGACGCCCGGTGCGGCGGCCCGGTCGGCCGGGGGTGCCGCGGGTGGCACACATGCCCGAGGGCTGACACACACCCGCAGGTCGTCGCACACACCGCCGACGCTGTGCGCGAGCACCACCCGCCGTGCGCCGACACCCGCACATGTGTGCGAACGGCGGATGCACGCCGGCGCGCGCACGGCCGCCACCGCCTGCGGCGGCACCGGGCCCCACCACCGGGCTGTTCCCGGCGCCGGTGCCGGTGCCGGCGCCGGTGCCGTTCCCGGCGCCCGGTGAGCGGGAGCACGGGAGCTGTGAGGGCCCCGACAGCCGCGCCCGGCCGTGCACCGGCGGTGCGATGATCCCGGGCATGACCGACCGGGAGCTCCTCGCCGAGGCGGTCGCCCTGGCCCGTCACTGCCCACCGTCGGCCACGGCGTTCTCGGTGGGCGCGATCGTCGTCGCCGCGGACGGCCGGGAGATCGCGCGCGGCTGGTCGCGCGACGTGGACGCCGTCGTGCACGCCGAGGAGTCGGCCTTGCAGCGCGCGGCGGGTGATCCCGGGCTGCGCGGCGCCACCGTCTACAGCTCGCTGGAGCCCTGCTCGATGCGGGCGTCCCGGCCGGTGCCCTGTGCGCAGCTCATCGTGGCCGCGGGTGTCGCGCGGGTCGTGCTGGCCTGGCGTGAACCGGAGGTGTTCGTGCCCGCCGCGCGGGGCGCCGAGCTGCTCGTCGCCGGTGGCGTCGAGGTCGTCGAGCTGCCCGAGCTGGCGGATGCCGCCCTCGCCCCGAACCGTCACATCCTCGGCCCGGGCTGACTCCAGATCGATCCAGCCCCGACCGCGCGAGGGGTTCCCAAAGCGGTCGCCGCGCCTGCATCCTGGGCCCACCGGCCCGACCCGACCGTGCCCGGCCCGACGAGAGGAACGCATCCTGGACGAGCGCACGCGCCCCACCCTGCTGCGGGAGCTCCGCGCGTGGCCCACGGTGCTGCTGGTGCTGTTCTGCCTGGGCGTCGGCATACCCGTCACGGTCGCGCTCACACCGGCCCAGGAACTGGTCGCCTTCGGTCAGCACGTCTCCGTGCAGGCCCGCCCGCCCACGCTCACGCTGTCCGGGCCCGCCCAGCTCGTCCAGATCGGCAACACCGCGCTGGACGTCGAGCGCGTGCGTGTCTACGGCCCCCTGCGCCCCCGGCTGACGCTCGGGCCCGTTCAGCGCAACGCGGCGGCCGCGGTGGCGTTCGACCCCGAAGCGGGCCCACCTGCGCGGGCCGCCGCGGTGGACGCCGTCGCGGACGCCTACGTCACCTGGTACGTCTGGGGCGGCGTCGGCCTGCTGCTGTTCACCCTCGCCGCCGCGGCAGCAGCGGGTGGGCTGCGGACGCTGCTCGTCCTGCGCAGCCACGGGCACCCGACCGCCGCTCAGCGGCCCGCGCACGAGCTGTGGGCGTACTGCCGGGGTGCCGTCGTCCGGATGGGTGCGATCGCGCTGGCCGCCTCGGCGGCGGCGTGGCTCGTGTCGGGCGCACTCGCGGTCTCGGGCGCGGCGGGCGGACTCGCCGACATCCGCTCGCTCACCCAGCTCGTCGGCGCCTACCACGTGCCGCCCGCGCCTGCCGGTCCGCCCGTGACCGGCTTCCGCGGCGCGGTGATCGGCGACTCCCGCGCGGTGCGGGTGGGCGGCCCGCCGCTGCCCGGCGGCAGCCCGGACGACATCGCCTGCGAACGCAGCTCGGACTCGCTCGCCGCGGAGATCGGCCGCCTGCAGGGCACACCGGTGCTCAACCTCGCCTGCCCCGGCGCGACGGTCACCAGCGGCCTGCGCGGGGTGCAGGACCGCGGGGGCCACATCGTCCCCGCACAGGTCGGGGTGCTGCGCCAGGTCGAGGACCTCCGGTTCGTGGTCGTCGCCATCGGCCCGAACGACCTCGGCTGGACGGACTTCCTGCGCTACTGCTACGGCGTCACGGACTGTTCGGACCGCCTCACCCAGGGTGAGTTCGACTATCGCCTCGCCGCCTTCGACCGCTCCTACGGCGACCTGCTCGCCGATCTCGCGAACCTGCCGGACCGGCCCCAGGTCGTGATCACCGCGTCCTACGACGTGTTCGGCACCGATCCCGAGGTCCTCGCGACCTGCGCGGACGCCCGCGGGCCCGTGGGCGTGCCCGGCCTGGACGTCGAGAAGGTGGCGCTGTTCGCGGCGCGTAACGCCTCGCTCAACGAGGTGCTCGCGGCGGGAGCGGCGAAGTACGGCTTCACGGTGGCGCGCCCGTCGCTGCGGCCGCTGTGCCCGCCCGCGGCGGACGACCCGGGCACGGACGCCCGGCTGGACACCTCGCGCGACGGCCTCGGCCCCGACCTGCAGGGACTCGCGGACCCCCAGCCGTTCCACCCCACGGGGATCGGATCCCTGCGGATGGCCTCGGCGGTGGTGCAGCAGCTCGATCCAGGACGGGTGCGCTGAAGCCGTGACCGACGGAGAATGCGCGCGATTGCGGACAGGAACTGACCGCAAGAGGCCGTAGCGTTGTTCCCATGACCACGACGCAGACCCTCTCCGCCGAACGTGCCGATCTGCTGGACCTGCTGGCCAAGCACCGTTTCTTCCTGCGCCACACGCTGCGCGGACTCACCGACGAGCAGGCGGCTTCGCGCCCGACCGTCAGCGAGCTGTGCCTCGGCGGACTGGTGAAGCACGTCGCGCTCACCGAGAAGAACTGGGCCGACTTCATCGTCGACGGCCCGACGGCGGGCCCGCCGGACGAGACCGCCTATGCGGAGCACGCGAACAGCTTCCGGATGCTGTCCGGCCAGACCGTCGAGTCGATCCTCGCCGACTACGACCGCATCGCCGAGCGCACCGACGAGTTGGTGCGCACGCTCCCCGACCTCGACGCCTCGCATCCGCTGCCCGAGGCCCCCTGGTTCGAGCCGGGTGCGCGGTGGACGGCGCGGCGGGTCTTCCTGCACATCGCCACCGAGACCGCTCAGCATGCGGGGCACGCCGACATCCTGCGCGAAGCGATCGACGGCGCGAAGAGTATGGGCTGACCCACGCCCGCGTGTGAGGCCGCCCGGCCGGTGGGTACCCGGTGCCCGACCGACGAGAGGAGAGGAGAGGCACATGAGCACCGGCGACAAGGCCGAGAACAAGGCTCAGGACCTGGGTGGCAAGGCCAAGGAGGCCGTCGGCAAGGCGACCGGGGACCGCAACCTCGAAGCCCAGGGCAAGAACGACCAGACGAAGAGCAACCTCAAGCAGGCTGCCGAGAAGGTGAAGGACGCCTTCAAGAAGTGACGGCGGGATCGGCCACCCGGACGCACTGACGACCGCCGGGACGCGCGACGGGTGGACCGTGGGGGCGCCGCGGTATGCGGCGCCCCCACGTCGCGTCGGAGCTCCGAAGCCTTCCCGCGACAGGGCACCGGCCCGTCCTCGCGCAGTCTCAGCGCGCCGCCGAGGCCTCCCCCTGCACGGCCACCAGCAGTGCCCTGGCCTCCTCCACTGCCGACGCCGGCCCGTCCCCGGCACGCTCCAACGCCGCCAGCGCCCCGTCGATCGCCGAGCGCAGCCTGCCGACCTCCGCCGCCTGGGCGGCGAGCCGGGTGTGCAGCGTCCACAGGTCGACGAAGACCGCGACCTTCGAGCGCAACGCCCACGGGTCGAACGGCTTGGTGATGTAGTCGACCGCACCCGCCTGGTAGCCGCGGAAGGCCAGGTGGGGGTCGTAGTCCACGGCGGTGAGGAACAGGATCGGGATGTGCCGGGTGCGTTCGCGCTGCTTGACGTGCCCCGCGGTCTCGAAACCGTCCATGCCGGGCATGTGCGCGTCCAGCAGGATCACCGCGTAGTCCTCGGTCAGCAGGCGCTTGAGGGCGTCCTCGCCGCTGGTCACCGCCACGAGCTCGATCGGCATCCCCTCCAGGATCGCCGCGAGCGCCACCAGGTTCTCCCGCCGGTCGTCGACCGCGAGGACGCGCGCGAGCTCGCCGGTCATCGGCGTACCCCCGCCGCTCCGCGACCGGTCCAGGAGGCCATGCGCCGCAACAGCTCGTCCAGATCGACGGGCTTCGTGACGTAGTCCGTGGCGCCTGCGGCGAGGCTGGACTCGCGGTCGCCCGGCATCGCCTTGGCCGTGAGAAACACGACGGGCAGGTCGCGGCCCTGAGGGAGCGACCGGATGATCCGGGTCGACTCGTTGCCGTCCATGTCCGGCATCATCGCGTCCATCAGCACGATGTCGACCTCCGGTCGCTGCGTGAGCAGCCGAATCCCCTCGGCGCCGTTGTCCGCGTAGATCACCGTGAGCCCGTGCAGCTCCAAGGCGCTGGTCAGCGCGAAGACGTTGCGCACGTCGTCGTCCACGATGAGGACGGTGACGCCGGCGAGCTCCGGGCCGGGTCCCCGCTCGCCGAGGTGCGACGTCCCGGGGCGCAGGATCGGGCCGCCCGCACGCTGCCGGTCCGGCGGCGGCGCCGGAATCGTGGGCAGCGACGCCGGCATCGCGGCGCGCCGGGCGACCATCGTGACGGCGGGCAGCTCGTCGGGCAGGAACAGCGTGAACTCCGAGCCCTCCCCCAGCCGCGACGACACGGCGATGGACCCGCCGAGCATCCGCGCGAGCTCGCGGCTGATCGAGAGACCCAGGCCGGTGCCGCCGTACTTGCGGCTCGTCGTGCCGTCCGCCTGCTGGAACGCCTCGAAGATCATCCCCAGCTTCTCGTCGGCGATCCCGATGCCGGTGTCGTGCACGACGAACGCCACCACCGTGCGAGCCGCATCGAGTGCGGGCACACCGAAGAGCGAGCCAGGAGCCGCCACCTCCATCCGCAGCGTGACCTCGCCGGATCCGGTGAACTTCAGCGCGTTGGACAGCAGGTTGCGCAGGATCTGGGCGAGCCGCTGGGCGTCGGTCGTGAGCGTCTGCGGCAGGCCCTCCCCCACCTCGACCCGGAACTCCAGCCCCTTCTCCTCGGCCTGCGGGCCGAACGCCTGCTCGACGTCGAGCCGAACCTGGGCGAGCTCGACCGGCCCCGGGTCGACGTCCACACGTCCGGACTCGATCTTCGACAGGTCCAGGATGTCGTCGATGAGCCGCAACAGGTCCGACCCGGCGCCGTGGATGGTCTGGGCGAACTCGATCTGCTTGGGCGTGAGGTTCTCCTCCTGGTTGTCCGCGAGCAACCGCGAGAGCAGCAGCAGCGAGTTCAGCGGGGTGCGCAGCTCGTGGCTCATGTTGGCCAGGAACTCCGACTTGTACTGGCTGGCCGCGGCGAGCTGCTGCGCCTTCTCCTCGACGCCGCGGCGGGCGGCGTCGATCTCCATGTTCTTGATCTCGATGTTGCGGTTCTGCTCGGAGAGCTGTGCCGCCTTCTCCTCCAGCTCCGCGTTCGTGCGCTGCAGCTCGGCGGACTGGTCCTGCAGCTCCATCGCGAGCCGCTGGGACTGGACCAGGAGCTGCTCGGTGCGCCGGTTGGCCTGGATGGTGGCGATGGCGACGCCGATCATGGCGGCGAGGCGGTCCAGGAAGGTCAGGTGCAGCTCGGAGAAGCGGCCGAGCGTGCCCAGCTCGACGACACCCAGCGTCTCGCCCTCGAACACCACGGGCAGGACGACGACGACCCGCGGTCCGGCCGCCCCGGCACCGGACCGCACCGGCAGGTAGCCGTTCGGAACCTCCTCGACCAGGATCCGGGTCTTCGTGGCGGCGGCCTGGCCGACGAGGCCCTCGCCCGAGCGGAAGGCGAGTGGGGACGTGCCGGTGCTCAGCGCGTAGCCGCCGTTCTGCACCCAGCGCCGCGCGGCGGGCGCGTCGCGGGTGTCGGCGCCGTCCCGGCCCTCCCGAGTGTCCCGAGTGTCCCGAGTGTCCCGCGTGTTCACAGTGCCGACGGCGCTGTCGCCGGGATCGGCCAGGAAGAACGCGCCGACCTGCGCGTTCACCAGCGGCGCAACCTCGTTCATGATCATCTGACCGACCGCGCCGAGATCACGCTGCCCCTGGAGCAGCCCGCTCACGCGGGCGAGGTTCGAATCCAGCCAGCCCTGCGCGGTGTTGGCGGTCGTCGTCTCCCGCAGGGTGACGATCATCATGTTGATGTTGTCCTTGAGCTCGGCCACCTCACCCCGGGCGTCGACCCGCACCTGCTGGGAGAGGTCGCCGCTGGCCACCGCGGTGGACACCGCCGCGATCGCGCGCAGCTGTGTGGTGAGGGTGAGCGCCAGCTCGTTGACGTTCTCGGTGAGGTGCCGCCAGGTGCCGGACACGTCGCGCACCTGCGCCTGGCCGCCCAGCTTGCCCTCGGTGCCGACCTCGCGGGCCACCCGGGTGACCTCGTCGGCGAACGACGAGAGCTGGTCCACCATCGTGTTCACGGTCTGCTTGAGCTCCAGGATCTCACCCCGGGCGTCCACCGTGATCTTCTGCGACAGGTCCCCGAG
>JBFWRR010000138.1:0-6963 GCA_050248815.1 Pseudonocardia sp. | reverse complement strand
GGGTCGCGCGCGCTTCGCGGGGGTCGCGCGCGCTTCGTAGGGGTTGGCGTCCACTTCGCAGGGGTTGGCGCCCGCTTCGCAGGGGTTGCATCCGCTTCCTAGGGGGCTGCGGCCGCGCCTCGCAGGGGTCGCGCGCGCTTCGCGGGGGTCGCGCGCGCTTCGCGGGGGTCGCGCGCTTCGCGGGGTCGCGCGCTTCGCAGGGGTTGCATCCGCTTCCTAGGGGGCTGCGGCCGCGCCTCGCAGGGATCGCGCGCGCCTCGCAGGGGCTGCAGCGTCTGCGAGGGGTGGTGGAGGTCTGCGAGGGCTGGCGGAGCGGGGTGCTCCGGCGGGCGGCTGTGCGCTCGGCCGTGGCGGCCTGCTCTGCCGGTGGGGCGTGGGGTGGCGTGCTCTGCCGGTGCGGCGTCCTGGGTGCCTCGCAGGGATCGCGCGCGCCTCGCAGGGGCTGCAGCGTCTGCGAGGCGTCGTGGGGGTGTGCGAGGCATGGCGTGGCGCCGCTGGGATGCGCAATTCGGCCTGGTGGGATGCGCAACTCGCGAACGTCCCCGGGTGCGTGCCCCGCGGCGGGGGATGGGCGGCTGGGCCTGGTGGGATGCGCAACTCGCGCTGGCGGGATGCGCAACTCGCGCTGGGACTTGACCTGGTGGGATGCGCAACTCGGCCTGATGAAATGCGCAACTCGCGGGCGGCCCCGGCGGTGACGGGTTCGGGGTGACGGGCGGCCCCGGCGGTGACGGGTTCGGGGGCGACGGACGGGCCGGGGCGACGGGGGTCAGGCCGACGGGCCGGCCGTGGCTGTGGTGGCTGTGGTGGCTGTGGTGGCTGTGGTGGTTGTGGTGGCCGTCGTGGCGGCCGCGACCATCGCCCGCAGCCGGAACCGCTGGATCTTGCCGGTGGCCGTCTTCGGCAGCTCGGTCACCGTGATCACCTCGCGCGGCCGCTTGAACGACGCGAGCCCGGCCCGGCAGAAGGCGATGACCTCCTCCGGCGCGACCTGCCGTCCCTCCCGGACGACGACGAACGCGATCGGCCGGTCCAGGCCGTCCGCGTCGGCGACGCCGACGACCACGGCCTCGGCGAGGTCGGGGTGCTCCAGCAGGCGGGTCTCCACCTCCGTCGGCGAGACCCAGATGCCCCCGACCTTCAGCACGTCGTTCGCCCGGCCCAGGCAGGTGTAGCTGCCGTCGGCGTTGCGGACGTACTGGTCGCCCGTGCGCATCCACTCGCCCTGGAAGACCGCCCGGTTGACGTCGGTGCGGCACCAGTAGCCCGTGCACAGCGAGTCGCCCGCGATGTAGAGCATCCCGGGCTCGCCCGCGCCGTCGATCACGGAGCCGTCCTCGCGGCGCAGCTCGACCCGGTAGCCGGGCACCGGGAAGCCGGACGAGCCGGGCACGACCTTGCCTGCGACGTTGGAGATGAAGATGTGCAGCGCCTCGGTGGAGCCGATGCCGTCGAGGATCTCGAAGCCGTACTGCTCCAGGACTCCGTGGTACATCCGCGGCGGCAGTGCCTCGCCCGCGGAGATCCCGTTGCGGACGGTGGCGAACGTCTCGCGCGGCAGATCCGCGGCCATGAGCGGGCCCCAGAGGCTGGGGCCGCCGAAGAACAGCGTGACGCCGTGCTCGCGGATCCGGTCGGCGAACAGTTGCGGGTTGGGCCGCGACGGTTCCAGCACCGCGGACGCGCCGAGCGCCAACGGAAAGAAGCAGCTGTTCCCGATGCCGTAGGCGAAGAAGAGCTTCGCCGCGGACAGGCACACGTCCTCGGGGGTGATGCCGAGGACCTGGCGCCCGTACGTCTCCGCGACGAAGCGGATGTCGGCGTGACGGTGCATGGCGCCCTTGGGGGTGCCGGTGGTGCCGGAGGTGTAGAGCCAGAGCGCGGGCGACTCGTCCCAGGTGGCATAGGCGTCGATCTCGCCGTGGCCGCGCAGCGCGTCCCAGGTGTGGTTCTCGGCGGGGGTCGACGGCGCGACGTCCCCGGTGAGCACGACGTGGCGCAAATCGGGGGCGTCGGCGGCGGCTCCCTCGACCGCGGCGGCGAACTCGTGGCTGCCGAGGAGCGCCCTGGCGCGCGAGTCCACGAGGAGCGTGGCCAGCTCGCCGCCGGTGAGCATCGTCGAGCACGGGACGGCGACCGCGCCCATGTGCATCGCGCCGAGGATGCCGGTGAGCAGCTCGACGTCGTCGACCATCACGAGCATGACCCGTTCCTCGGGGCGCACCCCGAGCGCGACGAGCCCGGCCGCGACACGGCGGACCTCGGCGGCCAGCTCGGCGTAGGTGAGCGTGCCGCGCGGGTGGCGGATGGCGACCCGGTCCGCACGCCCGCCGTCCGTGCGGGTGAGGTACGTGGCGGCGTTGAACGGCTCCGTCATCGGCGACGCTCCCGAGGTGGTCGGCACGGGCGTCGAAACACTACCGTGCTTCGACGGCCCGTCAATTGCGTGTAGAAGATCCCCCTCTCCGGTCGGGGGTATCCGCACGTATGGCCATGCTGCTATGAACGCCCAGTGTGACGCGGAGCGCTGCCCCGTGTCGTCCCTGATCGGCCCGATCGCGGGCCCGAGACTATGGAGCGTCGATGAAGACGAAGGCCGCCATCCTGCGCGCAGTCCACCAGCCGTTCGAGATCGTGGAGCTGGACCTGGACGGACCCAAGGAGGGCGAGGTCCTGATCAAGTACGTCGCCGCCGGTCTCTGTCACTCCGACGAGCACCTGCGCCACGGCGACATCGTCCCGCGCTTCCCGATCGTCGCCGGTCACGAGGGTGCGGGGATCATCGAGGAGGTCGGCCCCGGCGTCACGCGGCTGAAGCCGGGCGACCACGTCATCTGCTCGTTCCTGCCCGTTTGCGGTGCCTGCCGCTGGTGCGCCAGCGGCAAGACCAACATCTGTGACTGGGGCGCCACGATCCTCGACGGTTGCATGCCCGACGGCAGCTACCGCTTCCACCTCGACGGCGAGGACCTCGGTGCGATGTGCATGATCGGCACCTTCGCCGAGCGCTCCACCGTCCGCCAGGAGTCCTGCATCAAGGTCGCCGAGGACGTCCCGCTGGACAAGGCCGTGCTCATCGGCTGCGGAGTGCCCACCGGGTTCGGCTCCGCGGTGCACGCGGCCGAGACCGAGGTCGGCGACACCATCGCCGTCTACGGCGTCGGTGGCATCGGGGTCAACGCCGTGCAGGGCGCGGCGCTGGCGGGTGCGGCGAACGTCGTCGCCATCGACCCGTTGGCCAACAAGCGCGAGATGGCCGAGCAGGTCGGCGCCACCCACTCCTGTGCCACGGCCGAGGAGGCCCACGAGCTGATCCAGCAGCTCACCCGCGGCGTCGGTGCGGACAAGGCGATCGTCACCGTCGGCATCGTCGACACCGAGGTCACCACCAACGCCTTCCACGCCATCCGCAAGGGCGGCACCGTCGTCGTCACCGGCCTGGCCGACCCGACCAAGAACACGATCGAGCTGCCGGGCGCCCTGCTCACCCTGTTCGAGAAGCGCATCCAGGGCTCGCTCTTCGGCTCCGGCGACCCCTACAAGGACATCCCGCGCCTGGTCGACATGTACCAGTCCGGGCAGCTCAAGCTGGACGAGCTCATCACCAACACCTACACCCTCGACGACGTCAACAAGGGCTACGAGGACCTCCTCAACGGCGTCAACGTCCGCGGCGTGATCATCCACGACCCGAACTCCTGATCGTTCGCACGTCGACGGCCGTGCCGGGTGGGAGTCCGGCACGGCCGTCGCGGTCCAGGGAGGGATCCGTGTCAACTCCGGTCATCGGCCTGCGTCGCGAGCGCGAGGTGCTCACCGTGGCGCTGGCCACCGGCCGCCACATCGTGATCGAGGGCCCGCCGGGGACGGGCAAGTCCACGCTTCTGCGCTCGATCGCCCGCGACCACGGCAAGGACGTGGTGTTCGTCGAGGGCAACGCGGAGCTGACACCCGCGCGGCTGGTCGGCGCCTTCGATCCTTCGCAGGTGCTCAACGAGGGCTACCACGCCGCCGCGTTCGTCGACGGGCCGCTGCTCACGGCCATGCGCGGCAGTGTCGATGCGCTCTCCGGCAAGCCTGCGAGCGGTGGCCTGCTCTACCTCGAGGAACTCAACCGCGTCCCGGAGGAGACCCTCAACGTCCTCATCACGGTGCTCACCGAGGGCGAGATCGCGGTGCCGCGGCTGGGTACCGTCTCGGCCGGGCGCGAATTCCGGCTGATCGCGGCCATGAACCCGTTCGACGCCATCGGCACCGCGCGGGTCTCGCAGGCGATCGCGGACCGCATGTGCCGGATCGTGCTCGGCTACCAGGACGAGCCGGCCGAGCGGGCGATCACCGCGTCGGTCAGCGGGCTCGACGGCCGGTGGGTGGACTTCTCAGTCGCGCTCACCCGCGCCACCCGCGAGCACCGCGACGTGCGGATGGGGTCGTCGGTGCGCGGCGCCATCGACCTCGCGCTCGTCCTCACCGGGTTGTCGAAGCTGCGCGGGGAGCAGGAACCGGCGCGCGAGACGGCCCGCGACGCCGCGTGCGCCGCGCTGTCGGGGCGCATCCGGATCGCGGACGGCGTGGACCGTACGCCCGAGTCGGTGATCGACGAGCTGCTGGAGCTGCACTGGCCGAAGGACGCCGCCGAGTCCCCGGACTCCGACGGGGGTGAGCCGGGAAAAGCTGACGGCCCGTCGCCGCAGGCGGCGGCGGGCCCCCCGAAGCGCGAGCGGCCGCACCGCAACCGGGCCCCGCGCCAGCTGGGCCGCCAGGAGCTCGCCGCGCGCCACGAGCAGTTCGAGGAGGTCTCCCCGGAGCTCGGGGAGCTCGACCCCGAGGCGTTCGACGAGGCGATGGCCGCAGACCCCGAGGCGGCCGCGGCCCTGCTCGCCGACCTCGCCGTGGCGACGGACCGCCAGCTGCGCGCCGCGGCCCGCCGCCTCGCCGGTCGGGTGTTCATCCAGCTCGGGCGGGTCGGCCCCGCCCGCGCCCGGGGCACCCGCAAGCTCGGACCCTCCCGGCGCCTGGACGGCGACCTGGACCTCGACCGCACCCTGGAGCGCTGGGACCCGGGCGCGGGTGCGCGCCGTCCCGGCGTGGACGACCTGGTCACCCGCACGTGGGCGGCGCACCGGCGGGCGGTCTGCCTGGTCGTCGACATCTCCGGCTCGATGCAGGGGCTCGCCGTCGCGCTCGCAGCGGTCGCGGCGGCGGGCGTCGTCGTGGCGAACGAGCGGGGCAGTCAGAAGCTGGAGCCGTCCGTGCTCGCGTTCTCGTCGGGTATCAGGGTTCTGCAGGCCCAGGGGGTGCGCAGGCCGCCGGAGGACCTGCTCGCCGAGCTGGTCGCGCTGCGCGGGCACGGCACCACCGACCTCGCCGCCGGGTTGCGGGAGGCGGCCGTGCAGCTGGCGGGAGCCGCCGCCGACGAACGCGTGGTCGTCCTGCTCTCGGACTGCCTGCACACCGCGGGTGACGACCCGGCCGAGGCACTCGGCGGCATCGACCGGCTGCACGTGCTCGTCCCGCTGCCCTCGGCGGAGGCGTCGGTGGCCGCGGCGGCGCTCGCCGCGCGCGGGGGCGGGACGGTGCAGGAGGTGCGGCGGCTGGCCGAGATCGGACCGGCGTTGACCCGGATCCTGGCGTGAGCGCGCCGTGGGTGATCATCGCCACCGGTACACCGCGCGCTCGGATCCCGAGTGTCCTGCACCTGCAGCGGTGATCATCAAGCGGGATTAGCCTGCGCTCATGGCCACGATCGTCAGTTTCCAGGCGCACCCGGACGACGAGTCGATCACCGTGGGCGCCACGCTGGCCAAGGCCGCGGCCGCGGGCCACCGCGTCGTGCTGGTCTTCGCCACCCGCGGTGAGCTGGGCGAACCGGTGCCCGGCGTGCTGGCGCCCGGCGAGCAGCTCCCGGTGCGCCGCTCGGCGGAGTGCTTCTCGTCCGCGTCGGCGCTCGGC
The DNA here is from genome assembly GCA_050248815.1 of Pseudonocardia sp. GTDB lineage: Bacteria > Actinomycetota > Actinomycetes > Mycobacteriales > Pseudonocardiaceae > Pseudonocardia. Next base: position 1,011 of record JBFWRR010000138.1, on the reverse strand, counting down.
GCGAAGCGCGTGGAGTTCCTCGGCTGGACGGACTCGGGGATGATGGGCGAGGCGTCCAACGCCGAGCCGTACTGCTTCTGGCAGGCCGACGTCGAGCACGCGGCGCGCCGGCTCGCGGTGATCCTCGAGGAGGAGGCGCCGGACGTCCTCACCGTCTACGACGACAACGGCGGGTACGGCCACCCCGACCACATCCAGGTGCACCGTGTCGGGCTACGGGCCGCGCAGCTCGCGGGCGTGCCCGTCGTGGCGCAGTCGACGTTCCCGCGGGAGGCCCTGGTCGCCCGGATCGCCGAGCTGGCGTCCGAGGGCGGCGAGCCGCCCGACATCGACACCGCCACGTTCGGCAAGCCCGAGGCGGAGATCACCCACCGGGTGCTCGCGGCCGAGCACGCCGCGGCGAAACGGGCGTCCATGCTCGCCCACCGCAGCCAGATGGGCGACGACCACTTCATGCTCAAGCTGCCGGACGAGGCGTTCGCCGCGATGATGGGCACCGAGTACTACATCGTCGACCCGCTCCGGGCGCCGGTGCCGGAGCTGTTCACGGAACTGTTCACCCCCGCACGCTGACCGGGCCCGGTACTGCCTGGGCTCACACGGGGCGCAGGCGACGAGTGTCGTCCACCTGCCGCGGTGGAACACATGGGCGAGCGCGGCACATATCGGGGGATCGCCGCACATACCGCCAGCGGTATGTGCCAGCGCCGCCGGGTGCGTGCGAGCCGTGGCGTCCCACTGTGCCGGACTCCTGATCCGAATGACCGTCGCGGCGTAAGCGCTGGCCGGAGGGGTCGTGGGCCCCCGCCGATCGGGGGTGCACGAGCGGTGGCAGAGGCGAGACGATGTCGGGACGATCGGCGAGCAGCCTGCGGATGGGGGGGCCTCACACAAGCCTTCGACAACGAGTAGAGCTACGATCCTCCAGCAATGGCCGTACGCGATGGAGGCAGTGACATGGAGGTTGGGCCGTGACAGCCGTCGAGCCGCGCCCGATCACGACGACGCCGT
>JBFWRR010000137.1:0-7107 GCA_050248815.1 Pseudonocardia sp. | reverse complement strand
CAGCACGATCGGTACGACCACCGGCAGCGCGACCGACCCCGCACCCACCCGGCCACCGAGTCGCGGACCCGAACCCGCCACGACCGCACCGAGATCCCGTCGGAAGGCACCCAACGGAAGGCGGCGTCGACGCCGACCCGCCAGGGAGCCTGTGCCAACGTGACGGCTCGGCAAGAGCCCGGGCCCGGGAAGCCCGGCGACACCTGCGGGTCACGTACCCCCAGCCGCTGCGGGGCGTCGGCGCAGCGGGCAGCTGCGCACCCACGCCGCGCAACCCGCGAGCGCCGCGCCGACGACGGCGAGGACGGCGAGCGCCGGGATCCGGAAGGCTTCCGGGGCCTGCTGCACCAGCACGAACGCGCCCATCGCGAGCACGAACCAGCCGAAGGCCTGCTGCAGCGCCTCGCCCGGGATCCGGCCGACGAGCCGGCTCCCGACCACGCTCCCCAGCACGGCGGCCACCGTGATGGCGGCGACGAACGGCCAGTCGAGCGTGACGCTGGTCAGGTAGCCCGCGAGGCCCGCGAACGACTTCATCGCGATGACCAGCAACGACGTCCCGACCGCGACGCCCATCGGGAGCCCGCCGAGCAGTGCGAGGGCCGGTACGACGAGGAAGCCGCCGCCCGCGCCGACCAGGCCGGTCACCAGCCCGACGACACCGCCGTCCAGCAGCACCCGCGCGATCGGCAGCTCGGTGTGGGCCCTCGCGGGGTCGAGATCCGTGCGGCCACGCAGCATCGCCACCGCGGTGACCACCATCATCACCGCGAACCCGGCGAGCAGGAGCGCCCCGGGCAGTAGCCCCCCGAGCAGGCCACCGGCGAACGCTCCCGCCATCCCGGCCGCACCGAAGATCAGCCCGGTGCGCCAGCGGACACGTCCGGCCCGGGCGTGGCCGACCACACTCATCGCCGCCGTGACCCCGACGACGACCAGCGACGCGGCGATCGCCTCCTTCGGGTCCATGCCCGCGACGTAGACCAGCAGCGGGACCATCAGAATCGACCCGCCGCCGCCGAGCAGGCCCAGGCTCAGCCCGACGACGACGGCCAGGAGCACGGTGAGCACGGCGGGCACGGTGAACATGACGGCGGTCACGACGCACCGGTCCGGGTCGGGTGGGCCATCGGCAGCCCGGCGGCCTCGGCGTTCCCGAACGCGTCGTCGATCGCTACGACTTCGTAGCCGCGGGCGTCGAGCAGTCCGGCGACGACCGCCGCGCGGTACCCGCCGCCGCAGTGCACCCACACCGGCCCGGTCGGGACCTCGTCGAGCCGCTGCAGGACCTCGTGGACCGGGATGCCGACCGAGCCCTCGACGTAGCCCTCGGCACGCTCGTGGTCGCGGCGGACGTCGAGCACCGACGGGCGCTCCCCGCGCTCGAAGGCGGCGGCCAGGTCGGCGAACGTGGCCTGCCGGAAGCCGCGCAGCGGACCGTCACCGGCCCAGCTCTCCGGCTTGCCGGTGGCCATCGCGGCCGGGCGGTCGATCCCGATCTGCGCCATCTCGCGCTGGGCCTGCGCGACGTCGGCCGCGGTCTCGCCGAGCAGCGTCACGGGCGTGCCCCACGGCATGAGCCAGCCGAGATAGGTCACGAACTGGCCGTCCAGCCCGAAGTTGACCGTGCCCGCAACGTGCCCGGCCGCGAATGCCGTGCCGCTGCGCAGGTCGACGACCCACTCGCCGGCCTCGATCCGCCTGCGCAGCTCGGCCGGGTCGGCCTCCTCGGGCGCGGACAGGTCGATCTCGGCCGGGCCGGCGGAGTTGGCCGGGGCCATGTGGACGTAGTACGCGGGGAACGCGTCGAGCCCGGCCAGCAGCTCCCGGACGTAGTCCTCCTCGGCGGAGGTCAGTGCCGGGTTGGCGGCCTTCTCCGCGCCGATCGTGCTGGCCGCGCCGCTGGACTGGGTCGCCGAGCAGAAGCTGCCGAAGCCGTGCGTCGGGTAGACCGCGGTCTCGTCGGGCAGCTCGGCGGCCAGCCGCCGCGCGGAGTGCCACTGCGCGTGGACCAGGGTGTCGGTGTGGTCCGGGCCGAGCAGGTCCGGACGCCCGGTGGAGCCGTACAGCAGCGAGCCGCCGGTGAACACCGCGACCGGCTCGCCGCCCGCCTCCTCGACGGCGAACGACAGGTGGGTGTGGGTGTGGCCGGGGGTGAGCAGGACCCGCACCCGCATGCTGCCGACCTCGACCACGTCGCCGTCGCGCAGGCCGACGCGGTCGAACGAGACGGGATCGGCGGCGTTGAGCAGGTACCGCGCGCCCGTGGCCCGGGCCAGCTGGTAGCCGCCGGTGACGTAGTCGTTGTGGATGTGCGACTCGAAGACGTGCGTGACCCGGACGCCGGCCTGCTCGGCCAGCTCGCGGACGCGGTCGTGGTCGCGCTGCGGATCGACGACGAGCGCGACGTCGCCGTCGTGCGCCAGGTAGCTGCGGTCGCCCAGGCCGGGCGTCTCGAGGGTCAGGACGGTGATCATCTCGGCCGCTCCTCTTCAGAGTTGTACCCAGGGGGGTATGTATCCCGTAACGATGTCAAATGATCGGACATTTCGTGAGGGGATGTGACGTGTCCCATCGGGCGGAGCGGATGTTCGTTGATCACCGGAATCGGGACGTGAGCGACGCCGGCACAGCTCGGCGAGCAGGTTCAGCCGATCCCCCGGAAGGCGTCTGCGATGCGCGCGTCGGCCTCGCCCGCGGCGTGCAGGGCCGCGACCGGTATCTCGATGCTCCGGTCCATGATCGCGCAGGTTGCGGGCGACCTCTCGGCCCCCGGAGGAATCGACGAAACTCCCTCCGCGGTCCGTGGGCGCGCCACCGCGCACGACGTACTGTGACGACGGTGGACCTGCGGATCTTCACCGAGCCCCAGATGGGTGCGAGCTACGAGGAGCAGCTACGGGTGGCGCGCACCGCGGAGGACGCCGGCTACGACGCGTTCTTCCGGTCGGACCATCTCCTCGCGATGGGCGAGGGCTCCGGCGAGCCCGGCCCCACCGACTCGTGGGTGACGCTCGGGGCGATCGCGGTACAGACCTCGCGCATCCGGCTGGGCACGCTCGTCACGTCGGCGACGTTCCGGCTGCCCGGCCCGCTCGCGATCGCGGTCGCGCAGGTGGACGCGATGTCGGGCGGGCGCGTCGAGCTGGGCCTCGGGGCGGGCTGGTTCGCCGCCGAGCACGGGGCGTACGGGGTGCCGTTCCCGGGCGTGCGGGAGCGCTTCGACCGGCTCACCGAGCAGCTGGAGATCGTCACGGGGCTGTGGTCGACGCCGCCCGGCGAACGGTTCTCCCACGACGGCGCGCACTACACGCTCGTGGACTCCCCGGGATTGCCCAAGCCGGTGCAGCGGCCGCACCCGCCGGTCATCGTCGGTGGTCAGGGGCCCCGACGGACGCCTGCCCTCGCCGCGCGGTTCGCCGACGAGATCAACGTGGCCTTCACCGGGATGGACGCGGTGGCAGCGCAGTTCGCACGTGTGGGCGCGGCGTGCCGGGAGATCGGCCGCGACCCCGGCGAGCTGGTCCGCTCCGTGGCGCTGACGATCGCCGTCGGCCGCGACGACGCCGAGGTGGCACGGCGCGCGAAGGTCATCGGCCAGGACGTCGCCGACCTGCGGTCCCACGGGATCGCGGGCACGGTGGCCGAGGTCGTCGACCGGCTCGGGCGGTGGCGGGAGGCGACCGGGATCACGCGGGTCTACCTGCAGCTGCTGGACCTGTCCGATCTCGACCAGGTCGAGCTCGTCGCCGCCGAGGTGGCGCCGCAGCTCGGCTGACGAGGGGCCCGCACGCGAAGTCCTTACCAACGTCTGACAAAGGCGACCGTGGCGCGCCGCGGTCTACCGTTGACCCACGCTGAGGAGTACGGCGTGAGGAATGCTGTGTGGACCTGTCTGCGGGAGCGAGACCGTGGAGTTCCGGATCCTGGGCCCGGTCGGGGTGTCGGACCCCGGGGGCGACGTCGCCGTCGGGGGTCCGCGGCATCGGGTGCTCCTCGCGGCGCTGCTCATGGACGCGGGCAGCGTCGTCTCCGCGGACCGGCTCATCGAGGCGCTCTGGGGCGAGGAGCCGCCGCCGCGCGCGACCGAGATGCTGCACGTCCGGATCAGCGAGCTGCGCAAGTCCCTGCGGCGGGAGGCGGCCGATCCCGACCTGATCGTCACCCGTCGGCCGGGATACCTGCTGGACGTGGCGCCCGAGCAGGTGGACGCCCGCCGCTTCGAGCGGTCCGCGGTCGCCGCCCGGGCGGCCCTCCTCGCGGGTGATCCCGCGGCCGCGGCGGCGCAGCTGCGCACGGCGCTCGCGATGTGGCACGGCCCGGCGCTCGCGGACATCGCCGGGCGCCCCTTCGCAGAGCCGGAGATCGCGCGGTTGGAGCACATGCGGGTGCAGGCGGTCGAGGACCGCATCACGGCCGATCTCGCGATGGGCCGCCACCGCGAGGTCGTGGCCGAGCTGGAGAGCCTGGTGCGCGCGCAGCCGCTGCACGAGCAGTACCGCTACCAGCTCATGGTCGCGCTCTACCGCAGCGCCCGGCAGAGCGAGGCCCTCGCCGTCTTCCGCGACGCCGAGGACCGCCTGCGCGAGGAACTCGGAGTGGACCCCGCCGCCCGCCTCCAGGAGCTGCGCGACGCGATCCTGCGTCAGGACCGCTCGCTCGACGCGGAGCCCGACAGGCCGGAGATCCGCCTGCGTGCGCACAACGTCCCCGTCCAGATCACGAGCTTCGTCGGTCGCAAGGACGAGCTCGCCGAGATCGGCGCCCTGCTCGCCGACCACCGGCTGGTCACCCTGACCGGCGTGGGCGGCGCGGGAAAGAGCAGGCTGGCCACGGAGATCGCCAGGAGCCAGATCCCGACCCGGCCCGACGGGGTCTGGGTCGTGGACCTGGCGGCGGTGCTCGAACCCCGGCTGATCGTGCCCGCGCTCGCGAGCGTGCTCGGCATGCACGACCATCCCCACCATCCCCTGCGGGACCTCGTCGTGGAGCGGCTGCGGGACTCGTCGGCGCTACTCGTGATCGACAACTGCGACCATCTCCTCGACGGGGTCGCCGAGCTGGTCCGGCCCCTTCTCCTGACCGCGCCGAACCTGCGCGTCCTCTGCACGAGCCGCGAACGGCTCGACATCATCGGCGAGGTCGTGCGCCACGTCGGCGGGCTGTCCGTGCCCGGGCCGGACGCGGCGGGCGCCGACAATGCCGAGGCGGTGGAGCTGTTCGTCGACCGGGCCTCGGCGGTGCGCGCGGGCCGCCCGTTCACCGACGACGAGGTGGCCGCCATCGGTGAGATCACGCGGCGACTCGACGGGCTGCCCCTTTCGATCGAGCTGGCCGCGGCGCGCACCGCCACGTTCAGCACCCGCCAGATCGTCGACCGGCTCGGCGACCGGTTCCGTCTCCTGTCGCGGGGCGGCCGGGGCGCGCTCCCGCGCCACCAGACCCTGCGCGCCGTCATCGACTGGAGCTACGCGCTGCTGACCGAGCCCGAGCAGTGCGTGTTCGACAGGCTGGCCGTCTTCGTCGGCGGCTTCACCCTGGAGGCCGTCGAGGCGGTGTGCCTCGACGCCGCCTCCGCGACCGCACAGGACCCGACGGACCTGCTCGCCCGCCTCGTCGACAAGTCGCTCGTGGTCGTCGACGCCGCCGAGTCACCCGAGTACCGCTACCGGATCCTCGAGACCCTGCGCGAGTACGGCCTGGACAAGCTCGCCGGGGGACCCCGTGGCGTCCCCGGTACGGGGCCGGCCGCCGCGCGGGAGCGCCACGCCCGCTACTTCGCCGAGCTGGGCACCCGGGCCGAGGCGCAGATCGGGACCAGCGAGGAGATCTCCTGGCTGGGGCGCGTCGGCTTCGACGAGGGCAACCTCCGCGCGGCACTCGCCCACTCGCTCGCGTCGACCGCGGGATCCCACGAGGAGGTCCTGTCGCTCCCGATCGCCGCCGCGCTCGGCTGGTTCCTCTACATGCGTGGGCGGCTCGGCGAGGGCATGGCGATGCTCGAACGCGTGCTCGGGGAGGTCGACGCGGGCCCGGCCGCGCCCCCGGAGGGCGCGCTCGCCGGTGCACTCCTGATCAGCGGGTCGCTGGCGACCGCCCTCGGTCAGCTCGACCGCGCCGAAGCCCTTCTCCTGCGGGCCCTGCGGGTCAACGACCAGGCGGGATGTGCCCGCCGGGTCGCGATCGGCAGCGCGTTCCTCGGACACGTCGCGCGTGCGCGCGGCAGCCACGACCACGCCGGCACCCGCTACCGCCACGCCGCGGCGATCCACGAGCAGCTGAACAGCACGGCGGGCATCGCCTGGTCGCGCTACGACCTGGGGCTGCTCGCGCGGGACCGCGGCCGGCTCGACGAGGCCGCCGAGCAGCTCGGCGAGAGCCTCACGCGGTTCCGGGACACGGGCTACACATGGGGAACCGCGTGCGCGGCCTGGGCGCTCGCGACGGTGGAGCTGCGACAGCGGCGGCTCGACCGCGCGGCGACACTCCTGGTGGAGGCACTCGACTGCGCCACCGCGGCTGGTGACGGACGGGGAGTCGCCCAGTGTCTGGAGGCCGTCGCGGGTCTGCTGTGCGCGCAGCGCGACTTCCCGTCCGCGGCACGCCTGCTCGGAGCGGCGGGCGGCCTGCGGGAGGTGCTCGTCGCACCCCTGCCCGACGAGGAGCGCGGCGAGTACACGGCTGTCGCGCAGCGGGTGTGGGAGGCGCTCGGTCCCGAGGCCGCGCAGCGCGCGCTGGGCGAGGGCTCCGCGCTGTCCCAGGCTGCGGCCCTCACGGCCGCGCGGCGTGCCCTCGCCGGCTCCGCAGGCATGGTGGGCCGGATCGACCCGCTCCGCCGGCGGGGCGAGTCCGGGCCGATCCGGCCGGGCTGAGCGGCGCGCACCGTCGGCGCGGCGGGGCCCGGGGCGGCCCGGGCCCGGCCCCGTCAGACATCCCATGGCGTGGCGGTGTCAAGCAGCGGCGGTGTTGTGGTGTGCCCGGGCGGTGGTCTCGTTGTAGTGGCTGGCGGTCTTGAGGCAGCCGTGCAGGATCCCGACCAGGCGGTTCCCGAGTTGGCGCAGTGCGGCGTGGTGGCCGATCCCTCGGGGCACATAGGCCGTCGTAGTA
>JBFWRR010000136.1:0-7213 GCA_050248815.1 Pseudonocardia sp. | reverse complement strand
TGCTGCAGTACCTGATCAGCCAGGCGAGCGTGCCGGAGTACCAGGTGCGGTGGCGGTGGACCCGCAACAGCGTCGCCATCTGGGACAACCGCTGCACCCAGCACTACGCCGTCCAGGACTACTGGCCCGCCGTCCGCAGGATGGAGCGCGCGGGAATCGTCGGCGACCGCCCCTTCTGAGCCAGTTCACACCTATTCACCGGAGAGTTCAGCCATGCATTTCCACGACGATTCCTTCTTCCCCGAGACCCAGGAGAAGCTGGTCATCACCGCGGCCCCATACGGCCCGGAGTGGGAGCTCGACGACTTCCGCGAGGACCTGCCGCTCACCATGGACGAGCACGTGCAGAAGGCCGTCGACTGCTACGAGGCCGGCGCGACCGTCCTGCACATCCATGTCCGCGAGCTCGACGGCAAGGGCTCGAAGCGGATGTCGAAGTTCAACGAGCTGCTCGGCCGCCTGCGCGAGGCCGTGCCGGACATGATTCTTCAGGTCGGCGGCTCGATCTCCTTCGCCCCCGAAGGCGACGGCGCCGACGCGTTGTGGCTCGCCGACGACGCGCGGCACCTGCTCGCCGAGCTCGACCCGGCGCCGGACCAGGTCACGATCGCGATCAACACCTGCCAGATGAACATCGTCGAGCTGATGACCGCCGACGACATCGCCGGCACCTCGTTCGAGCGGCCCGAGGTCTACGACGCCTACCGCGAGATGTTCGTGCCCGCGGGCCCGGGCTGGGTCGAGGAGCACCTGCGCAGGCTGCAGGCCAACGGCATCCAGCCGCACTTCCAGCTGGCGAACATCCCCCAGCTCGAGACCGTCGAGCGGCTGATCCGCCGGGGCGCCTACACCGGCCCGCTGATGGTCACCTGGGTGGGGATCGGCGGCGGCTTCGACGGCCCCAACCCCTACAACATCATCGAGTTCGTCCGGCGTGTACCGGACGGCGCGGTGCTGACCCTGGAGACGCTCATGCGCAGCGTCCTGCCGGTCAACACGATGGCGATCGCGATGGGCCTGCACGCCCGCTGCGGCAACGAGGACACGATCTGGAGCCGTCGGGGCGAGAAGATCACTTCGGTCCAGCAGATCGAGCAGCTGGTGCGGATCGCGCACGAGCTCGGCCGCGAGGTCGCCACGGGCAAGGAGGCCCGGGAGATCTACAAGCTCGGCGAGCGGTACGCCGACGCCGACGAGGCCCTGGCGAAGATCGGCTTCGCGCCCAACCGCAAGCCCGGTCAGGTGGGTTTCACCCAGCACGCCTGACCCCTCGCACGTCCGCCGCCCGGTGTGTCACCCCCCGACTGCACCTGCCGGCGGGCGTACGGCCGGGGCGGGGAAGCAGCAGTTCTCCGTCCCGGCCCCGTTCTCCCCCTCACGGTGGTGGCCCGAGCGCGGGCATCATCTCCTCAGCCTCGCCCATTGGAGTCCACATGGGAACCCTCGCACCGTCGGTGACGACGCCCGCCGCTCCTGCACCCACCCGCTCGCGCGTCTACCCGTGGGTCGTTTTCGCCGTCGTCTTCGGCCTGCTGCTGTCGGACTACATGTCCCGGCAGGTCCTCAGCGCCGTCTTCCCGTTCCTGAAGCAGGAGTGGACGCTCTCCGACGCGAACCTCGCGACCCTCAGCAGCGTCGTCGCACTCACCGTCGGCCTGCTCACCCTGCCCCTGTCGGTGCTCGCCGACCGGTGGGGCCGGGTCAGGAGCCTCGTGCTCATGGCGCTGCTGTGGAGCGCCGCGACCCTGCTCTGTGCGTTCGCGAGCGGCTACGGCGAGATGCTCGGCGCGCGCTTCCTCGTCGGTGTCGGGGAGGCGGCCTACGGCAGCGTCGGCATCGCCGTCGTGCTCAGCGTGTTCGCGCCCCGGGTCCACGCCGCTCTCAGCGGCGCCTTCATGGCGGGCGGCTCCTTCGGGTCCGTGCTGGGCATCGCGCTCGGTGGGATCGTCGCCGTTCAGCTCGGCTGGCGCTCGTCGTTCGCCGTGATGGCCGTCTTCGGGCTCGTCCTGGTCGTGCTGTTCGCGATGGTGGTCAACGAGCGCAGGCTCAACCGGCACGCCGACGCGCCACCGCCCGCGACGCCTGCGGGCCACCGGGTGCCGATCTCCACGCTCTTCACCAACCGCGCCGTCCTGTGCGCCTACCTCGGCAGCGGCCTGCAGATGTTCGTCGCGGCCGTGCTGCTGTCCTGGATGCCGAGCTTCTTCAACCGGTACTACGCGCTCGGGCCGGACAAGGCCGCGGCGGTCGCCGCCGGGCTCGTCCTGCTCGTCGGCAGCGGCATGGTGGTCTGCGGGATGGTCACCGACCGGGTCGCCCGCGTCGACCCGGCCCGGAAGTGGACCGCCGCGATCGTCTTCTGCGCTATCTCGCTGGTCTGCCTCACCACCGGCTTCGGGCTGGCCGCCGGTCCGGCGCAGCTGGTGCTGGTCGGCATCGGGGCGTTTTTCGCCGCGGGCTCATCGGGACCGGCGGCCGCCATGGTCGCCCGCCTCACCCACCCCTCCATCCGCGCGTCCGCCATGGGGACGCTCACCGTGGCGAACAGCCTCCTCGGGCTCGCCCTGGGCCCCCTCGTCGTCGGTGTCCTCGCCGATCGGCTGGGCCTCGCCACCGCCCTGCAGATCGCACCGCTCGCCTACGTCGCCGCGATCGGCGCACTCGTGGTCGGCGCGCGGGTGTACCCGGCGGGGATCCGTCAGCTCGAGGCGACGACGAGATAGCAGAAAGCCGCGACGCGTGTGGTGCATCCGGCCCGATGAGTGGGGCCGTCAACCCTTGCCCTTGCCGCCGCCACCGCCGTTCTTGCCCTTGCCGCCGCCATTGCCCTTGCCGCCGCCATTGCCCTTGCCGCCGCCATTGCCCTTGCCCTTGCCCTTGCCGACCTTGCCCCTGCCCTTGTCCTTCTGGCCCTTCTTCTCGCCCTTGGCCTCGTCGTTCCTGCTTTCGGGGCGGCTGGTGACCGCATCCGCGTTCCGGCCTTTGCCGAGACCGGCGGAGACGCCATCCGTCGCAGTCCCTCCGAGGGGTGTGTTGATCGGCAGGGACCGGTTCGCCCCGTGCGAGGCCGCCGGTGCCGGGAATGGAGCGACGAAGGGTGGCACGATCTCGCCCAGCGACGGGGGCGACGCCGGCAGGGCCAGCGCCGGCGGGGAAACCGGGCCGGCACTCAAGCTCTGCAGGGTTGCGATGCCGAGGGTCAACGCACATGTGATCGCCAGCACGAGGACGCTGACGCGGGAGCCTCGTTGCGGGTCGCGACGGCGCCGAGGAGCTGGCGGCCTGCGCGAACTTGTCGGCAGCCGCTGTGAGACACCATCGCGCTCGTGCACGGTCCGAGTCTGCGCCTTCCGTCTCCGTCACGGATATGCCGATCGTCTCAGCGCTCCACCCTGATCGTCTTGAACTTGCCCGCCGGGCCGGGCTCGCGCGCGATCTCCTCGACCGGCTCGACGTCGATCGGTGGCGGTGCGACGCCGATGTCGAGCAGGGCGCAGTACACGGCGGCTTCGATGCGCCGCGGTGTGTCGCGGGGTGCTTCGGGACTCAGCGCGACGGCGATGCGCAGCGCGGTGGGACGGACGACGACCTGGAACTGGCGCAGCCCGGGGGTGTTGGCGATCGGGGCGCGCAGCAGGTGCGGGGCCACCGCGACCGTGCCTCCGCTCCGGGCGGGCAGGTGCGCGATGTCGTCGGTGCGGCCCTCGATCGACGCCATCCGGCGGAACGGCATGCCCGTCGGGTCCGGGCCCTCGGCGAGGGTGACGAGGTCGGTGATCTCGTAGCGGATCAGGGGCTGAGTGCGGTTGACCAGATTGGTGAGCAGCACGTGGTGGCCGGCCACCCCGGGTGGCAGGGGCCGGTCGTGCTCGTCGACGACCTCGAGCAGTGCGAGGTCCTCCCAGATGTGCATCCCGGCCGAGCCGCCCGAGGCGATCATCCCGGCCTCCGTGGTGGAGTACATGCTGAACGGCTCGACGCCCCACGCGGCCGTGATCTGCGCGTGCATGTCGGCGCTGAGGACCTCGCCCGCGTAGGCGACGATCCTCGGTGCGATGTGCAGCCGTCCGGCGAGCTGCTCCTGCGCGACGAGCGCGACGAGGCTCGGGTAACCGGGGATGACCTCCGGCTGGTAGGCGTTGAACGCCGAGACGATCTCGGGCACCGGCATGTGCACCGAGGTGCGCGGCGCCGAGGCCGGCGCGCCGCCCTGCAGGCCGGCGACCAGATGCCGGGAGATGTGCCTGCCCGAACCCGAGCCGAGCCCACCGATCCGCATCCCGGGCCGGACACCGAACAGGATGAGGGCGCGCAGGAGAGCCGCCACCCACGGGGCGAAATCGTCGGGTGTCGCGACGAAGATCGCCGGCTCGCCGGTGCTGCCGGAGGTGGTGAACACCAGATGGTCGTGCAGGGGCTGGTCTCCGGCCGGACTGTCGAGGTGTGCGCGGACGGTGGCTCGACGCAGCCGCGGATCGGAGACGATCTCGTCGAAGTGCCTCATCAGGTCGGTCTTCGACATCGTCGGCAGCTCGGCGAGCGACGCGCCGGTCGGATCCGCGCCGAGCCGCCGACGGTGGAAGGGCGAGACCGTCACGGCGTGCCGCAGCAGAGCGTCGAGCCGCTCGCGCTGGTGGGCCTCGAACTGCTCGGCAGACCAGCGGGTGCGGGCCATCAGCTCCCCCACGAGTTCCCGCGGTTGAACGGACGGCGTGGTGATGGGCATGACAGCCACCCCCTCGATGTCGGTCAGTCGGTTCCGGCCTGTGGTCGGGTGAACGAGAGAACGTGGGCCGTGAACAGCTCCTCGAGCCGACCCTCGGGCACGCTCGCGGGGTCGAGCAGTCGCTCGATCGCCAATCCGCGGGCGAGCGCCGCCGCGCTGCGGGCGGCCTCCTTGGCGGGCACGACCAACTCGAGACCATCGCGTGCCGCGAGCTCGGTGATCAGCACCCCGTACCCCTCGAGCAGTTGCTCGTGGGCGGCCGAGGCCCGGGTGCGCAGCCGCTCGTTCCGGGAGGCGTGCGTCCAGAACTCGATGAGCAACGGCGTCCAGTGCGGGTCGCGCAGCATCGTGTCGGCCATCTCCCGGCCGGCCGCCCGCAGGCCACCGGCGAGGGTTCGCCCCGCGCGCATCTGGTCCGTCTGCTCGGCCTGCCGCCGTCGGTTGCGCACTTCCACCACGGCGAGGAACAGGTCGTCCTTGCCCGTGAAGTTGGAGAACACCGCGCCCTTGCTCCAGCCCGCGTCAGCCGCGATCTCCTCGAGCGATGCCTGGTGGAACCCACGCAGACCGAACACGCGCTCCGCGGAGGCGATCAGGTCGGCGCGGATCTGCTCCTTGCGCTCCGCGCGGGTGAGCCGCACTGCCACAGGACCTCCGGTATTGGAAAACCGTTGGTATCGAAGACTGATGGTATTAGAGGACCGTCGGTCCTGATTGTCAAGCGGTCGATCGGCCCGCGCCGCTGCGGCGACCGCACGACACCGCGCTCGCAGCGTGTCCCACTCGACGCACCGTGAGCCGGCCCGGGCATGATTCCGCCGGCCGACGTCGTCGACCGGCGGAATCGTTGTCTCTGGTGCCTCAGTCGCGGCGGTCGCGGCGCCGCGCGGTCCGCCTGGCGGTCCGCCGGGCGACCCTGCGAGATCCGAACATGCCCATCCCCTCCTGCTCGTTACTGATCGTCCGGGTCAGGTCGACACGGGCGCCTGTTCCAGACTGTGCATCTCCGCCGCTTCCTCGGCCGAGATCAACCCGATACCGATGAGGTCCAACGGGCTGATGAACCCGTCGGAGATGCGGAACCCACCGGCGCGCAGGACGGCATCCCGCAGCGGAACCGCCCAATGGTGCTCGATCAGCAGGAGCGCGGCCGCCGAACCATTGGGAATCTCCTCGAGCACGTCCCATGCCTCTTCATCGGAGAAGACCGAGATCCCATCCGCCGCGGCCTCGGCCCCGGCCTTGGCTCCGCCCTCCAGACCGGCCTCGCCCTCGAAGCCCAGGCCGATCAACGCGCCGACCTTGCTGCCGAACTCGATCGCCTCGTCGGTCGAAAGGTTGCTGAGGTGCATCGCCTCCATTTCGCCCTCGGCGTCCTTGTACACGGCGAGCGCATCGATCACCCGGACGGTGTCGTTCTCCCTCAGCCGCTCCAACTCGGCGATGATCTCACCGTGGAAGTCCGGATCCTTGAATCCGAGCACGATGAGTTGCACAGGCCCGATCGCCATGGCTTCCTCCTCTCGTCTCACCGACGATCCACGGGGCTGCGAAGCCTGCCGACAGACCGTCGCTGTCGCCAGCCTGGCGCACGTCGCCCCGGGCCGCCTCATCCTCGGCAGGTGACACCGGTTCGGTGGTTCGCGGGTGGTCGTGACGCCCGAATCCGACCTTGACCTGCAGGAACGGGGAGTCCGCCGACGAACGGCTCAGCAGCTCCTGCCCGGTCGGAACGATCGGCGGTAGGCGGTGGGGGACGTGCCGAGTGCCGCGGTGAAGCGATCTCGCAGCGCGGCGGAGGAGGAGTGCCCGGTGCGGTGGGCCACCGCTTCGACGGGCAGGTCGGTGGTCTCCAGCAGCTCCCGGGCCCGGTCGAGGCGGGCCCGCAGGAGCCATCGCTTGGGGCTGGTCCCGATCTCGTCGTGAAAGCGGCGGAGCAGGGTGCGCCGGCTGAGGTTGGCGTGCTCGGCCAACTCGGCCAGTCCCAGGGGTTGATCGAGGTGGCGCAGCGCCCACTGGCAGGTCGCGTTCATGGTGCTGGACGAGGTGTCGGGGATGGCGGTGCTGATGAACTGGGCCTGCGCCCCGTCGCGATGGGGTGCGACGACGTTCCAGCGGGCCAGTTCGGCGGCGGCATGGGCACCGTGGTCGCGGCGGGTCACGTGCAGGGCCAGATCGAGCCCGCTGGCCAGCCCGGCGGACGTCAGGACGTCGCCGTCGTCGACGTAGAGCACGTCGTCGATCACGGTGGTCTCGGGGAACTGGCCGGCGAGCCGGTGGACGGCGGCCCAGTGGGTCGTGGCGCGCCGTCCGCGCAGCAGCCCCGCATGGGCGAGGGCGAACGCGCCGATGCAGATCGACATCATGCGCGCGCCGCGGGTGGCGGCCCGCTGCAGGGCGGCCAGCACCTCGTCGCGGGGCGCGCCGTCCCAGGCCGGGGCGTAGCCGGGGACCACGACGGTGTCGGCGCCCTCGAGGGCCTCCAGG
>JBFWRR010000135.1:0-7240 GCA_050248815.1 Pseudonocardia sp. | reverse complement strand
CCGACCGGGCCGCCGCACCGGGCGTCCACCCCCGCACCCCCGGCCGACCGCCCCCGCCGCTCGACCTCGGCTCAACCTCCGCCGCGGGCCGCCACGATCCGGGCGAGCACGGGGGCCACGAGCAGCATCATCAGCACCCGCAGGACCTGCACGGCGACGACGAAGGTGGCGTCCGCTCCCGAGGAGATGGCCGTGGCGAGCACCGCGAACACGCCGCCGGGGGTGGTCGCGAGATAGCCTTCCAACAGCGTCGTCCCGGTGAGCTGCGAGAGCACGACGCCGAGCCCCGCGCACAGCGCGATGATCACCCCGATCAGCACCGTCGCCCACGGCAACAGCGCCAGCACGCCGCGAAGGCTCTCGCGGGTGAACCGGATGCCCGCCCCCCACCCGATCACGGCGTAGGCGGGCTCGACCACGAGCTCGGGCGGCACGGCGCCGGCCGCCCACCCGGCGACGGCGAGACCCGCCGCCACGATCATCGGTCCGAGCAGTGCCCCCGCCGGCATCCGGGTGAGCAGCCCGAGCGGTACCCCGACGGCACAGCATGCGGCGGTGACGCCGAGCCCGACCCACCACGGCGGGCCGTCGACCGGGGGCAGCACCGCACCGGTCGACGCGCTCGCGCCGTAGAGCAGTACGGCCACCACCGGCATCGTCGCCGTGACGAGCCCGACCCGCAGGTACTGCACGACCGCGACGACCCGGTCGTCACCACCCAGCTCCCTGCTGACCGCCACGAGTCCCGACGCGCCGCCCGCGGTGAGGGCGAGCATCCCGGTGAGTGGCGTGACACCGCGGACCAGCCCCAGAGCGAGGCCCGCCCCCATGCTGACCAGCAGCGTCGCGACGCTCACGAGCAGCACCGGCAACCAGCTCGCGCCCAGCCCCGCGAGCGTGTCCGGCCGCGCCGTCAGCCCGATGACGACCCCGATGACGGCCTGCGCGCCGACCGTGCCCCCGTGCGGCACCCGGCCGGGAGCGCGACCGGCCAGCGCGAGGGCCGTCCCGGCGGCGAGGCCCGCGAACAACGACGGGGACGGCACACCGAGAAGGCCCAGCGCGACGGATCCGAAGGTGGTGAGGAGCACGAGCAGTGCCCACCGACCACCGACCGTCATCTCTCGATCCTGCGCCGCCAGCGTCGTCCCCGCAGCGGGATCCCGTCCGCGCTCCGCCACACTCGCCCGCGGTGCGGACCGGGCCACGCGAACGGGACCTGTCGTCACCGCGCCCGGCGGCGCAGCAGGCGGGCCGCGAGCCCGTCCACCGCCTGGACCGGGTCGCCGGCACCGTCCGCGGCGGGGTCGGACGCCGGCGCGGCAGACGGTGCCTGGCCGAGCAGGGCGAACGGGACCGCCGAGATCGTCCGGCGCACCTCGCGGACACCCGCGGGGCCGGCGCCACCAGGTTCGTCGAGGTCTGTCAGGTCTATCAGGTCTGTCAGGTCGGTCACCGCGGACGATGCCGGCTGCCCCGGGCCGAGGACCGTGACCTCGGCCCGGACGCCTTCGGTGGCCAGCTGCGCGGCCAACTGCTCGGCGGCGCGCCCGGCGACCTCGCGGCCGACGTGCCGGGGCACGAGGGTGCCGAAGTGGCGGGCGGTCCAGGACTCGCGCGCGGCGAGCTCCTGGGCGTTGAGGATCTCGACCAGGATCGGCGGGGTGATCGCCTCGCACCCGGCATCCCGCGGCGCGGGGCGTGCCGTCTCGGCGACGCGGGACTCGAACGCCGCCACGCGGTCCCGGTGGGCCCGCCATCGCAGCAGGAGCACGGCACCGGCGGCCAGCTCCAGTACGAGCAGCACGGTCAGCGCGACACTCATGGCGACCGATGCTAGGTCGTACCACCGGCGACGCCGACGCGGTGCGGGCGCGCGGCGTGTGTCCACACAGCCGGCCCTCGATCGAGGCGTGCCCGCTGACCTGCCGCGATCCTGCGTCCGTAGGTCTTCGGCCGGGTCCTCGCGTGGGTTCGCCCACACCTCGGGCATTCCGTCGCCCGGGATCCGCCGCACCACACGCGGTGACCGACGCGCACTGCGGCGGTGCGGGTCCGGAAAGTTCAGTCGTGGTGCGCGGCGAGGTGCGCGGCGAGCTCGTCCGCGCCGAAGTCGCCCTCGGGGTCGCGCCACACCGAGTGGGCATGGTTGACGCCGCGCTGCGTGTTGTCGTACTCCACCAGCAGCCGCGGCCCCTGCAGCCGGTAGTAGTGCGGCTCTCCGGGCTCGAACGACCCCGCCCAGGCGAGGTGGACGGCCTCGAGCGCCCCGTCGTCGTACACGGGCGCGAGGCCGTCGGGGACCCGTCCCAGGTAGGTGTCGAGGACGGCCCGAAGCATCTCGCGCCGGTCCGCGTCCAGCGCCGCGCCCGGCAGCCCCTTGGGGGCCGTCGTGAGCGCCATCGTCCGGTGGTCGGCGCCGTCGAGGCCGCTGGCTTCCTCGGTGGCGTCGCTGAACGTGACGAGCGAGGCCCACTCGGAGGTGTCCGGGAACGGCTCCCGCCAGATCTGCGCGAGCCGCAGCAACTCGTCGCCGTCGGCCACGCGGGTCCGGTTGCCACCGATGATGTCCGAGGGTGCCTTGTCGAGCAGGCGTGCGCGGGCGGCGGCGTCCGCGTCGAGTGAGCGCACGAGCTCGCGGGCGAGGTCCTCGACCTGACCCACCGGGCGCAATGTCGCCCCACCGAGCAGCGGCGACGTCGCCGGATCGGCTCCGAGGAACAGTGGCGTCATCGACCGGACGGCCCCGTCCACGACCAGGACGTTCACCGACACGTGGTGCCCGCCGAACCGGTAGCCCCAGGCCCCGGTGGCGCCGGGCTCGCCGAACACCCGCAGGTAGTACTGCCCCGGATCGCGCTTGCGCTCCCGGCCGAAGCCCGGCCCGAAGCCCTCGGTGTGGGACAGGACGTTCTCCAGCCCCATCACCGTCGCGACCGTGACGAACCCCGGCGTGGAGAGCCCGGAGGCGACCAGCTTCAGCGCGCGGTCCTGCTGCGCGGGCGACTGCGCGTGCATCGTGAGGCCACCGTGGTCGGTGGGCGTGTAGAACCAGCGCAGCCGCTCGACCTCGGCGTCCGTACCGGGAGCGCCCAGCTGGGCGATGCCACGTCGGACGTCGTCGAGGCCGCCGAGCCATTCGCGGGCCGCGTCGGCCATCCGTTCCGCCACCTCACGGGCGACCGAGTCGTGACGGGGATCCCGGGACGGCGCGGTACCGGCCGTCGTGGCGTCGGTGCTCACCCACGGCACCCTACGCCGGTCACGCCACCCCGCCGGGCCCGAAACGGCCGATGCGTATCTCGCAGTCGATCGTCGTGGCGTCCAGGCCGGTGAGATCCGCGATGAGGGAGCGCGCGGCGTCCTCCGCGTCGGCCATCGCCGTCACCGTGGTGGCGGCCTCGATCTCCGGTACGTACAGCGTCAGCCTGCGGTCCGCGGGCCACAGCACGACCTCGAAGCTCCGCCGCTGCGCCACGCACCCGACGATAGGCCGAGCCCGATGGTGGCGGTGCCGCTTTCCGGCTCAGCCGCAGGGGGAGACGAGCGTGCAGGTCCGGCTTCCGTCGCCGCTGTCGGAGCCGTCGGCCCCCGTGGTGTCGCTGCCCGGGCCGTCGGTGGCAGTCCCCGGGCCACCGTCCACGGACGACCCGTTCCGGAGATCTTCCGGGGACAGCTCGGTGCTCGACGTGCCCGCCTCCGGGGGCAGCGGTCGACCGTCCGGACCCAGCGGGCGGCCGGCGGCCGGGTCGATCGGCGGGGTCGGTGGAGTGGGTGGGGTCGGCGGGGTCGGCGGCTCGATCTCGCCCGGGGGCAGCTGCGAGGGTGCCTCGCCGATCGGCTCGAACGTCGGGAACCTCTCCACCGGCTCGGCTTCGAGCGCCTCGCGCATGAAGTCCTGCCACACCGCGCCGGGCACGGTCTTGCCGCTGATCGGGGTCCCCTTCGCGGTACGGATGGGATCGTTCATGTCGGTGCCGATCCACACCGATGTCGAAAGGGACGGGGTGAAGCCCGCCATCCACGCGTCGTTGTTGTCGCCGTCGAACCGGGACTGCACGGTGCCGGTCTTCGCCGCGACGGGGCGGCCGCCGGGCAGCGAGAGCCCGTCGCGGCGGGCGACGTCCAGCATCGCCTCGACGACGTTGCGGGCCACCTGCTCGGGGAAGCGCCGCTCTCCCTCGCCCGACGCCTCGTAGAGCACGCGGTCGTCGTTCGTGACGACCTTCTGCACGATGTGCGGCTGGTGCCAGATCCCGCCCGCGGCGATCGTCGCGTACGCCGAGGCCAGCTCCAGCGCGCTGACCTCCTTGTTGCCCAGCGCAATGCCCTCGTTCGGGTTGTCCAGCGGCGCGGTGATCCCGGCCGCGCGGGCGGCGGCCGCCACGTTCTCCGCACCGACCTTGCGCGCCAGCGTGTTGAACACGACGTTGTTCGACACCGTCATCGCCTGCTTGAGGTCGCAGCGGTCGCAGTCCGCACCCTCGGCATTGCGCAGCCCCGGGATCTCCTTGCCGTCGAACACCTCGCCGAGCCCGACGGGTGGGTTCTGCTGCAGCGCGGCGAGCACCACGAACGGCTTGAACGTCGACCCCGCCAGGCGGCGAACCCGGGCGTAGTCCAGGCCCAGCCCGTTCGGACCGCCGTAGTAGGCGCGGATGGCGCCCGTCCCGGGCTCGACCGCGACGACGGCGCTGCGCAGGTTGCGCGGCTGGCCCGCGAGGTTGCCCTGGGCGGCCTCGACCGCCCGCTCCTGGCGGTGCGGATCGATGGTCGTGGTGATCCGCAGTCCCTCCTGCGCGATGTCCTGCTCGGAGATGCCCAGCTCGGCGAGCTCCGCGGTGACGGCGCTCATGATGTGCCCGCGGTCGTCCGCCGGCGTCCCGACGCTCGCCTTCTTGCGCGCCACCGTCGGCGGGAACTCCGCCGACCCGCGGTCCTGCGGGCTCATCCAGCCCTCGGAGACCATCCCGTCCAGTACGAAGTTCCAGCGCTGGACGGCCCGCTCCGGGCTGACCGCCGGATCCCAGCGCGACGGCGACTGGATCAGCCCCGCGAGCAGGGCCCCCTCGGCCGGCGAGAGCTCGCCCACCGGCTTGCCGAAGTAGGCCTGGGAGGCGGCCTGGATGCCGTAGGCACCGCGGCCGAAGTAGATCGCGTTGAGGTAGCCGGCGAGGATCTCGTCCTTGGTGCGTTCCTGGGAGATCTTGACCGCGAGCACGATCTCCTTGTACTTGCGCCACAGTGTGGCGTCGTCGCCGACGAGGGTCTTCTTGACCAGCTGCTGTGTGATCGTCGACCCGCCGCCGACGCCCCCGGTGGCCTGCTTGTACACGGCGCGCGCGATGCCGGTGAGGTCGAAGCCGGGGTTGGTGTAGAAGCTGCGGTCCTCGGCGGCGAGCACCGCGTGGCGCACGTACTCGGGTACCGCCGAGAGCGGCACCTTGATCCGGTTGCCCTGCTCCTCGACCAGCCGCCCGACCTGTGTCCCGTCGGCGTACGAGACGAGCGTGACCTGGTTGTTGACCGCGGTGTCCGGGTCGGGGACGTCGAAGAGCAGGTAGCCGATCGCGAACGCGAGCACCGGTGCGAGCAGCACCGCGGCGAGTGAGCCGAGCACCGCGCGCAGGAGGAGACGCCTGCGACGCGCGCGGGCCCCGGCAGGAGACGACCCGGCCCGCCGGCGCCTGCGCTCCACCCGGGGTGGGACCGGGGTCGTGGCGTCGTCGAGGCGTGGGATGACCTCGGTCTCGGCGATGATCTCCGCGACCCGGTGGCGCTTCGGCCCGTCCTCCGCGCGCGGCCGCTTCGGCGTCTGCCACCAGCCGACCCCGCCCGGTGCCGCCCCGCAGCGCCGGGTGCGCTGCGCCGGCAGCCTGGGAGGAACGGGGCGGCGGCGGGAACGGGGTGTCTGCGAGGTGGGGCTCGACACCGCGGTCCGCCTCCCTGGTGCTCCGTCCTCGTCCGGCGCGTCGTCCGATCGGCGATCGATCAGCGTCCGATCGATGCAATGGCAGGGATCGGCTCAGCGACGTCAACCGGCTCAACGCGGCGGTCCAGGCGGAGGATGCGCACGATCGAGGGAGATCACCTGTTGAGACCAGTGACGCGCCGGAGTCGGCCGCCGCGGGCGGGTTCCGATGACGGAGAGTGATGACGTGGGAGCGGGTTGACGGGAACCTGATTGCAGGTGAGGCTTACCTACGATGAGCGCGCTGCGAGTGGTGGTGTTCGGGTACATGAGCTGGGGTCACCGCGTCCTCGACGCGGTACTGGCTGCAGGGCACGAGGTGCCGCTGGTGGTCACGCACCCGGACTCGGACAACCCGTACGAGACCTTCTTCAACGACTCCGTCGCAGAGCTCGCGGCCGTCCACGCGATCCCCGTCGTGGTCCGTGAGCGGGCTCGGGACGCCGAGGTGATCGACCGCATCCGCGCCGCGGCTCCGGACGTCATCGTGGTGTCGAACTGGCGGACCTGGCTCGCGCCCGAGGTCTTCACGATCCCGCGCCTGGGCACCCTCAACGTGCACGACTCGCTCCTGCCCGCCTATGCGGGCTTCGCCCCGCTCAACTGGGCGCTGATCAACGGCGAGCCCGAGGTGGGCGTCACCGCGCACATGATGGACGCCGAGTTCGACGCTGGCGACATCGTCCTGCAGCGCTCCACCCCGGTGACCGACGACGACACCATCGTCGACCTGCTCGAACGCACCGCGGCGATGTTCGGCCCGATCAGCGTCGACGCGCTGGAGCTGCTCGCGTCCGGTCGCGGCGACTGGACACCGCAGGACCGCAGCAGGGCCACCTACTTCCACCGTCGCAGCGACGTCGACAACCGCCTCGACTGGACGTGGCCCGCCCGCGACATCGCGAACCTCGTCCGCGCCCAGGTCGACCCCTACCCGAACGCGTGGTGCCTGCACGAAGGACGCCGCCTTCGGATCGTCGCCGCAGGGGTCACGGACGCGCCGTACGGCGGCACGCCCGGGCGTGTGTTCGTCCGGGACGGCAAGGGCGGGGTCGTGATAGTGGCCGGTCCGGATGCCCGCCGCGGGCACAACCCGGGCCTGGTGGTGCGGCGGGTGCGCACCGAGGACGGGCAGGAGCTGTCGGGCGACGAGTACTTCCGCCGCCTCGGCGGCTACCTGACCTGAGGGCGCGCCTCCGCCGCCGCGTCCCACGGCGCTCCGTCCCGGCCGGGTACGCCGCCGCGTCCCGCGCAGCGGTGTGCCGGTGG
>JBFWRR010000134.1:0-7415 GCA_050248815.1 Pseudonocardia sp. | reverse complement strand
TCAGCGTCGCGACTACGGATCAGAAGGTTAGGGGTTCGAATCCCTTCGGGCGCGCCCATACGAAACTCGCCCTGACCAGCACGAACGGTCGGGGCAAGATCGTTTTCTGCCCCCGTCTCGTGGATCTTTGGCCACGGTCCGGTCCCCGAACTGGCCGGGTGATGTAGCGCAGCAGCTCTGCCGGCAACAACCGTGGCCACCCACCGGAGATGTCCGGGGCAGTTCGTAGGCTCGCCGGATGCCGCAACGGGTCGCCTATCTGGACGAGTCGTTCCGCGAGGGCGACCGATCCGGGTTCTACGTGCTCGCGGCGGCCGTGTTCGAAACAGACTACGACCAGGCCCGGGAAGCCATGCGCACGCTGCGTGGTCGACGACGCACGGCCAAGCTGCATTGGCACGAGATGGACGAACGTGACCGGCACGCCGCCGCGGCCACGGCCGCATCGCTGACGGGTGCCTATCTCGTGGCGATCGGCGCTCCGGTGCCACCGCGCGGCCAGGAACGCGCTCGGCGCATCGTGTTGCGTCGTCTCGTCGTCGAACTTCACGGGCTCGGCGTCGCCGAGATGACTGCCGAGTCGCGCGGCAGCGTGCTGGACCGGCGGGACGTCGAGCTGGTCCGCTCCGTCCGGTACGACCTACCGAAGGGCACGAAGGTCCGCCTGGAGCATGTGCGAGGCGAGACCGAGCCGCTGCTCTGGGTAGCTGACATTGTCGCCGGAGCCGTGCGCGCGACGCGCCAGGGCCGCACGAGCTACCACGACGTGCTGGCCGACCGGCTCACCCTGTTCGAGATCGACTGTTGACCGGCCAGACATGCGTGAGGCCGTGCTCCCGGTCTGCCCCGGGCCACACGGCCTCGCGTCTCGCCGGACGCCCACGACGTCCAACTGCTTCACAGGCTACGCCCCGCGGAGCCCACTCGACACCTTCAGTGCAACATCAGCCCCCATAGCGTGACGTCCGCACACCGAGCGCGACGCCCGTCCCACCTGCATGTGGATCACGATCCACGAACTGATCCACGAACTGCAGCGCACACGCGCCGGAAGTACCCGATCTGGCGCCTCGCACGCCGCCATTCGCCCAGGAAACCGGGCATGGACGCGCTGGCGTCGCGACTACGGATCAGAAGGTTAGGGGTTCGAATCCCTTCGGGCGCGCCACCCGAAACCTCGCCCTGACCAGCACGAACGGTCGGGGCGAGATCATTTCCTGGTCATCGACGTTGACCTCGATCCAACGGTCCGATCCACCAGATCGTGACGCTCGCCACCGGCCGCAACCGCGGCCTCAGGGCACGATCGTGAAGGCCGCCGTGTGGCGGGGCGGCACCGCGTGGAAGTGCCGCCGATCGAGGGTGGCGATCTCGGAGATGCCGAGCCGTTCGGCCACCGCGACGACGGCCAAGTCGGTTGTCCCGAGCGGGAAGTCCGCGTAGGTCTCGACGAGATCAGCCATGCGGTCGTAGTCGACGACCTGGAGATCGACCACCGCGAAGGCCGCTCGACGATCGACCGCAGGAACCCGGCCTCGACGCAAGACACCGCCCGCTCGACCGAGAAGGTAACCGACCTCGGCAACGACCGGAGCCGGCACGAGAAGCTGACGACCGGCCAAGTGCAAACCGGTGAGCAGATCGGTGCAGGCTCGATTGTGCTCGTCGTCCCGATCCGCAGCGGCGACCAGCGGCCCGGTATCGATGACGATCGATCAGGAACGCCCGAACCCGTCGGCGAGCAGATCGTCGTGGTTGCTGCCCAGGTCGGAGCGGCCGCTGGCGAAGGAGCCGAACCACGACGGAGGCCACTCCGCAACCGGCTCAAGCCCCCGCTGCCGACGGGGCAACTCCTCCACGAGGCGTCTCAGCTCGTCACGCTCGGCGCTCACGAGCCGGGGATACCGAGCAGAACCGACAAGACCGTGGAGCCGAACCGGCACACACAATGATCTCTGGCCACGGTCCTGGCCACGAACTGCAGTCCACCAGCACCCGCGACGCCCGACCGACCGCCCGCCGTGCCACCGAAGTGCCCGCCCGGCTCGCCCGATTCCTCACCGACGCAGGCCAGGATCCGGCGCCCATCGGACGAGATCATTTTCCGAGGCTCGGCCTACGGCTCCATGCGGTGATCCTCCAGGCCGGCGACGTCAGTTCCGGTGTCGTCGATCGTTTCTTCACCTCGTCGAGGTGAGGCATCCCTCGTCGTCGGTGTGGACCATGTCTGTGGTCATTCACCGGACCTGATCGGAGCGCGCCATGCCGACTACTGCCGCAACCGGCATTCCCTATAGCCGACGCGTCCGGCCCCCTCGATTCGTCGCGGTCGCCGTGATCTGTCTCGCCCTTTCGGCCTGCGCCAGCCAGACCTCGACGCCGACCGCGCCCCCGCCGGCGCCGACGGCCACGAGCCCGGCTCCGACCACCTCCGCGACCTACTCCGCGGAACTCTGCTCGGCAGCTGCGGCGTACCAGACCGCCGTCAACGCTCTTGTCCACCTCGATGCCACAGCGGTCGGGACCGATGGCGTGAAGCAGGCTCTGCAGGGCGTGCAGACCGCCGCGGACAACCTGGGCGCCGCCGCGCGCGAACAGTTCGGTCCGCAGGTCGCGGAGCTGGAAAGGGCGGTCTCGTCGTTGCGCGGCACCATCGCCGGACTCAGCAGCCAGGACAGCGTCTCGACCAACCTCGGCAAGATCGCCACTTCGCTCAGCGCCGTCGAGCAGGCCGCGAAGCCGATCATGGACAGTGTCCGCGCAGGTTGCCCGGCTGTGCCCCAGGCCGAGCTGCCGCCCACCTCCTGAGCTGCTCATCAGTAGCCGCCTGATCAGTAGCCGCAGACGCCGAGCGCGGCGAGACCGACGACGGCGACCAGGACGGTCGACAGGGCACCGAGGACGAGCCCGCGCCGGCCGCTGCGCAGCAACGCCGCGAGGCGCACGTTCGCGCCGAGGCCGAAGAGCGCGCCGGCGAACAGCAGCGTCGTCGCGACCTGGCCGATGTCGAGCACCGTCGTCGGGACGAACCCCGTGCTGCGCACTCCCACCATGACGAGGAAGCCCACGACGAAGGCGGGGACGATCGGCGGGCGGGCACCGGTGCCGTCCCCCCGGCGCCGCTGCCCGATGCCCACGGCCGCGACCATCGGCGCGAGCATGAGCACCCGGGTCAGCTTCACCACGACGGCGATGCCGACGGCGGCGGCCCCGGCCGGTGAGGCGGCCGCGACGACCTGGGCGACCTCGTGGACGCTGAGGCCCGCCCAGGCACCGAGGTGCTCGGGGCTCATCCCCAGCAGCCCGCCGAGCGCAGGCACGAACGCGATCGCTGCGCTGCCGTAGAGCGTCACCAGCGTGACGGCCGTGGCGACGTCCTCCTTGTCGGCGTCGGACACGCTGTCCATCGCGGCGATCGCGGATGCCCCGCAGATCGAGAACCCCGTCGCGATCAGCAGCCGCAGCCCGGGCGAGACGCCGACGAGCCGGCCCAACAGGAGCGTGCCGCAGAAGGTGACGACCACGGTGACGACCACGGCGGCGACGGTCCCCGGACCCAGCGCGAGGATCTGATCGAGCCCGAGCTGCAGTCCGAGCAGCACGACTCCGAGCCGCAGGAAGCTGCGGGTGGCCCACCGCATCCCGTTGCGGGTGCTCGCCGGGAGCAGGCCGCCCACCAGCACGCCGAGCACGACGGCCACGGTCAGCGCACTCACCACCGGCATCAGGTGGTGCAGCGCGAAGGCGACGGCCGTGCCCGCGGCCACCGCGAGCAGGCCCGGGGTGAGGCGCACCGCCGGCGCGTGGCCGGAACGGGTCTGCAGCGATGTGGTCATGTTCAGGATGGTGCGTGCGCCGCCGACCGTCCGGAACCCGGCCACCGCCGCCCACGTCATAACCTGACGGCATGTCAGGCGCGCCGGATCTCGAGTCGCTGCAGCTCCTCGTGCTGATCGGCGAGCACGGGAGCCTGACGCGCGCGGCGTCGGCCGCAGGTGTGAGCCAGCCGATGGCGAGCAAGCGGATGAGCGCGTTGGAGCGCCGGCTCGGCGTACGGCTGCTCGAACGGACCCGCCGCGGGTCGTCGTTGACGGAGGCGGGGACGCTCGTGGTCGGCTGGGCCCGACGGGTCCTCGACGAGCTCCAGGTCCTCGTCGACGGGGTCGAGGCCCTCCGGCGGGAGAGCGCGGCGCAGCTCGCGGTGGCCGCGAGCCTCACCGTCGCCGAACACCTGTTCCCGGTCTGGGCGGGTGACCTGCGCAGGCGCGTCCCGCAGCTGCACGTCGGCCTTCAGGTGACCAACTCGGCCCGGGTGGCGGAGCTGGTCCGCCACGGTGCGGTCGACCTGGGGTTCGTCGAGTCGCCCGGCGGGCTCGTCGGGCTCCGGTCCCGGATCGTCGCGCGCGACCGGCTGGTGCTCGTCGTGTCGCCGCCGCATCGGTGGGTTCGGCGACGGCGTCCGGTCGAGGCGGCCGAGCTCGCCGAGACCCCGCTGGTCAGCCGGGAGCCCGGCTCGGGCACGCGGGAGACCGTCGACCGGGCGATCGAGGCCGCCGCCGGCAGGCCCCCCGTCGCGCCGCTGCTCGAACTCGGGTCCTCGACGGCGGTCCGCAGCGCCGTCTCGGCCGGGGCGGGCCCGGCCGTGCTGAGCGAGCTGGTCGTCGCGGCCGAGCTCGCGTCCGGCGCGCTCGTCGAGGTACCGGTCCAGGGTCTGGACCTCGCCCGGGAGCTGCGCGCCGTGTGGCGCAGCGGCGCCCGCCCGAGCGGTCCGGCCGCCGAGCTGCTGCACGTCGCGCTGCGCAGGTCGCGGGCCTGAACCTCAGCCGGCCCGGCGCCGCCACTGGCTCGGGCTGCAGCCGAAGCGGCTGCGGAACCACCGCGTGAAGTTGCTGTGCGACGAGAACCCGAGCATCTCGGCGACCTCGGTGAGCGGGCGGTTCCGGGCGAGGACCAGGCGTTCGGCGAGACCGCGGCGCGCGGCGTCGACGAGCGAGGTGAAGGTCTCCCCCTCCTTGGCGAGCTTGCGGTGGACGGTCCGCCGGTCCACGCCGAGGCTGCGTGCGACCTGCTCGACGGAGCAGCGGCCGGTGGGCAGGAGGAGCTCCACGAGCTCGCGCACGCGGTCGAGGGTCGTGGACCGGGCACCTGCCTGGATCGGACCGAGGAACCGCTGGGCGTAGCCGCGCAGGAACGGGTCCGCCATGGCGTTCGCCGCGTCGAGGTCGCTGCAGTGCACCCGCAGGCCGTCGTAGTCCCGCCCGAACCGCACGACCGGCCCGAGCACCCGGTGGTGGATCGTCTCCCCGACCGGCGGAGGATGGCTGAAGCCGACGGCGACCGGCTGCCAGGCCGGGCCGAGGAAGGCGGCCATCAACCGGTACAGCACGCCGACGGCGAGTTCGACGGACTGGCGCCTGCCGGCCTCGGCCAGATCGAGCTCCACGCGGATCGTCGCGAGACCGTCCTGCTCGACGAGGCGGATGCGCAGCGCCTCGTTGTACATGTGCTCGTACCGCATGAGGATCCGCAGCGCGCTGCGCACGTCCGGCTCCTCACGGATCACCAGGCTGAGCGGGCCGAGGTTGGAGAAGCGCCGCAGCTCGGCGAGCCGGACGCCGAAGTCCTCGCGTCCGGACGCGGCCGCCGCCCGTTCCAGCAGGTCCGCGATCGCCGCGGCGGGCACCCAGCGGTCCTGCAGGCTCATGCTCGCGGGGTCGAGGCCCGCGGCGCGCACCATCGCGACCGGATCGAGGCCGAGCGAGCGGCTGAGCTCGACGAAGTTGTTCAGGCTGGCGTAGCGCGCCAGGGGCTTCGCCGACATCGCCGTACCCCGTCCCGAGAAGAACAGCAACCTGTCCCGCAGGGATAAGTCCAGGACCTCCCGGGACCGTACCGTCATTGCCGACGGAAACGACGCGTTCCCCCGGTCGATCGGCCAGATCCCGGGACGGGCACCGAGCCCGCAGCGACGTGACCTCACCACATCCCGGTGCGTGGGCACTGCCGTGCCCGCATCCGGTGATCGGCGCGAACGAGGAGGAGACGGCGGTGGCCAAGGCGATCCGCTTCCACGAGACCGGTGGCCCGGAGGTCCTGCGCTGGGAGGCCGTGGACGTCGGCGAACCCGGCGCCGGGCAGGTCCGGGTGCGTCACGAGGCGGTGGGCCTCAACTTCGCCGACACCTACTTCCGCACAGGTCTCTACCCGGCTCCGCTGCCGGCGGGGATGGGTGTCGAGGCCGCGGGTGTCGTGGAGGCCGTGGGCCCGGGCGTCACCGGCTTCCGGCCGGGCGACCGGGTGACCTACACCGGCAGCCCGCTCGGTGCCTACAGCACGGAGCGCGTGATGCCCGCCGAGCACCTCATCGCCCTGCCCGATGCCATCGGCTTCGACACCGCCGCCGCCATGACGATGCGCGGGCTGACGTCGGCCTACCTGCTGCGGCGGATCCACCCGCTCGCGGCGGGCGACACCGTGCTGCTGCACGCCGCAGCAGGCGGCGTCGGCCTGATCGTCGTCCAGTGGGCGAAGCTGCTCGGCCTGCGCGTCGTCGGCACCGTCTCCACCGAGGAGAAGGCCGAAGTTGCCAAGGCCCACGGCTGCGACCACGTCGTGTACCGGCACGAGGACGTCGCCGCCCGGGTGCGCGAGCTGACCGACGGCCGCGGCGTGCCCGTCGTGTTCGACAGCGTCGGCGCGACCACCTTCCGGTCGTCGGTGGACTCGCTGGCCCGGCGCGGGCTGCTGGTCTGCTTCGGCACGGCGTCCGGCCCGGTGCCGCCGATCGACGCGATGCAGCTGGCCGTGAAGGGCTCGCTCTTCGTCACCCGGCCCGCCCTCGCCGACTACATCGCCGACGCGGACGAGCGGGCCGCCCTGGCCGGGGAGCTGTTCTCCCACGTCGCGGCGGGCCGGATCGCCGTCGAGATCAACCAGCGGTACGCGCTGGAGGACGCCGTGCGCGCCCACACCGACCTGGAGGCCGGACGGAGCGTCGGCTCGTCGGTCTTCTCCCTCTGATCACCCAGCTGATCACCGAGCGCAAGGAACACACACCATGACCAGCACCCTCCAGGCGCCCACGACCCTGCACGCCGAGCCCCTGACCTGCACCCTCGGCGCCCAGCTGCACGACGTCGACCTCGGCGAGGTGGCCCGTGACGACGCGCTGTTCGCCGAGCTGCGCCGCCTCCTCCTCGAGTACAAGGTCCTCTTCTTCCGCGACCAGAACCTGAGCCGCGCCGAGCACGTGGCGCTCGCCCGCCGCTTCGGCGAGCTCGAGGACCACCCGGTGGCGTCCAGCGACCCCGACCACCCCGGCCTCGTCCGGATCTACAAGGACCTCGACAGCCCGGCGGAGCACTACGAGAACGCGTTCCACTGCGACGCGACCTGGCGGCAGAACCCGCCGATGG
>JBFWRR010000133.1:0-8065 GCA_050248815.1 Pseudonocardia sp. | reverse complement strand
GCGCCGGAGCGTTGATATCCCTGCGCGCGGGAGGTCGTCACACGCCGGGGAGTGATACCACTGCCTCGGCCTGCCCCGTGCACATCGCCCGCGCCGTGCACATGTCGATGTTGCGGTGCACATGCCCGGAGGTGTGCACGGCGACGTCACGGTGTGCACGGGAGCCGCGCATGCGGGCCCAGTGGGTGCGGTCCGGCGCGGGTGCGGGAGGCGGGTAGGGCACGGTGCGGGCCCGCGGGGCGCGCGTGCGGGTGTGGATACACGGGGCGGGGCCTCGGCGGCGGAGCGCTCACGGGCCCGGCGTGCGGGAGGCGTTGTCGCGCCCGGGGCGCCGGGCCGCCGTTTCGCGGCCGGGGGCGCGTCTCCGGCTCGGTTCCGTGCGCATCGTGTCGCGCCGTGCACATGTCGATGTTGCGGTGCACATGCCCGGAGGTGTGCACGGTGACGTCGCGGTGTGCACGGGTGCCGCGCATGCGGGCCCAGGGGAAGCGGTCGGGCGCGGGTGCGGGGGGAGGGCGGGTGCGCACGGGGACGGGTGCGGTCGGGCGCGGGCCTACGGACCTACGGGCCGACGGGGACGGTCCGGAAGGGCGGCCCGCGGCTGCGGGTGGGCGGGTGCGCACGGGAGGTGGGCACGGGAGGCGGGTGCGCACGGGAGGTGGGCACGGGAGGCGGGTGCGCACGGGACGTGGGCACAGGAGGCGGGTGCGCACGGGACGTGGGCACGAGAGGCGGGTGCGCACGGGCGCACGCCGGTCAAGTCCCACGCACAGGTGCACGAGGCCCGGGGGTCACGTCCTGCCGGTGATCGGACACCGCAGCAGCCCGCCTACGCTTGCGGGGGGCGACCGGGGAGCACCGCGGGCGACCCCGGCCGACGGCCCGCGACGAGAGGAGCCGCAGAGTGCCCGCGCCCTACCGGTTGCAGGTGCCCACTGCCGCGCGCGTGGTGGTGCTCGTGTCCGGTTCGGGCACGCTCCTGCAGGCGCTGCTGGACGCCGCGGCTCAGCCCGGGTACCCGGCCCGGGTCGTGGCGGTGGGCGCGGACCGGCCGGGCATCGAGGGCCTGCGCCGTGCGGAACGCAGCGGCGTCGCCACCTTCGCAGTCGCCCTGCGCGACCACCCGGACCGCGACACCTGGAACGACGCATTGACGAAGGCGGTCGCCGAGTACGAGCCGGACCTCGTGGTGAGCGCCGGGTTCATGAAGATCCTCGGTCCGGCGTTCCTCGAGGGGATCGGCTGCCCGATGATCAACACGCACCCGGCCCTGCTGCCGAGCTTCCCCGGCACGCACGGCGTCGCGGACGCCCTCGCCTACGGGGTGAAGGTCACGGGGGCGACGGTGCACCTGGTCGACGCGGGCGTGGACACCGGCCCGGTGCTGGCGCAGTCGCCCGTCCGCGTCGAGCCCGCCGACACCGTGAGCTCCCTGCACGAGCGCATCAAGATCGAGGAGCGGCGGATGCTGGTCGAGGTCGTCGCCGCCCTGGCCCGTGAGGGCGCCACCGTGACCGGACGAGAGGTGACCATCCCGTGAGCGAGCCTGCGAGCGACACATCGGCCCGGGGCAGCACCGCAGAGGAGCGCCGACCCGTCCGCCGCGCCCTGGTCAGCGTCTACGACAAGGCGGGGCTCGCGGAGCTGGCCGCGGGACTGCACGCGGCCGGGGTGGAGATCGTGTCCACCGGGTCGACGGCGCAGCGGATCGCCGAGGCGGGCGTGCCGGTCACCCCGGTGGAGGAGCTCACGGAGTTCCCCGAGTGCCTGGACGGGCGGGTGAAGACGCTGCACCCGCGGGTGCACGCGGGGCTGCTGGCGGACACGCGGCGTCCGGCGCACCTCGCGCAGCTGGCGGAGCTGGGGATTGCGCCGTTCGAGCTGCTGGTGTCGAACCTCTACCCGTTCACCGAGACGGTCGCCTCGGGCGCGACGCCGGACGAGTGCGTCGAGCAGATCGACATCGGCGGCCCGGCGATGGTGCGGGCGGCGGCGAAGAACCACGACTCGTTGGCGGTCGTCGTCGAGCCCGGCCGCTACGACTGGCTGCTGGCGGAGATCGCCGCGGGCGGCATCCGGCTCGCGGACCGCCGGGCGCTCGCTGCGGCGGCCTTCCGGCACACCGCCACGTACGACGTCGCGGTGGCGTCCTGGCTGGGCAGCGTGCTCGCACCGGACCCGGAGACGCCCTTCCCCGCGTGGATCGGCGCCACCTGGAACCGCAAGGACGTGTTGCGTTACGGCGAGAACCCGCACCAGGCGGCCGCGCTCTACGTCGGCGGCGGCTCGTCCGGGGTCGCGGTGGCCGAGCAGCTGCACGGCAAGGAGATGTCCTACAACAACTACGTCGACGCGGACGCCGCCTGGCGGGCCGCGCACGACCACGGCGACGTGCCGTGCGTCGCGGTGATCAAGCACGCGAACCCGTGCGGGATCGCGGTCGGCGCGGACGTCGCCGACGCCCACCGCAAGGCCCACGCCACCGATCCGACCAGCGCGTTCGGCGGCGTGATCGCGTGCAACGCCGAGATCAGCGTCGAGATGGCCGAGCAGGTGGCGGGGATCTTCACCGAGGTCCTGGTCGCGCCGTCGTACGCCGAGGGGGCGCTGGACGTACTCACCGCGAAGAAGAACATCCGGCTGCTGCGCCTGCCCGAGCAGCCGCCGCGCGGCGGGGCCGAGTTCCGGCCGGTGGGCGGCGGGGTGCTGCTGCAGCAGCGCGACGCGATCGACGCGCCGGGCGACGACCCGTCCGGTTGGACGCTCGCCACCGGCGACCCGGTCGACCGGGAGACGCTCGCGGACCTGCAGTTCGCCTGGCGGGCATGCCGCTCGGTGAAGTCGAACGCGATCCTGCTGGCACACGACGGTGCGGCCGTCGGGGTGGGGATGGGCCAGGTCAACCGGGTGGACGCCGCCCGGCTCGCGGTCGCGCGGGCGGGGGAGCGGGCGCGCGGCTCGGTCGCGGCATCGGACGCGTTCTTCCCGTTCCCGGACGGCCTGGAGGTGCTGCTGGAGGCCGGGGTGCGGGCGGTCGCGCAGCCGGGTGGGTCGGTGCGCGACGAGCTGGTCGTCGAGGCCGCGGCGAAGGCGGGGATCTCGATGTACCTGACGGGCACGCGCCACTTCGCGCACTGAGCCCGGGTAACGCCGCCCGCGCCCGGGGCGACAACCCGGCGACGGCACGGCCCGCGAACGGCGGCCGGCCGGTACCGGAGGTCGTCTCGCCGTGCGCTGGCCCGCGCTGCTCGTGCTCGCCCTGGTCCTGCCCGCGTCGCTGCTGGTGGCGGGCGAGGCCCGGGCGATCGACGGCGGCGGCGAGCCGCCCGCGGCGCTGCCCTACATCGGGCGGCTCACCGCAGTGCGTGACGTCGGCCCCGGCCAGGTGGGGGAGAACTGTGGCGCGGTGCTGATCGCGGACACGTGGGCGCTCACCGCGGCGCACTGCACGCGCTACAGCTCGCCGGTGGGCTCGGGTCCGTTCGCCGCGCGGGACCTGTCGTTGACGTTCGGATCCACCAGGGCCGACGGCGCAGGCGGCGCGACCGTGCACGTGAAGCGGATCGTCCGCGGCGAGCAGGACATCGCGTTGCTGGAGCTGGCCGACGCCGCGCCGGTGTCGCCGGTGCGACTCGTCGCGCGCAGGCCGGGGGATTCGGCGGCGGTGCTGGCCGCAGGTTGGGGGAGGGGCCGGGGGGCCGCGCCGCTGGCGGCGGCGGCGATGCAGGTGGACGACGGGTCCGCGTTCCGGACGCGGGGCATGCTCGTCACCGAGCCCGCGGCGGGGAATCCCGACGCCGGGGTCGCGAACCACGGCGACAGCGGGGGGCCGCTGCTGGTGGCGGTGCCGAGCGGCTACGCGCTGGCCGGGATCGCGGAGTCGGCGATCGAGTCGTCGCGCGGTGCGATGTCGAACGCGTGGGTGCGGGTGGACGCGGCGTCCCCGGCCTACGCGTGGATCGAGCAGCGCGTCCCGCTACGGACGATCGGGGCTTTACCGCACCCGAACATCCGCCCCACGGCGCCCTGATCCGGGCGGGCCATCGTCGTCGGTGTCCGGTTCCCCGACACCGAAGGACCACGATGCTCACCCACCTCCTCGTCGCAACGGCCGCCATCCTGCCCGCCGGAACCCCCGCCGACGACCCGCCACCCCCCGGCCCGATCACGATCACGCTCACCCCGGAGCAGGCGCAGCGGCTCTGCGACCAGCGCATCCCGCGGATCCTGGACCGCATCGACGACCTCACCGCCCGGATCAACGGCGACGCCGGCACGCTCGGCTCGGTCGCGAACCTGAAGAAGCGCGCGGCCGACGCCCGCGCTGCGGGTGACGACGCCATCGCCACCGAGCTGGACGGGCGGGCCGACCGCCGCGGCGAGCGGGTGGACCGGCTCGCGGAGCTCAGGGGGAAGGTCACCGCGTTCAGGACGGAGCACTGCTCGTGACCCGGCGGGTGCTCGTCGCGTGCGTGGCCGTCGCGCTCGCCGGGACGGTCGCGGGCTGCCGCGGGCCCGCACCGTCCGTCTCGGGGCCGCAGGCCGAGCGGCAGGTGCAGCAGTTCGAGTCGACCCTGCGCGGCATCGAGCGGGAGCTGGACGCCGACCCCGGCTGATCGCGGGCGCGTGGCAGCATCCGTGCCACCGGAGGTGAGCGATGAGCGGCGCGACACCCGGTCGTGGGCTGGTCCTGGTCGTCGAGGACGACCGCGCAATCGCCGACCTGATCGGCCTCTACCTGCGCCGGGACGGCTTCGGCGTGCACGTCGAGGCGGACGGGTCGGCGGGCCTCGCCGCGGTCCGCCGGCTGCGGCCGGTGGCGGTGGTGCTCGACGTGGGCCTGCCCGGCCTGGACGGCATCGAGGTGTGCCGGCGGATGCGAGCGGACGAGGACTGGACGCCGGTGCTGTTCGTCACGGCCCGCGACGACGAGGTCGACCGGATCGTCGGCCTGGAGCTCGGCGCCGACGACTACGTCACCAAGCCGTTCAGCCCGCGGGAGCTGGTGGTTCGGGTGCGGGCGGTGCTGCGGCGCGCTGCGGGGACCTCGCCCGCGGCGGTGGTGGTCGTCGGGGCCGTCCGGCTGGACCCGGCGGGCCGGCGCGTGCACGCCGGAGAGCGGGAGGTGGCGTTGACGTCCACCGAGTTCGACCTGCTCGCGCACCTGATGCGCTCGCCGTCGCGGGTGTTCACCCGCGAACAGCTGCTCAGCGCCGTGTGGGGGTACGCCGCGGTCGCGGCGACCCGGACCGTGGACGTCCACGTGGCTCAGCTGCGGGCGAAGCTGGGCGGGGCCAGCCCGATCCGTACGGTGCGTGGCGTCGGGTACGCGGCGGAGCCGGCCCCGTGACGGGCCGGGCCGGGCCGGCCGTCCCGGGCGGTTCCGCGGGCCCCGGCCGCGGTGAACGGCCCGAACCGCGGACCCGTGCGACGTCGCTGCCCGACGCGACCGATCGCGACCCGTCCGATCCCCCCGGGGTCCCGGCCGGCCGTCCCCGCCGCCGCAGCACCCTGGCCTGGCGGATCACCGCGTCGTGCCTGCTGGCGGCGGTCGCCGCCACCGCGGCGGCCGGGGTGGTCGCCTCCAGGTTGCTGGAGAACGCGGCCCGCGACGTCGGCCGCGAGGTGCTGGCCGACCAGGCCGACGTGCTCGCGTCCCAGCTCGAGGACACCGCCGGGCCGGGCGGCCGGCGGGTCACCGACGTGCTGCGCGGGCAGAACGTGACGGTGGTGCTGATCGGGCCGGCCGGGCGGCTCCTCACCGCGGACGCCACCGCGCGCACTGCCGCCGAGCTCGCGGACGCGGGCACGGTCGTCGCGGGGCGGGTGGTCTCCGCCACGCCGGCCGTGGACGGCCACGTCTACCTCGTCGAGGCTCGGGCGGTCCGTTCCGGCGGGTTCGCGCTGGTCCAGGAGGCGGAGGCGGCGCCGCGCCCGCGCCGGGTGATCGTGCCCGCGCTGGCCGTCGGCGGGGCGGTGGCGGTGCTGGTGGGCGTCGTCGGCGCGGCGCTGATCGCGCGGCCGCTGCAGGACGCGGCGAGCGCCGCACGGAGCATGCGAGCGGGGCGGCGCGACACGCGCATCCCGGTGCGGGGTCCGCGTGAGGTCGCGGACGTCGCCGCGGCGGTCAACGAGCTCGCGGACGCCCTGGAGCGCAGCGAGGCGCGCCAGCGCCGCTTCCTGCTGTCGGTGTCGCACGAGCTGCGTACCCCGCTCACCGCGGTGGCGGGATTCGCCGAGTCCCTGGCGGACGGCGTGGTGAGCGGTGATGAGGTGCCCGCCGCGGGGCGCACGATCCAGCGGGAGGCCCACCGGCTGCACCGGCTGGTCGACGACCTCATGGAGCTGGCCCGCCTCGAGGCCGACGACTTCCGCCTCGATCCCGTGCCCACCGACGTCGCCGCGCTGCTCGCCGAGGCGGGCGAGGTGTGGAGCGGCCGCTGTGATGCGGCGGGTGTGCGGTTCCGGCTGGAACTCCCGCCGGAACCGGTCGTGGTGCGCACCGATCCGCGACGGCTGCGACAGGTCGTCGACGGCCTCGCCGAGAACGCGCTGCGCGTGACGCCCGCAGGGGCGGAGCTGGTGTTCGCGCTTCGAGCCGGGACCGGCGCGGCGACCGTCGAGGTCCGCGACGGCGGGCCGGGCCTGCGCCCGGAGGACCACGCCGTCGTGTTCGACCGCGGGGCCCTGCACGAGCGCTACCGCGACCGGCGCCCCGTCGGCGCGGGTGGCATCGGCCTCGCGCTCGTGCGCGGACTCGTCACGCGGATGGGTGCCGACATCGTCTCCGGCGACGCCCCCGAAGGCGGCGCGTCGTTCGCCGTGCGCCTGCCCGCCTGACCGCCGGGTCCACCGGGACAGGCGAACGGCCCGACCTCGACGGACTTCGAGGGAGTCCGGAGATCGGGCCGTTCGTCAACCGCGCGCGATCGAGGGTCGCGCACTCATGTCATGCCGTCGGCGTCACGGCACGGGGTCTCACGGGGTGGGCACACCCGGGGCCGGAGCGGACGGCGCGGCGGGTGCACCGGGCAGGCCGGGGATCATCGGCCCGGCGGGCAGGCCCGGCAGACCCGGCAGCGACGGGCCGCTCGGGGCGGCCGGCGCACCCTCGGCGCCCTTGTCGACCTGCTGCTCCTTGCCCTTGGCCTGTTCGGCAGCGGCCTTCTTCTTCGCCTCGTAGACGGCCCGCTCGTCCGGCGTCATGTCCTTCTTGGCCTGTTCGGCGTCGACGTCCGCGGAGGTGGCGTCCTTGTCGGCGCTCGCGTCCACGTCGGCCTTGTCCGCGTCCGCGGAGGTCTCGGCGGACGGGGCGGCGGTGTACATGCTCGGGTCGAACGTGAACGGCGCCGGAAGCGCGGCCGGGGCCTTCGGCGCGGCGGGCGCCGGGGCAGCGACGAGCCCGCCGAGGAGCGCGGCGACCGGGTTCGCGGGGGCCGGGTTCGCGGCGGGCGCCGGGGCGTCCTCGGGCTTCGCGGCCTTGTCGGCGTCCTTCTCCTTGACGTCCGCGGTCTGCGTCGTCGAGTCCGACTTCTTCGCGTCGGCCTTCGAGGCGGGCGCGGCGTCGGTCTTCGAAGCCGGGGCGGCGTCCGCCTCGTCGGTGGCGGCGAAGGCGGGGACAGCGAGTCCGAGACCGAGGGCTGCAATGCCGGCGGCTGCGGCGGTGGCGCGAACGCTACGCCGGGCGAGGCTGCTCATGAGGAGAGATCCCTTTCATTGACGTCGCTGATCTACCGCCCCCAACGAAGATCAGGGCGAGAGGTTCTGCCGTACGGCGGATCGTCGGCGACCTTTCACCCCATTCGGTGACTATCAATCCTGTAACGGCGCGGCGGTGACGGAGGATCTGTCTTCATGGGCTCCGGGACGCCGAGGTTCGGCCGGCGCGGTGCCGCGATCGGCGCGGGGGTCGGCACGGGCGCCGTCGGGCTCGGGGTCGGGCTCGGCCTCGGGATCGGCTGGTTCTACTCCAGCGTGCTGCTCGACACCCGCCGTGCGCAGGTGTTCCCCGAGCGCGTCCTCGCCGTGGACCCCGCCGTGGACCCCGCCGTGGACCCCGCCGTGG
>JBFWRR010000132.1:0-8100 GCA_050248815.1 Pseudonocardia sp. | reverse complement strand
GAAAGAATCCACTCATCAATCGACTACATGACCCCAATTGAACGTGAAATCGTGTACACTCACACCATCGCCCAACGGGGCAAGGTGGCCTGAACCCCAGCCTCTCGCGAACCCAGGACGGTTCAGGATCCGTCTCGCCGGTTCGATGACCTGTTCAATCTCGTGTGTGATCCCGCGTTCCTGGCCCTGGCCTGGGACCGGGTTCGGGGCAACAAGGGTGCCCGGACCGCCGGAGTGGATGGCCAGACGGCCTTCTACGTCGAGACGACCCGGGGCCGTGAGGTGTTCCTCGCCGAGCTGCGTGCCGACCTGAAAGCCGGTGTGTTCTCGCCGTTGCCGGTCCGGGAACGGATGATCCCCAAGACCGGTGGCAAGCTGCGCCGGTTGGGCATCCCGACCGTCCGGGACAGGGTCGTGCAGGCGGCTCTGAAGCTGGTGCTGGAGCCGATCTTCGAGGTGGATTTCAAGTCGTGTTCCTACGGCTTCCGCCCGAGGCGCCGAGCCCAGGACGCCATCGCCGAGATCCACTTCCTCGCGTCCGCTCCGCGGAACTACGAGTGGGTGCTGGAAGCTGATATCGAGGCGTGCTTCGACTGCATCGACCACACCGCCCTGTTGGGCAGGGTGCGGCGGCGCATCGGAGATCGGCGCGTGCTGGGCTTGGTGAAGGCGTTCTGCAAGGCCGGGATCCTCACCGAGGCTGGTGCGGCCCAAGCCGTGCAGGACAGCAGCGCCGGGACCCCGCAAGGCGGCATCCTCTCACCGCTGCTGGCCAACATCGCGCTGTCCGCGCTGGATGAGCACTTCGCCGACGCTTGGGAGGCGATGGGGGACTCCAGCGCACGACACCGGCGTCGCCGCCGCGGCCAGGCCACCTACCGCCTCGTCCGCTACGCGGACGATTTCGTGGTGATGGTCAACGGCACCGGCGAGCACACCGTCGCCTTGCGCGCGGAGGTGGCCGCGGTGCTCGCCCCGCTCGGGCTGCGCCTGTCGGAGGCGAAGACGAGGACCGTGCACATCGATGAGGGCTTCGATTTCCTGGGCTTCCGCATCCAGCGCCAGCCCAAACGAGGCTCCGGGAAGCCGACCGTTTACACCTACCCGTCGAAGAAGGCGTTGGTCTCGATCACGAGCAAGGTGAAAACGATCTCCCGGCAGAACCTGAACCAGCCGTTGGCGGTCCTGTTGCACCGGCTCGCTCCGGTGCTGCGGGGCTGGGTGAACTACTTCCGACACGGGACGTCCAAGGCCACCTTCGACTATCTGCGCCACTACACGTGGCGTCGGGTGATCGTCTGGCTGCGCCGCAAACACCCCCGCGCCACCTGGAAGTGGCTGCGCCGCCGCCACCTACCCGGGTGGTGGCCCACCGACGGCGCTACCAGACTGTTCGACCCGATGACGGTGCCGGTCACCCGCTACCGCTACCGGGCCGCGAACATCCCCACCCCCTGGCAGCGAACGAGCACGAACCCCGCCTGACCTACTGGCACGGACACGTGGAGAGCCGGATGCGTGGGAACACGCACGTCCGGTTCGGAGGCGCGGGCCCCGGAAACCCACCGATCGAGAGATCGACAGGGCGCCGGGGCCCGACTCCTACCAGGAGCGACTCAACCGGGAGATCCGCCGCCGCACCGACGTCGTCGGGATCTTCCCCGACCGCAACGCCCTGGTCCGCCTCGTCGGCGCCGTCCTGACCGAACAACACGACGAATGTACCGAAGGCCGCCGCTACCTCGGCCTGGAAATCCTCAAACGCGCCCGCATGAGCGCCGTCCCCGACCCCACCAGCACGACGACCACCGAGGAGGTACCCGCCGGACACGTCCCAGCCCTCACAGCCTGACAACTACACAAGATCACGCGGCGACACGCCGAAACACCACGCCGGGGGACTTGACCCCACGGCGAGCCCACTGCTCAAGCCCGACGGCCGATCCGGGTGTCGCAGGCGTGCGCTCAGCGCCTGCGTTCAGCGATGTTGCGGACCAAACTGTCATCTCCGTAGTGTTCGGCGCTACGGAGGTGACAGTCATGGCGGTACGGGTCGCCGCTCGCGTTCCGCCCGAGCTGCTACGTCGTGGACGGGTGTTGCGCCCGATCGACGCTGGCGGCATTTACACCAATCCGCGCGCCGAGTTTGCCCGCTTGACCCGGGCCGGTGCGCTTCACAGGCTCGCCCCCGGTCTGTTCGTCGCCGTTCCCGACGACCGGGTCGGGCGAGCGTGGCTACCGCCGTTAGAGGCCGCCGCGCTGGGCATCGCCCAGAGCGGGGGGCACATCGACGACAGCGCCCTGATGGGGATCAGCGCCGCCCGCGTACACGGTGCCATCCCCCGCGCGCTCAACGTGGCCGTCGTCGCCATCGGCCGGCATCGCCGCGCGTTGCAGCTGACCGACCGACCTGCCACGATCCACTTCATCCGTCGCGACGTCACCCGGCTCGACGTGCAACGCCATCGGACCGATCTCGGCCAGGGCTGGATCACCACCGTCGAACAGACCGTGCTCGACCTGATCACGCGACCCGACCTCGGCGGCGTCCCCGACGCCGCCGAAGACGCCATCGCGGTCCTGATCCCACGCACCGACGTCAAGCAGCTCCGCGAGCTGGCCGCGAACCAGAGGCACCGCCGGGCCGTCGACGACGCACTCCGCGCCCACCGACCCGCATGACATGCTCGACCCGACCGAG
Source organism: Pseudonocardia sp. (assembly GCA_050248815.1). Classification (GTDB taxonomy): domain Bacteria; phylum Actinomycetota; class Actinomycetes; order Mycobacteriales; family Pseudonocardiaceae; genus Pseudonocardia. The sequence continues at coordinate 5,399 of JBFWRR010000132.1, read as the reverse complement.
CTGCAACATGTCGCGGAGACCTTCGGCGTCGACGAGTCCCAGGTCCTCCGCGATCACCTGATCTCGCACCTACTCGCCGCGATCACCGCCGATGCCGCCGACGACGTGATGTTCTTCGGCGGCACCGCACTGGCCCGCAGCCTCATCCCCGACGGCCGACTATCCGAAGACATCGACCTCATCGCCACCGGGTCGCGGAGACAACTCGCCGAACGCCTCAGCACTGTTCTCCCGCTCGCGCTGCGCCGGGAGTTCCCCGGCCTCACCTGGCAGCCTCCGCTGACCGGGACGACCGAGAGCGCGCCCGCGGTCATACGCACCACCGACGGCTTGTCGGTGCGCATCCAACTGCTCGGTGAAACCGGATACCCGCAGTGGCCGACGACCACCGTCGACCTCGTCCAGCGCTACAGCGATGCCCCGCCCGCCCGGCTCACCGTCCCGACCCCGGCCGGCTTCGCCGCGGCCAAGGCCACAGCCTGGCGGGACCGTCGTGCCTCCCGCGACCTCTGGGACCTCTGGGCACTCGCCCGGCGCGGCCACCTCGACCATCAAGCCGCGAACCTCTACGCGCGGCTCGGCCCGACGAACCACAGACCCGATCCCCGCGACTACACCAACCCACCGGATCAGTCACGCTGGGAACGCGACCTCGGCGCCCAGACCACGCTCGCGATCACCGCCGACGAAGCCGCCACGCATGTCGGTGCGGCATGGCACGCCCTGACCACCGCCCAACACCACGACCCCGACCGACGGGCCGCCGCCCGTGGAATGGATCGTGGAATGAACCGCCGCATTCGGCAGGGCACGAGGGACCGCAAAGACATCAAGGAAGCCCAGGTAGACCACCACAGCACCACCGAGCGCACGGGGCTGACCGGCCTCCTAAAGCGGGTGGAGGTTCGAATCCTGCCGGGGGCACCGTGCTTGACCTGCACTGATTACTTACTGCCATCTCGCTTATGGCGCATTCGACGGGCTCGTGGCATGTGATGCGGAGCGAACTCGTGCCACGAGGCGTCCGCTGCTCGAGTCCAACAGGCGTATCTCGGCCATCATGCCTACGCGACGATCGTGTCATCGCAGGTCAACGACCTGCCGGCGAGTCCACTGAAGTAGGTATCGACGGACGGAGCACCGCCGCCGGTGGGCGGTGCTCCACGTGGACCTCGGTTTCCCTGGAGCGGATGGTGTCTCGGGGGCAGGGACCTGGATCTGGCCGACGATGCTGGAGACCATGGCCGGGTGCTGTCCAGCATCGCCGACACCGCAGGCCGCGACCCCTTCGTGGGCCGGTCGTGGGAATCCGGCGAGCTCGCCGCAGCCGTCGATCGTGGCCGGGCCGGTTCCGGCGAACTCGTCGTGGTCATCGGCGAAGCGGGCATGGGCAAGAGCCGGTTGGTTCGCGAGGTGGTGCACACTGCGGCCGGAGCGCACAGCGCCGTCACCTGGGTCGCGTGTTCCGACGCCGCGGAGCTGCCGGCGTTCTGGCCCTGGGCGCAGGTGGTCCGTCGCGCGTGCCGAGAGCTCGACGGGTCGCCGCCGGGGATCGACCGCCGCGCACTCGGGGTGGTCGTTCCGGAGTTCGGCGACGGCGTCGGTTTCGCCGCGGGGACCGATCCGGTCGAGATCCGCTCGCGGGTCGGCGTGGCGATCGGCGACGTGCTGACGGTCGTGTCCGCGGTCGTGCCGCAGGTCATCGTGATCGACGATCTGCATTGGGCGGATCTGCCGAGCGTGCTGACGTTGCGGCAGCTCGCGCCGGTGCTGGCGAGGCTGCCGGTCACGGTGCTGGCGACCTATCGCGGCTCGGAGGTGCTCGACGCGGCACGCCGGGACCTGTTCTCCGCGGTGGCTGCGGCCGCCCGCCGGGTCGAGCTGGGCGGTCTGCGACGCGACGACGTCGGCATTGTCGTACAGGCGATGACCGGCGCCTCGGCGTCGTCGGGATGGACCGACTCGGTGTACGAGCGGACGGGCGGCAACCCGTTCTTCGTCAAGGAGGTCGTCCGGCTGGCGATGGCGCAGTCGGGCGATCGGAGCGATCTCCCGCTCGACGCGGTACCGCCGTCGGTGCGCCAGGTCATCGAGCGACGGGTGGCCCGGCTACCGGACGCCGCGGCCCGGCTACTGAGGACCGCGGCTGTGCTCGGGGAGCGCTTCTCGGTGGACGACCTCGCCCGGGTCACCGAGGGCGGCACGGACGTGCTCGACGGCCTGGACACCGCAGCCCGGGCGAACCTCGCCGCGCCGCTGGACGCAGGGACGCGGTTCGCATTCATCCACGCGTTGGTGCGGGAGGCGCTCTACACGGCGATGAGCACGCGTGAGCGGGCCCAGCTGCACGCGAAGGCGGGTCGAGTGCTGGAGGCCGCGGGCGCATCCGTCGAAGTCGTGGCGCACCATCTCGTCGCCGCGGCACCCGTCGTCGGAGCCGAGGCGGCGGCCGGCGCCGCGGTTCGCGCCGGCCGGCACGGGCTGCTCGGGTTCGCCCACGAGCAGGCCGCCGCATGGTTCGAACACGCCCTGCAACTCGTGCCCGGCGAGCCGGGGGCACTGCTCGGCCGCGCGGAGGCGCGCCGTCAGGGCGGCGACGCGACCGCCGCGCGCGCCGACCTCGACGCCGTGATCGCCTCGTGCCGCCGCTCGGCCGCACCGGTGGTCTTCGCCCGGGCCGCGCTGGGGGTGCAGCGGCTCGGCTTCGAGAGCGGTCACGCGCACAGCGAGCCGGTGCAGCTGCTCCGGGAGGCGCTTGCCGGCCTGCCCGACGACGAGCCGGAGCCGTGCGCGCAGGTGCTCAGCGCGCTTGCACAGGAGTTGCACGAGCACGCATCGGGGCAGCTCGACGAGGCACGCGCACTGGCGGCCGAGGCTCTCGCGCTGGCCGCTGCGCGATGCCCGGGGACAACCGTCGCGCGCTGCTTGCAGGCGCAGTACGCGGTCTGGTGGCAGCCGGGCTTCGCCGCGCAGCGGGCCGAGACCGCGGCTCGCATGGTGGGGGTCGCGCGCACCGTCGGGGACGACGAGGCGGAGGCGGTCGCGCACCTGCTGCACGGAACCGCCCTGCTCGAGCTCGGCGACGCCGCCGCGTTCGAGGTGCTGGACCGATTCTTCGGGCTGGCCGACCGCCTGCGCCTACCACGGCTCGGCTACCTCGCGCTCACCCGCCGGACAGCCCTGGCAATCCTGCGCGGCGAGTTCGACGCGGCGCGGCGCCTGCTCGCCGAGGCATCCGACCTCGGTGCCCGCGTCGGCGAGCCGGACGCGATCCACGTGGAGTTCCACCTGCACTGGGAGCTGGCCCGGTTGCTGGGCGACCGACGTGAGCTGCTCGACCGGCCTCTGCCCGGGCCGCAGATCGTGCACGTGCAGCTCTACGGCCTGGTCTGGCCGCCGCTGATCCTGCTGGACGCCGGCCGCCACGACGAGGCCGAGCGCGCATTCGCCGACGCGGCGGCTGTGCCGCTGGACGACGTCCGTCGTGACTGGGTCTTCCTGCACAACGTGTCCGACCTCGGCGAGGCGGCCGCGTCCCTCGGCCGGGGTGAGATCGCCCAGCGCTGCCGCGAGGCACTGGCCCCGTACTCGGGGACCGTCTGCGTCGTCTCGGCGACGGTCGCCGTCGCGGGCGCCGTCGACCATCACCTCGGCGCTCTCGCCCTCGCCCTGGGCGACGTCGCGGCGGCGGTCGAGCACCTACGAGCCGCCCTCGTGGTGCACGAGCGGCTGGGTGCGCGGCCGTGGGCCGACGCGACCCGAGCACTGCTGGATCGTGCGCTCGCCACGGTCGACGCGTCCCGCGCCGCCGGATCGTTGGTGCGCGAGGGGCGGGTCTGGCGGGTCTCCTGGGACGGGGTCGACACCCACGTACCCGACGCGAAAGGCGTCCGCGACCTCGCGGTGCTGCTCGCCCGCCCCGGGACCGACGTGCACGCCACCGAGCTGTTCGGCGCCGGCGTCCGCACGACGGTCACCGACCGGGGCGCGGAGGTGACCGACTCCGCAGCCCGCGAGGCGTACCGGTCCCGGCTGGCGCAGCTCGACGCCGAGCTCGCGGACACGGAGACCCGACGCGACCTGGCCAGGGCCGCGCGACTCGCCGTCGAGCGCGAGGCGCTGATCGCGGAGCTCCGCCGGGCCTTCGACCTCAAGGGCCGGCCGCGCCGGCTGGGTGACGACAGCGAGCGGGCCCGCAAGGCGGTGTCCGCCCGCATCCGCGACGCCGTCACGCTCATCGAACACGGGCACCCGCGGCTGGGCGCCCACCTGCGCGACGCCGTCCGCACCGGGACCTTCTGCGGATACCACCCTGCGCCGCCGACACGCTGGCGGGTCCGCCAGAACTGATCTGGCGGACGGACGCCCCAGTCACGCACCTACCCGGGTGAGCACGGTGCTCATTCCCGGAGGTGAACGATGGACCAGACGAAGCTCGACGACTTCCTCGCGACGGTGGTGGCCGACCTCGCCAGCACCTCGTCGGCCGCGCTCGTGCGGATCGGTGACCGGCTCGGCCTCTACCGCGCCATGGCGGGCGCGGGCCCCCTGACCGCGGCCGAGCTCGCAGGACGGACCGGTACCGCGCCGCGCTACGTGCAGGAGTGGCTGAACAACCAGGCCGCGGGCGGTTACGTGCACTACGACAGCGGGTCCGAGCGCTACGAGCTGCCCGAGGAGCACGCCACGGTGCTCGCCGACGAAGCCAGCCCCGCGCTCATGCTCGGCGGCTTCGACCTCGTCGCGACCTACTTCGCCGACGAGGAGATGTTCGTCGACGCGTTCCGCACCGGTTCCGGGGTCGGCTGGCACGAGCACGACCCCCGGCTCTATCCGGCCTGCGAGCGGTTCTTCCGGCCGCTCTACCGCGGCAGCCTGCTGCAGTCCTGGATCCCGGCGCTCGACGGCGTGCACGACCGGCTGACCGACGGCATCGAGGTCGCGGACGTCGGCTGCGGCTACGGCACGTCGACCGTCGAGATGGCGCTGGCCTACCCGAGGTCGCGGTTCACCGGGTTCGACTACCACGACGTCTCGATCGCGGCCGCCCGCAAAGCCGCCGCCGACGCCGGGGTCGCCGAGCGCGTGCGCTTCGAGATCGCCTCGGCGGCGCAGTTCCCCGGCGACTACGACCTGGTCTGCCACTTCGACTCGCTGCACGACATGGGCGACCCCGTCGCAGCGGCCGCGCACGTGCGGCAGGCGCTGTCCGACGGCGGCACGTGGCTGCTCGTCGAACCGATGGCCGGCGACAGCACGGCCGCCAACATGCACCTCATCGGCCGCATCTACTACGCCGGCTCGGCGCTGCTGTGCACGCCGTCCGCGCTCGCCCAAGGGGGCCCGCTCGCGCTGGGCAACCAGGTCGGCGAGGCCCGCTGGCGCGAGCTGCTCGGCGA
>JBFWRR010000131.1:0-8163 GCA_050248815.1 Pseudonocardia sp. | reverse complement strand
CGCGCAGGCCGTGTCCTCCTCCGGTGTGGACCTCGTGGCGTTCCTGCGCGCCCACGGTGTGATGGAGTAACGGTGTGATGGAGTAACGGAGGGCTCAGCCGACCTCGGCCATGACCTCGTCGGACACGTCGAAGTTCGCGTACACGTTCTGCACCTCGTCCGAGTCCTCCAGCGCGTCGATCAGCTTGAAGACCTTGCGCGCCTGGTCCGCGTCCAGCGGCACCTGCATCGACGGCAGGAACGTGGGATCGGCCGAGTCGTAGTCGATGCCGGCGTCCTGCAGTGCGGTGCGGACGGCGACCAGGTCCGTGGCCTCGGAGACCACCTCGAAGCTCTCCCCGAGATCGTTGACCTCCTCCGCGCCCGCATCGAGCACGGCGAGCAGGACGTCGTCCTCGGTGAGCTCGCCCTTCGGGACGATCACGACACCCTTGCGGGTGAACAGGTAGGACACGGAGCCCGGGTCCGCCATCGTGCCGCCGTTGCGCGTCATCGCCAGGCGGACCTCGGTGGCAGCGCGGTTGCGGTTGTCGGTGAGGCACTCGATCAGCACGGCGACGCCGTTCGGGCCGTAGCCCTCGTACATGATCGTCTGGTAGTCCGCGCCGCCCGCGTCCGCACCGGAGCCGCGCTTGACCGCCCGGTCGATGTTGTCGTTGGGCACCGAGCTCTTCTTGGCCTTCTGGATGGCGTCGTAGAGCGTGGGGTTGCCGTCCGGGTCACCACCGCCGACCCGCGCGGCCACCTCGATGTTCTTGATCAGCTTGGCGAACATCTTGCCGCGCCGGGCGTCGATGACGGCCTTCTTGTGCTTGGTCGTGGCCCATTTGGAGTGGCCGCTCATCGAAGTCCCTTTCTCCGCACGCAGAACCTTGACGAGTTTACCGGCGGGCCCGATGCCGACCGGTGGGCCGGGGGTCGGCGGGACCACGACACGCGGGAGCGGTCCAGGTGCCGCCCCGCCTTCCCACGACGTCGGTGACGCCGGGCGCGGCACGCAGCGCGGCCACCAGCGGGCCGTGGCCGAACGCCTCGGCGTGCGCGCGGGTGTCTCCGCGGACGGTGACGGCGAGCCGCCCCCAGCAGCCCGACTTCGAGGTCCACGGGCGCCGCCACCGCGATCAGCCTGCGCGCACCATGCGCGCGAAGAGCTCATGGATCCGTCCGTCACCGGTGAGCTCGGGATGGAAGGCGGTGGCGAGGATGCCGCCCTGGCGGACGGCGACGATCCGGCCGGCCGCGGCGGTGGCGTCCACGGTGTCGGGGATCGTCGCGAGCACCTCCACGTCCGCGCCCGCCTTCTCCACCCACGGAGCGCGGATGAACACGGCGCGGACGGGGCCGCCGCCGACGCCGTCCACCGGCAGGTCCGCCTCGAACGAGTCCACCTGGCGGCCGAACGCGTTGCGGCGCACCACGACGTCCAGCCCACCGAGCTGCTCCTGGTCCGGCCGCCCGTCGAGGACCTCGGTGGCGAGCAGGATCATCCCGGCGCACGAGCCGTACGCCGGCATCCCGGCGGCGATCCGCGCGCGCAGCGGCTCAAGCAACTCGAACGTCACGAGCAGGCGGCTGATCGTGGTGGACTCTCCGCCGGGGATGACGAGTCCGTCGACGGCGTCCAGCTCGGCGGCGCGGCGCACCGGTACCGCACGCGCGCCCGCCGCGGTCAGCGCTGCGACGTGCTCGCGGACGTCGCCCTGCAGGGCCAGGACACCGATCTCGGGAACCACAGGATCAGCGTAATCCGCCGCGGGGAAGCGGTCAGGAAGTGGCCGCAATGGCGACTAGCGTCACGGGCATGCAGATGAAGCTCGAGGTCGTTCCCCTGCCCGTCACCGACGTCGACCGGGCGAAGGCCTTCTACGTCGACCAGGTCGGTTTCGTCGCCGACCACGACCACCGCGTCTCGGACGGGCTGCGGTTCGTGCAGCTCACCCCGCCCGGGTCCGCCTGCTCGGTGGTGCTCGGTGAGGGGGTAGTGGAGATGGCGCCGGGCTCGCAGAAGGGCGTGATGATGGTGATCGAGGACGCCGACGCCGCCCGTGCCGAGCTGCTCTCCCGCGGAGTGGAGGCCAGCGAGGTCGACTCGCAGCCGTGGGGGCGTTTCGTCTACTTCGCCGATCCGGACGGCAACACCTGGGCGCTGCAACAGCTGCCGCCCCGGCCCTGAGGGAAACTGCAACTCGCGGCGGCGAGATGCGCAACTCGCGGGTCAGCTGTGGGAGGGCGTGGAAGCGGTGGCGGCGGCCGGGGCAGCACCGGCGGCGGCCCCCCGTACGGCCTCCGCCACCGCGGGCGCGACGGCCGCGTCGAACACGCTCGGCACGATGAACGACGCGTTCGGCTCCGCCACGACGTCCGCGATGGCGGAGGCGGCGGCGAGCAGCATGGCGTCGGTGATGTCGCGGGCGTGCGCGTCGAGCAGCCCGCGGAACACCCCGGGGAACGCGAGCACGTTGTTGATCTGGTTGGGGTAGTCCGAGCGTCCCGTCGCCACCACGGCCGCGTGCTGGGCCGCGACCGCCGGATCGACCTCCGGGTCGGGGTTGGCCAGCGCGAAGACGACGGCGCCCGGAGCCATGGTGCGCAGCTCGTCGGCGCCGAAGAGGTCGGGAGCGGACACGCCGATGAAGACGTCCGCGCCGACGAGCGCGTCCGCGAGGCCGCCCGCGACGCGCTCCCGGTTGGTGTGCGCGGCGATCCACGCCAGGTTGTCGTCGAGGTCGTCGCGACGGGGATGGACGATGCCCGCGATGTCCACGGCGAGGACGTCCCCGGGGTTCTGGGACTGCAACAGCCGGATGATCGCCGAGCCGGCCGCACCGACCCCGCAGACGACGATGCGGCAGTCCGCCGCCTTCTTGCCGACGACGCGCAGGGCGTTGCGCAGCGCCGCGATCACGACGACCGCGGTGCCGTGCTGGTCGTCGTGGAAGACCGGGATGTCGAGCAGGCCGCGCAGCCGCCGCTCGATCTCGAAGCAGCGGGGCGCGGCGATGTCCTCGAGGTTGATGCCGCCGTAGGCGGGCGCGAGGATCTGCACGGTCCGGATGATCTCCTCGGTGTCCTGGGTGTCCAGGCACACCGGCCACGCGTCCACACCCGCGAACCGCTTGAACAGCGCCGCCTTGCCCTCCATCACCGGCATCGCCGCGGCGGCGCCGAGGTTGCCCAGCCCGAGCACGGCCGAGCCGTCCGTGACGACGGCGACGGTGTTGCGCTTGATCGTCAACCGGCGGGCGTCCGCGGGGTTGGCCGCGATGGCCTGGCACACCCGGGCGACGCCGGGGGTGTAGGCGCGGGACAGGTCGTCGCGGGTGCGCAGCGCCACCTTCGACTCGACGGCGAGCTTGCCGCCGAGGTGCAGCAGGAAGGTGCGGTCCGAGACCTTCCGGACGTGCACCCCGGGCAGAGCCTCGAGCGCCTCGGTGATCGACCGCGCGTGCGCCTCGCCGAGCGCGTTGCAGGTGATGTCGACGACGATCGTCGCGGTGCGTGCCTCCACCACGTCGAACGCCGTGACGACGCCACCTGCGCGCCCGATGGCCACCGTGAGATCGCCTGCGATGCTCGCCGACGCGGATGCCTCCACCCGCGCGGTGAGGGAGTAGCCGGGTCCGGGTACGGGCACGACCGGAAATCTACGCGGGGCCTCCGACGGGCACGACAGCACCGGCCACATCTTGTGAGCCGGGCGCCACCGGTGTGTGATGGCCCACACAGCTCGTGACGTCGTCCAGAACGTCGTCCCAGAACGTCGTCTCAGCAGTGTCGCGGAGGTGGTCGTCATGGCGGTCAGAGCAGATGCCGGGCAGCGCGCGGGGAGCCGGTCGGTCGCCGGGCTCGCCGTCACGGACCCGAGCCGGGTACGCAACATCGTGCTCGTCGGGCCGTCGGGGGCCGGGAAGACGACGCTGGTGGAGGCGCTGCTCGCGCACACGTCGACGATCCCGCGCCGGGGCAGCGTCACCGAGGGCACCACGGTCGGCGACCACGACCCCGCCGCGGTGCGCCAGCAGCGCTCCATCGCGCTGTCCGTTGCCCCGCTCCTGCACGACGACCACAAGATCAACCTGATCGACACGCCCGGGTACGGCGACTTCGTCGGTGAGCTGCGCGCCGGGTTGCGCGCCGCCGACGCGGCGCTGTTCGTCGTCTCGGCCGACGCGGGTCGTGAGGGCACCATCGATCCCGCGATCGTCGCCCAGTGGGAGGAGTGCGCCGCCGTCGGAATGCCGCGAGCCGTCGTCATCTCCCGCTGCGACCACCCGCGCGCGGATCTGGAGGCCACGATCGCCGCGATCCAGGAGGCGTTCGGCTCCGGGGTCGCACCGCTCTACCTGCCGATCCGCGACACGGACGGCGGCGTCGCCGACCTGTACGGGCTGCTCTCCCAGACCCCGGCCGGGCAGGCCCCGGCGGGCGCCGAGGACGCCCGGGGCACGCTCATCGAGGGGATCATCGAGCAGTCCGAGGACGAGACCCTCATGGACCGCTACCTCGAAGGCGAGGAGCTGGAGTTCGACACGCTCGTCGAGGACCTGGAGACCGCGGTCGCCCGCGGCGCGTTCCACCCCGTCGTCCCGGTCTGCGCGATGGGCGGCACCGGCCTGGACGCGTTGCTGGAGGTGCTCGTCGGCGGGTTCCCCTCGCCGCTGGAGCACCCGCTACCGCAGGTGCGCGGCATCGACGGCAGCGAGCATCCGGTGCTCCGGGCGGATCCCGCCGGACCGCTGGCCGCCGAGGTGGTACGCACCTCCGCGGACGCCTACGTGGGCCGGGTGTCACTCGTGCGGGTGTTCTCCGGGACGCTGCGCCCGGAGTCGACGGTGCACGTGAGCGGGCATCACGCCGCGTTCCCCGAGCCCCGTCCGGCCGACCACGACCGGCTGGCCACCAACGGTGACGCATGGGCCGACGAGGGCCACGACGCCGACGAGCGCATCGCCCACGTCTACTCGCCGCTGGGCGCCACGCTGCGGGAGGTCGACGGCTGCGTCGCGGGCGACATCTGCGCGCTGACGAAGGTCGGCTCGGCCGAGACCGGCGACACCGTGTCGGCCAGCGACCACCCGCTGCTGTTGGACTGCTGGAACCTCCCGGACCCGCTCCTGCCGATCGCGGTCGTGGCGAAGTCCCGCGCCGACGAGGACGCGCTGGTCAAGACGCTGGCGAAGATCGTCGCCGCGGATGCGACGCTGCGCCTGGAACGCAACCAGGAGACCCACCAGACGGTGCTGTGGTGCATGGGCGAGGCGCACGCCGACGTCGTCCTGGGGCGGCTGCGCGCGGGCGGCGCCGACGTCGACACCGAGCCCGTCAAGGTGCCGATGCGGATGACGTTCCGCAAGCCGGCGCGCGTCACCGGGCGGCACGTGAAGCAGTCCGGCGGCCACGGCCAGTACGCGGTGTGCCATGTCGAGTTCGAGCCGGCGCCCCAGGGCAGCGGGTTCGAGTTCGAGTCCCGGGTCGTCGGCGGGTCGGTGCCGACGCAGTTCATCCCGAGCGTGGAGAAGGGCGTGCGGGCCCAGCTCGAACGCGGGGTCACCGAGGACCGCAACCCCATCGTCGACGTCAAGGCGATCCTCGTCGACGGCAAGGCGCACAGCGTGGACTCCTCGGACGCCGCCTTCCAGACCGCGGGCGGCCTCGCGGTCCGCGAGGCCGCCCAGGCGTGCGGCACCGTGCTGCTGGAGCCGCTCGACGAGGTGGCCGTCCGCATCCCTGACGAGCACCTCGGCGCAGTGCTGGGCGACCTGTCCGGGCGGCGCGGGCGCGTCCTCGGCACGGACGTCGCCGGGCCGGGACGCACCCTCGTCCGCGCGGAGGTGCCGCAGACCGAGTTGCTGCGCTACGCCGTGGACCTGCGGGCGATGACCTCGGGGACGGCCACGTTCACGCGGGCGTTCTCCCGCTACGACGTGGCGATCGGCGTCTGAGCCGCCGACCGGCGGGTCACCGCTCGATGCGGTGATCCGCCGGTGGGCTGCCGTGGATCGGCGCCGGGTCGGCGCCCGGGTTCCGGCATGGTGGTCGACGGCGCATGGCCCCTTGCCGGGACCCTGCCCTCCCGAGACTCGTGGCCCTCCCGAGACTCGTGGCCCTCCCGACCCGCGTGCCGGCCCTGCCGGACCGGGGCGCCCGAACCCCTGCCGCCCCGCCGGACCCGGGCCCCGCCCGAGCACTGCCCGACCCGGGCCGTGCTCCGATCCGCCGCCCGAGCCGTCCGCGCCGCCCCGGCGCGACCGGGACGCTCGCACACATGCGCGAGGGACCGCACACACCCGCGAGCGGCCGCACACACCGCCCACGGCATGTGCCAGCACCCCACGGTGTGTGCCCGCACCCAGGGTGTGCGCCGGCACCGCCCGGCACACCCGGCACCGCCCGGCGCACCCGGCACCACGGGGCAGCAGCCACCCGGCGCGACCGGGACGCTCGCACACATGCGCGAGGGACCGCACACACCCGCGAGCGGCCGCACACACCGCCCACGGCATGTGCCAGCACCCCACGGTGTGTGCCAGCACCCAGGGTGTGCGCCGGCACCGCCCGGCACACCCGGCACCGCCCGGCACACCCGGCACCGCCCGGCGTCGCCGGGACAGCAGCCGCGCCCCGTGTCGGCGGCCCGCCCGCGGCACCACCGATCACGCCGTGACCAGCCGCCTCGCGGGCGGCGTCGCGAGCGCGACGGCGAGCGCCGCCGTCAGCACGGTGATCGCCACCAGCGGCGCCAGCAGGCCCGCCTCGCCCTCGGCGAGGGTGAGCAGGAGCGGCACCCCGAACCCGAGGTAGGCGCAGGCGTAGAAGGTGCCGGTGAGCGCGCCGCGCTCGGTCGGCGAAGCCAGCCGGGCGACGGTCGTCAGGCCCGCGGCCAGGCACAGGCCGTAGCCCGTCCCGAGCAGGATCGCGACCGGCACCAGCAGCGGCCAGATCCCGAACGCCACCCCGACGATGCTGAGCGCGAACCCGGCCGACCCGATCGCCATCCCCGCGGCGCCGGCCCGGGGGGCGCCGAGGCGCCGTTCCAGCGGCTGCGCCAGCACCCCGGTGAGCAGGGTGACGCCCGCGACGATCCCCGTCACCGCGACTGCGATGCCGGGCATGGCGGGGACCAGCAGCAGCGGCAGCACCGTCACCGCAGTGGACGGGAACGTGAACACCGCGATCGCCACCGGCACCACGACCAGCAGGAACGGCCTGCGCGCCGCGGCGGGCACGCCCAGGTTGACCAGCGGACCGCCGATCCGACGCCGCCCCGGTGGCAGGGTCTCGGGAACCCGTGGCAGCAGCGCGAGGCCCACCAGCATCAGCGCCACGTGCACGAGGTAGGCCAGCACCGTCGGCCACGGCAGCCACTGCGCCATCAGCCCCGACACCAGTGGCCCGCCCGCCCAGCCGCCGCCGAGCGCGGCCGTCGTCAGCCGCGCCGATCGGCCCGGGTCGCCGACCAGCTCGCCCAGCCACGCCGTCCCCACGCTGAAGACGACTCCCGACACCGCACCCTGCAGGAACCGCCCGAGGAACAGCAGCGGCAGCGAGGTCGACGCGGCGAGGAACAGCAGCGAAGTCAGCACGGACAGCACGACGAACGGCACGACCACGCGCCGGCGCCCGAGACGGTCCGACGCCGGCCCCGCGAGCAGCAGCGCGGGGACGAGTCCCGCGGCGTAGACACCGAACGCCGCCGTCAGCTCGGTGGACGTGAGGCCGATGGTGTCGCGGTAGATCAGCAGCAGCGGGGTGGGCACGTTCGTTCCGAACGCCACCACGAACAGCACGGTCCAGAGGGCCCGCGTCGTCGCGTCGCTCACCGCCGCACGCTACCCCGGCTCGCCTCCCGGCCGTCGGATGCAGGCGGCGAGGATCACGTCCTCGACCTCCCGCGCGGCTGCCGGGCGACCCCGGCGCATCCCGGGAGGTGGCACACATCCCGGAGTGCTGGCACATACCGCCGACGGTGTGTGCGGCCATGCTCGGGCGTGTGCGGGGTCTCGCACATGTGTGCAAACGGCGCCGGCACCGGGATCGCAGCCACCTATCACCGCCACCGGCATCGCAGCCGCGGGGATCGCAGCCGCCGGGATCACCGCCACCGGAGTCTTCATCGCGCGTTTGCGCCCCAGCGGGGTTCGCAGGACGAAGAACCCCGCTCAT
>JBFWRR010000130.1:0-8183 GCA_050248815.1 Pseudonocardia sp. | reverse complement strand
CTCCGCCCCGGGCACCGGAAGATCGAACCGCGCCCAAGCCGATCAACCGGTGATCGACACGCCGTGGAGGTCCCACACTACAAGATCATCAACGAGCGGAGACCAATCAAACGGGCTGAATGCTTACCTCGCGCTGAGTGAGGATCTCGGATTCCCGTCGGTCGTTCTCTATCTTCCGTTCGCGTACCGCCTGATCCTGCAGTCCGTGGGAGTAGGCGTCCAGACAGTCGCCCTGACCGAGGAACGCGTCGACCACGACTCCATCGGTGCGCATGACATGACTGTCGGCGGTGATGATGACGCCCGGGACGGTGAGGTCGTAGTCCTTGGTGACGGCATACGTCGTCGTGTAGGACGGGTTGACGTTGATGTAGAACTCGGGGACGGGGGTCGAGGCGTAGTTGTCCGAGGCTCCGGGTCCGTATCTGAACGATACGGTGCGCGTCCGTTGGACGTCCTGGATGAAGCTGTCGGCCTTCCTGCCCTGGTAGTCCACGATGTTCGCAAGCTCGCTCCGAATTGCGAGTTGTACGTCGAGTCGGCGTTCAGGACGCACGTGCTGGGCGAGCAGGCCGGGCAACTCTGGGAGGGTGACCTCGTGACGGGATTCCTGGAATCCGTCGAAGAATGCAACGCGTACATCCACGAGGTGTAGCACCGTGATGTACTCCTGGTTCATCTGCTTGAAGACGAAGTTCAAGGTTCGGCTGACGTTGATGTTCGTCAGCTCTCGCTCGACGGCGGTCTCCTCCCGGACCTCGGTGGTTCTTTCGTACGCGGTGTCGACTTGTACGTCACGTCGAGTGGATGCTTTCGCCGCGTTGTGCGCCACAGCGTTGGCCATGTTCTTGCCGAACTCTTCACGGACTGCGTTCGTGCTTCCCTTGACGCCGCCGCTGGCGGTGATGCTCGCGCTGCCCCAGCCCCAACTGGCCTTTCCCTCGGCTTCCGCTTCGGCGTGGTACTCAAGGCTCTTGTCGATGTTCTCCTGCTTCGTCTGCTCCTGGAGAACAGTGCGCTCGAATTCGCGTTCGGTCTCGTCCGTGGTGGAGTCCAGGATCGAGGACGCCTGCTTCAGCGTCTCCTGGCTACGACGGTAGCTCGTGATGGTGATCTTCGTGTGTTCCCCGGGCAGCAGGGAGAACGTCTTGATGGTCCGGCCGACGCCGTAGCGGCCGGCAAACGAGGACAGTCGGTAGTGCTCGATCAGCAGTATCCGTGGCACGCCACGTTTCGGGTTCGGGATGAAGCGGTAGTCGAAGTCGCCCGTCGACGTGCGGAAGATCGTCAATCGATTCCCCGCGTTCAACTGGGTGACGATGGTGTCCTCGTTCAGGTTGCTCAACACCTGACGCATCTTTTCGCGGCTGAGCGGGTCGTTGCCGCCGGAAATATTGGGAAAGATCTTCGGATCGAAGTAGCCGGTGTCCTTGGCGCTTTTCAGTGCCGCCTTGATGGCCTCGTCGTTCGGGTTGGGGTCACGCCTCGTCGGCGGACCGTAAACGACGTCATCACCCGGTTCGATAGCCCCGAAGGGTGGTTGTGATTTCGGCTGTGCTTGCGGAGGGTCGGGTGTCTCTGACAGGAAGTAATCCTCAGGAATGTCCAGTTCGATGATATGGCGGCCACGGTAGGACGTGGGCTCCGGCAGGTCGTAGCTCAGTACGGCAGGCGTGCCGTGCGGATCCAAGGCGATGAGCGGACTGGACATGCTGGCTCCTCGGTGGGCGGTGGGGCGCCCGGGCCCCTCTGTACGGTCTCAGCCGTCCTCGTCGTCGGATGGGTCGCCGTCCGGTGCCGGCTCGGGTGGTCCTTCTATGGGGCAGAACCGGTCGATGAGCCACGAGGCGGCGGCAGCCGACGGGGGTGCGAGCGTACCGGTGCGTAGGTCGAGGCCGATATCGGTGAATGCGATGGCAAGGAGCCGGAGGAAGTCCGCCCGCGTGTCGGCCAGCTTCCACGCGTAAGCGATCACCGCCACGACCAGCTCCGAGTAGGACATGAAGAACCGCCGCGCGACGGAGTCGTTGCGCGTGTTGTCGTCCCAGTCGCGCCCATCGCGGCGGGCCAGCTCGGCCAGGTCGCCCTCGCCCCACTGCGCCCGAAGGTGCTCCTCGGTCACCCTCACCCACTCCGCCAGGGCAGGTGGCGGGTCCGGTGCGTAGCTGATTCCCGGCGTCTGTCGGACGGTGAACCGCACGCTTTGAGGCCCGACGTGCCCCTGGTGGTGGCGCGTGTAGTCGAGCATCGTCTGCGCGATCCGGTCGCGGCCGGCTGTGGAGCCGAGGTAGGCGACGATGCAGTCCCGTCCCGTGCTCGCGATCGGGTAGCTGCCGAGCTTGCACCCGGCCGGGTCGGGCTCCGACAGGATCGCGGTACAGAGGTGCTTGAACACCGCGGGCGCGTGGTCCGTCGCGGCGTTCACGTACACCCGCCAGAGGATCCTGCCGCCCCGACCGTGCACGAACATCCAGTCATCGCTGCTGGTCGCGCAGCGCCCGCCGTCGATCCACTCCGCGACCGAGCCCACCGGCAGCCTGACCGCGCCTCGCCAGTCGTCGGGCAACTGGCCGAACTCCAGGCGCAGCGCCGCGAGGTACGTCTGGACGCCGCTGTCGGGCTTGTCGCTGTGCCGGAACATCCGGTCGATCTCGGCCACGGCCCGGGCGGGCTCGAACCGCATATCGCGGTCGAGGCCCTGCCACAACTCATCCAGGAACGCAAGGTCGTCGGGGTGCAGGCCGGCCGGCCGGTCGGGCAGGTGCGCGACGTCAGCCTGCCCCGGTGCGAGGACCTGGTCGTTGCGCTGCAACGCACGCGTGTGCAACAGCGCCCGCAGGCGCGGCCGGGCGGTCGCGGGTGTCGCGAGCACCTGTGCGTTGTTCGCGAGCGCAGGCGGAACGGGATTGAAGTAGCCGGCCCGGGGGCGCGGACGGCGCTGCTGACCGGGCCGCTGACCGCGGCCGCCAGGCGATCCAGGCTGCTCGCTCATGGGGTGATCGCCTCGATCGTCGGGGACGCCTGGCCGTCTCCCGTGCTGTTGATCGCGGTCTGTTGCGCTCTGGACATGACGTCCTCCCCGGGTCAGGGCCCGCCCGGGACCTGGACCCGACGGGCAGCGTGCCGCGCCCGGCCCGACCCGTCAACGAGCCTGGTCGTCGCGTCCGAGATGCTCGTGCGTGGACGTGCACATGTCGATCAGCCGCGAGGGCTCAGCCTGGGCGCGCCGCGCGATCCTCGATCCAGCCGCCGCCGCCGATCGGCAACCTGGTCGCGGTGGACTTCGAGTCGATCGAGACACTGCGGGAGAGGCATCCCGCGTGGCGGCTCCTGCGCGCGCCCACCCAGGACAGGCCCACACTGATCAGGACGAACCGGCCAAAGGGCTACCGGCGCCACGCCGCCCTCCGTCCCACTACGGATTCCCGGCCGACGGGCACACCCACAGCGGGGACGACCACGCCAGCTCGCCGTCCACCTGGAACGCCCGCGCGTAGTAGAACGCAGCGTCGGCGAGCGCATCGTCGTCCTGGAAGGAGACGTCGAGCTGGCGCGCACCGAGGCCGAGGAGCGCGCCGATGGCGGGCTGCACCGTGAGCGTGCCCGGCAGCCCGGCCCCGCCCTCGACGGCGACGGGGCCGTCCGCCAGCCGCTCGGCCAGCCCGCCGAGCTCGATCCGGACCGACCGGCCCGCGACGTCGAGGCGCACCCGCGCGTCGGGCGGCCCGCAGAGGCTGACCTCGACCCCGCCGCGCTGCGCGCCGTAGGGCTCGCCGAAGCTGTGCGTGACGTGCTGCCACGCCACGGACCGCTCGTCCATGGCCACGACCTCGGGGCCGACGTAGTCGGGCAGCAGGAGCCTGCCGCCGTCCACCGACAGGCGCCCGTCCCAGCAGGTGGTCGTGTCGGCCTGGCCCCATTCGACCCGCAGGTCGACCCGCCGGTGTCCCGGGGGCAGTCGTGGCTCGCCACGGACCACGTGCACAACGCGGCCGTCGCGCAGGATGTCGATCCGGGCGAGCTCGGCATAGCCGCGGGCGTGCACCGTGAGTGGCCGGGGCCCGGCCCAGTCGGGCTCGCTGCCCATCAGGTGCGGCCCCATCCGCAGGACGGCGACGACCCCGCGGGTGGTGGCGGCACACGTCCGGCGCGACCACAGGCCGTCGAAGATGTCGGCGCGGGTCAGGGACCGGGCGAGCACCGCGACGTAGCTCGCGCCGTGGCCGTGGTCGGAGGACGCGATGAGACCGAAGCGGTGCCCGCGCCGCAGCCCGTCGAGCATGAACGTGCCCGTGGCGGTGCCGTCGGAGTACTGCCGGAAGCACGTCTGCGACTCGTAGTTGCCGCGACAGGCCTGGAACACCTCGACCAGCCTGCTGAAGCGCGGGTCGTGGTAGTCCCAGTCGTTGTGCACCATCGCCGAGCCGGGGTGGTGCGGGATGGTGATCGCGGGGAAGCCCGGGTTGGCCGTGAGGCCCCGCCAGAGCCCGTCCGGGGTGGTGGTGCCCTCCGCGAAGGCGGAGAAGATCGGTGCGCCGCGCGCGACGTCGCCGTAGACGACGTTCTGGTGACCGTGCTCGGCCGAGGTCCACTCGAAGCCGTAGAGCGGCACGAAGCGGCCGGGAACGTGCAGCAGGTCGGCGATCTTCTGGATGCTCCACCACTGGTAGGCCGTGGAGTTCTCGGCGTGGTCGGTGACCGCCCAGAAGTCGTACTCGTCGACGTCCCAGGCGTAGCGGTAGAAGTCGTCGAGCGATGGCTCGTCGCCGGAGGTGCAGCGGCTCACCAGCGAATGCCGGTGCAGGTCGCCCCAGTACAGCCGGTAGGGCTCCACGTCCAACGGGATCTCAGGGTGGTCACCCACGTCCCCGGCCACCCATCGCCTGCTCTCTCGCCGCTCGGCGGAGACGAGCGCGGCCGACCGCGTACCGTCGGCCGCCGCCGGGCCTGCGGACGCGACGGTCGTCAGCACCACCCGTCCGGCGCCGTGCACGCCGTGCCAGACGACGCCACCGTGATGGTCGGCCAGGTAGGGGCACTCGCGGCCGCCGAAGCCCTCGCTCCAGTGCAGGGCGCGCTGCAGCCGCCCGTCCGCCTGCGTGGCGAGTACCACGCCGGCCGTGGTGGCGGCGAGCGCGACCTCCTCGAGGGTTGCGTCGGTCTCCGCGTAGGTCGTCGGCGGCAGCCACCCGTCCGGCCCGAGCACCTGCGCGGCCGCCTCCCAGTAGTACGTCATGAGCGGCAGCTGCCGATGGATCCGGTAGCCGACGACGAGTCCGCCGTCGGCGGTGGCCTCCAGACGCGGCATCGCCGAGGGCACCACGTTCAGCCCGGGCGCGAGCACACCGGGCGGCTCCACCAGCCCGTCCCGTTCGACGGCGACGACGCGGATGCCCGCGCTCACCTCGGGGAGCAGCTCGGGCGGCACGCTCACCCCCGGCTCCCGGATGCCCGCCCGGTCGTCGACCGGAACCCCGCCCGGGGGCAGCCGCCGCAGCCGCGTGGGTCCGCTGCCGCCGTGGCCCTGCACGGTGACGACGTCGAACGCGCACCAGAGCCGGCCGTCGGCGGTCGCGGCCAGGCTGGGGTGCAGCGCGTAGTCGGTGCCCCCGGTGAGCTGCCGGACCGGTCCCGCCGCGCCCGAGGCGCCGACGTGGCGCAGCGCGATGCCGTAACCGCCGTCCGCGTAGACGGTCCATGCGTAGGCGACTCCGTCGCCGACGAGGGCGAGCGTCGGGTCCCAGACGTTGCGCGACCCCTCGTCGACGCGGAGCGTCGGCTCCCATGCGCTGCCGTTCCAGCGTCGGGCGAAGACCCCGAACCGGTCGCCTGCGCGGCCCTGCCAGCACACCTGCAGGACGCCGTCGTCGGAGGCCACGATCTCCTGGTTGAACGAGGGTGCGTCGGTGTCGCTGACCCGCTCCGGCGAACTCCACCGGCCGTCCTGGAAGCGGCTGGCCCACACCCCGACCTCGGCGTCGACCGACCGCCCGAAGACCAGCCACGGAACACCGTCCGACGCGACGGCGGCCGTAGGGCGGAACAGGTCTTCGGGTCCCGCGACCACCATCGTGGCCGCGCAGGAGTCCGCCGTGCGGACCTCGGCGACCAGCCGGTCGCCGCGGTCCTCCTGCCACTCCAGCCAGGCGACCAGCAACGTGGCGCCGCGGGCGGCGACGGTCGGACGGGAGGCGTTGACGCTCTGCGGAAGCGGACGCGCGGTGCCCCGGCGCTGACCGGCCAGGACGGGTGCGCCGTCGAGCACGGCCGCCGCCTTGGTGAGCTGGGCGGGGATCTGCCCGTCGCCTTCGTCGACCCACATGTAGCGCAGCGGGTCGGGGTCGAGCGCCGCGATGGTGTCGGTGACGTCGACGTTGTCGTCGATGGCCTGCGCCAGCCGATGGTTGAACGCCAGCACCAGATCGAGATCGGCCCGCTGTCGCTCGGTGTATTCGCCCCGGTGGTGGTCGGCAGCGCAGCCGTGGCCGTGGCCGTGTGTGTCCGACATCGTTCAGTACCCCTTCCACACCGGCGGTCGCTTCTCGGCGAACGCTCGTGCCCCTTCCCGCTGGTCCTCCGACGCGTACAGCGCGGCGACGGCCGGGAACGCGCCGGTCGCGATCCCCCGCATGGCCTCGGCGAAGGTCAGGCGCTGGCTCTCGCGCTGCACCTGCTTGATCGCCGCGAACACCAGGGGCGGCCCCTCGGCCAGTTGCGCGGCCACGTCCAGCACGCGCGCGGCCACGCGGGACGCGGCGTGCACCTCGTTGACCAGACCCCAGCGGTGGGCCTCGGCGGCGTCCATGAATCGGCCGGTGAGCAGCAACTCCATCGCGATGTGGTGCGGCATCCTCGCGGGCAGACGCAACGTCGCCGCGTCCGCCAGCGTGCCCGCGTTGATCTCGGGCAGGGCGAAGGACGCGGTGTCGGCGGCGTAGATCAGGTCGCAGGACAGGGCCAGCTCGAACCCCCCGCCGACGGCCATGCCCTCGACGAGCGCCAGGACCGGCTTGTCGAGCTCCGGAAGCTCCTGGATGCCGCCGAAGCCGCCGACCCCGTAGTCACCGTCCACAGGGTCACCCGCCGCGGCCGCCTTGAGGTCCCACCCGGCGCTGAAGAACCGCTCGCCGCCGGTGCGGAGGACGGCGACCCGCATCGCGGGATCATCGCGGAAGGCGGCGAACACGTCCCCCATCGCCCGCGAGGTCGCCAGGTCGATCGCGTTGGCGGGTGGGCGGTCGAGGGTGACCTCGAGGACCGCACCCAGCGTGCGCGTGCGCAGCGCCTGCTCGCTCATGCTCCCCCTCCGGCCGTGACGACGAGCGCGTCGCAGGCCCAGGCCCCGTCCGCGGTCACGATCAACGGGTTGATCTCGAGCCCGACCACGTCCGGCATGTCGAGCACCAGTTCGGTGACCCGCGCCACGACGGTGACCAGCAGGTCCAGGTCGGCCGGTGGCGCGCCGCGGTAGCCGGCGAGCAGCGGGGCGCAGCGCAGGCCGAGCAGGGCTTGGCGGATCTCGGCCGCGCTCGCGGGCAGCAGCAGATGGGCGACGTCGCGCACCAGCTCGGTCAGGACGCCCCCGATCCCCAGGCTGAGCCGCGGGCCGAACGCCGGGTCGGTCTCCACTCCGACCAGGAGCTCGGCGACCGCCCCGCACACGAGGCGCTCGACCAGCAGCGCGGGGAACCTGGCCAGCAGCTCGGCGGCGGCCGACCGCACGTCGCCCGCGTCGAGCAGGCCGAGCCGGACGGCGCGCTGCTCGGTCTTGTGCGCGGCGCCGAGACCCTTCAGGGCGACGGGGCCTGCGAGATCGGCGGCGGCGGCGACCGCGGCGCCCGCACTGGCGCACACCACGCCGTCGGGCACGGGCACCCCGTACCGGCGCAGCAGCAACTTGCCGGTTGCCTCGTCGACGGCGGTGACGGCCACCGCCGCGCCGTTGCGTCGCCCGTCCGGACCGGCGACGGGTACGGCAGGCGGGCCCGCCCAGGCCCTCCCCACGCAGGCGGCGGCTTCGACGGCGGCCATCGCGACCCCGGGCGGCGCGAGCACGGCGAGCCCCCGACGCACCCACGCCGCGGCCCGTTCCCCGGTGAGGTTCCCGGCCATCGCCGCGACGAGGGCGCCGCGGGCGGCCGCCGCCGTGCAGGCGCGGGCGAACGCACCGACCGCGAGCGTCC
>JBFWRR010000129.1:0-8308 GCA_050248815.1 Pseudonocardia sp. | reverse complement strand
CGCAGAGCAACGACGAGCAGTCGAACTACGAGCGGATGAAGACGAAGGTCAACGACGAGCTCAAGAAGCACTTCCGGCCCGAGTTCCTCAACCGGATCGACGACGTGATCGTGTTCCACCAGCTCACGGAGGAGCAGATCGTCGAGATGGTCGATCTGATGATCACCCGCGTGGAGAAGCAGCTGGCCAACAAGGACATGGCCATCGAGCTCACCCCCGCGGCGAAGTCGCTGCTCGCGCGGCGCGGCTTCGACCCGGTGCTGGGCGCGCGGCCGCTGCGCCGCACGATCCAGCGCGAGATCGAGGACCAGCTGTCGGAGAAGATCCTCTTCGGCGAGGTCCAGCCGGGTCAGATCGTCGTCGTGGACGTCGAGAACGACTCGGACGCCCCCGAGGGCTCGCGTGCCTCGGACGACCGGGCGAGGTTCGTCTTCCGCGGCGAGCCGAAGCCCGCCGTCGGGGTTCCGGACGCGCCGCCCGTCGACCTGGCGGGCGCCGGGGACGACTGATCCCCGGTCGCTGACGGGGACGGCTGATTTCCTGGCACGTCCTGTCGCTGACACGCACGGCTCGCGGCCGGTCCGGGTTAGCCCGGGCCGGCCGTGTCGCGTGTCCGGAGTCTTTCCGCGAGTTCCGCATTTCATCAGGCCGTCTACGCCGATCTGCCCGGGTGAAACCCGCAACTCGCGCTGACGGGATGCGGAACTCGCGGGGCGACCCCGGAGCCGATGTTCAGCCGCGCGTCACGCGGATGAGGTGGCGGTAGCTCGCAGGGTCGATCCGGGCGTCGAGCAGGAACGGGCCCGGTCCCGACGCCCGCAGCGCCGCGGTCACCTCGTCGGCCGTCCCGGCGGTGGCGGCGGGAACACCCGTGGCGCGGGCGAGGGCCGCGAAGTCCACGCCCCGGTAGCGCACGGCGGCGCTCCCACCCTGGCCGGCGGACTGCTTGAGCTCGATCAGCGTGAGCGCGGCGTCGTCGAACACCACGACGGTGACGGGCAGGTCGAGCCGGGCGATCGTCTCCAGCTCGGCCAGGACCATGCCGAGGCCGCCGTCGCCGGTGAGGCAGACGACCCGCTCACCGGGCCGGGCGAGCGCCGCGCCGATCGCGGCGGGGAGCGCGTAGCCCATGGTGGCGAGGCCGTTGGAGATGAGCAGCCCGTGCGGACGCCGGACCGGCCAGAACGGCAGGGCGGCGAGCATGTGGGCGCCGGCGTCGACCGTCACGCGGGCGGTCGGAGCCCAGGCGTGCACGGCGCGGACGAGGTCGACGGGCCGCAGCCCGGGTCCGGGGTGGGCGTCCAGTGCGGCGAGGGTGGCCGTGCGGTGCTGTGCGCCTGCGTCGGGAGCCCATGTGGGGTCGAGCGCGGCGAGCAGGGTGGGCAGGGTGTCGGCGAGGGGGCCGGGGACGACGAACGGGCGCAGCCCGTCGTCCGGCGTGGCCGTGTAGTACGCAGGATCCGCCGGCACGGGCGCGAGCAGCACAACCGGCGCGTCGTAGCGCCACGAGGCCGGGATCGGCTCGATCGCGTCCAGCCCGACTCCGATGATCAGGTCGGCCGCCTCCAGCAGCGGGCGCTCGGCGGCGGCGTTCGTGAACAGCCCGGCGCATTCCGGCGCATCGCCCGGGATCGCACCGGCCGCCTGGTACGTCGTCAGGACCGGCAGGCCGCACCTCCTCAGGCCGGCGCCGATCCCGTCGACCCCGACGATCAGCACCGGTCGCCGGGCACGCCGGGCCAGGGCGACGGCCTTCGTCAACGCGCCCCGGTCGGCGACAGCGAGCGCGGCGGGCGACGGCGGGGGATCCCCGGTCGCGCTGGGGTCGACGTCGAGGTGCACGGCCCCGGCGGGTGGCCCCGCGGCGAGCGCGACGCCCGCCGCGACCGTCCCGGCCGGATCGCGCCGCCCCACCGTCCCGCTCCACCGCGTGACGGGCAGGGTGACGGCGACCTGGTCCAGGCGCTGGTGGGCGACCCGGCCGCGCTCGGCGGCGTGCACGCAGTCCGCGAGCAGCACCAGCGGCGCCCGGTCCAGCGTGGCCTGCGCGAGCCCGTTGACGGCGCTGGCCAGCCCCGGCCCGCGGGTGACGAGCGCGGCGCCCGGAGCGCCGCTCAGCAGCCCGTAGGCGCCCGCGGCGATGCACGCGGCCGTCTCGCCGTGGCACAGCGTGAACGGGATGCCCAGCTCGCCGGCCGCTGCGAGCAGCGCGAGGTTCGGCCCACCGCCCGGCATTCCGAACATACGGTGTACGCCACCGTGGTGAAGACCCTCCGCCACGCCGGTGATCGCTGCTGGAAACGGTTCCACGCCCACCGACATGTTCCTACGCTAACGATCCATGGCCATCAGCGTCGCCCGGTTCCTCGATGTCGCGGACGGGCTCCAGCCGGGACAGTTCACGATCGGCAGCCACGGCAGCCTCAGCTCCCTCGCCGACCTCGACCCGACCTACAAGCAGCTCGTCGACGAGCCCGTCACCGCGATCGTCGCCGTGATGGGCAAGGACGGCCGCCCGAACCTCACGCCCGTGTGGTTCGACTACGAGGGCGACACGATCCTGCTCAACCTCGCGACCCACCGGAAGAAGGTGGAGTGGCTGCGGTTGAACTCGCAGGCCACGTTCGCCCTGATGAACCCGGCCAACGCCTACCACTGGATGTCGATCAAGGCAACGGTGCGGCGTGAGGTCTCGGAGGACGACCCCGTCGAGGGTCCGCGTGTCACCGCGCAGCTGGACAAGATCTGGGTGAAGTACACCGGCAACGAGCCGCCCTACGGGCTGCGCGATCCCTCGATCGACGAGCGCCGTGTGCTGTTCGAGCTCGGCGTGGACTCGATCGCCACCTTCGGTCGTCCCTGATCGGGTGGCGATGCCGCGCGTCGCGGTCGTCGGCGGCTCCCTCGGTGGCCTGACGGCCGCACTGGTGCTGACCGACGTCGGATGCGACGTCACGGTGTACGAGCGGTCGGCGGCCGCGCTGGAGGCGCGGGGTGCGGGGATCGCGGTGCTGGACGAGACGGTGCGCTGGTTCGCGGAGCGCACCGACACCGACCCGGACAAGCTGTGCTCGACGACCCGCTGGATCCGCTTCCTCGACCGCACCGGCGGCGTCGTGCACGAGCGGGACCATCCGTACCGGTTCTCGTCGTGGAACACGATCTACCGTGCCCTGCTGGCCGAACTGCCCACCCGGCGCTACCGGCTGGGCTGCGAGGCCGTGGACATCACCCGCGACGGCACCCTCACCCTCGGCACGGGCGAGCGGGTGCACGCGGACCTGGTCGTGTGCGCCGACGGCATCGGTTCGGCCGCTCGGGCGCGCCTGCTGCCGGAGATCAGGCCGACCTACTCGGGCTACGTCGCGTGGCGCGGCACCCTGCCGGAGGCGGAGCTACGCCCGCCGACGTTCGACCGGCTCTCGGACGCGATCACCTACCAGGTGCTTGCCGACAGCCACGTGCTCGTCTACCCGATCCCCGGTCCCGACGGGTCGCTGGAGCCGGGCAGGCGGCTCGCGAACGTGGTCTGGTATCGGAACGTCGCCGACCTCGACAGGCTCATGACGGACCGCACCGGCAAGGTGCGGCAGGTCTCGCTCCCGCCGGGCACCGCGCGCGACGACGAGGTGCGGCATCTGCGGTCGGACGCCGCCGAGCTGCTCGCTCCGGTGATCGCCGAGGTGCTCACCGCCGTACCGGAGCCGTTCGTCCAGGTGATCTACGACATCGAGGTGCCGCGAATGGTGCACGGACGCATCTGCCTGATCGGGGACGCGGCGTTCGCGGTCCGTCCGCACGCCGCCGCGGGTACCGCGAAAGCAGCGGCGGACGGGTGGGCGCTGGCCGTGGCGCTGGCCGCGGCGCGCGGCGACCTGGCCCGCGCGCTGCCGGAGTGGGAGCGCCGCCAGCTCGCCCTCGGCCGGGACCTGCTGCGCCGCAACCGTGAAATAGGCGACGCGTCGCAGAAGCACGGGACGTTCGTGCCCGGCGACGAGAAGCTGATCTTCGGGTTGTACGGACCCGGCCGCTGACGGCCGTTCCGCGTCGCGCAGCGCCGCGTCCGCGTCTGCATCCCCATCCTGTGTCGGCGAGTTCCGCATCCCGCATCGGCGAGTTCCGCATCCCGCGTCGGCGAGTTGCGCGTTCCACCGGCCCGAGTTGGCGCTCTTGTCCGATCGGTCGCCGGCCGGACACGCATCTCGATCTGATGAGAAGCGCAACTCGCGGTCGGGGCACGGTCTGTACGGTCCGTATGTGAGCTCGGTGCGCCCCGTCCCCGAGACGGAGCAGATGGGCGGGGAGCTTCTCTCCGCCGACGACGCCTGGCACACCGCGCGCCACTGCGGCCTCGCGAACCTGCTCAAGGCGGCGTTCGTCCGGTTCCGCTTCGGCGACGGGTTCAGCCACGCCCGCGCGTTCGCGATGCAGCTCGCGCTGGCGGTCGTGCCGTTCATCATCGCCGGGGCCGGGCTGGCGTCGGCACTCGGCGCCGAGTCGTTCGCGGAGGTTGTCGCACGCACGGTGGTGGCGATCTCGCCGGGCAGCAGTGACCAGCTCGTCCGCGACGTCGTGGACTCGGGCACGAGCGACGAGGGCAGCGAGCGCGCCGAGGTCGTCGTCGTGGTGGGGATTATGACGGCGTTCCTCGCGGCGACGTCGGCGTTCGCGCAGCTGGAGCGGGGCGCCAACCGCATCTACGGCACGAAGCGCGACCGCCCCGCGCTGCGCAAGTACGCCTGGGCGGCCGTGCTCACGGCGACGGCCGGGTCGGCGCTCGTGGTCGGGTTGTTGCTGATCGTGGCGGGGGAGCCGTTCGGGGAGGCGGTCGAGCAGGTCTACCGGTGGGGCGATGCCGCCGAGACCGTCTGGGACGTCGTGCGATGGCCGTTGGGTCTGCTCGCACTCGTCGTCGCGGTCACGGCGCTGCTGCGTTACGCCCCCCGCCGCAGGCAGCCGGGGCTGAGCTGGCTCGCCGTGGGAGCTGCGCTGACGGTGCTCGGGTGGCTGGCGATCTCCGGGCTGCTCGCCGTCTACGTCGTGTTCGCCGACCTCGGCGACACCTACGGCCCGCTCGCGGCTGTCATGGCGCTGCTGCTGTGGGCGAACGTCACCGGGATCGCGTTGCTCGCGGGGATCGCGCTCGCGGCCCAGCTGGAGGCCGTCCGGGCGGGGTGCCCGGACCCCCTGCTACCCGATTCCGACGACGACGGCATCCCCGACGAGCTGGACGAGCACCCGGAGTCCGCGCCGCGCTGATGGATTACGCACCTCGGCCTGATGAAACGCGCAACTCGCGGCGGCCGAATGCGCAACTCGCGGGGAGCGGGTCACGGGGAGGACTGGACCACCTCGAACTCCAGCAGCGACGATCCCGACGCCACCGGCCGCGCCCGCTCGCCCGAGTGCGCCTCCATCGCGGGGCCCTTGAGCCACGCCTGGAACGCCTCGTCGCTCTCCCAGTGCGTGACGACGAAGTAGCGGCTCTCCCCGGCCACCGGCCGCAGCAGCTCGAAGGACAGGAAGCCCGGTTGCCCGTCCACGGCGTGCAGCCGGTGGGCGAACCGCTTCTCCAGCTCCGGACCCGCACCCTCGGGGACCTCGATGGCATTGATCTTCACGACGGCCATGTCCCGACTGTAGACGCGATCTCGCGCGCGCCGCGGGCGCGGAGTCGCTAGGTTGCCGCGCGTGGAGGGGCGGCGCTCGGTTCGGACCTCCGACGGGGTGTATCTCGCGGTGGTCGAGTTCGGCGGCCAGGGCCCGCCGATCCTGCTGATGCACGGCCTCATGGGGCGCGCCACGACGTGGTGGCCGCTCGCACGCAGGCTCGTCGCGCACGGCCGCGTCGTCGGGTTCGACGCGCGGGGCCACGGCCGGTCGCAGGCCCGCGGTCCCTGGACGACGCATCGGCTCGCGGCCGATGCCGCGGACGTCCTGGACCAGCTCGACGCGGGTCCGGCACTGGTCGCCGGGCACTCGATGGGCGGGCTGCACGGCCTCGTCCTCGCTGCGCGGCGCCCGGACCTGGTGCGGGGCCTGGTGGTGGAGGACATGGGGGTCGACTTCCGCGGCCGGGACGCGGCAGCTGCCCGGGCGTGGATCGAGGCGGTACGCCAGCCGTTCCCGGCACTCGCGGCGGTGCGGGAGGCGTTCGGTGCGGGGGCGGTCGGCGACTACATGACCGAGTGCGTCGAGGAGCGCGCGGACGGTTTCCACCTGCTGGCGCGGCCCGCCCACGTCGCCGAGATCGCGGGGGAGTGGGCGAGGTTGGCCCACTGGGACGTCCTGGCATCCGTCCGCTGCCCGACGGTACTGCTGGAGGCGGAGGAGTCGATCGTGCCCCGGGGCCAGACGGAACGGATGGCGCGGCTGATCGGACGGCCCGCCACCTGCGCGAACGGGGGTGGCGGGCGGCGCGTCCGGCACGTGCGCGTACCCGGTACGGGGCATCTGCTGCACGCAGGCGCACCAGAGATCCTCATGGAGACCCTGCTGGAACTCAACAGGTGTTGAGCCGGTAATGTCGACCACGGGGCGGGGGACGGAGCGTATTCATGCAGGAACGCACGGTGACGAAGGAGGATCCACCGTACGCTGCTGCGCGCCCGATGATCGAGCTGGAAGGTGTCACGAAGGTCTTCAAGGCCGGCGACATCGAGGTGCGTGCGCTCAACGGCATCGATCTCCGGATCGACGAGGGCGACTTCGTGGCGATCATGGGCCCCTCCGGCTCCGGCAAGAGCACGATGATGAACATCCTCGGCTGCCTCGACGCGCCGACCGACGGACGGTACATCCTCGACGGCGTCGACGTGGGGCGGCTCAAGGACCGCGAGCTCGCCGAGATCCGCAACCGCAAGATCGGATTCGTCTTCCAGTCGTTCAACCTCATCCCGCGCACCAGCGCGATCCGCAACGTCGAGTTGCCGCTCGTCTACGCCGGCGTGCGCTCCCGGCGGGACCGGGCGATGCGCGCGCTCGAGCAGGTCGGCCTCGGCAACCGCATCCGGCACAAGCCCAACGAGCTCTCCGGCGGGCAGCAGCAGCGCGTCGCGGTCGCCCGCGCGCTCGTCACTGATCCGGCGATGATCCTGGCCGACGAGCCCACCGGCAACCTCGACTCCGCGTCGACCACCGAGATCATGAAGCTCATGGCCGACCTCAACGGCGCCGGCCGCACGATCGTGCTGATCACGCACGAGGACGACGTCGCCGGGTACGCCAAGCGCGTGATCCGGCTGATGGACGGCAAGGTCGTCAGCGATGTCCGACACGATCGGGCGGCGTCGTGAGGCGGGCCTTGCTCGTTCGCAGGGTGGGGCGGACGGTCGGGGAGGTCGGGTGAGCCTGCGGGAGGCGCTGCGCAGCGCGCTCAGCGCGCTGCGTGCCAACCGCCTGCGCTCCGCGCTGACCACGCTCGGCATCGTCATCGGCGTCACCGCGGTGATCGTGCTCGTCGCGCTCGGCAACGGCATCACGTCCGGGTTCAACGAGTCCTTCGGGGCGCTCGGCACCCAGATCGTCGTCACGCAGACGCAGGGCAGCGTCCCCGGCGGCGGGGTCGCGCGCGACCTCACCGACAGCGACGTCGAGGCCCTGCGGGACAGCCGCGCCGCGCCGGACATCGCGAGTGTCACCCCCGTCGTCAGCGGCACGGCCCTGCTCGAGGCGGGCAGCGGCCAGTTCCGCACGAGCGTCGACGGTTCCACCGCGGACTACCTCGAGGTGCAGGACCGCGACCTCGTCGTCGGGCGGTTCTTCACCGACGCGGAGGAGCGCAGCCGCGCGAAGGTGGTCATCCTCGGGCCGAATCCGGTCGCCAACCTCTTCGGCGGGCAGGCGGGTGAGGCGCTCGACCAGGACATCCGCATCGGACGCACGAACTTCCGCGTCATCGGTGTACTCAAGGGCAACGGGCAGCAGGACAACGTCGTCGTCATGCCCATCGGTGCCGCCCGCAGCTACCTCGTCGGCGGCGGGGACGAGGTCAACTCGATCATCGTCAAGGCCACCAGCGTGGCCGCGGTGCCCGCCGCGCTCGAGCAGGTCAACACGATCCTGTCGGAGCGCCACAACATCCGCGACCCCGCGAAGCGCGACTTCGACGCCCGCGCGCTGCAGAATCTGCTCGACAACGCCAACCAGTTCCTGTCCTTCCTCAGCATCTTCACGGTGGCGATCGCGGCCATCTCACTGATCGTCGGCGGCATCGGCGTCGCCAACATCATGCTGGTGTCGGTCACCGAACGGACCCGCGAGATCGGGATCCGCAAGGCGATCGGCGCGACCCGCAGCGCGATCCTGC
>JBFWRR010000128.1:0-8379 GCA_050248815.1 Pseudonocardia sp. | reverse complement strand
ACCGCGGTCACGGCCACGGCAACGTCGACGTCACCGACCAGGAGAACGAGCAGGAGTCGGCCCAGGGCAACGGCATCCTCAACGGCAACAACGTCCTCTCGGGCAACGCCGTCCAGGTCTGCAACGTGAACCTCGCCGCGGTGAACGGCGTGCTCGCCCAGATCCCGCTGCTGTTCGGTGTCGCCGGTGCGGCCGCCGACTCGGTCACCGCGCAGGGCGGCGGCGACTGCAGCAACGCCGGCACCGCGGTGGGCCAGAGCACCACCCAGGACGCCGAGAACGACAACGACTGATCTCGTCGTGCCGTGCGGAACGCCGGGCCACCTTCGGGGGCCCGGCGTTCCGTTCTTGCGGCCCTCCCAGCCGCCTCGTCCGGGTGACGTTGGCAGAGCGGGACAACCCGGTACGAGACACCTCGTTGAGCCGGACAGAGACAGAACCGGGAATCGCACTCCGGGAAGGAACACCACACCCATGACCACGGCCAGGCAGGCGCTGCGCGCCACCGTCGCCCTCAGCGGGATGGCGGCCATCGGCGCCGGCGCCGCGGCGCCGGCGTTCGCGGCGGAGACCACGACCCCCAACGTCGACATCGCGCAGCTCGTCGAGTTCAACAAGCTCAACACGGCCGGAGTCGACGGCTTCACCGCCGACAGCATCGTGCCGGCGGGGACGCTCGCCGCCGACGTGGGCAAGGCCCTCGAGGCGCACCGGGCCAGCCGCACCGCCGCGAGCCCGACCGACCCGATCAGCTCGATCGGCCAGATGCCCGGCTTCGCCTTCGAGCTCCCTCCGACCACCTTCGGCACCGCGGGCGAGCAGCAGTTCGACCAGGCCGGTCTGGCGCCGATGATGACGCCGGTCATGCAGCACGCGCTCCCGGCCCTGACGGGTGGGCAGCGTGTCAGCACCGCGGGGGCCTCCGACCAGGGCTCGGTGGTCGGCCAGGACAACGGGCTCCCCGGACCCGTCAACGGCCCGGCGAACGAGGCAGCCGGCCCGGTGCTGGGCGGGCTGATGCCCGCGGCGAGCGACGCCGTCGGCACGCTCTCCGACAGCACCACCAACGACGACACGACCAGCAACCACGAGGTGCAGGTCTGACGTCCCGCTCCACCCGACGGCCCCTCGCCCACCCGGCGGGGGGCCGTCGCACGTCCGGGGGCCGCAGCGTCAGGAGCCGAACCGGCGGTGGCGCGCGGAGTAGTCGCGCAGCGCCCGCAGGAAGTCGACCTTGCGGAACTCCGGCCAGTACGCCTCGCAGAACCAGAACTCCGAGTGCGCGGACTGCCACAGCAGGAAGCCCGACAGCCGCTGCTCCCCCGACGTCCGGATCACCAGGTCGGGGTCGGGCTGGCCGGAGGTGTAGAGGTTCGCGGCGATGTGGTCGACGTCGAGGACCTCGGCGAGCTCCTCGATCGTCGTCCCGGCCTCCGCGTGCTGCAGCAGCAGCTTGCGCACCGCGTCCGCGATCTCCTGCCGGCCGCCGTAGCAGACCGCGACGTTGAGTTCGAGCCCCGGACGGCCCACCGTGCGCTCGGCCGCCGCCGAGAGCCGCAGGGCGATCGGGGCGGGCAACCGGTCCAGCGCACCCACGACCCGCAGCCGCCAGCGCCCATCCGGGCCGCTGAGATCGTCCACGACGTCGGCGATGATCCCCAGCAGCGGCTCGAGCTCCTCGGCGGGGCGGCTGAGGTTGTCGGTGGACAGCAGGAACAGGGTGACGACCTCGACGTGGGCCTCCTCGCACCACGCGAGCAGGTCCGCGATCCTGGCCGCGCCGACGCGATGCCCGTCGTTGACGTCGACGAAGCCGGCGTCGCGTGCCCATCGCCGGTTGCCGTCGAGCATGACGGCGATGTGGCGAGGCCGCTGGGCCGGTTCGACGCGGGCCAGCTCGCGGCTCAGGTTCCGCTCGTAGAGGGAGTAGAGCAGGTCACGCACGCCCACGTCGGGTGAGCCTACGCGGGGGTTCCACCCCCGCGGGGGTCAACCCGTCGGGCCCTTTGCGCGCAGCTCGTCGACCTTCGCCATGGCCGCGCGCAGCTCACCCAGCCAGTCGTCGGCGTGCTGACCGACCAGCCGCACCGCCCAGGCCAGCGCGTCCGAGCGGGACCGGGCCACACCCGCGTCCACGAGCGTGTCCAGCACGATCCGCTCCGGCTGGCGCAGCCGCGTCATCACCGGCACCGAAGCGACGGTGAACAGCTCCACCGACTCCCCGATCCGGGCTCCCCACGCGACCTTGCGGCCGTAGCGGTGCTCGGCCTGGCGCGCGATCTCGATGCGCTCGTCCCGGGTCTGCTCGCGGAACCGCGAGATCCGGCCCGCTTCGGCGGCGGCCCGCTCCGCGCGGCCCGACTCGTCGTCGGCGTACTCGCCGTCCGGCGCCGCGAGCTCCCCCACCACGACGATCTCCTCACGGTCGATCGTCACCTCGGGGCCGTCGGTGAACCACCCGTCGGGAAGCCGGCCGTGCAGCCAGGCCGCCGCATCGTCGCAGGGTGGCAGGTCCGCCTGTTGCCAGCCACCACGTCCCGGTCCGCGCCGCCCGCCCGGACCGCGCCATCCGTGTACCCGTCCGACCATCGTCGCCACCTCCCGGCTCGATGATTACGACGTTACACGCTTACTCGGGACATGGGTATCCCCGATCGAGGACGGAGGAGGTGCGCTAGGAGCGGCGGTCGCGCGCCTCGTCGGCGCGTTCGTCGAAGCTCTGCGGAAGGCGCTTGATCCGCTTCGTCATGTTGCGGATCAGGAGCATCGTCACGAGCCCCAGCAGGATGATCACGACGAGCCCGACCGGCGAGGCCTTGCCGAACTCCTCGCCCTGTCCCGGCGGCGGCTGCCCGTCCTGCCCGGGCACGGAGACCAGTGCGACGGTGGCGACCGGCTGCGCGCCGTCCAGGTCGATCAGCGGTGCGGTCACGACGACGACGATACGCGCTGGTCAACGCGCGAGCCGCCGCGGGCCGTCCTACGCTGACCGGTCGGGAACAGAGGAGGCGGCGGATGCGGGTGCTGCCGTGCGGGGACAGCGCGGTGCTCGTGGAACTCGACGGGCTGCCCGAGGTGTGGGCGTTCGCGGCCGCCGTGCGCGGCGCCGCGCTCCCAGGCGTGCTCGACGTCGTCCCCGCCGCCCGCACGGTGCTCGTCGCCTCGGTGCCGGGCACCGATCTCGGCCGCCTGCGCAGCACGTTGCTCGACCTGTCCGTGGACGCGGCCGCAGAACCCGCGCAGCAACCCGTCGAGATCCCCGTCGCCTACGACGGGCCCGATCTCGACGAGGTCGGCAGGCTCACCGGGCTGGGCGCCGAGGGCGTGGTCGAGGCCCACACGGCGACGCCGTGGCGGGTCGGGTTCGGCGGGTTCGCCCCCGGGTTCGCCTACCTCACCGGTGGTGACGAGCGGCTGCACGTCGCGCGGCGCGATGAACCGCGCACCGCCGTCCCGGCGGGGTCGGTCGGGCTCGCCGGCGAGTTCAGCGGCATCTACCCGCGCGCGTCGCCCGGAGGGTGGCAGCTCATCGGGCGCACCGGTGTGACGCTGTGGGACGCGCACCGCGACCCGCCCGCGCTGCTGCAGCCGGGGGCGCCGGTGACGTTCGTCCGGGCCGACCCCGCCGCCCCGACCCGCGACCGCGACCCGGCCCCGGCGACCGCCCCGGCACCCCCCGAGCCCGGCAGCAGGTGCCTGGAGGTCGTGGCCAGCGCAGGGCGGGCGCTCGTGCAGGACCTGGGCCGCCCGGGCCATGCCGCCGCGGGCGTGGGCTGTTCCGGCGCTGCGGACCGGGGCGCGTTGCGCCTGGCGAACCGACTGCTCGCGAACCCCGAGGACGCCGCCGCCGTCGAGATCACCTGGGGCGGGCTCACCTTGCGGGGCGGGCCGCGGCTGCGCGCACCGCTCACCGTCACCGTCACCGGCGCGCCCGCCGCCGCCGCGGTGGACGGCACACCGGTCGGCCACCACTCGCTCGTCACGCTGCGCGCCGGGCAGGAGCTGCGGATCGGACCGCCCTCGACCGGTGTGCGCAGCTACGTGGCGGTGCGCGGTGGGATCACCATCCCGGCCGTGCTCGGCTCGCGCAGCACCGACACGCTCTCGGGCATCGGTCCGGCGACGCTGCGCGCGGGCGACCTGCTGCCGGTCGGGCCGGAACCGGACACCGTGCCGCACGTCGACGTCGCGCCCGTGGCGACACCCACGGACGGTGTGCTCACGCTGCGCGCCGTGCGCGGGCCCCGGCTGGACCGGCTCGCCGACGCCGCGGCGCTCGGGCGCGTCGAATGGACGGTGTCCGACCGCAGCGACCGCATCGGCATCCGGCTCACGGGTGCCCGCCTCGACCGGACGGACGGCGACGAGCTGCCCAGCGAGGGACTCGTGCCCGGCGCGGTGCAGGTGCCCCCGGGTGGCGAGCCGGTGGTCTTCCTCGCCGACGCGCCCGTGACCGGCGGATACCCCGTCGTGGCTGTGCTGCTGCGCGCCGACGTCGACCGGGCCGCACAGGCCCGGCCCGGCCAGCGGGTGCGGCTGCGGCTCGTCGACCCGCCCTGGCGGTGCTCCTGACCCGGGCCCTGAACCCGGTCAGCCCGCCCGGCGCACCTCCGCGGGCACGGGCGTCCGCAGGCCCGCGAACAGGTCGTCCTCCGGCGTCGGCGCGTCGATGTGGCTCACGACCAGCTCGTAGTCCTCCGTGGGCCACACCTCCCGCTGCATGTCCGGCGGCACGAGGAACCAGCGGCTCGTCGGGTCGACCTGCGTGGCGTGCGCCCGCAGCGCCTCGTCGCGCACGGGGAACCAGTCCGCGCAGTTCACCCGGGTGGTGACCCGGCTGCCGGGATCGGGCCGGTCCGTGGACCAGTTCGCCAGCCACTCGCCGTAGGGCGACTCCAGGCCGCGGGCGGTGAGCGCGCTGTGGAACGCCTCGAGGCGGGCACGGGAGAAGCCGTGGGAGTAGTAGAGCTTGAGCGCCTGCCACGGCGCTCCGGCCTCCGGGAAACGCGCCGGGTCGGCAGCGGCGGCGAACGCCGCCACGGAGATCTCGTGACAGCGGATGTGGTCGGGGTGCGGGTAGCCGCCGTTCTCGTCGTAGGTGACGACCACGTGCGGGCGGAACTCGCGGATCATCGCCACCAGCGGCGCGGTGGCGACCTCGAGGCCGACCAGCGCGAAGCAGCCCTCCGGCAGCGGCGGCGGCGGATCACCCTCCGGCAGCCCGGAGTCGACGAAGCCCAGCCAGCGGTGCTGCACGCCCAGGATCTCGGCGGCGCGCGCCATCTCCTCACGGCGGATCGCGGCCATGTTCTGCAGGACCTCGGGCCGGTCCATCGCCGGGTTGAGGATGCTTCCGGCCTCGCCGCCGGTGCACGTCACGACGAGGACCTCGTGGCCCTCCGCGACGTAGCGGGCACACGTGGCGGCGCCCTTGCTCGACTCGTCGTCCGGGTGCGCGTGCACCGTCATGAGCCGCAGCGGTCCGTCGGCGGCGTGCCCCGGACGGTGGCCGTTCGGTGAAGCGGACATGGTGTGGGTTCGCGTCCTTCCAGGGGTGGAACGGATGGGTCGAATCATCACAGGGAGCACCGACGATTCGCGTCCTGTCGGACCAACGCAGCGGGGGCGTGCCAGCTTCCCGCTCGTCGCAGCCCGTACTGCGACGAACGGTCGCACCACCGTGCCCGTCCCGCTCCCGCACGGGGGGACGACCCGCGGGAAGGGCCCCTGACCTGCGTCGATGCCACTGCGGGAACTTCCGCGACGGCACCACCGTTCGTCGAAAGGAGCACGACGAACGGCAGCACCCGTGTTACCGTGAACCGACACGGCCCGCAGGCGGGTCGTGTTTTTCCTTACTCGGGGGCAGCAGGGGCAGCAGGGGCAGCCGGCTCGAGGAGGACCGTCCGCGTGCGGCGGGCGATACCCACACAGCAGGAGGAGCGATGACGGTGACGGACACCCAGGTGACCTGGCTGACCCAGGAGGCGCACGACCGGCTGAAGAGCGAGCTGGACGCCCTCATCGCCAACCGCCCCGTCATCGCCGCCGAGATCAACGCCCGTCGCGAGGAGGGCGACCTCAAGGAGAACGGCGGCTACCACGCCGCCCGCGAGGAACAGGGCCAGCAGGAGGCCCGGATCCGCCAGCTGCAGGAGCTGCTGCGCACCGCGCAGGTCGGCACCGCTCCCACCAGCAGCGACACGGCCGCACCCGGCATGGTGATCACCGTCTGCTACGACGAGGACCCGGACGACGCGGAGACGATGCTGCTCGGCTCCCGCGAGGAGGGCGCGCACGGCGACCTCCAGGTCATCTCCCCCAACTCACCGCTCGGTGCGGCCATCCTCGGCGCCCGCGTCGGCGAGACGCGCGAGTACCAGCTGCCCAACGGCGGCAGCATGAAGGTCACGCTGACGAAGGCCGAGCCGTTCACCGGCTGATCAGGCACGCGGTCACGGGCGGGGATCGCCCGTGACGGCGTGCCCGGCCGTGCGCAGGGCCGCCATCAGCTCGGCGCAGTGCTCGGGCCCGCGGGTCTCCAGCCGCAACGCCACCTCCACGTCCCCCAGCGGCAGCGCCGTCGAGATGCGGGAATGGTCGACGTCGAGGACGTTCGCGCCACGGGAGCCGATGAGGGCGAGCAGTTCGGCGAGTGCGCCGGGACGGTCGTCCACCCGTACCCGCAGCGAGAGGTAGCGCGCCGCGGCGGCCATGCCGTGCTGGATGACGTGCAGCAGCACCAATGGGTCGATGTTGCCGCCGGAGAGCACCGCCACCACCGGCGTCGGCCAGCGCCGCGGTTCGCGCATGAGCGCGGCGACGGTGGCCGCTCCCGCGGGCTCGACCACGAGCTTCGCCCGCTCCAGCAGGTGCACGAGGGCGCGCGACAGCTCGTCCTCCCCGACCGTGACGATATCGTCCACCAGGGCTGCGACCTGCGGATACGTCACGTCACCGGGGCGGCCGACCGCGATTCCGTCGGCGATGGTGCGCATCCGGGAGAGCTCCCGGGGCGCACCCGCGGCGAGGGACGGCGGCCACGCCGCCGCGCCCGCGGCCTGCACCCCGGCCACCGTCACGCCCGGACGCAGGCCCTTGACCGCTGCGGCCACGCCGCCCAGCAGCCCACCTCCGCCGACCGCGACGACGACGGTACGCACGTCCGGCACCTGCTCGACGATCTCGCAGCCGACGGTGCCCTGCCCGGCGATGACGTCCGGGTGGTCGAACGGGTGGACGAGCACGGCGCCCGTCTGCTCCGCGAACTCCACCGCCGCGCCGATGCTCTGCTCGATCGTCGCGCCGACGAGGTGGACGTCGGCGCCGTAGCCGCGCGTCGCGTCGATCTTCGGCAGGGCGGCGCCCTCCGGCATGAACACGGTCGCCCGGATCCCCAGGATCTGCGCGGCCAGCGCGACCCCCTGCGCGTGGTTGCCCGCGCTCGCCGCCACCACTCCCCGGGCGCGTTCGCGCTCGTCGAGCCGACGCAGCCGCGTGTAGGCCCCACGGATCTTGAACGACCCCGTCCGCTGCAGGTTCTCGCACTTGAGCAGGACCGGTCCGCCCGCCGGCTCCGACAGCGCCCGCGCGCCCGCCACCGGGGTCGTCGTCACCACTCCGGCGAGCAGCTCGCGGGCGGCGCGCACCTGGTCGAGACCGACCGGTGGAGGGGGAGTTCCCGCACGATCGAGGCCCATCCCGGCATCCTCGCACCAGCGCCGGGTAGCCTCGGACGCGAGCGGCGCGTCGGGGCCGCTCGGGCGGGTGGAGGTCGGATGACGCGCGTGCGGGCCCTGGCCCCGGTGCTGGTCGCCGGTGCGCTCACGGTGGTCGCCGTGCTCACGGTGCGCCACGCAGGCTGCGAGGAACCCGGCCGCTACGAGCTGCGCGGCGGCTCGTACGAGCTTGTGGGCGGTTGTCTCGAACCGGGCGACCTCGTCGTCCAGGAACCGGCGGCGAACTCGCCCACCGAGCTCACCCGGCCGGCTCGGGGCTGACAGGGCGGGCGCGGCCCCGCGGGGACCGCTCGGAGATCCGGCGTCGGCAGATCTGTCGGCGCGGCCTCGCAGGGATCCGGCACCCCGCGCTGCGGCTGCACGACGGCCTCGCAGGGATCCAGCACCCGACGCAGAGGCTCCCGTCGCGACCTCGCAGAGACCCGGCACCCCGCGCAGACCGCCCACCGCGGCATCGCAGATACCCGCCACGTCTCGGAGAGACCCGCCACCCTGGGCAAACCCTCCACCGCCACCTCGCAGAGACCCGCCTCACCCCGCGCAAACCCCCCACCGCCACCTCGCAGAGACCCGCCACCCCGCGCAGAGGCTGCGGCACCTGCGAGGCGTGCGCCTGCTCTGCGAGACGTATCCGCATCTG
>JBFWRR010000127.1:0-8458 GCA_050248815.1 Pseudonocardia sp. | reverse complement strand
ATGTCGTGGTGTCGTGGGTGATGGCGCTGATCAAGATTCAGGCGTTGTGCACGATCCGTAGGCAGCGGTGGCTCACCCGCCAGGTCGCGGTGGAGAACGGCCAGGTCGTGCGCACCACCGGCGCCGCCGAGCCGGGCGGCGGGAGCGATCCCGCCGTACCCGCCGGGGTGGCCGCCGCCGGTCCCGCCGCCAGTCCGGCTGCCGCAGCCCTCGGCGCGAACGGCCTTCCGCCCGGCGTGCCCGACGTCGGCTTCGTCCCGGCGTTCCCGGACGACACGTTCGAGGACGAGCCGTCGGCGGCGCCGTTCGAAGGGGAGTTCACGGCGCCGGTCCCGGTCGTCGCGGGGGTCCGTGGGCGGCCCGGTGCGGGGGAGCCGCCGCACGCGATGGTCGTCGCCGCGGTGCCGCTGCCGCGGGCCGCAGGCGGGTCGCCGGTCGTGGCGCCCCCGGCGCGCGGGCCGGTGCCGGCCCGCGCCGGTGCCCCGGTCGCGTGGCCGCCCGGCCCCGACGTCACGGCCGGCTCCGGTGGCTCCGTCCCGTGGCCGGGCGGGCGCGGCGGGCCGGCCCGGCCCGGCGGCGAGCCCGCGCGGTCCGTCCCCGGCCCGCGCGCCCCGGTCGGCCCACCCGCGGGGATGCCCGCCGCGGCGTTCCACGTGCCGGGCGGAGGTCCGGGCGAGGGACCGGTCACGGGCCCGGTGGTCGGCCCGCCCCCGCCGCAGGCCACCGAGCACACGACGGACGGGGGCCCCCGGCAGCCGGGTCGCCCGACGACCGGCCCCGTCCCGCCGCGGCGGACGGGCCCGCCGGATGCCGGGATCCCCGCAGCCCGGCCCGCCATACCCGGCTCGCGCGCACCGCTGCGGCCCGAGCACCCGGTCAGGGGTCCGTTCCGTGACGCCGGTCCGCTCCCGTCGGGGCCGGTGGAGTTGGACGTCCCCGGGCCGCGGCGGCCGGAGGGTCCGGTCGGGGGTCCGTTCCGTGACGCCGGTCCGCTCCCGTCGGGGCCGGTGGAGTTGGACGTCCCCGGGCCACGGCGGCCGGAGGGTCCGGTCGGGGGTCCGTTCGGTGACGCCGGTCCGCTCCCGTCGGGGCCGGTGGCCCCGGACGTCCCCGGCCCGCGGCCGCCGTTCGCGAGCCTGCCCGGCATCCGTGCCGTCTCCGCCCGGATCCCCGCGCCGCGCCCTGCCGGGCGCAGCGGCGGGCCGGCCCCCCGCACCGTCCCCGCCCCGCGCGGCGCGTCCCGGGCGCCGACCGGCCAGGCCGTCCACGACGGGCTCGACGAGGCCGAGTGGGCGGGATCGGTCGACGTCCCCCGTTCCCCGGCGGACCCGCCACGACCGGTGACCGGCGACGTCGCCTTCGGTGACGGCGCACCGGGCGGGCAGCGGGGCCGCCACGCCACGAACCCCGGCCGGGCGACGGGCCACGACCCGATCCCCCGGCGCGCCGAACCGCACCCGCGGCAGGCGCACGACCCGTCCCGGCCCGCGGCGGCACCCCGCCCCGACGGCCGCCACGCCACCCGCGACATCCCCCCACCGCGGGCAGGCTCGTCCCGAGAGGCCTCCCCATGACCCGCGCCGACCACATCCGGTCGCCCCGCAGGTTCGCCACCGCCGCCGTCCTCGCGGCGGCCGTCGCCGTCGGCCTGGTCGCGGTGTCGCCGGCCGAGGCGACGGCGGCGGTCCCCGCGCCCGCGCCGGCCCAGAACCCGCCCCCGTCGACCGACCCGCAGCCGGATCCGGCGCCCGCGCCGACACAGAACCCGCAGCCGACGCAGAGCCCCCAGCCGACCCAGGATCCACAGCCCACCGCGCCGCCTGCGGCACCGCCCACGACACCACCCACGGGGGCCACGACCCCGCCCGCGCCGGTGCCGGACCCGGCGGCCGAGGCCGCCGCGGCCGCCGCGGAGCTCGCGCGCGAGCGGGCCAGGGAGGCCGCCGAACGAGCCGCCGATCTCGCCGCGGCCCAGGCCCGCACCGCCGAGACCTGGACCAGCCGTGGCCGCCCCGAGCGCATGATCGTGGTGCGCGACCTGTCGATCGAGACGGTGTCGGGCGGCAAGCTCACCGCGCAGGTCCCGCGTCCCGCCGGGACGCTGACGCTCGGTGGGCTGGACCGGCTCGTCCCGGACAGCTGGGTGACGGTGGCCGACGAGGACGCGCGCCTGACGGCGGTCGTGGTGCTCACACCGGGGACGTCGCTGGACCTGTCCGGGGTGAAGACGCTGCGCCTGCAGGGCGGCCCGGACCTGCGCGACGCCGCGTCGATCTACACCGGCAGCGGGGAGGTCTCCTTCGCCGATCAGACGGTGGTCTCGGTCGACCCGGAGACGGACGAACCGATGCCCGCCGGTCCCGGGCGCCCGTTCATCGTGGTGGCGAACGGCGGGCGACTCGACGCGAGGGACTCCGTCTTCAGCGACCTCGGCACCCCTCTGTCGGACGCCGCCAACCGCACCGGCCTGCAGTTCAACGACGGCGCGACCGGCTCCCTGGTCCGCACGACCGCGCGGGGCAACACCGTCGGCATCCGGCTGGCCGGCTCGCAGGGGGTGCGGCTGGAGGAGGTGCTCGCGGAGGAGTCGGTTGCCGAGGGCATCGTGCTCTCCGGGGACCGCGGCACCACGCTGCGCGGGGTCCGCGCCGAACGCAACGGCGCGGACGGCGTGATCCTCAAGGGCGAGAACGCCGCCGAACGCGTGATCAGCGGCATCGCGACGAACGGCAACGGCGGCTACGGGCTGTCGGTGGTCGGCCAGGACGCGCCGAGGATCAGGGACGTCACCACGCAGGCCGACAAGACCGGTGGCCTGCGGATCAACCGGTCGACGGAGGTCGAGGTCACCGGGTTCACCGCCACCGACCAGCCGATCGGCATCTTCACCCACGTCGGTGCGTCCGATCTGACCCTGCAGGGCGTCACGATCACGGGCGGGCGCCGCGGTGTGGTGGTGGAGAAGTCGACGTCGCGGCTCGTCCTGCGCGACAGCACGATCGACGGCCCGAGCGTCGTCGGGATCGGCCTGGGCGGCAAGCACATCGCGCTCGACGCGGTGTCGGTGTCGGGCGCGCGCACCGGCGTGAAGGTGGAGCGCGGCGCGCAGGACGTCGTCGCGACGGGCCTGGCGCTCGCCGGTGGTGAGGACGGCTTCGTCGCGAACCCCGGCAGTGCCGGCGTCGTGATCCGCGACCTGGTGGCCGAGGGCGTCGGCAACGACGCGGTGCGCACGTACTCGCCCGCCACGCAGATCACCGGCGGCCGGGTGAGCGGCGCGGACACCGGGGTGGTCGC
Source organism: Pseudonocardia sp. (assembly GCA_050248815.1). Classification (GTDB taxonomy): domain Bacteria; phylum Actinomycetota; class Actinomycetes; order Mycobacteriales; family Pseudonocardiaceae; genus Pseudonocardia. Next base: position 5,161 of record JBFWRR010000127.1, on the reverse strand, counting down.
CTCGGCCGCGACGACGATCGAGGGCACGGCGATCACGGAGGTCACCACGGGTCTGCGCGCCCGGGGACCTGAGGCGATCGCGGCGACCCGCATCGACGTCGCGGCCCTCAGCCTGGGCATCGACGCGGCCCCGGGTACACCGATGTCGCTCACCGACTCGAAGGTCCAGGCCCTGGAGGCGCTGCGCGGTGCGGTGCAGCTCGTCGGGGTCAACCAGATCAGCCTGCCGCCGCTGAACCTGCTCGGCGCGATCGGCGTCCCGCTGGTCCTGCTCGCCGTGGTGCTGGAGCTCGTGCACTGGCTGCGCGTGCGCCGGTACCGCCGCCCGCGGCAGGGCCGGGCGGCCCCGCCGCTCGCCGCCGCGGCAGGTGCCTCGTGAGCGCGCTCGTGCGCCTGCTCGCGACGGCCGCCGCGGCCGTGCTCGGCGCGGGCCTGCTCGCGGGCTGCTCGCCCGACGTCGAGCCGTTCGTGCCCCGGGAGGTGGCGGCGTCCACGCCGATCGACCCGGCGCGCCCGTGCGTGCGTCAGGCGGACCTGGCCGCGCAGGCACCCAAGGACGACCCCGAACCGTCCGGGACGACGGCGACGCTCGCCGGCGGGGTCATCCGGGTCACCGGCGGGAAGGACGTGACGCTCGGCGCGCTCAGCCGGGCCGTGGGCAGCTCGGCGCTGCGCGAGGTCCGTGACGGCGAGTGGCTGCTCTCGGCGAGCCTGGAGATCGACCCGGGCGCGTCGGTGCGGATCGCGGCGCCCGAGGTGAACTGGCTCAAGCTGCGCAGCGACGCCGCGGGCTACGTCACGATCAAGGTGGCCGGCGGCGGGCTGGACGTCGTGGGCAGCTGCGTCACGTCCTGGGACGCGAAGGCGCAGGCGGTGGACCGCAAGCCCGAGGACGGCCGCAGCTACCTGCTCGCCCGGGACGGCGGGCGGATGGACGTGGCGTGGTCGGAGCTGCGGTTCCTCGGCCACGGGGAGATCGAGTCCTACGGGCTGTCCTGGCGGGTGGCGGGCACGACCGGGTCGATCACGCACAGCGTGGTGTCGCACCTGCACTTCGGCCTCTACAGCTACGAGATCGACGGGCTGAAGGTCACCGACAACGAGTTCCACGACAACGCGCTGTACGGCATCGACCCGCACACCGGCTCACGCAACATGGTCATCGAGCGCAACGTGGTGCACGACAACGGCAAGCACGGGATCATCCTGGCCGAGGACTGTGTGGACTCGGTGATCCGCGACAACGTGGTCTACCGCAACGCCCATCACGGGATCGTGCTCTACCAGCGGTCGGACCGGAACGTGATCGAGGGCAACGAGACCTTCCGCAACACCGCGCAGGGCATCAACGTCAACGAGTCGCACGACAGCGTCGTGCGGGGCAACACGGTCTACGAGAACGGGGAGTCCGGGATCGGGGTGGGTCAGACCTCGGCCCGCAACGTGGTGGAGGCCAACCAGGTCCGCGGCAACGGCCAGGACGGGGTGCGGCTGGTGAGCGAGTCCACGGGCAACACCGTGCGGTCCAACACCATCGGCGACAACCAGCGCTACGGGGTCTACATCGACGGCGACGGCCCGTTCGACGTCACCGACAACGTCATCTTCGGCTCCCGGGTGGGCGTGCTGACCAAGAACACCGAGAACGAGCCCGGCTCCAACACGATGCACGACAACACCGAGGGCGACCTGCTGGCCCGCTGACTCCTGCCTATCCGCCGTCGCCGAGGGTCAGCAGCGGAATCCGCAGCAGGTCGGCCAGCGCCGCTCGCTGGGTGTCGTCGAGGCCCGCGAGGATCTCGTGCTCGGTGCGGGTGTGCGCCCCGATCACCTCGTCGACCAGCGCGACCCCGGCGGGCGTGAGGCGGACGACGACCGTGCGCCGGTCGCTGCCCTGCGCGCGCTCCACCAGCCCGCGCTCGGCCAGACGGTCCACCCGGTGGGTGATCGCCCCCGTCGTGACCATGGACTGGCGCACCAGCTCGCCCGCCGTGAGCGCGTACGGCTCGCCGCTGCGGCGCAGCGTGGCGAGCACGTCGTACATCCAGTTCTCCAGGCCGAAGCGGGCGAAGTTCGCGGCGAGCGCCCTGTCGACCAGCCGGGACAGCCGCGACACCCGCCCGATCACGGCGAGCGGGGAGACGTCCACGTCCGGGCGCACGGCCGCCCACTGGCCGAGGATCCGGTCCACGGCGTCCTGCTGCTTCGTCACGCGGGCAGACTAGTGCACGCTCATTATCTGAATATTAAGATGATGAGCGTGAAGACATCCTCTGTGACCGTGCTCGCGCCGATCGCGTGGGGCACCACGTACGTGCTGGTCACCGAGGTGCTCCCGCCCGGGCGCCCGGTGTTCGACGCGGCCGCCCGCGTGTTGCCCGCCGGGCTGCTCCTGGCCGCGACGGCCTGGCTGCTCCGCGGCTGGCGGCCGGGGCGGGCCGACCTGCGCCGAATCGCCGTGCTCGGCCTGGTCAACGTCGGGCTGTTCTTCCCGTTGCTGATCCTCGCGGCCACGCTCCTGCCCGGCGGAGTGGCCGCCGCGGCGGGCGGGCTGCAACCGCTGCTCGTCGTGGGGTTCACCGGGTTGCTCGCGCGGCGCCGCCCCGCCGGCCGGGAGATCGGCGCCGGGATCGCCGCCGCGGTCGGGGTCGGGCTGGTGGTGCTGCGTCCGGGTGCGGGATACGACCCGGCGGGCCTGCTCGCTGCTCTCGCCGCGAACGTCAGCTTCGCGGCGGGCGTCGTGCTCACCCGCCGCTTTCCGCGGCCCGCCGACCCGATCGGCGACGTCGGCGGGCAGCTGCTCGCCGGAGCGGTGCTCATCGCGCCGCTGGCCCTGCTCGTCGAGGGCCCACCGCCCGCCCTGGACGTCGGCGAGGTACTCGGCGTCGCGTACTTCTCCCTGGTGGCGACGGCTGCCGCGTTCGTCGTGTGGTTCGAGGGCATCCGCAGGCTCCCGGTCGTCGCCCCGCCGCTGCTGGGCCTGGCCGCCCCGCTCACCGGCGCCGTCCTCGGTCGGGTGCTGCTGGGCGAGGACCTCACCGCCGCCCAGCTCGCCGGGTTCGCCCTGACGTTCGCCGCGATCGCCTACGGCGCGCTCACGTCCCGCGCGTCGCGATCGGCCACCCTGCCGGGGCCGGATCTGCCGTGCCAGGCTTCACCTCATGTCCCTCGACCCGCATGTGCACGTCGTCCACGACACGGTGGACGCGACCGGGTTCACCTCGTTGCGGCATCCCGCGACCCCGCGGACCGAGCGCTACGCACTCGGCAAGGCGCTGCGTGAGCGGGCGCCACGCTCGTCGCTGGCCTACTGGGACGGCAGCGGGCGCCGCCTGGACCCGGTGACGATCGTCGCCGCGGGCAACGAGGGCCGCGTCGCGCGGCTGGTCCCGGTGCGGATCGGGCGGATGATCGCGAACCCGTTCGCGTTCCTGCGCGGGGCGGCGGCGGTGATGGCCGAGGACTTCGCCCGCCTGCCCTCGTCCGGCATCACGCCGGTGATCTGCGGGGACGCCCATCTGGGCAACTTCGGCTTCTACGCCTCGCCCGAGCGCGACCTCGTCTTCGACCTCAACGACTTCGACGAGGCCCACCCGGGCGCCTGGGAATGGGACCTGCGCCGGCTCACGGCGAGCGTCTGGGTGGCGGGCCGCCAGAACGGCCTGGCCGAGGACGACTGTGGCGACGCCGTCCGCCGCTGCGTCCGCTCCTACCGCGAGCACCTCGCCCACCTCGCCGAGCAGCCGCTGCTGGCCCGCTCGTTCGAGCGCCTGGACTTCGACGGACTGCACGGCGCGGCGACCAGCAAGGTCGGCCGCGACAGCATCGAGCGGGCCGCGGCGCGGGCGCGGCGGCGGACGAGCGACCGCGCACTGCCCCGCTTCACCACCGAGGAGGACCCGGAGGACGCTGCGGAGCCCTCGGGGTTGCGCCGGATCGTCACCGAGCCGCCGCTGATCACCCGGCCCGACGCCGAGCAGTACGACCGCATCGCCGTCGCCCTCGACGAGTACCTCACGACGCTGCCGCTGCACTGGGCCCGGATCCTCGGCGGCTACCGCCTGGTCGACGTGGCGCACAAGGTCGTCGGGGTCGGGTCGGTGGGGCTGCGCGCCTACATCGCGCTGATCGAGGGGTCCAGCGCGGACGACATGCTGTTCCTGCAGCTCAAGCAGGCCCGCCGGTCCGTCGTCGCACGGTTCGTGCACGGCGACTCGGCGTGGCACGCCCACCAGGGTCAGCGGGTGGTGAGCTACCAGCAGGATCTGCAGACGGTGAGCGACCCGCTCCTCGGCTGGACGACGGTCGGGGAGCGCCAGTACTACGTACGCCAGTTCCGCGACATGAAGGGCGCCGTCGTCGTGGACGGCCTGGACGCGGCCGGGCTCGCGGACTACGCGGGCGTGTGCGGGCTGCTGCTCGCGAAGGGCCACGCGCGCACGAGCGGGGCGTCGATGATCGCGGGCTACCTGGGAGCGGGGGAAAAGGCCGACAAGGCCCTGGCCCGGTTCGCCCGCGCGTACGCGGACCAGACCGAGCAGGACCACGCGGCGCTGGTCGCCGCCGTCGAGCGGGGTGCGCTGCCCGCCGAACCGGGGGTGTAGGGCCCCGCGCCGGAGTCGGTGCCACGACCGTCCGGAGTTCCCGGGCGGCGGACGGATGTCGCGAGTGGCCTGCCCGCAGCCCGGCGGGCACCACGCGCACGGTCGCGTCGATGGGACGTCCGGGCCGTCGTGGCACCGGCCCGCCGGTCGGCCGGGTGTGGGCCACACCCGCGCTGCCCAGACGCGCCACGACATGGCCGCGGCCCGCGAGCACGGCCTGGTCGACGCCCTCGACACCGCCGGCATCGAGACGATCGCCGAAGCCGCGTACGAGGGTGGCGGCGCGGCGATCACGTGGGAACCAGCCAGTGGCTGATCGCCGTGGAGGTCGGCGTGGCGCCGAACGGCCGTTGAGGTGCGCCGACGAACATCGAATCGAACAACTGTTCGACTACACTGAAGGGCGTGACCCCCGACCCGCTGGCCCGCGCCACCAGCTTGCCGAGGCGCTGCTGGCCGAGCTGCGCGCGGCCGGCGGGCCCGCCGCGGGGGACGAGGAGCTGCTCGGGCTGCTGACCGTCTGCGAGGGTGTCACGCGCGGCGTGGAGCAGATGTCG
>JBFWRR010000126.1:0-8766 GCA_050248815.1 Pseudonocardia sp. | reverse complement strand
GAATGGGGCAACACCCTCAGCACCCGGTGGACGGGGTGCAGGGCGCGCCGGCTGGGGCCAGGCACGTCCCGGTCCTCCTTCCCCGGGTCGCGGAGCTGCTCGCTCCGGCGCTGGCCGGCAGGCCCGCTGTGCTCGTGGACGCCACGCTGGGGCTGGGCGGACACGCGGCGGCCCTGCTGGCCGAGCACCCGAGGCTCACCCTCGTCGGGCTGGACCGCGACCGGCAGGCGCTCGCCGTCGCCGGGCGCAGGCTCGTCGCCTACGCCGACCGCACGCACCTGGTGCACGCCGTGTACGACCGGATCTCCGACGTCCTCGCGGAGCTGGGCATCGACGCTGTGGACGGCGTGCTGTTCGACCTGGGCGTCTCCTCCCTGCAGCTCGACGCGGACGAGCGCGGCTTCGCCTACTCCCGCGACGCAGAACTCGACATGCGGATGGACCCGACCACCGGTCCGACCGCGGCCGACGTGCTGAACACCTACCCGGTGGCCGACCTCACCCGCATCCTGCGCGAGTACGGCGAGGAGCGGTTCGCGGGCCGGATCGCCGCCGCCGTCGTCCGCAGGCGGGCGAGCGCACCCTGGGCACGCAGCGGCGAGCTCATCGACCTCCTCTACGCGGTGGTACCCGCGGCCTCCCGGCGCACCGGTGGCCACCCGGCGAAACGCACCTTCCAGGCACTGCGCATCGAGGTCAACGGCGAGCTGGAGGCGCTTCGCAGGGCCCTGCCCGCCGCGCTCGGCGTGCTGCGGGCGGGCGGTCGGCTCGTGGTCCTGTCCTACCACTCGCTGGAGGACCGCATCGTCAAGCGCGAGCTGGCCGCGCGCGCCCGGTCGCGCACCCCGGTGGACCTGCCGGTGGAGCTGCCCGGGCACGGCGCGGGGCTGCGGCTGCTCACCCGCGGCGCCGAGGCGGCCACGCCGGAGGAGATCGCGGAGAACCCGCGTGCGGCGTCCGTGCGGCTGCGGGCCGCCGAGCGGATCGGCGACGCCGCGTGACCTACGACGTGACCTACGACGTGACATGCGGCGACGACGTGGGCCCCGCGGCCCTCGGCAGTCATCCCGGACGTGCGGCCCCGCCGCGCGGCCGGTGGCACATCCGCCCGGCGGGCGGCGGCGAGGAGGACACATGGGCGCGGTGCTGAGCGAGCGGGCGACCGAACGCGGCCGGGCGGCACGCGGTGCGCGGACGGGTGGCACCCGCACCTCCACCCGTGCATCGGGGAGCTCGGGGCGGTCGGCCCGGGTGGCCGACCTCGTCGCCGACCGTGCCCGTGGGACCCGTACCGCCACGGTCCCGGCGCAGCGCGCCGCAGCCGGACTCGCCCCGTCGCCCACCCCGCAGCGGCGGACGACCGGGAATGCCGCACGTGCCACACCGCGCCGCGCCGGCTCCGGCCGGGGCGGAGCCGCCCGTGCCGAGCGTGCGGCCGCGGCGGGCCGGTCCCGGTACGTGCTCGTCATGATGGTGCTGCTCGGAACGGGCCTCGTGGCCACCCTGTGGCTGTCCACCGCGGCCGCGGCGGACTCCTATCGCCTCGACGAGGCCCGCACGAAGGCCAAGGAGATGGCCGAGCAGTCCGAGCGGCTGCACCGTGAGGTCGCCTCCCTCGCCTCGCCGACGTCACTGGCCGATCGCGCCGGGCAGCTGGGCATGGTCCCGGTGCAGGGTTCCGCGAGGCTCGTGGTCGAGCCGAGCGGCGAGGTCGAGGTGGTCGGTGAGCCCAAGCCCGCCACCGTGCCCGCTCCGGTCGCGCCGGCCCATCCGGCTCCGGCGAACGGCGGCTCGTGCCCGGCCCCGGCGGACGAGGGCAACACGGCGTCCACCTGCGCGGAGGGGGCACCTTCCGGTGGGGGCGCGGCCGGCACGACGCAGGACACGGCGCAGGGCGCGACGCAGAACGCCGACGGGGAGCAGGCGGACGGCACCGCGGAGAACGCCGGCGGCGGTGAGCATGCGGACACCCCGATCACGCCGGGCGCCGTGCCGTTCACCGGGCCCCGCTCCGGGGGTGGCGCCGGGAATGCGACGGCCACAACGCCCACAACGCCCACAACGCCCACAACGGCCACAGCGCCCACAACGGCCACAGCGCCCACGGGCGTCACGACGGCCACGGGCGCGACCGGGGCCGGGGCGGGTGCCCCCGGCCCGGTTGCCGGCTGATGCCCTCGGCGCCGCCACGGCCCCGGCCGTCCGGCAGCCGCGGGTCCGCCGGCTCGGCGTCCCGGGCGGGCCGCGCGCCGCGCCGCGCCGGCGGGCCGACGGTACGGCTGCGCGTGGCCCACCTGCTGGTGGCGGCGATGCTGGCGGTGGCGGGGCTCAAGCTCGTGGCGGTGCAGGCACTGGAGGCGGGCGAGCTGCGCGCCGACTCCGCCCGCCAGCGCACCACCGAGATCAGCATCCCGGCAGAGCGGGGTGCGATCCTCGATCGCACCGGAGCGCCGCTGGCCTTCAGCGTCGACGCGCGGGCACTGGTCGCCAACCCGCGGATGATCGCGAAGAACAAGGGCCCGAACGCGGCAGCCTACGCGGCGGAGATGGCGGCGGCGATCGCACTGGCCACCGGTCAGAACCAGGCGGACCTGCTGGCGCTGCTCACGTCGGACCGCGGCTACGTGGTGCTCGCGAAGCTCGTCGACCCGGACGTGGCGCGCGCACTGCGCGAGCGCTTCCCGGACATCGCCGTCGAGCAGCGGGAGTCGCGCCAGTACCCGGGGGGCACGCTCGCGTCGAGCGTCGTGGGGATGGCCTCGTGGAACGCCGATGCCCACCAGCTCTCCGGGCTCGTCGGGCTGGAGAGCGCGCAGGACAAGCTCCTGGCGGGTGCGGACGGCGTCCAGGTCGTCGACACCGCCGAGGACGGCACGACGATCATCCCGGGCAGCACCCGCTACGAGCGCCCGGCGGTGCCCGGTTCGGACATCCAGCTCACGATCGACGCAGACCTGCAGTACACGGTGCAGCGGCTGCTGTCCCAGGAGGTCGCGCGGATCAACCCGAAGGGCGCCTCGGTGGTCGTGCTGGACGCGAAGTCCGGCGAGGTGCTCGCGATGGCGAACAAGAACGCGTTCGACCCGCGCGACCCGGCGTCCATCAGCGGCGACCAGCTCGGCAACGCCGCGGTGACGACGCCGTACGAGCCCGGCTCCGTCGCGAAGATCATGACGATGGCGGGGGTGCTCGAGTACGGCCTGGCCCGCCCGGACGAGGTCCTCCAGGTTCCGGGCCACATCAAGGTGGCCGACCGCACGATCAACGACGCCTGGGACCACGGTACCCAGCCGTTCACGGTGACGGGCGTCCTGTCGAAGTCGTCGAACGTCGGCACGATCATGCTGGCCCAGCGGCTGGGCGAGGACCGGTGGTCGGACATGGCCACGCGGTTCGGGCTCGGCGCGCGCACCGGGGTGGGGCTGCCGGGCGAGAGCGCCGGCAGGCTGCCCTCTCGCGACTCGTGGTCGGGCTCGACGTTCGGCAACCTGCCGATCGGCCAGGGCCTGTCGATGACGCCGCTGCAGGTGGCGGGAATGTTCCAGACGATCGCGAACGACGGAGTCCGCGTTCCGCCGCGGATCGTGGCCGCGACGATCGGGCCGGGCGGGGTCCGCACGGAGGCACCGCGGCCGACGCCGGTGCGGGTGGTGTCGGCGCAGGCGGCCACCGAGCTGCGCACGATGATGACGGGCGTGACCCAGGACGCGCCGGGGCAGACCGGCACCGCGCCCGAGGCGGCGGTGCCCGGCTACCAGGTGGCGGGCAAGACCGGCACCGCGCAGCAGGTCGACCCGGGCTGCGGCTGCTACGTCCGCGGCCGGTACTGGATCACGTTCGGCGGCATCCTGCCCGCCGACCACCCGCGCTACGTCGTCCTGGTCATGTACGACGCCCCGCCGGGTGCCGAGCACGCGGCGCCGCTGTTCCAGGAGATCGCGGCGTACCTCACGCAGCGTGAGCGCCTCCCGGTGAACACCGAGCAGCCGCCGCCGCTGATGCTGCTGCCGCCGCACTGAGTACGACCCGGGGTACGACCCCGCGTACGACCGGGCGCACGACCCGGCGCAGGACCGCGGCGGGCCGGCCGGACGGCGGGATGCGCACGTGAACGGTGTCTGAACGGCACCTGGACGGCGCCTGACGGCACCGAACCGCTCTGGACGGCGCCGAAACGCACTGACCTGCGGTTCCCGCGGCGGCGGTGACCGTCGATCGGACTGTTCGGACCGGTCGGCGACCACCGTCCCGGTGCCCTGCGGCGCGCGCGAGGGGCGTCCGGAGGGCCGGTAACCTCCCGCACCGTGCCGGCCGCCCGCTCCACCGCGTCCAGCCCCCCAGGGGCTCCGTCCGGGACGGCCCGACCGACCCGGGTCGCGCCGGTCGGCCTGGACGTCCTGGCCGCCGTCGCGGGGATCGGGCCCGTCGTGGGGCCGCCGGTCACGGGGATCACCCTGCGGGCTGCCGACGCCCGTCCCGGCGACCTTTTCGCCGCCCTGCCCGGCGCGCGCCACCACGGCGCGGACTTCGCCGCGCGGGCCCTCGCGGTGGGGGCGGTCGCGGTCCTCACCGATCCGGCCGGGGTGGCTCGGCTGGACGCCGGGGTGCCGGCGCTCGTCCATCCCGCACCGCGACAGGTCCTCGGCCGGGTCAGCGCGCGGGTGTACGGCGACCCGACGCAGGCGCTGTCGGTCGTCGGGATCACCGGGACCAGCGGAAAGACGACCGTCGCGCACCTCGTGGAGGCGGGGCTCGCCGCGGCGGGCCGGGTCCCGGGGCTGGTGGGCACGGTCGGCACCCGGATCGCGGGGGAGCCGCTCCCGGGTGGGCTCACGACACCCGAGGCACCGGATCTGCAGGCCGCGTTCGCGCTGATGCAGGAGGCCCGGGTCACGCACGTGGCGATGGAGGTGTCGAGCCACGCGCTCGCGATGGGCCGGGTGGACGGCACCCGGTTCGCGGTCGGCGCGTTCACCAACCTGTCCCAGGACCACCTGGACTTCCACCCGGACATGGCGGACTACTTCGCCACGAAGGCGCGGCTGTTCGAGATGGCCGAGCGGGCCGTGATCTGCATCGACGACGGCTGGGGCAGGCGGCTCGCGGCCCGGGTCGCGGGTGCGGTCACCGTCGGTGAGGCGGGTGACTGGTCCGCAACCGGAACCCGCACGGCGGCGGACGGGTCCCAGTCGTTCACCGCGGTCGGCCCGGACGGCCCGCTGCCCGTGCGGCTGCGCCTGCCGGGCGCCTACAACGTGACGAACGCGCTGGTGGCGCTGGCCTGCCTGGACCTCGTCGGGGTCGCGCCCTCCGCCGCGGCCGCGGGGTTCGCCGCGGCGCTCGTCCCGGGCCGGATGCAGCGCGTGGACGCCGGGCAGCCCTACCTCGCGGTCGTCGACTACGCCCACAAGCCCGCGGCTGTCGCGGCGTTGCTGGACGCGCTGCGCGCGCAGGTGCCGGGGCGCCTGCTCGTGGTGCTGGGCTGCGGTGGGGACCGGGACACCGGAAAGCGCCCGCTGATGGGCGCTGCGGCGGCGAGCCGCGCCGAGGTCCTCGTCGTCACCGACGACAACCCGCGCAGCGAGCAACCCGCGGCCATTCGCGCGGCGATGCTCGCCGGGGCCCGTCCCACCGCGATCGGCGAGGTGCTGGAGATCGGGGACCGGCGATCGGCGATCATGGCTGCCGTCGCGCGGGCCGGGCCCGGGGACGCCGTGGTGGTGGCGGGGAAGGGCCACGAGACCGGCCAGGACGTCGGCGGGGTGCGCCACCCCTTCGACGACGCCGGCGAGCTCGCCGCGGCGATCACGGCGGCCCTCGCGGCAGGATCGACCAGTACCGAGAGGACGACATGATCGAGATGCGGCTGGCCGAGGTCGCCGCCGTGACCGGGGGCCGCCTGCACCGGGCCACCGGGGACGAGCGGGTCACCGCCGTCGCGTTCGACTCCCGCGCGGTCGGGCCGGGCGGGCTGTTCGCGGCCCTGCCCGGCGAGCGGGTGGACGGCCACGACTTCGCCGCGGCTGCCGCGTCGCAGGGTGCGGCGGTGCTCGCCGGCCGCGAGGTGGACGCGCCGGCCGTCGTGGCGCCGCCCGTCCCGGCCGGGTCGCTGGCCGCGGGCAGCTACCTCGCCGCGACGGACCGGGACGGCTCGGGCGCGGCGGTGCTCGCCGCGCTCGCGGTGCTCGCCCGCAGCACGGTCGAGCGGGTCGCGGGCCTCGCCGTCGTCGGCGTGACCGGTAGCTCGGGCAAGACCTCGACGAAGGACCTGCTCGCCGCCGTGCTCGCGTCGCTCGGCCCGACGGTCGCGCCCACCGGATCGTTCAACAACGAGCTCGGCCTGCCGATGACGGCCCTTCAGGTGGACGCGGGGACGCGCCACCTGGTGCTGGAGATGTCCTCGCGCGGCCCGGGCCACATCGCGGCGCTGTGCCGGGTCGCGCCGCCCCGGATCGGCGTCGTGCTCAACGTCGGCTCGGCGCACCTGGGCGAGTTCGGGTCCCGCGAGGGCATCGCGGCCGCGAAGGGCGAGCTGGTCGAGGCACTCCCACCGGACGGGGTCGCCGTCCTCAACGCCGACGATCCGCTCGTCGCGGCGATGGCGTCGCGAACGGCCGCGCGGCTCGTCACGGTGGGCCGGTCCGCCGCGGCCGACGTGCGTGCGGACGGGGTGACGCTGGAGCGGGGCAGGGCACGGTTCCAGCTGGTCGCACCGGCCGGGCAGGCCGAGGTGGCGCTGCAGCTCGTCGGCCCGCACCACGTGGGCAACGCGTTGGCGGCCGCCGCGGTCGCGCTGGAGCTGGGGGCCACGCCCGCCGGGGTGGCGGAGTCCCTGTCGGCGGCGGCACCGGTGTCGCGGTGGCGGATGGAGGTCGCCGAGCGGGCGGACGGCGTCACGGTCGTCAACGACGCCTACAACGCGAACCCCGAGTCCATGCGCGCGGCGCTGGAGGCGCTGGTCGGGCTGGCGGGCCCGCGCCGGACCTGGGCCGTGCTGGGGCCGATGGCGGAGCTGGGCGAGCTCGCTGCGGCAGCACACACGGCCGTCGCGGACGCCGCGAGGGAGCTGCGGGTCGGCCAGGTGCTCGCCGTCGGCGCGCCCGAGTACGGCGCCCGCACGGTGCCCGACGCCGCGGCCGCCGCCGAGGTGCTGGCGGTGGAGCTGCGGCCCGGGGACGTGGTGCTGGTGAAAGCCTCGCGTGCCGCGGGCCTGGAGCGGGTCGCGCAGGCCCTGCTGGCCGCCGGAGCCACCCGGTGAGGGGCGTCTTCGTCGCCGCGGGCGTCGCGCTGGCCGTGTCGATCCTGCTCACGCCGTACCTGATCCGCTTCTTCGCCCGGCAGGGCTTCGGGCAGGAGATCCGGGCCGAGGGCCCGCAGAGCCATCAGTCCAAGCGCGGCACCCCGACGATGGGCGGGGTCGCGATCCTCGTCGCGATCTGGGTGGGCTACCTGCTCGCACATCTCGTCGCCGAGGAGGACATCACCGCGTCGGCGTTGCTGGTGCTGTTCCTGACCACGGCGCTGGGCGTCGTGGGCTTCCTCGACGACTTCATCAAGCTCCGCCGCCAGCGCAACCTCGGGCTGAACAAGACCTCCAAGCTGGTCGGTCAGCTGGTCACCTCGGTGATCTTCGGGATCCTCGCGCTGCGGTTCATCAACGAGCGCGGGCTCTCGCCGGCCTCGGACAACCTGTCGTTCGTCCGCGACATCACGGTAATCTCGTTCGGCGCCGTGGGGTTCATCCTGTTCGCCTACCTCCTCATCGCGGCCTGGTCGAACGCCGTGAACCTCACCGACGGGCTGGACGGGCTCGCCGCGGGCACCGCCGCGATGGTGCTCGGCACGTACGTGATCATCGGGTTCTGGCAGTTCCGCAACTCGTGCGCCCTGGCGAACCTGCCCGGCTGCTACCAGGTGCGGGACCCGCTGGACGTCGCGTTCGTCGCCGCCGCGGCGATGGGCGGCTGCATCGGGTTCCTGTGGTGGAACGCCGCGCCCGCCAGGATCTTCATGGGCGACACCGGCTCGCTCGCCCTCGGCGGGCTGATCGCGGGCCTGTCGATCGTCACGCACACCGAGCTCCTGCTCGTCGTCATCGGCGGGGTGTTCGTGGTGGAGGCGCTGTCGGTGACGCTGCAGATCGCCGTGTTCCGCTCGACGCGAAGGCGCCTGTTCCGGATGGCGCCGTTCCATCACCATTTCGAGCTCGCGGGATGGGCGGAGACGACCGTGATCATCCGGTTCTGGCTGCTCGCGGCCATGTGCGCCGCGTTGGGTCTGGGGCTGTTCTACAGCGAGTGGCTGAACGCCCCGGCCGGGTTCTGACTGCCCTGGGCCGGCCGCTCACAGCGAAGCGTCCGCGGGGCGGCCGTCGAGGCTGCGGTCCGGGCCCGGACCGGCCGGTGGTGCGCGTGGGTCGGCTGCGGCGGGCGGGGCGGCGCCGTGCACACGGGGCGGCGCCGTGCGGGCGGGCCGGCGCCGTGCGCATGGGCTGGCGCGGTGCGGGCGGGCGCGTCGCCGTGCACGTGGTGGGTCGTGTGCACGGCGCGTCGGGGTGTGCCCGGTGGCACCGGGCTGGCGCGGTGCACACGGGCTGGCGCGGTGCACACGGGGCGGCGCGGTGCACATGGGGCGGTGCGGTGCACATGGTCGCGTTCCCGTGCACGTGGTGGGTCGTGTGCACGGTGACGTGGTGGTGTGCACGGCGCGTCGAGGTGTGCCCGGTGGGCCGGGTGCAGCGGCGGCCGTGCGGACGGGGCGGCGCGG
>JBFWRR010000125.1:4375-8893 GCA_050248815.1 Pseudonocardia sp. | reverse complement strand
CTGGGTCGGCGTCATCTGGGCCTGCTGGACCACCAACACCCCCTACCAACCCGACCGCCACCACGCCCTCCAACGCACCCTCAACCACGATCAACCGAAGGTGGCTTGACACAGGGCAACTCATCCGAACACCGCCAGCACCGCGAGCAGGGCGCAGAGGCCCACGAAGCCGTAGCCGAGGTAGCGGTGCACGCTGCCGTCGGCGAGCGCGCGCCCGCGCCTGCCCCACTCCCGCGCGGCGGCCAGCACGGGGTCGTAGAGCCGTCGCTCGATCCGGTCCGGGACCTCCCGGCGGAAGGCGATCGAGCGCACCAGGTAGTGCGACTCGTCGTAGTGGTCGACGTCGACGCTGGTCTCCGGGGCCAGCACGTCGTCGAAGACGCGTTGCAGCGGCTCGGCGAACGACGTGGCGGTGTACTCCATGCGCGCGGTGAGCGGACCGCCGCCGCATTCCCACTCGCGCGCGGCCCGGCGGGTGCCGCGGCCCGCCATCCGGGCGGCGGCGACCACGACGGCGGTCCCGGCCACGAGGGCGAACGCGAGCAACGCCGGGGAGAGCACCCCCATGACGTCCGCGAGCTGCAGCGACACGACCCCGGTGACCGCGGGCGTGCCGGGCACGGCGACCGCCACCGCCGCGGCCACGGCCGGCAGCACGAGGCCCGGGAACCAGGCCAGGACGGCGCATGCGACGGCGGCCAGGGCCATCCCCGCCAGCATCCCGGGTGGGGCCTCGGTGGCCCCCGCCGCGGCGTCGCTGCGCGGCCGGGCGAGGAATCCGACCCCGAAGGCCTTCACGAACGTGGCGATCGACAGGCCCGCCGTCAGCGCGACGGCGGCGACCGCGAGCGGCATCGCGATCGTGATCGCGGTGGACTCCTGACCCCCGCCCGGCCCGTGGACCAGCGCCTGCAGCAACAGCCACTCCGACACGAACGCCGTACCGGGCGGCAGCGCCGAGGCCGCGAGCGCGCCCACCCCGAACAGCCCCGTCGTCGCGGGCATGGTGGGGCGCAGCCCGCCCAGGGCGTCCAGGTCGCGCGTCCCGGTGGCGCGCAGCACCGAGCCCGCGCCGAGGAACAGCAGCGTCTTGAACGCGGCGTGCCCGAGCAGGTGCAGCAGCGCCGCGGTGAGCGCGAGCGCGGCGAGCTGCGGGCGGCCCGCGGTGGTGAACAGGCCGGCCGCGCCGACCCCGAGGAGCACCAGGCCCATGTTCTCGGTGGTCGACTGGCCGAGCAGGCGCTTGAGATCGGTGCTGATGGCCGCCTGCAGGATGCCGTACACCGCCGACAGCGCGCCCAACCCGAGCAGCGCGAGCCACCACCACGCGGGGCCGCCGCCGAGCAGGTCGAACCCCACCCGCACGGTCCCGTAGACGCCGAGGTTCACCATCGCCGCGGACATCAGCGCGGACAGGTGGCTGGGGGCCTCCGCGTGCGCCCGGGGCAGCCAGGCGTGCAGCGGCACCAGGCCGGCCTTCGACCCGAACCCCACCACCGCCGCGACGAACACCAGGCTCGCGACCGCCGGGGAGGCCGCCTGCCCGGCGGCTCGCAGCGCGGCGAACCCGCCGTCCCCCGCGGTGGCGGCCAGCACGGAGAGCCCGACGAGCAGCGCGAGGAAGCCCAGGTGCGTCATCACCGCGTACCAGCGGGCGGCGCTCGCCACCTCCGGCCTGCCGCGGTGCTCGGCGACGAGCACCGCGAGCGAGGTGAGCGCCGTCAGCTCCCAGCAGACCAGCAGCGTCGCCACGCTCGACGCCAGCGGGACCGCGATCATCGCGAGCACGAACAGCGGCAGCGCGGCCTGCGGGACCCGGTCGTCGAGGCCGTGGGAGCGGGCGTAGGACGCCGTGTAGATCCCCACCGGCACCGCGACCGCCGACACGACGCAGACGAACAGCGCCCCCAGCGGATCGGCCTGGAACGCGAGCCCGGCGAGCGGCAGCAGGCCGGGCGCGGAGACCGCGAACGGCGCCCCGGCGAGCATCGCGATCCCGGCCGCGAGGCCGAACCCGCCGACGAGGGCGACGCCCGTGCCGGCCGCGCGCGGGCGCACCCCGGCGGGCAGCATCCACGCGGCGACCGCGCAACCGGTTCCCACCAGGCACGCGACGAGCAGCGCGAGCGCCGGCGTCATCGACCGGTCAGCTTCCGCACCGCCTCGACGACGGCCTGCGGGCGCGGCGGGCAGCCGGGCACCTCGAGGTCGACCGGGACGACGTCGCCCACGGCACCGGCGACGCCGTGACCGCCCGCGAGCTCGCCGCAGTTGCGGGCGCAGTCGCCGACGGCCACCACCCACTTCGGGCCGGGAACGGCCTCGTAGGTGCGCTGCAGCGGGCGGCGCATGTTGCGCGTGACGACGCCGGTGACCAGCAGGACGTCCGCGTGGCGGGGCGAGGCGACGAGGCGCGCGCCGTAGCGCTCCGCGTCGTACACCGGGCCGAACGCGGCCCCGATCTCGATCTCGCAACCACCGCAGGAGCCGGCGTCCACGTGGCGGATCTGGGCGGACCCGTGCAGGGCGCCCGCCGCGGCAGGGCCGCCTGCCGGGGTGGGCGGGGCGTCCTGGGCGATCCGGCCGGTACGGCGGATCAGCCGCCACAGTTTCCGCACGACCCCACCACCACGTTGCGAGCGATTGAACGGTTGCAGACTTTAGCAACTATCAACAATCGCAGAAATGTGAGCCGCGCCGCCCCGGTGCTCCTCCGGCATGAGGCCCAGCTGGCGCAGGTGGGTGACGTCGTCGCGGACGCCCCAGTGCTCGACGACCCGTCCGTCCGGGCCGAAGCGCATCCAGTGGACCTGGCGGAACCGGAAGCGGCGCCCCGTGGGCGGGTGACCGAGGAACACGCCGAGGTGGGTGCCCTCGAACAAGTTGCGCATGACGACGGTGTCGCCGCGGGCGAGGACCTCCTCGACGACGGTGCGGCAGTCGGGGAAGGCGGTGCGCAGCATGGCGACCAGCTCCCGGACGGGCCCGGTGCCGTCCCGGTGGCCGGGCGGGGCGGTGTGGTTGCGGACGTCGGGCGCCATCAGCTCGTCGACCCGGTCGAGCAGTCCCTCGTCGAAGAGCTCGGCGTAGATGCGGCGCATCGTGGCCTCGTTGCGGCGCTCGGTAGCGCCGGTGATGGCGTCGGTGATGGCGCCGGTGGTCGCGCCGGTGACGGCGCCGGTGGTCGCGTCGGTGTCGGACGTCACTTCGGTCTCGGTCGTCATGGCCTCCACCGTGGGCCGCACCCGCGGCCCGGCCCATCCCGGCGGGCTGGGAACCGCGGCGGCCCGCGCGCTCCCAGCTTCCTGGGATGGCGCGGCCCGCAGGGCCGGTTACCGTGCGGGACGTGGCCCATGCCGACGCCGGGCGGGCGGCACGCACAGTGTCGCGGCTGACCCACCGGGAACCCGACCTCGACCGGCTGCGCACCGATCTCGACCGCGCGCTGCGCGCCCTGGTCGGGTGGGACGCCGCCGCCTGGGCCACCACCGACCCCGCGACGCTGCTGTTCACCAGCTGCGTGCTGTGCGGCCGCGCCGAGGACACCGGGCTGGAGTCGCGGTTGTTCGCCCTCGAGTTCGCACGCGACGACGTCAACACCTTCGCCGAGCTGACCCGGTTGCCGGTGCCCGTCGGCACGCTCCGGGCGGCGACCGGCGGGCAGCCGGAGCGCTCGCGGCGCTACCGGGAGCTGCTGCGTCCCCTGGGCGTGACCGACGAGCTGCGTGCGGCGTTCGTCGAGAACGGCCAGTGCTGGGGCACCCTCATCGCCTACCGCACCGGTGGTGCGCCCTTCGGCCCGGACGAGGTCGCCGTGCTCGCGGCCATCGGACCGGCGGTCGCGGCCGGGTTGCGCACGGCGATGCTGCACGCCGCGCTGCAGGGTCCGCCCGGGCCGGGACCCGTGCCGGGCGTCGTCCTGATCGCGGCCGACGGCGCCGTGCGCGACATCAGCCCGCAGGCCCGCCACTGGCTCGACGAGGCGGACGTGGCGGGGCAGGTGCCCAGCGTGCTGCGCTCGGTGGCCGCCGCGACCCGGGCGGCGGCGGGCGAGCACGGACCCGCGGTCCCGGCGGCGGCGCACGCGCGGCTACCGGGGCGGTCAGGCGGCTGGATCCGCCTGCACGGCACCCTGCTGGAGGCGAGCGGTGAGGTCGCCGTCGTCGTCGAGCCGGCGACCGAGGTCCACCTCGCCGACGTACTCGTGCGCGCCTACGGCCTCACCCCCCGCGAGCGGGAGGTCACCGAGCTGGTCGCCCGCGGCTACTCGACGGCCGACATCGCCGGGGCCCTGTTCATCAGCGCCTACACCGTGCAGGACCATCTCAAGTCGATCCTGGCCAAGACCGGGGTGCCCAACCGCCGCGAGCTCGTCGCGGCCCTGCACGGCCGCCACTACGCCCCGGTGACCCGCACCGGTGGCCGGCCGGGCCCCTACGGCTGGTACCTCGCCGACCCGGCCGAGCCCTGACACCGAGCACCGACACCGGGCACCGACACCGGGCACCGACACCGGGC
>JBFWRR010000125.1:0-4275 GCA_050248815.1 Pseudonocardia sp. | reverse complement strand
GCACCGACACCGGGCACCGACACCGGGCACCGACACCGGGCGCTCGCGTTCCGCGGTCAGGAGTGGCGCAGGTGGGCGAGCACCAGCCCGACGGGG
The DNA here is from genome assembly GCA_050248815.1 of Pseudonocardia sp. Classification (GTDB taxonomy): domain Bacteria; phylum Actinomycetota; class Actinomycetes; order Mycobacteriales; family Pseudonocardiaceae; genus Pseudonocardia. The sequence goes on along the minus strand of JBFWRR010000125.1, from coordinate 4,179 downwards.
ATGCTCGCGGCGAGGACGGCGAGCAGCACGCGGTACGTGCGGTCCAGCGCCGCGGGCGGTCGCCCTCCCCCGCGACGGGCCCCGGCCGGCCGCAGCGTGGACACGAGTGCGATCACGAGCGCGACCACCAGCATTACCGCACCGAGATCGACCACCGGCGGCTCAGCGACCACGGTGCCCCCGATGACCGCGGCGCCGCCCACGTTCCAGCAACCCGCCTGCACCCAACCCGGACGGCGCCCGCGCATCTGCGGGCGCCGGGCGCGGTCGCGACCCATGCAGTACTGGGCGACGCCGAGCACCAGCACCAGGTAGGCCGCGGCCCAGCTCCCGTGCACCAGCCCGAGCGGTCCGGTGACCGCCGCGACCAGGCCGCCGAGCACGATCGCGCAGGCACCGGCCACGGTCATGGCGGCTCCGGGGCCGGGACGCGGCCGGGAGACACTCGGCCCGCCGGCCGTCACGGGGTTCCCGCTCCGGCCAGCCGGACCACGCACAGGTCCGGCTCGACGAAGGCGTCGAGCCGCTCGACCGTGAGCGGTGCGCCCCACGCCTCCATCGCGCCCTGCATGATGCCCAGGTGGACCGGGCACACGACCCCGGGACGATCCACGGCGAGCTCGAGGAAGGGGCAGTGCCGCAGCCCGATCCGCACCGGGTCGGCCGCGGGCACGGGGTCGGGGGCGAAGCCCAGCTCGCCGAGCAGCCCGACGAGGCGCTCGACCGCCTCGTCCGCACCGGGCGGGCCGTCCGGTGCGGGAGCGTCGGCCGTGCCTTCCGCCGCCAGGCGCCCCCACGTGCGACCGGCCGCCCGGCCGCGGGGGCCCGGATCGGGCGCGGTGGCGAGATCGGCGGCGAGGACCTCGGCGAGCACCCGGTAGTCCCGCGGACCGGCGGGGTCCATGCGCCGCACCGCGCGGAACAGCAGCGGCGGCCGTCCCGGGGCGGCGGGAGCGGCGCTCGTGCGCTCGACCCGTCCGGTGCCGACCAGCGCGTCGAGGTGGAACCGCACGGTGTTGGGGTGCACCCCGAGCCGCTCGGCGATCTGCGCCACCTCCAGCGGCCCGCCCGCGTCCCGCAGCAGCGCCAGCACCTCGTCACGGCGACGAGCAGATCGGTCGGGCATGCCCTGGAGTTTATACAACGACATGTTGTAGAAACTAGGGGTAGCCGAACGAGGAGGCGCCATGTCGCAGACCACCAGCGGAGCCGACCTGCAGGAGCTCGACGTCCGCGGGATGCGCAAGCCCGACAAGCACCCGACGATCTTCGCCAGGTACGCCGCTCTCCCGGTGGGTGCGGCGTTCGTGCTGGTCAACGACCACGACCCGAAGCACCTGCGCGACGAGTTCGAGGCCGACCACGGAGGCGGGTACCGGTGGGAGTACCTCACCCGCGAGCCGCGCAACTGGCGCATCCGGATCACCAAGCTGGCCGCCGCCCCGCTGCCCCGCCTGCTGGCCGACACCACCGCGCTCGCGACCGGGTCCGACGCGGGCGGGGTCCGCTGGACACTGCCCGCCACGCAGCGCGACCTCGACGCCAACGTCATCGCGCTCCCGCCGGGCGGGACGATCGGCGAGCACACAGGCCCCGACGTCGACGTCCTCGTGCACGTCCTGGCGGGCGGCGGGTGGATGTCCACCGAGCGGGACGCGGTCGACCTCGCCCCCGGCGCGCTGGTGTGGCTGCCGCGCCGGTCCCGGCGCGGGTTCGCCGCGGGCCCGGACGGCCTGCGCTACCTCACCGTGCACCAGCGCCGCCAGGCGCTCGTCCTGGAGATCGCGTGCCCGGGAGGACCGCGATGAGCGCGAACGACACGGACCTGCCGGCCGCGGGCCGCGACGACGGGTCCGTCCAGGGGCACTGGCTGCTCGCGCGCCTCGGCAAGCGGGTGCTGCGCCCCGGCGGGGCCGAGCTCACCCGCAGGCTGCTGGACCTGGCCCGGTTGCCCGGGGCCGACGTCGTCGAGCTGGCCCCCGGGCTGGGCCGCACGGCCGCCGAGATCGTCGCGCGCGGACCGGGCACCTACCGCGGTGTGGACCGCGACCCCGAGGCCGTCCGGGCGACGCAGCCGGTCGTCGCGGGGTTCGGCGAGGTCCGCACCGCCGACGCCGCCTCGACGGGGCTGCCCGGCGCCAGCGCGGACGCCGTCGTCGGAGAGGCCATGCTCACCATGCAGGGCGACCGGGCCAAGGCCGCGATCGTCGCCGAGGCCGCGCGCCTGCTGCGGCCCGGCGGGCGCTACGCGATCCACGAGCTCGCCCTGACCCCCGACCACCTCGCCGAGGAGGTCAAGACCGACGTCCGCCGGGCGCTCACCCGCTCGATCAGGGTGAACGCGCGCCCCCTCACCCCCGCCGAGTGGCACGGGCTGCTCACCCGCCACGGCCTGGTCGTCGACCACGTCGCCACCGCGCCGATGGCGCTGCTGCAGCCACGCCGGATGGTCGCCGACGAGGGGCTCGGCGGCGCGCTGCGCTTCGCCTGCAACCTGCTGACCCACCCGGACGCCCGCCGCCGCGTGCTGGCGATGCGGCGCACCTTCCGCCGCCACCGCGACCATCTCACCGCCGTCGCGATCGTGGCCCGCAAGCCCGACGCCGGGCCGTGACGGCGGGGCGGCCGCGGGCAACGGTCGGCTGGTCGGTCAGCCGAGGTCGGCGGAGGCGACCACCGGCATCCGCCGCAGGCGCGCCACCAGCAGGTGCGCCTGCGCCGCGGTCAGCACGACCGTGCAGGCCATCCGGCTCTCGACGACGCCCTCGCGGACGTCGACGGTGAGGTCGCGCACCCGGTAGCCGCGCCCGCGCAGCAGGGTGACGACGCGCAGCACCCCGTCGAGGCCGTCGGTCACGTAGACGGTGACGGCGCGGTGGACGGGAACGGGGACGGGCTCGTCCACCCGGGCGCTCGGGGCGGGGGCGAGGGCAGCGGCGTTGGCCATCACGGATCTCCTCGGGGAAGGGTGGGATCCGGACCAGGTCCCGGACGGGTGCACGACGACGGCGCGCCGGCGACCTGGCTCAGCCGGCGCGCTCGGTAATGATCAGACCCGCGGGGGCCGGGCGGCGCACGCCGACACCGTAGCAGCTCACCGCAAGATCACCGTGACCGTGGTGGCGGCCGTGGTGGGAGCCCCGGATGCGCACCGCACGTCACGCTCCCGGCGATCATCGCCCTCTCAGCGACCGGGGGCCGAGTCCGCCGGACGGGCGGGATCGGAGGAGTCCTGCAGGCAGCGGGGCCCCAGGACGGCGACGGGACAGGGGGCGAACGCCACCAGGCCCCGCGCGGTCGAGCCGAGCTCCAGCTCCGAGTGCGGGGTGCCGCGCCGGTGCCCGACGACGAGCGCCCGCGCCGCGGACGCGCGGTCCATCAGCGCCCGCAGGGAGGTGTCCGAGACGAGCTCGCGTTCGGTCGCCACACCGGGGCGCAGCGCCTCGATCCAGGCCGCCGCCTCGTCGAGGACGGCGGCCGCCTCCTCCTCGATCCCGCCGCGGCCCGACAGGTCCAGCTCCGTCCACGCGTGCAGCAGGTGCAGGGGCGCGCCCGCCGCGGCGGCGAGGTCCGCGCCGAAGGCGAGCGCGGCACGTCCGGTGGCACCGCCGTCGACGCCGACGATCACGGGCCCGCTGCGCGCCGGTGGCACCCCGGGCGCCGAGCCGCGCACCGTCGCGACCGGGCAACGCGCCCACTCCAGCAGCGCGAGGCCGAGCGAGCCCGTCAGCAGGCCGGTGTGCGCGCCGCTGCCGTAGCTGCCGAGGACGAGCAGCCGCGCGCCGGCCGAACGCTCCAGCAGGACGCCAGCGGTCTCGCCGGGGACGACGTCGACGAGGCAGCGCACGCCTTCGCGGTCGGCCGCGGCGGCCACCTCCTCGAGCCAGCGGGGCCGCTGCGGCAGCTCGGCGCGCACCACGTGCACGAGCCTCAGCGGCAGCTGCCAGGCGGCGGCGAGATCGACCGCCCAGTCCGCAGCCATGCGCGCCGAGTCCGACGCGTCCGCGCCGACGACCACACCGCCGTCCCAGTCGTTCTCCGTCATCGGTTCGTCCTCCGAATCGTCGTTACGCGGGATCGTCGTCACGCCGGCAGGTGGCGCAGGTACGGGTCCACCGACGGGGCCGGCGCCACCCGCACCCGCACGTCGACGGCGACCGGGTCCCCCGCGCCGACCAC
>JBFWRR010000124.1:0-9238 GCA_050248815.1 Pseudonocardia sp. | reverse complement strand
GTGCGGGTCGGCGAGATCGACCAGGCCCGCGGGCTCTTCCTCGGGCCTGCGCCGCTCGGACGGGCGTTCGGGAAGGCGATGCCGTCCTGGTCCGAGTCGCAGGTCCGCACCCTGCTCGCGAAGTTCGGGCTCACCGCCGAGCACGTGCCGCGGCCCGCCGCGTCGTTGTCTCCCGGCGAACGCACCCGGGCCGCGCTCGCGCTGCTGCAGGCGCGCGAGGTGAACCTGCTCGTGCTCGACGAGCCCACCAACCACCTGGACCTGCCCGCCATCGAGCAGCTCGAACAGGCGCTCGACACGTTCCCCGGCACCGTCCTGCTCGTGACGCACGACCGGCGGATGCTGGACGCCGTGCGCGTCACGCGGCGGTGGGTCGTGGCGGACGGGCGGGTCCGCGAGCCGTAGGTGCGCACCGCGCGGAACTACCCGTCCGGCGCAGGACACCATTCCCAGGGCACCGTCAGGTCTCGGGGCTTCCACACCGAGCTGAAGCGCAACGGCACCGTCACCGCGCAGAACTCGACCGGCCGCAGGACGTACTCGATGTGGAACACCGGCTTGCCGGCAGCGATGAACGGGGTCAGCAGATGGCACTCGCCGGTCGCCACGCAGCTCTCGTTGATCGCGAAGTCGAACTCGGAGACGAGCTCACCCACCTGCTCGAGGTCGTTCTTGAGGCCCACGGCGAGCGAGCGCTCGTGGGCCAACCGCGCCACCAGCCGGTTGAACCGCAACTGATCCTCGGCGGTGAGCGGAAAGCCGGAATCCTGCGTGTAGCCGTCCAGGTTGTCCGGGTCGACGGCGTCGAACCCCTTCGCCCGGCACAGGTCGAGCCGGTCCGCGAGGATCGGCTCGAGCACGTCGAGCCTGCGGACGTCGAGCCAGTGTTCACCGGGCCAGTTCTTCAGGGGCTTCCCCACCACCTCGTCGGGAAAGCGGGACGCGTCGTCGCGCCACTCCTCGAAGGTGCCGGCGCTCAGGTAACACATGACGTGGGCGCCCTCGGCGCCGAGCGCATCAACCACCGCCTCGTCGACGTCGAACAGATCGACGTCGTACACGTCCGCGTCGATCGACGTGTCCACCGCGCCTTGCAGCTGGATCTGCCAGGTCTCACCGACCCGCGGTACCCATCGATCCGCGTCGTCCTCGCCGGTGACGGTGATCGAGGCGCACGAGACGAGCATGGTCAGCGCGCAGGCGACCGCCGCCGGGCCCCCCCTCATCCGCATCTCGTGGCGCCGGGTCCTCGCGGCGGCGCACTGCCGCCCGGTCCGGGGTGGGACTCCCAGCGGGCCGGTAGCCGGTCCCAGGGATTGGGCAGCGTCCGCTCGGTGACGTACACGTGGGCGGCGCCCCGCCTGCGGGCTGCGTCGATCACCCGGCCCTGCTCCCGAGGAGGTGTGCTGTGCACCAGATGCCAGGTGGCGGCCGAGCGCCGACGGCGGCGCGCGGGGAGCCGGTCCTCGGCTGCGTACGCCGCCCACGGCCCTTCGAAGGTCACCACGACGTCCGCGATCTCGAGGTAGCCGCGGTCGGGCCCGACGCCCGGATTGAGGACGACGCGGCCGACCCCCGCCCGGCGGATGCTCCTCACCAGTTCCCGGTAGTACGGCAGCTCGACGCGGGTCGAGGTGACCTGGTCGAGGAAGGCCGCCCCGACGCCGTAGCTCGCGACGTAGGCCCGTACCTCGGCGACGACGTCCGCGTGCGGTCGCGATGCGTACGCGGTGTCGACGTATCCCGCGACGGTCGTCCCGCTCCGGCACAGCGACGAGCACGCCCACCTGTAGGCATCGTCAGCCGTGGTCCCGAAGCCCGAGTCCGGATTGATCACCACGATGCCGACGTCGTCGCGCGCGCACGCCGCATCGAGCCGGGCCCAGGAGTCGGCCTCCCGTACCGGATGGAAGTACGCGGGCACGCCGAGTCGGCGGTGAGGACGCGTCGGTCCCACCCTCACCAGTGACTCGTCGTTCGTGACACGAGCCGGCGCACCAGCAGGGCGTGCGCGGCGAACAGCGCGAGAGCGACGAACCCGTGCCAGGTCATCGCTGCCGCGTCGGGCACGCGGTAGTCGGCGGCGACGTTGAAGGCGAGCAGCAGGGCCGTCCCGGAGCCGAGGGTCACCAGCACCGTCGTGATCCGCCCCAGCATGTTGAGCACCATCGCCGAGAAGATCGCCACACCGAGTACCAGGTAGTCGACGGCCAGTAGGAGATAGCGGCCGTCGGTCAGGTCGAACGCGACGACCCCGAGCCCGCCCAGTGCCACGGTCATCGCACCGAGTGCCGCGATGAACTGCAGGTGGGTCCGCAGCAGGGCGCGGCGGACCCCCGTCGCGAAGTGGTCAGGCGACCCCGTCGACGTCAGCATCATCCGCACGTCGCGCCGGTGGTCGTAGAGCAGCAGTTCCGCGATCCCCATACCGACCACAAGGGGAAGGGCGGCCAGGGTCACGGAGACCGGAAGGGACTCGAAGTTCTCGTTCAGCAGCTCGTTGAACGCCGGGTACAGGACGAGCAGCGCGATGAACAGGCCGTATGCCGCGTGCCTCGCCGCACCCGACCATGTCTCCTCCGGTAGCGGCTGCCCGGGTGGCGCCCCGTCCCGGCTGGAGAAGAGCGCCAGGACGACCGTCAACACGACGCTCGCCCCCAGCCACGCCATCGCGAAGCCTTCCGGCCCGCCGGCCTGCCCCGGGCCGCTGATCGCCGCCACGGGCAGCCCGTCCCACAATCCGGCGATCGTTCCGACGAGCGCCGGTGCGACCGCGATCAGGAGCCGCGACTCGTGGCCCGTCATCAACAGCGTGACGGCCCCGAGCAGGTACGCCGTCTGCCCGACGAGCAGCAGGACCGTCCACAGCGACACGTGCACGGTCATGGTGAAGATGAGTGAGGCGAACACGGCGACGACCGCGACCACCGACGCGACGAGGATGCCGACGACGATCGACCGATGGAGGAAACGCCGGGCGGCGGCCGGCTCCAGGTTCCCGACGTAGGCCCACGCGATGTAGGACATGCCGTAGCCCCAGGCCCAACTGAGCACGAGGCCGCCGAGCAGCAGCGCGGTCTCGACATGGTCGCCGGTCGGCAACAGCGCGAGGGCGACGACGCCGGGGACGGCGTAGAGCGGGCCGCGAAGGGAGAACCACCGCGTGGTCGACGGACGACCGGCGACCGCGGCCCGGGTGCCGCCAGCGGGCTCGGCGACGCGGTCGGGGAGATCGCGTCGGGTGAACTCGGCGTCGGCCAGCGCGAAGACGTCGGAAACGCCGAAGCGCTCCCGCGCGACGCGGTCGTTGACGCCGGCACTCTCCAGGACGACGGCGGCCTCGAGCGGGTTGAACGCCGACGCAACCGCGCGTTGGAGGACGGCGTCGTGGTGCCCGTTCGAACGGTGCAGACGGGTGACCCCACGGGGGCGGGGGATCATCGGGCTCCCACCAGGGCGGGCACTGGCGCGCTCCGCGCCCCGGGCACGACGACTCGCCGGTGCGTGAACTGCCGGTACAGGCCGTCGAAGTCGTCGAGCATGCGCGCGAGGGTGAAGTGTTCGAGCGCCCGGATCCGACCAGCAGCGGCCAGCCGGTGACGCAGCGAGTCGTCGAGCAGCACGCGGCGGCACGCGGCAGCCAGCTGGTGATGATCACCGGTCGGCACGACGAGGCCGCCCTCGCCGATGGCCTCGGCCATGCCTCCGACATCCGTCCCGATCGTCGCACGGCCGGCCATCGCCGCCTCGATGATGGTCAGCGGCAATCCCTCGGAGACGCTGGAGAGCACGACGGCGTGCCCCGCCTCGAAAGCGCGGCGCGCAGGTGAGACGGGCCCTTCGAACGTCGCAGCGTCGACCAGCCCGAGATCGGCGACGAGCCTGCGGCACCTCGCCGCGTACTCCTCGTTGCCCGACGGGACCGGACCGAACATCCTGAGCCTCGCGGCCGGAAGCCTGCGGCGGACGAGCGCGAAGGCCCGGATCAGCGTCTCGAGATCCTTCAGGGGATCGATGCGCCCCACGAAGACCAGGGTCGGCACGGCGGGTTCCTGCTCGATGACCGGGAGCGTCGCGGGGTCGACGCCGTTGTGGATCGTCCGGACGGCCCCGGCGCGCGCCCCGTTGCGCAGCGCCCATCTCGCGTTGAAGTTGCTGACGGGCAGGACGGCGTCCGCCGCTCGGTAGCCGAGCTCGGTCAGCCGGACGAAGAATCTGATCATCATCGCGCGATGGGCGGCGGTGCCCTCGGCCTCGCGGATCGACAGCATCCGCTCGCGGAGGTAGACGCCGTGCTCGGAGACGACCACAGGCGTGGCGCGCTCCCACTTCGTGGCCAGCCCGACGAGGGTCGACGAACCGTTGGCGGTTGCGTGGACGATGTCCGCGTCGAGCGCGGGCAACCGCAGGGGCCGCAGGTAGTGCTCCATGAGATCGGTGATGGCGAGGACCTCCGCCAGCGTGATGGGATCGATGCCGCTACCCACGGGACCCGTGCGCTCCCACACGCTCAGGAAGACGTCGACGCTCGCCTGGCTCCGCATCGCCGCCGTCAGCCGCCCAGCCTGGGCCAGCCCGCGCAGTGCGCGCACGGACGCCTCGAACCGGACCGTCGCAGCCGGACCGTCCCGCAGGATCGACTCGAGGAACGCCTCATAGATCTCGCTGAAGCTCTCCACGTCCGGACGGGTCATCCGCGCGGAGCGGGGGGTCCCCCACAACCCGAAGCGAGTGAGCGAACGCATGTTGCACGGCGGCTCGTAGCTGATCCGTTCACGGCCGGACCCGGAGAGCGCCACGACGTCGAACCCGACGTCCGGCATTCCACGGATCAGCTGATCGCACCAGGCGCTCACCCCTCCGGCGTTGATCGGGTAGGTCCCCTCCGTCACCAGCGCAACTCTCATTGCCTGTCCCCCTGTCCCCCTGTCGTGAGTCGCTTCGATTCCTCGACCCGCGTCCATGCCGACCTGGCCCCGCCGTACGGCTCACCGAACTCGGGCCCGTCTGCGTCCAGGTGCGAGCCCGGTGGCACCGTGAGGGGCACCGCGAGCGGAGCGGTGGTCCGCATCGTGACGGTCCCGTCCTGGATCCAGGCCTCCACCTGCCCGTCCGTCCACGCCCTCGTCCACTCGGCCTGCTGCGCGAGCACGTCGCGGGCCTGGGTCATCGTGGGCACCAGCAGCGGACGCGACTCCGTCACGAGGCTCCGGTAGCGACCGAGCACCCGGTCGAGGAGCGGGTAGAGCGTCCGGTCCTCGGTCATCTGCGACTGGTGCAGGTAGTGGGGCCGCGGGTCGTTCGCGAAGAGGTGCGGCAGGGCGCGATCGCCCTCGTATCGCACGACCGTGTCGACGAACCCCGTGTCGGGATCGGCGGGATCGACGCAGCTGCCGTCGCTCTCGCAGGCGCCGCTGCCACCGTCGGCCTGCGACGTGTTGACCCAGTTGTAGTAGTCGACGGCCTCGGCGTTGGTCGCCGCGCTGAACTCCAGGTCGACCGGGTGTCGGGGCACCGTCAGGGCGCTGCCGACGTTCCTCTGGGCCTGCTCGTCGGAGGCGTCCGCGGCGAGCGTCCGGATCCCGGTGTCGGTGACCGCCCCGCTCAGTCGGGGGTTGTCGTCCGGCATCTGCGGCAGCGAGCGCAGACCTCCGTGCTCCCCGGTCACGAGCTCGGTCGGGTCGATCGGCAGGCCGTGCAGCTGAGCGAACTCGATGTTCTTCTCGATCTCGATCTCGATGCGGCCCTTGCCGACGTACCGTGTCCAGCCCAGCAGCGGAACCTGCGAGCACGTCCACGGGATCATGAACTGGTCGCGGACACACCCGAGGTACAGGTGCGACCACGTGTGGTTGATCCAGCCGAACTCGTCCTTCGCCGCCAGGAGCGCCTCGAAGAGCGGATCGGTGTCGCCACGCGCGGCAGCGACGCTGCCGGCCCCGTTGAACGCGAGATCGAGGCGGAACCCGTTGCGCCGCTGCCAGTCCACCGCGAACGCCACGTCGTCCGCCGTCATGCGGATGACCGGCCGCGCCCCCACCGGGGTGGGGCAGTCCGATCCCGCTGCACAGTTGCGCTCCGGATCCCAGCGGGCGTTCGGCAGGAGCACATCGTCGATGTGCATGGCGAAGTAGCTTCTCTCGATGCCGAGGTGGACACCCCGGGTGAGCCAGCGGACGAGACCCGGCGCGAGGATCTGGAACTGGAGCGAACTCGCCGTGTAGGAGAAGGTGAGGCTGAGTTCTTCACGGCCCCCTTGCTCGAACACTCCGGCGAGCGCTCCGGTCCTTCCGCTGCCGGGCATCGTCGCGGTCACCAGGGGGGTGAAGCCGGGCAGCGGTGCCGATATCTCCACCCAGTTGTCCACCTCCCCCGGGTTCTCGTCGCCGAAGGGGACCGGCCCGCGCGCGTACGCGAAGTCGCCGGCCAGCGCCCGGGTCGTCAATCGGGCGTCGCGGCCGTCGAAGCTCCCCACGTAACCGCTGGTCGACGGGTCGGCAAGCCCGATGGCGCGGGCCGCCTTGGCCGACGCGTTGATCTGCCTGATGTGGAACCGCCGCTCGAACTCCCGAATGGCGTCGAGCTCCGGCCACGGCAACGCCGACGGATACTCGTCGGGCAGCACCACGCCCTGGAACCGGGCGCGGGGCGCGCCGTCGACCGCGTCGGACAGGTACGGCTCATCGACGACCGGCCGCGCCGGGTCGCGCAGGTCGATCGCAGTCGTCGGGACACCGGTGGCGACGAGCGTACGGCGGAGTGCCTCGACCTCGGGTGCCCCATCGGTCACCACCAGAACCCGGAGATCGACCCTCGGCCCGGTCGCGGTGGCCGGGTGGATCGCCGGACCGACCTGCACGAGCAGGACGACGACGAGCGGAAGCGAGCTGAGCAGACGGACCCACGTGTCGATCGCCCGCACCTCAGAAGGCCCGCGTCCGTGCCGGCCCGGCGTGAGATCCGTCGCCGGGCGGGGTCGACGCGGGCGCGCCACCGCCGCGGTCGCACCGACCCTCGCCGTCGCGTGGCGCGAGCGACGCCGACGTCGCACGGGCCGGACCGACCTCGGTCACCCGCGACGACACGATTCCGTCCAACCCTTCCACGATCACCTTTCGCGGCGGCTGTCGCACACCGAGCCACCTACCGTCCGGCTGCTGATGATCGAGACCTCGGGCGACTGCCGCAGACGGGGAGCGCAGCAATATCGCGCACGATACAGCTCGATCGAGTGAACAATCGGCTCACTGCTCGGCTCCGTTACACGCCGTCGACAGAACCGATGCGCTCAATGGGGGATCGGTCGCCCGGCCCGCGTGGATCAGACGTCCCAGACCGCCCGCAGCTCGGCGGCCACCGCCCGCGCCTGCCGCCGCCCGGCCCGCGCCGCTCGGGGCCGTCTGCCCGGGTCGAGGGCGTTGCGGCCGATCGCCGCCCGCGACACCCGGTCCGGGCTGACGAGCGCCACCCGCGAGTGCTCACGCAGTGCAGCGACCTGCCGGTCCACGCCGGGGATCGGGCCGATGCCGCGTGGGATCGGCGCGAGCACCACCACACGGGCGTACCCGGCGGCGAGGTCCGCGTTGGCGGGCGAGCGCAACCCACCGTCGACGTAGCGGCGGCCGTTCGCCGTGATCGGCGGCCACACACCCGGCACGGCGCAGCTCGCCGTCACCGCCTGCCGCAGCGGCACCCCGGACGAGCGGTCGAACACGGCGAGCTCGCCCGTGGCGGCGTCGACAGCGGTGACCTTCAGCTCCCGGTCCGGCCACGCGTTGACCAGCAACCGGTCCCCGACGAGGCGCAGCCGCTCCTCCTCGGGCACCGTCGGGATGCGCAGCGCGATCGCCGCGATCCGCCGCCGCGCCGCAGTCGCGTCTCCGAACAGCGCCGCACCGAACCGGAGCTTGTGCAGCAGCGACAGCGACACCGGCACCTCGTCCGCCAGCGGCCGCAGCTGGGCGGCGTACCGCTCCTCCACGTCCAGCCCGGACGCCACCTGCGCGCCCACGACCGAACCGGCCGACGTCCCGACGACGAGGTCGGCTTCGCGCAGGTCGACACCCCGGTCGACGAGGCCCGCGAGCATCCCCCACATCCACGACACACCGGTGAAGCCACCGCCGCCGAGGACGAGCGCACGGTCGGTCACGACACCGCCTCCCGCGCCGCTGCGGGCGCCCGCCCGGCCGACCAGGCCCACCAGCCCAACGCGAAGACCACGGCGACCTCCGTGACCGCAAGCCCCCGCTCGACCAGCCCGAGCGGGACGAACCGCCACCACGGCACGCCCGTCAGCGGCCGCAGCGCGAACCCGAGCAGGATAGGGGCGAGCCACGCGAGCGCCAGCACCGACAGCATCCCGGTCCAGCGCGCCGCGCCGGGCCAGCCGCGCCGGTGCCGCAGCGCGAGCAGCAGACCGGCGAGCGGCAGCGCGAGGAACGCCACGAGGCTCGCGTACCGGTGCAGGTAGCCACCGGCCGTGGGGCCCACCGACCAGTCGATCTTCTCGAAGGCCACGACCAGGACGAGCGCGATGCTCCACGTCGCGAGCAGCAGCGACGGCGCGCTCGCCACCCGGAGCAGGCGGGCCTCGGCCAGCGCCACCAGCACGATCACCGAACCCGCCGCCAGCGACAGCACGCCGGCGTCGAACATCGCCTTGTGATCGCCCAGCGCGTACTCGCTGATCGTGCGGCGCACCGGATCGACCTCGTCCGGGCCCACGATCACGTGCAACGACCCGACGAGCAGCGCCGCCAACACAGCGGCGGCCATCCCACCCATCGCGAGCACGGCAGCACGCGCGCCCGGCGCGACGGCCGCGGCGGCGTCCGACGGTGCGTCGGGTGGGGGCACGGCTCTCCCTGCGACACGCGGACACGGGCAGGCCGGTCGGGACGGGCCGGCGGACGGAGAACGGGCCGAGAGCGCCTCGTGTTCCCGGCACGGCGCGCCTGGTGAAACCTGCATCACGGCCTGACCAGATGCGGAACTCGCGGGCACGGGGGCCGCTGCGCCCCGGCGGAACCCGCACCACGGTCTGACGAAACCCGCACCACGGCCTGGCGAGATGCGGAACTCGCGGCACCCCGGCGGAACCCGCACCACGGCCTGGCGAAATGCGGAACTCGCGCGGGCCACACCGGCACCCGGGTGCGGACAGGGTCGGGGACGACGGCGGGGGTCGGGGACGACGGCGCCGCCCGCCGGATCGGCGGGCGGCGCGGGTCGGTCG
>JBFWRR010000123.1:6490-9297 GCA_050248815.1 Pseudonocardia sp. | reverse complement strand
TGCCAGATCAGCGGCGCGGAGGATGCGGGATTCGAACCCGCGAGGGCGTGAACCCAACACGCTTTCCAAGCGTGCGCCATAGGCCTCTAGGCGAATCCTCCGTCGGCGAGCATAGCGGGGCCGGACCGGCACCCGGCTGGGGTGGTGGGGAACCCCAGGGCTTTACGATCCGTTGACCATTCGATACCCCGCCGGTTCCCCGGCGGGCCCCACGACGATCGACCGGCCGTCCGCGACGGAGCCGGTCGGAGGAGGTCAGCCCGGACGATGGGCCTGCTCGACAAGCTCAAGGAGCGTTTCGCCCCGCCGCCCCAGCAGCCGCCGGTCCACCGCGCGCCCACCGCGCGGGCTCCCCAGGACCCGGACGAGGCCGCGATCGATCGCTACCGCTACATGCTGCGCACCGCGCCGCCGGACGCCGTGGAGCAGGCGCACGCCGAGGCGTTCGCGAAGCTCACCCCCGAACAGCGCCAGAAGGTCCTCGCGGACCTGAGCGCGACCGTCCCCGAGTCCGAGCGGGCCACGTCCGCGGAGCCGCAGGCGCTGGCCCGGATGGCCACCCGTGCCGAGATGCGCCGGCCGGGGACGATGGAGCGCACCCTCGGCGGCGGACGCGGCGGTCCCGGGATGGGCGGAATGATCGCCGGCACGCTGCTGGCGAGCGTCGCGGGCGCGTTCATCGGCACGGCCATCGCGGACGCGATGTTCGACGACGAGCCGCCCGTCGAGGAGGACGTCGCCGCCGAGCCGCCGATGGAGGAGCCCGTCGACGAGGGCGGGTTCGACGGTGGGTTCGACGAGGGCGGCTTCGGGGAGTTCTGAGCCGTGACGGAGTGGGTCTTCTCCGTCATCGACGCCCTCGGCGCGGTCGGCGTCGCCCTGCTGATCTTCCTGGACAACATCGTCCCGCCGATCCCGTCGGAGGCGATCCTGCCGCTGGCGGGATTCCGCGCGAGCCAGGGCGCGTTCTCCGCCGTCGCGCTGTGGTCCGGCGCGACGGTGGGGGCGGTCGCGGGGGCGTACGTGCTGTACGGCCTGGGCAGGTGGCTGGGCTACGAGCGGCTCCACGCGCTCGCCGGGAAGCGTTGGTTCGTGCTCACCAGCCGCCGGGACCTCGAGCGCGGCCGTGCGCTGTTCGACCGCCACGGCAGCGCATTCGTCCTCGGCAGCCGGTGCGTGCCGCTGCTGCGCAGCGTCGTGTCGATCCCGGCCGGGGTGGCGGCGATGCCGCTGGGGCGCTTCACCCTGCTGACGGCGACGGGGAGCGCGGTGTGGAACGCGCTGCTCATCGGCCTGGGCTGGGCGCTCGCCGAGAACTGGGGCGCCGTGGATTCGGCGCTCGGGCCGGTGAGCGCGGCGGTGGCCTGCGCCGTCGCGCTGCTGCTCGGCGTGCTGGTGTTCCGCAAGCTGCGGAGCACCTCGCCGGCGTGAGTCCGGCCGCGGCTACACTCGGCACCGGACCCCGCGCGGCGTCCATCCTGCGAACCCCCCCAGGGCCGGAAGGCAGCAAGGGTCAGCGGGCTCTGGCGGGTGCGCGGGGTCCCCTCATGCCCGGGGATCCCGACCCGGTGCGCCCGGCGGAGCGGGGTCCCGGACCGTCGGGGTGGGTGGGTAGCCTCGCGGCGTGGCGCTGGCCCTGTACCGCAAGTACCGTCCGGCCCGGTTCGCCGATGTCGTCGGGCAGGAGCACGTCACCGAGCCGTTGAGCGTCGCCCTGGAATCGGGGCGCATCAACCACGCCTACCTGTTCTCCGGCCCGCGCGGCTGCGGGAAGACGTCGAGCGCGCGCATCCTCGCCCGGTCCCTGAACTGCGAGCAGGGGCCCACCCCGAACCCGTGCGGCACGTGCCCGTCCTGCGTGTCGCTCGCCCCCGGCGGGCCGGGCAACATCGACGTCACAGAACTCGACGCCGCCTCCCACGGCGGCGTGGACGACACCCGCGAGCTGCGGGACCGGGCGTTCTTCGCCCCCGCCGAGTCGCGGTACCGGGTGTTCATCGTCGACGAGGCGCACATGATCACCACGCAGGGCTTCAACGCCCTGCTGAAGATCGTGGAGGAGCCGCCGGAGCACCTCGTGTTCGTCTTCGCCACCACGGAGCCGGACAAGGTGCTGCCGACGATCCGGTCGCGCACCCACCACTACCCGTTCCGGCTCATCCCGCCCGGCACCCTGCGCGCGCTGCTCGAACGGATCTGCGCCGAGGAGGGCGCCGTCGTCGCCCCGGCGGTCCACCCGCTGGTCATCCGCGCTGGCGGCGGCTCGGCCCGCGACACCCTCTCCGTCCTGGACCAGCTGCTCGCCGGGGCCGGGCCGGAAGGCGTCACCTACGAGCGGGCGGTGGCGCTGCTCGGGGTCACCGACGTCGCGCTGATCGACGACACCGTGGACGGCCTGGCCGCGGGCGACCGCGCCGCCGTGTTCGAGGCCGTGGACCGGCTCGTCGAGGCCGGGCACGATCCGCGCCGCTTCGCTTCGGACCTCCTGCAGCGCCTGCGCGACCTCACGCTGCTGCAGGCCGTGCCCGAGGCGGCGAACCGGGGGCTCGTGGACGCGGCGGAGGACGAGCTGGAGCGCATGGCCGAGCAGGCTGCGCGGCTGGGGCCGGCGACGCTCGCCCGGTACGGCGAGATCGTGCACACGGGGCTCGCGGAGATGCGCGGTGCCACCGCGCCGCGGCTGCTGCTCGAACTGCTCTGCGCGCGGATGCTGCTGCCCGCCGCGTCCGATTCGGGCCTGCTGGAGCGCCTCGAACGGATGGAGCGGCGGATCGCGATCGCCCCCGCTGCGGGAGACGGCGCGACGG
>JBFWRR010000123.1:0-6390 GCA_050248815.1 Pseudonocardia sp. | reverse complement strand
CCCGGCGGGCGGACGTGGCGCCGACACCCGCCAGCCCCGGCAGCCCACCGCCTCGCGCCAGGACGGGCCCCCGGGCGCCCCGTCGCGCACGGGACCCGCTGAGCCGGACGCCGCGGCCCGCACGCCGGCCGGGCCACCGCCGTCGTCCACCTCCACCGATCCCGTGGCCACCCCGGCCGGGCTGGACGCCGCCGCAGTGCGCCGCGTCTGGCCCGAGATCCTCGCCGCGGCCAAGCAGCAGAGCCGCAGCACGGAGGCGATGCTGGTCAACGCCACCGTGCGGGCCGTGGACGGCGACGTGCTCGTCCTGCACATCGGCGCCCCGTCGCTCGCCAGGCGGCTGGCGGAGCAACGCAACGCGGAGATCGTCGCCCAGGCGCTGCACGCCGTGCTCGGGGTGCGCTGGCGGGTCCGCTGCGAGTCCGGTGAGGGGCCCTCCGCCGGGCGCGCTCCGGCGCCACGACCCCAGCCGCAGGTGCCACAGCCGCCGCCGCGGCAGCGCGCCGTGGCCGAGGACGAGCCGCTGCCGCCGGAACCCCCGCCGGACGACACGCCGCCGGACGACGAGGAGTCGATGATCGCCGAGGCGGCCGCCGACGCCGGGCAGGCCCCACCGCGCCGCGACCCGGAGGAGGTCGCGATCGAGCTGCTCACGGCGCAGCTCGGCGCCCGCGCGATCGACCGAGGCTGAGCCCGACCCGTCATCCGGCCGCCGACCCCCACGGCGTCCGGCCCCGCCCCCTCACCCGCCCCGCAGGAGGAGCGATGCCCCAGGCGTCGACGCCCGCCGCTCCGCTCTCCGCCGCGCCGGAGCAGGTCGGCTTCACCGCCCGCCCCCGGCTGCGCTGGTTCTCGGTGCGCCTGCTCCTGCAGACGGCCCGCGAGGCGGTGGTCTCGCAGGTGTTCGGCAACTTCGTGGACCGCCGCGAGCTGCAGGCCAGCACGCCGCTCGACCCGGACGAGCTGATCGTCGACCTGTCGCGGCGCGACGAGCTGTGGATCGACTACGTCTCCGACATCGGCGACGGGTTCAACGCGGCCGCCGCGGTCGCGGGCCTCGTCGGGCGGACGGAGCCGCTGGACCTCGACGGCGCGCAGGTCGAGCCCTCCGAGCTCCTGGTGTTCGGCGGCGACGAGGCGTACCCGACCGGGTCGAAGGAGGACTACACGGACCGGCTCGTCGGGCCCTACCGCGCGATGCTGCCGTGGTCGGCCGAGCCCGAGCACCCCGAGTACGCCGCCCCGGGCCCGCCCCGGCAGGTCCTCGCCGTGCCCGGCAACCACGACTGGTACGACGGCCTGGTCAGCTTCATCAAGCTGTTCTGCCAGCGGAACCGGTGGATCGGCGGCTGGCGCACCCGCCAGCGGCGCAGCTACTTCGCGGTGAAACTGCCGCAGCGGTGGTGGCTGTGGGCGATCGACATCCAGCTGGACGCGGACGTCGACGAGCCGCAGCTGGAGTACTTCCGCACGGTCGCCGGGGAGCTCACCCCCGACGACGGCGTCATCCTCTGCTGGGCGAAGCCGTCGTGGGTGGCGGCGGGCCCACGCAACCCGGAGGTGTACGCGCAGATCGAGTACGTCCAGCGGGAGATCCTGGCTCCGACGGGCGCGCGCGTGCGGATCTCGTTGTCCGGCGACACCCACCACTACGCCCGCTACGAGCAGCCGGCGTCCGGAGAGCAGAAGATCACGGCGGGCGGCGGTGGGGCGTACCTGTCCGGTACGCACAACCTCCCCGCGGAACTGGAGCTGCCCCCGCAGCAGATGATGGACCCCGCCAAGAGCGACCCGGAACGTTTCACGCTGCGCAGGGTCTTCCCCGAGCACACCGGCAGGCTGGCGTGGAACGTGCTGTGGCGCATCTACGGCAACAAGAGCTTCTTCCTGGTCACGGCGGTGGCCTACCTGCTGCTCGCCCTCGTCCTGGACGCCGGCTGGACGGCGCTCACCCCCGAGCCCGGGCGCGAGGCGGTGCTGCCGCTCGTGCTCACGACCGTCGTCGTCACCGGGCTCTTCGCGTTGCTGTACGCGTTCGCGGGGGACGCCCGACGCCGCCCCGTACCACGGATCGCGGCAGCCTCGCTGCACCTCGTGCTGCACGTGCTCGCCGTCGGCGCGGTCGTGCGGTTCGCCCGCTTCCACCGGGAGGTCCTCGCCGGGTACGGGCCGGAAGAGATCGCGGTGGTCGCGCTCGCCGCCGTCGCCGGTGTGACCCTGGTGGTGGGGGCGATCGGGGTCCTCGACGACTACCCGTCGCGTTCGTGGGGCTTCCCGCTGCGCGGCCGGCGGCGGCGCAGCGTGCTGGCGGCGCGCGTACTCGCCGGCCTGGCGTCGATCGTGGCGATCGCCGCCTGGGTGACGACGGTGCCCTACCTGGACGCCGGCATCACCGACGGGGAGTTCCTCGCGGTCACCTCCTTCGGTGCGGGGGTGCTGGTCGGGCCGCTCGTGGTGGCGGGCTACCTGCTGGTCGCGGGCGGCACAAGCTGGGACGTCAACACCAACGAGCTGTTCTCCGCGCAGGCCATCGAGGACCACAAGTCGTTCCTCGCCCTGCACGTCACCGCAGCCGGGGTGGCGGTGCACGCCGTGGCGGTGGACCGCGTGCCCCGGCGCTGGCGGTTCGTCGCGCAGCGCCCGTACGGGCCGTGGTTCGTCCCGGTGGACCGGCCGGTCGCGGCCCGGCTGCTGGAGCGGTTCGTCGTCGCCCGCCTTCCCCCGGCTGCGCGGGACTAGACTCGCCGGGGCGTTTCCACTGTCCCGGTCGAAGGGGTCCCATGCCCGTCGAGCACTTCCTCACCGGGATCCCGCCCCTCATGGTCTACGTCACGGTCGGGCTCGTGATCGGCCTGGAGAGCCTCGGGATCCCCCTGCCCGGGGAGATCGTGCTGGTCACGGCCTCGCTCCTGGCCGCCCAGCCCGGGCTGGACATCTCCCCGGTCGGCGTCGCGATCGGTGCGACCACGGGCGCCATCATCGGCGACTCCATCGGCTACGCCATCGGCCACCGCTACGGCACGCCGCTGTTCGAACGGCTCGGCAGGCGTTTCCCGAAGCACTTCGGGGTCCCGCAGGTGATGTTCGCCGAACGGGTGTTCCGCAAGTACGGCGTGTTCGCCGTGTTCTTCGGCCGGTTCGTCGCGATCCTGCGAATCCTCGCCGGTCCCCTCGCAGGCGCCCTGGGGATGCCCTACCGGAAGTTCCTGGTCGCGAACGTCCTCGGTGGCATCGTCTGGGCGTGCGGCACGACGGCGGCCATCTACTGGCTCGGCGTCGTCGCCGAGGTGTGGCTGAAGCGGTTCTCGTGGATCGCCCTGCTCGTCGCCGTGGGCACCGGGCTCGGGATCGGCTACCTCGTCAAGCGCAAGACCGAGCGGATGGCCGAGCGCTACGCCGTGGAGGCCGCGGCCGAGAAGGCCGCCGCCCGGGAACGTGCCGAGGACGAACCCGCTGAGGGTCCGGCCACCGCCCGCTGAGGTCCGCGCGACTACTCTGGGCGGCCGAGCCGTCGACGCGAGGAGTGCAGGTGCAACCCGGTCAGCCCGACATGCAGATGATCATGCAGCAGGCCCAGCAGCTGCAGCAGCGGATGCTCGCGGCGCAGCAGGAGCTGATGAACGCCGAGGTCACCGGCCAGGCCGGCAACGGCCTCGTGCAGGTGACGATGACGGCGTCGGGAGACCTGCGCAGCGTCCGGATCGACCCGCAGGTCGTCGACCCGGAGGACGTCGACACGCTGCAGGACCTCGTCGTCGGCGCCTTCCAGGACGCCTCACGCCTCGCGAAGGAGCGCCAGACCGCCGCGATGGGCCCGCTCGCCGGGGCGCTGGGCGGCGGCATGGGCGGGCTCGGCCTGCCCGGCATGTGAGCCCGAGGTGTTCGAAGGGCCCGTCCAGGACCTGATCGAGGAGCTCGGCAGGCTGCCCGGTGTCGGGCCCAAGAGCGCCCAGCGCATCGCCTTCCACCTGCTCGGCGCGGAGCCCGCCGATGTGCAACGGCTCATGGACGTCCTGGCGAAGGTCCGGCAGGGCGTCCGGTTCTGCGAGGTCTGCGGCAACGTCGCCGAACGCGAGCGGTGCCGCTACTGCGCCGACGCCCGCCGCGACCCCACCGTCGTCTGCGTGGTGGAGGAACCGAAGGACGTCCTCGCCGTGGAACGCACCCGGGAGTTCAAGGGCCGCTACCACGTCCTCGGCGGCGCGCTGGACCCCCTGTCCGGCATCGGCCCGGACTCCCTGCGGATCCGCGAGCTGCTCGCCCGCCTCGGTGGCACCGGTCCGGCGGCGGACGAGACCGAGATCGCCGAGGTCATCATCGCCACGGACCCCAACACCGAGGGTGAGGCCACCGCCACCTACCTCGTCCGGCTGCTGCGGGACTTCCCCGGGCTCACCGTCACCCGCCCCGCCTCGGGGCTGCCCATGGGCGGCGACCTGGAGTTCGCCGACGAGCTGACGCTCGGGCGGGCGCTGTCGGGTCGCCGGGCGATCTGACCTGCCGGATCGGCTCGTCCCAGCTGTCCGTCGAGCAGCTCCTTCTCAGCGCCGCCCGGCCTCCTGCAGGAGCACCCTCCGGTGATCCGCCTGCCGCAGCTCCCACTGCCGGCGCCGCTGCGCCGCGACGAACCGCCGCCGCTGCTCGTGCGTCCGGTCCACCACGGCCGCAACCACGGCCATTCCCACGAGCAGCCCGAGCCCTCCGACGAGGTACATCGTCAGGTCCATCACGCCACCTCCGTCCGCGTACCGGCTTCCACGGACGGGGGGTGCGGTGGGATCAGACGGATCTTGCAGCAACGGGCCCGGCCACCCCGCGAAACCGGGCCCGCTCCGCGCCATCTCACCAGCGCGTGCCTGCGCGACGCTCCTCCGCGCGCTTGCGCCGTTCCGCCGCGATCGCACGCCACCGGTACTCGAGCGACCGGTCGACGATGGCCATCACGATCGCGACCCCGGCGAGCACCGCGAGTCCCACGATCAGGATCAGCACCAGGTACATCCCCTCACCTCCCCCCTGGACCGACATCCGGCCTTCCCCGCTGTGGCGTCGGCGGGTCGCGCGGGTTCCCCTCCAGGCGCCGGTACGCCTCGCGCCGGGCACGCCCCTCGATCACCCCGATGACGGTGCACAGCGTCAGTAGCGCGAGCACCCCCAGCACCACGACAAGCAGATCCACCCCCATCACCGCCCCTCGCAGATCTGAGGATCGCAGAGCGCAATGCCCTCATGCAAGTGCAAAATGCATTGCCCTTCGCTGATCGTGGCTACTCGGTGTAACGCAGCAGAGGTCAGCGGCGACCTCCGACGTGTGACCGGAGGGCTTCCGCAACTTCTTACAGACCTGTTCGTTTGCAGCGTGCTAGTGCTGCATGCAGTTGCATCGCCGTCTCGACAAGAGCAGTCTCAGCCCTCATGTCAGGTCGGCGACATTCACCGCACCCTGGAGAACGCGTGACATCGCCCAGCCCGTTGGCCAGCCGGATCGAGCTGGGCCGCCGTCTCCGGTCCTACCGCGAGGACGCAAAACTACTGATCGCCGATGCGGCGGTCGCACTGGAGTGCTCGCAGAGCAAGGTCAGCCGACTCGAGACCGGCAAGGGCAGGCCGCGCGCGCGCGACGTGCGCGACCTCCTCGAGCTCTACGGGGTCAAGGACGAGGCGGTACGGCACGAGCTCGAAGGACTCGCCCTTGCGGGGCGAGCCGACGAGTGGTGGCGCGAGTACGAGGACGTCGTCCGCAGCCCCCTGTTCGCCGAGCACCTCCTGCCCTACGCCGAGGCCGAACAGGAAGCCACGTCCCTGCGCACCTTCGAACCGGAGATCGTGCCCGGGCTCCTGCAGGCGCCCCCGTACATCGAGGCCGTGGCGGCGTTCTTCTACCCGGACAGCGACGACGAGGAGCGCAGCCGCCTCATCGAGTTCCGGCTCCGCCGCCAGCAAGCATTGCGGGCCACAGGCCGGACGTTCGGGTTCGTGGTGGGCGAGGCGGCGCTCCAGCGGGCGATCGGCGGTCCGGCCGCCATGGGCGCCCAGATGGAGAGCCTGCACAAATCGCTGGAGTCGGAACTCGCGCACGTCGACTTCCGGGTGTTGCCGTTCGACTCGACCCCGCCCGCGTCCATCGGCGGACCCTTCGTCGTGCTCCGGTTCGCCGACAGCAGGCGGGACTGCGTGTACATCGAGGGGCGGGAGGACGCCACCTACCTCACCGGTGACGAGCGGGTCGACCGCTACGAGGCCAAGTTCGAGCAGCTCGTCGACGCTGCGCTCGACCGCGATGCCTCGTTGGAGCGACTGGCCGCGATGGTCCGGCAGTGGCAACGGAAGGTGTGAGTCGCCGGTCAGGTGTTGCACAACGGTGACGATCCGGCGTCCCTTCCGCTTAGA
>JBFWRR010000122.1:0-9432 GCA_050248815.1 Pseudonocardia sp. | reverse complement strand
GCCCTGGTTGTCGGCCAGCCTCAGCGCGGAGGCGAACAGCTCACGCGACAGCGACTCGGGCCCGTGCAGCCTGCCCTGCAGCAGCAGCTGCTGGCCGAGCCCGGACGCGGCGTCGAGGAACTCCTTCTCCGGGCCCGGCGGACGGTCACCGAGCGACACGAGCCTGCGGGCGACGACGAGCTGGGCGTCCAGGAACGAGCGCAGCACGCGGTGCGCGATGAGGAACCCGGCCTTCTCCAGCAGCACCCGGCCGTCCGGCCCGGCGCCGTCCGCCCCCAGGCGGGTGAGCTCGGCGGCGAGCTGCTCGGCGTGGGTGGCGCGGTCGGGGAAGAAGAACTCGAACTTGAGCAGGTCCCGCAGCCGGGCCGCCTCGGCCGCGCGCTCCGCAGGCGGGCAGAGCAGCATCAGCTCCGCGATCGCCCGGTTCACGAAGTGGTGGATCGAGGTGTTGCGGTAGAAGGCGGCCACCAGGTGCTGGCCGCGCTCGATCGCGAACACGGCCTCGTCGCCGCCGGTGTAGGTGGTGACGACCCGCTCCGCGGTGAGCTCCGCGAGGACCCGGCGCAGCCCCTCCTCCGTATCGAGCAGCTCGATCGCGTGGGGCAGGCCGCGTTCCAGGACGTACTCCCGCACCGGGTGCAGCACCCGCGCCACCTGCGGCAGCGTCAGCGCCCGGTCGCGCACCCCGAGCAGCGTGAGCGTCACCAGCGATGTGGCGATCACCGGGGTGACGGCGTTGATCCCGACCGCCACCTCGAAAGCCGCCTTCTGCAGCGCGAGCCGCCGCCCCTCGGGGCCGCCGCCCGCCGCGGCCGAGCCGGACTCGAGGGCGGCGCGCAGCGAGATCGGCAACCCGAACCGCACGTACGCGGTGCCGATCGGGGACAGCTGCGCCCGCGCGTAGGACGCGAGCCAGGACAGCCCCTCGCCCTTCTTCGCGGCCCCGCGCTGTTCGGCGGCCATCGCCGCCACCTCGCGCAGCTGGTCGTAGGTGATCGACACCGGCACCAGGTACGCGTCCTGCGCGCGGCCCCGGTCCAGCGCCTCGGCGACGTTGGCCAGCAGGCCGTAGCGGGGCGGGCGCAGCTTGCCGGTGCGGGAGCGCCCGCCCTCCATGTACCACTCCAGGTTGAACCGCTTCGCCAGCAGGAACCCGAAGTACTCGCGGACGGCCAGCTTGTAGACCTCGTCGTCACCGAAGCTGCGCCGGATGAAGACGATCCCCGCACGCTTGGCCAGCGGGGCGAGCGGCCAGAACCGCAGGTTGTCCCCGCCGAGGACGTGGTTGCGGGGGAAGTCGTGCTCGGCGAGGACGTCCGCGAGCAGCAACGGGTCCGCGTAGGAGCGGTGGCAGGGCAGGAACACCAGCGGGTTGGCGCGGTTGAGCTCGCGCAGCTCGGCCAGGCCGGAGGTCTCCACCTCCACCTTCCACGCCCGCGAGTGCAGCGGGCGCAGCACCCCGGAGAGCAGGTCGACGGCCAGCGGGCTCATCGACGCGACGAGCGCGTCCAGGTCCTGCGCCGCCTCGGCCGCGACGTCCTCGACCGCCCGGCCCAGCCTCGCCGCGAGCGCGGCGACGTCGGCCCGGAACTGCGGGCTCGCCCGGACATCCTCGACGATCCGTTTCGGCACCTTGTAGCGCCCGCCGACCAGCGCGCGCTCGGCGCGGTCCAGCGCGAGGTGCGCCTGGCGGGCCACGAAGTCGCCGAACCCGCCCGCCCCGTGCCCGGCGAACCGTTCCCGCAGCTCGCCCACGCTCGCCGGCTCCGCGACGACCACCACGGCCCGGTCCGGTTCGCGACGTGCGATGCGGGCCTGCGCGCGGGCGGGTGGACGGCGGGGGTCGACCAGCGAGAGCAGGTCGGTGACGCGCACCCGGCGCTGGCCGTTGCGTTCCCGCGGCAGCCACGCCACCCGCACCGCGAGGACGTCGGCGTCCGGCGCAGCCGCCTCCAGGGGCCCGGCCAGCGCGGGCCCGGTGGCCGGCAGCGGCCCGGTGGTGCGCACGCCGGTCTCGCGGATCCAGTCCGTCACGAGGTCCCGTTCGACGTCGGTGCCGACGTCCGCGAGGACGAGCGTCTCGGTGGCGGTGTCCGGAGCGGGCGATGCGGTCACGGCGGTCCCGGGGCTGGTGACGGTGTGCGGGAGCCCATCCTGGCCCATCCGCGTCGCCACGGCGATGCCCGCCGCCGCGCCCGACCCCGGCGTGCGGCGCAGGAGCGCGCTGCGGAAGCCTGGGCGGATGGACGGCGTGCTGCTGAACCTGGGCCTCGTGCTGCTGTTCGTGCTGATCGGGGGCTTCTTCTCGGCCTCGGAGCTCGCGGTGGTGTCACTGCGGGAGGCGCAGGCCGAGCGCCTGGCCACCACCGGGCGGCGCGGCGAGCGCGTCGCGGCCTTGCGCCGGGACTCGACGACGTTCCTCGCCGCCGTCCAGATCGGCGTCACCGTCGCGGGGTTCTTCTCCGCCGCGTACGGCGGGTCGACCCTCACCGAACCGCTCGCGGGGGTCCTCACCGGGTGGGGCATGCCCGCGGGGATCGCGTCCACCGTGTCGTTCATCGCGGTCACCGCGTTCGTCTCCTACCTGTCGCTCGTGCTCGGCGAGCTGGTCCCCAAGCGGCTCGCCCTGCAGAAGGCCGAGGCCGTCGCGCTGACCGTCGCCCCCGTCCTGGACCGGGTCGCCCGGCTGTCGCGGCCCCTGATCTGGCTGCTGTCGGTATCGACGAACCTCGTGGTGCGGATGCTGGGGCTGGACCCGAAGGGCCGCGGCGACGAGGTGTCCGAGGAGGAGCTGCGCGACCTCGTCGCGGGCCACGGCGATCTCGACGCCGAGGAGCGCCGGGTCCTGGGCGACGTCTTCGGTGCCGCGGACCGCCAGCTCGCGGCCGTGCTCGTGCCCCGCACCGAGGTGGAGTTCCTCGACGCCGACATGCCGGTGGCCGAGGCGGCCCGCCACACCGTCTCGCGCCCCCACTCCCGCTATCCGGTGATCGGCGAGACCGTGGACGACGTGGTCGGCGTCCTCCACGTCCGGGATCTGCTCACGGCCGCACTCGAGCACGAGGGCGTGGTGGAGGGCAACGGGAGCCACCCGGAGACCATCGGTGACATCGCGCGACCGGCGTCGATGCTGCCGGGCAGCCTGCCCGTGCTCTCCGCGCTGTCGCAGATGCGGGCCGAACGCATCCACCTCGCCGTCGTCGTCGACGAGTACGGCGGCACCGCGGGCATCGTCACGATGGAGGACGTCCTCGAGGAGATCGTCGGGGAGATCGAGGACGAGTACGACCCGGCCGAGCGGCGACGTGACGCCACCGAGCTGGACGGCCTGCTCAACCGCGACGACGTCGAGGAGCGCACCGGCCTGCGGCTGCCCGAGGGCCCCTTCGAGACCCTCGCCGGGTTCGTCCAGGCCGGCCTCGGGCGCGTCCCCGCCGTCGGAGACGTGCTCGACGCGCTCGGCCACCGCTTCACGGTCACCGAGATGGACGGCCGCCGGGTCGCGCGGATCCGAGTGGCTCCCCATCCCGAGCACCATCCCGAGCACCATCCCGAGCACCGTCCCGAGCAGGCACCCGGGCCGTCCGAGACAGGGTCGACGACAGGGTTGACGGGCCCCGGCGAGGGGTAGCGTCCAGGACGTGAGCATCGCGAGCGTCAACCCGGCCACCGGGGAAGAGATCCGCACCTTCGAGCCCCTCACCGGCGAGCAGATCGAGGAGCGGCTCCAGCGCGCCGCGCAGGCCTTCCGCAGCTACCGGCACACCACGTTCGCCGAGCGGGCGGCCTGGCTGCGCCGGGCCGCGGACGTCCTCGACGCGCGCGCGGACGAGCTGGCCCGCCACGCCACCCTGGAGATGGGCAAGACCCTGGCCTCGGCGAAGGCCGAGGTCGGCAAGTGCGCCAAGGGCTGCCGGTACTACGCCGAGCAGGCGCAGGCGCAGCTCGCCGACGTGCCGCACCCCGTCGATGGCGCGCGGGTGTTCACCCGCCACGAGCCGCTGGGGCCCGTCCTCGCGGTCATGCCGTGGAACTTCCCGTACTGGCAGGTGTTCCGGTTCGCCGCGCCCGCCCTGATGGCGGGCAACGTCGGTCTGCTCAAGCACGCCTCGAACGTGCCGCAGTGCGCCCTGGCCATCGAGGACGTGTTCCGCGAGGCGGGCTTCCCCGACGGCGTCTTCCAGACGTTGCTGATCGGCTCCGGCCCCGTCGAGTCGATCATCGCCGACGACCGCGTCCGGGCCGTCACCCTCACCGGCAGCGAGCCTGCGGGCCGGGCGGTCGCCGCTGCGGCGGGCAAGGCGATCAAGCCCAGCGTCCTGGAGCTCGGCGGGTCCGACCCGTTCGTCGTCATGCCGTCGGCCGATCTCGACGTCGCCGTCGACAACGCCGTCGCCTCCCGGATGCTCAACAACGCCCAGTCCTGCATCAACGCCAAGCGTTTCGTCGTCCACGAGGCGATCGCGGACGAGTTCGAACGCAGGCTCGTCGCGAAGCTCGAAGCCATGACGATCGGCGACCCGCTCGACGAGGCCACCCAGCTCGGCCCGCTGGTCAACGCGGACGCGGTGGAGACCATCGACCAGCAGGTGCGCGACTCCGTCGCGGCGGGCGCCCGGCTGGTCACCGGCGGCAAGCCGCTGCCCGGCCCCGGCTTCTACTACCCGCCCACCGTGCTCGCCGACATCCCCGAGGGCTCCCCGGCGCACCGCGAGGAGTTCTTCGGACCGGTCGCGCTGGTCTTCCGCGCCCGCGACGTCGACGACGCCGTCCGGATCGCCAACGACTCCCCGTTCGGGCTCGGCGGCAGCGCCTGGACCGCCGAGCCCGCCGAGCAGGAACGGTTCGTCACCGAGATCGAGACCGGGATGATCTACATCAACAAGGTCACCGAGTCGACTCCGGAGGTGCCCTTCGGCGGGGCGAAGAACTCCGGGTACGGCCGCGAGCTCTCCGACTACGGGCCGCGCTCGTTCGTGAACGCGAAGACCGTGTGGATCGCGGGGTAGAACCGGGCGCTCACGTGGCGAGCCGGGCCCGGTCGAGCCCGTCCAGCAGCAGGTCCAGACCCCAGGCGAACTCGTCGCCGAAGGCGTAGCCGGGCTGCAGGACGTGCTCGGCGGTGAGCCAGGCCAGGTGGGGGTAGCGGTCCGGGTCGGTCACGTCGACGATCTCGCGGGCGAGCTCGGCCGCGTCCTCACCGTCGCTCAGCGGCAGGCTCGCCTCCTGCAGGGCGAATCCGAAGACGTAGCTGTCGATCAGCGCGTACGCGTGCGCGGCCCCGGCCGGGCCGAACCCGGCACCGCGCAGCACGCCGAGCACGGCGTCGTGATGGCGCAGCGTCGCGGGCCCGGGCGCGCGGCGGGACTCCAGGAGCCCGATGGCCCAGCGGTGGCGGCCCAGCACCGCCCGCGCCGATTCCGCGCGCGCCCGCATCGCCGCCCGCCAGTCCTCCCCCGCGGGCAGGTCGATCTCGGTGAACACGGCGTCCACCATCCCGTCGAGCAGGTCGTCCTTGCCGCTCACGTAGCGGTAGAGCGACATCGCCTCGACGCCGAGCGCCTCGCCGAGCTTGCGCATCGTGAGCGCGGGCAGGCCCACCCTGTCGGCGAGCGTCACGGCGGCCCGTAGCACCCGCTCGCGCCGGAGCGGCTCCCGGTCGGTCATCCGATACCCCCTTGACAGCCTTACGTCGTAAGGTGCAACCTTACATCATAAGTTTACAACGTAAGGAGAGTGCGATGTCGATGACGGCGGTGGTGCAGGACCGCTACGGGGAGGCCGAGGAGGTGCTGCGGGTCGTGCAGGTGCCCCGTCCCGTCCCGGGCCCTGGCGAGGTGCTGGTGCAGGTGCAGGCCGCCGGAGTGGACCGCGGCGCCTGGCACCTCATGGCAGGCGTGCCCTACCCCGTCCGGTTCGCGGGCTTCGGGGTCACCGCCCCACGCGATCCGGTGCGCGGACGTGAATTGGCCGGACGTGTCGTCGCGACCGGCGGAGACGTCGCGCACCTGCGGGCGGGCGACGAGGTGTTCGGCATCGCGGAGGGCACGTTCGCGGAGTACGCGACGGCCCGGGCGGACCTGCTGGTCCCCCGGCCGTCCGGGGTGACGCCGGTGCAGGCCGCTGCGACGCCGATCTCCGGCCTCACCGCGCTGCAGGCCGTCCGCCGCCACGGCGAGGTGCGCGCCGGGCAGGAGGTGCTCGTGCTCGGCGCCTCCGGCGGGGTCGGCTCCTTCGTGGTACAGATCGCGAAGGCCGACGGCGCGCGGGTGACCGGCACGGCCAGTACCGCGAAGCTGGACGTCGTCCGGGCCGTCGGGGCGGACGCGGTGGTCGACCACTCGCGCGAGGACGTGACGGGCCGCTTCGACGTCGTGATCGACAACGGCGGGCACCGGTCGCTGCGCGCGCTGCGCCGGCTGCTCACGCGCGACGGCACGCTCGTCATCGTCGGCTCCGAGACCGGCGGACGCTGGGTGGGCGGCCTCGACCGCACGCTGCGGGCGCTGCTGCTCTCGCCGTTCGTCCGGCACCGGCTGCGGCCGCTCGTGAGCCCCGAGAACCGCCGCGACCTGGAGACGCTCGCGGACCTGCTCGCGTCCGGCCGGGTCGTGCCCCACGTCGAGGAGACCTACCCGCTCGCCGCGACGGCCACGGCGGTGGCCCACCTGCGCGACGGGCGCGTCCGCGGCAAGGCCGTCATCGAGATCATCCGGGAGACCTGACGGCCGCTGCGCGCCGTCCCCGCCCGTGTCACCCTGGGCGCGTGCCCGCGCCCGACGAGTACGTCCCCGGCCGCCCGCACCCGGCGCTCGCGGGCCTCGTCACGCGCTACGCCGGGTACCGCGAGCACAGCACGACGCCGGTGCGACGCCGGCAGGCCCCCACCGACACCTGCACGCTGATCCTCGGGCTCGACCCGCCACTGCGGCTGCACGGCCCGGCGGGCCCGGTGGTGCGCCGGTCGTTCCTCGCGGGGATGCACGACGCCGCCGTGCTGACCGAGTTCACCGGCGACCAGGCGGGCGTCCAGGTCGATCTCACGCCGCTCGGCGCGCACGTCCTGCTCGGCCGCCCGCTCGACGCGCTCACGAACCTCACCCCGGACCTGGTCGAGCTCGGCGTCGAGCCGCTGCGGCGGCTGCCGGACCGGCTGGCCGCGGCCGGCGACTGGCCCGCCCGCTTCGCCCGGGTCGACGACGTGCTGCTCGGGCTGGCGGCGGCGAGCCGCACCCGGCCGGACCCGGAGGTGGCGTGGGTGTGGCGGGAGCTGCGCCGCACGCGAGGGCGGGCCGCGGTCGGCACGCTCGCCGACGAGGTGGGCTGGAGCAGGCGCAGGCTGCTGCGCCGGTTCACCGGCCAGATCGGCCTGCGCCCGAAGACGGCGGCGCGGGTGCTGCGGTTCCGCCACGCCGTGGACCTGCTGGCCGCCGGTGGTCACTCGGTCGCGGACGTCGCCGCGCTCACGGGCCACGCCGACCACAGCCACATGGTCCGCGAGTTCCGGGCGCTGGCGGGCTGCCCGCCGACGGGGTTCGTCCCCGACCGGGTCGACCCATTCGTCCAAGACGGGCCCGGTCAGCCGGGCCTACGGTCGCGTTCATGAGCATCTACCCGACGCTTCGCTACGACGACGCGGCCGCGGCGATCCCCTTCCTCACCGGGGCCCTCGGCCTGCGCGAGCTGGCTGTGCACACCGACGGCGGGGTCGTCCAGCACGCCGAGCTGGCCCACGACGACGGCGTCGTCATGATCGGCACCCGGCGACCGGGCGACAGCTTCGACACGGGCCGCGCGGTGCTCTACCTCGCCGTCGAGGACGCCGACGCCCACCACGACCGCGCCGTCGCGGCAGGGGCCGAGGTCGTCATGCCACTCACCGACCAGCCGTACGGCTCGCGCGAGTACGCGGTGCGCGATCCCGAGGGCAACGTGTGGAGCGTCGGCACCTACCGGCCCGAGGTCTCGTGACGACGCCGCTGGAGCGCCTGCGCGCGCTGTGCCTGGCGCTGCCCGAGGCGACGGAGAAGATCAGCCACGGCGAGCCGACCTGGTTCGTCCGCAAGACGTTCGTGATGTTCGCCGATCACCACCATGACGACCGGCTCACGTTCTGGTGTGCCGCCCCGCCGGGCGCACAGGAGGAGCTGGTCGCGTCGGCGCCCGGGCGGTTCTTCCGGCCGCCCTACGTCGGGGGCCGCGGCTGGGTCGGCGTCTACCTGGACGTGCCGGACGTCGACTGGGAGGAGATCGCCGAGCTGGTCGCCGACGCCTACCGGGCCGTGGCACCGCGCAAGCTGGTCGCGCAGCTGGACGCGGCATCCGGCTAGCATCCGGTCGTGCGCCACCCCGCGGCGAGCGATGCCGGCCCGAGCGCCCCCGCACCGGTGCTGCCCACCGTGTCGCTGCGCGGCGCGGCCTACTCCTACGACGAGGTCCCCGGCGACGAAGCCCGCGCGCCTTTGCTGTTCCTGCACGAGGGGCTCGGCTCGGTCGGGTTGTGGCGGGGCTTCCACCGCCGGATCGCCGCGGCGACGGGGCGGCGCGCGGTGGCGTTCTCCCGGCTCGGGCACGGCTGGTCCGACGCGCCGCCCGCGCCGCGCGGCCTCGACTTCATGGACGGCGAGGCCGCCGACGTCCTCCCGGACCTGTGCGCCGCACTCGATCTGGAGCGGCCGATCCTGGTGGGCCACAGCGACGGCGGCTCGATCGCGCTGCTGCACGCCGCCGGCCACGGCGCGGACGGGGCCGTGCCGGGCCTGGTCGTGCTGGCGCCCCACACGTTCGTGGAGGAGGCGGGGCTGCGTGAGATCGAGGCGGCCCGGCGAGCGTACGCGGACGGCCTGCGGGAGCGCATGTCCCGCCACCACCGCGACCCGGACGTCGTGTTCCGCAACTGGAACGACGTCTGGCTGCACCCCGGCTTCCGCACCTGGGACATCCGCCCGCGCCTGGTGGGGATCACCTGCCCGGTGCTCGCCGTGCAGGGCACCGCGGATCCGTACGGCACGGTCGCACACGTCGAGTCCGTGCGTGACGAGGCCCGCGGCCCGGTCGAACTGGTGCTGCTGGACTGCGGCCACTCCCCCCACCTGGAGCGTCCCGCCGACACGGACTCGGCCGTCACACGGTTTCTCGGCCGCCTTCCCTAGTGGCTCGACACGCTGAATCCACCCGGTGATCGATCTCGCCGGGTTGAGGCCGTGAGGCTGCCCGCACGTCGAGTGCGGGGGTGGGGTAGTGGCACGCAGACCGAGCGTGTTCGTGCGCTCGTTGTCGATGGACGAGGGACGCAGGCTCGCCCGGATCACGCGGACGGCGAAGAACCCTGTCCGGCTGCGGCGGGCCATCGTCGTCCTGATGTCCGCCCAGGGTCGGACGGTGCCCGACGTCGTGGCGTCGTTGCAGGTCGGCGAGGACCACGTCCGTGAT
>JBFWRR010000121.1:0-9543 GCA_050248815.1 Pseudonocardia sp. | reverse complement strand
GCGCCATCATCCAAGGCTGGAAAGCCGCCCTCGGCGCACTCGCGCTCGCCTACCCCGACCGCCTCGCCCCCTACCTCACCTGACCGACAGCAGATCAACTTACACAGAGATCTTGACAGGCTCCGGCCCGGGCCCTGGTCAAGCACGCCGGGCTGTGCCCGCGCGACAACGCCTCGGGCAGCTACCAGGCCAAGACCGCGATCAGCGGCCGCGGCCGACCCGAGCTGCGCCTGGCCGCCTGGCGGGCCGTGTTCGGCGCGCTGCACCACAACCCCGTCCTGGCCGCCCGCTACACCCACCTGACCGGCCGCGACGACAACCCGCTCACCGCCACCCAGGCCCACATCGCCCTGGCGGCCGGCCTGCTCCGCCAGCTCCACGCCGTGATCGTGACCCGAACCGCCTGGGACCCCACCATCGCCGCCGGCCACCCCCGGCCCGAGGACGGAGCCGTCGCCGCCGCCTGACCCCCCACTGCTGACCATCGGGCGGGGCAAGCTCGCACTGCCGTCGGGGACCCACCCCGTGACTGACCCTGAGCAGCCCCCGCCCGTCTGCCACCAAGCCCGGATGAAGGCTGTCGGGAACAACCCGCTTGAACGCTACGTAGGGCCGCAGACGGGCGCGAGGCACCACCCGACCAGCAACAACAACCACCCACAAGATCAACCCGGCGGCCGCGGCCACCGGGTTGACCCGACTCGCCCAAGATCACCCGAAGCCAGGGCTTGACTTCGTGCTCATAGGTTGGTCAATCGAGCACGGTGGGCGCCCGCAACCCCAGCCGCCGCAGCTCCAGCGCCGCCAGCGCGCGCACGACGTCGCGGTCGTCTCGCCGCCAGGCCGACGCCGGGTCCGGCGACACCGCGAGCAGCCGCGCCACCCGCACCCCCGCCAGCGCGCGCAGGGCGAGCAGGTCGGTGTCCGCCTCGCGGACGGCGACCGCGGCCGTCGCGAGCCGCGCGTAGCGCACCCGCAGCGCGAGCCACACCACGACCACCGGCAGCGCGAACACCGCCACGAGCCCGACGGCGGTGGACGTGGCGACCGTGGCCACCGTCTCCGCGGTCTGGGTCCCCGCGTCGGCCAGCGACGTGCCGGCGGCCGTCCCGTGGCCGAGCGCGGATGCCAGCTCGTCGCCCACGAACGGGATCCCCGCGGCCGTGCCTGCCGCGCTGGTGAACGCGTCGCGGATCCCCTCGCCCGCGCCGGTGAGCGTCTCGGCCGGTCGCTGGAGGGTGAGCAGTACGTCGCGGGCCGCGAGCGCGCCCGTCACGCACAGGTACACCCACACCAGGACGAGGACGTCGGCGAGCACCTGCAGGGTGACCCGCACCGGGGTCTCGGCGTAGAAGCGCACGTCGGAACGCTAGAGCAGCCCCAGCTTCGTGGCGGCGTACACCGCCTCCGCGCGCCGCGACACCATCAGCTTGCGCATGAGGTTGCCGACGTGGAACTTCACGGTGGTCTCGGAGATGTAGAGCTCCCCGCCGATCGCGCGGTTGGAAAGGCCGCGCGCGAGCAGCCGCAGCACGTCCAGCTCGCGGTCGGTGAGCCGCTCGCGGTCCTGCGTGCCGCCGGACAGCGAGCGCACCATCGCCGAGGCGCTGCGGGCGTCGAACGCGCTCTCCCCGCGCGAGACCGCGCGGATCGCCCGCACCAGCTCGGTGGTGTCGACGTCCTTCACGACATAGCCGCGGGCACCCGCCTGCACCGACTCGACGACGAGGCGGTCCTCCGCGAACGTGGTGAGCACGAGCACCCCGATCCCCGGGTGGGCCGCGCACAGCCGCCGGCAGACGTCCAGGCCGTCCGTCTGCGGGCCGGAGGTGAGCTTGAGGTCGAGCAGCACGACGTGCGGCCGCGTGGACGCCACCGCGGCGACGGCGTCCGCGGGGGTGCCCGCCTCGCCGACCACGCGCAGGTCGCTCTCCCGCTCCAGCACCGCCTTGAGGCCCTGACGCATGATCGAGTGGTCGTCCACGAGGACGATGCGGGTGGGCGCGGGCCGTGGCCGGAACGCGGTCTCGAGTCGCCCGCTCATGCGGCCACCGCCCCCGGGACCGGGATGTCGACCTGCACCTGCAGCCCGCCCAGCCGCGCCCGGCGGAACGTCAGCGTGCCGCCCAGCTCCGCGGCCCTGGCCGCCATGTTCACCAGGCCCCGGTGGTCCCCGCACGGGGCGGTGACGCTCGCGGCCCGCATGCTGCGACGCACCTCGTCGGGACGCCCGCAGCCGTCGTCGGAGATCGTGAGCCGCACCTGGCCGGGCCGGTAGGCCAGCCGGACGACGGCGCGGGTGGCGTCCGCGTGCACCGCCGTGTTGAACAGCGCCTCGCCCGCGATGCGGAACAGCGACTGCTCGTAGTCCGCGGGCAGCGCCACCGGCTTCCCACCGATGCGCACCTCGACCCGCAGCTCGTCGGGCATGTGCACGCCCGAGAGCCTGCGCAGCATCGAGGGGAGGTCCTTGTCCGCGCCGTGGCCGTCCTCGTTCAGCGCGTAGATCGCAGAGCGCAGCTGCTCCACAGCGCGGCGGGTGAGGTCCTTCGCGGTGGCGAGCTGCTCGCGCAGCCGGGCGTCGTGGACCTCGGAGCGCACCAGCTCGATGTGCATACCCGCCGACAACGCGTACTGGGTGACGCTGTCGTGCAGCTCGCGGGCGATGCGGTGGCGCTCCTCGTCCAGCACCTCGCGCTGGCGGGCCGCGCCGAGCTCGGCCTGGGTGGCGACGAGCTCCGCGTTGCGCACCCGCAGGTCCTCGGCCTGGCTGCTCGCGCGGGCGTAGAGCCGCGCGGAGTGCTCCACCAGCGCGCAGTTCTGCAGCGCGGCCGCCGTCTGGCCGGCGAGGATGCGCAGCACCGAGTGGTCGGTCTCGTCGATCTCGCGATCCGCGGGCGTCCAGGCGACGAAGCCGCCGACGGTGCGCCCGTCCAGCCGCACCGGGACATGGACGTGGCGGCGGGCGAGCTCGCGGTCGTGGGTGTCGTGACCGTCGTCGTGGCTGTCGCGACGGACGTCGGCGATATGGCCGAGCACCCGCTGCGGCAACGACGAGCAGTCCGTCCACTCGGCGCCGTCCGGGCCCAGGACGAGGTGGCGGGGTCGCGCGTCGGGCAGCTCGCCGTCCACCAGCGCGAAGACGACCCACTCGGCCGACAGGTGGTCCGCCGCCGCGTCGACGACCGCGCGGACCAGCGCCTCCGAGCCCTCCGTGGTCCGCACCAGGGCCGCCGAGATCCGGTCCAGGGCGTGGATCACCCGGCGCATCCGCTCGACGGACTCGCGATGCTCGGGGAAGTAGTGCGGCTTGCCCGACCGCAGGCCGGTGAGCGCCTCCAGGTCGGCGCGGATGCGTGCCCGGACCGACGGGCGCCGCTGCGGGCCGGTCACCTCGGTGCTCACCTCCGGCTCACATCGCGGCCCGGAAGAGCGCATCGATCTCCTCCACGCTCGCCGAACGCGGGTTGGTGGTGAGGCAGGCGTCACCGAGGGTGAGCTGGGCGAGGTTCGGGACGTCGTCCAGGCTCACGCCCAGCTCGGCCAGGCCCTTCGGCACGCCCAGCTCGTCGCCCAGTGCGCGGACCTCCTGCGCCACCAGCTCGACGCACTCCGCCGGCGGAACCCCGGTCACCTCCAGCCCCATGGCCTGCGCGATCGGCACGAACCGCGCGGCGTTGGTGGCGCCGTTGAAGCGGATGACGTGCGGCAGCAGCACCGCGTTGCAGACCCCGTGGGGCAGGTCGAGCATGCCGCCGACCTGGTGGCTCATCGCGTGCGTGGCACCCAGGATGGCGTTGGTGAACGCCAGGCCCGCGACGAGCGCCGCCTGGGCCATCGCCGAGCGGGCCGCAGCGTCCTCGGGGTGGATCATCGTGTGCGCGAGGTTGCCGTTGACCAGCGAGATCGCCTGCAGCGCATGGTGGTCGGTGAGCGGGCCGTGGGCCAGCGACACGAACGACTCGATGCCGTGGGTGAGCGCATCCAGGCCGGTGGCGGCGTTGAGCCAGTCCGGCATCGTCACGAGCAGGCGCGGGTCGATCACCGACACGTCCGGGACCAGGGCCCGGCCCATGATCGTGATCTTCGTGTGGCGCTCGGTGTCGGTGACGATGCAGAACTGCGAGACGTCTGCGCCCGTGCCCGAGGTGGACGGCAGCATGATCAACGGCGGGATCGGGTGCGCGATCCGGTCGATGCCCTCGTAGTCCAGGATCGCGCCGCCGTTGGACGACAGCAGCGCGATGCCCTTCGCGGCGTCGATCACCGAGCCGCCGCCGATGCCGAGCACGACGTCGCAGCCGTACTCGACGTAATGGCGGTAGCCCGCCTCGATCTCGTGGTCCTTCGGGTTCGGCGTGACTCCCGTCCACACCTGCGGGCGCAGCCCGGCGTCGCGGAGGTGGCGCAGGAGCTCGCTCGCCCAGCCCGCCTCCGTCAGCCCGCTGTCGGTGACCACCAGCGGGCGTCGCGCACCCAGCCGGCCGGCCGCGTGCGCGGCCTCCTGCAGGGAGTTCTGGCCGAAGAGGATCTCGGGGGCGTGGAACTTCGACAGGCGCAGCTCGGGGGCACCGTCGTCCCCCGAGCCCCGGTCGAGTACCACCGAGTTCCCCGCTCTGCGGGCCGAACCGACGAGGACCACAGTGCCCTCCTGTACCGCGTCGCCCGACACCGCCCACGTCGACAGCGCCCGTGACGGACGCCACCGGGCGATGCGGGCCAGGGTACAAGACGTCCCGGCTGCGGGCCGGTCGCGAACGGGGCCGTCGACGGCGCCCGGCGTCGCGGAGGGCCTGCGCCGGCGCAGCGGGCGACACGCGCGGGAAGGCCCTGCGACGTCGCCCATCCTCGGTTTCCCCCTGTCCTCGACGCGGTGGACGCTAGCCCGCGGGAGGGCCCGGGCGGCACCGTCGGCGGGAGGGCGGTTCATCCTGCCCGAACGGACAGCTCCGGAGTCGTGACAGGGCGTGTAACTCCGGCGGCACCGCGAACGACACCCCGTTCGGACGCCCGGGCGCCGGGCCGGGCGAGTGGGAGGCGGGCATGCTCGACGAGGGGGAGCGCAGGTCGCTGCTGGAGATCGAGGACCACCTGCGCGAGTCCGACGCCGAGTTCGTGCGCGCCTTCGACATCCTCACCCGGATCGCAGGCCAGCGGCCACCGAACCGGCGCCGTCCCGCACCCGCGCCGCGTCACCGCCCCGGGCTCCCGCCGGGGCCGTCCGCCGTGCACCGCCCGCCCGCGCCGCCGTCCCTGCCGCCCGTCCTGCCACCCACCAGCTCCGCCCCGCACCCCGTGACACCGCCCGCGGGCCCGACGCGCCGCGACGGGGGCCCGCTCATGCGGCTCGTGCAGGGCATGCTCGCCGCGGCGCTCGTGCTGCCCCTGATCTCGTTCGGACTGGCGGCGGTCGACCACGACGTCGCCACGCTCGTCCTGTGCGCCGGGTTCGGCGCGCTCACGGGCCTCGTCGCGTACGCGGCCGCGGCCGCGGCGCGGGCCAGGCGCCGCTGAGGCGCCCGGGTTCCGTCCAGGCGCCGCAGGTTCCGCGCGCGAACGGCCCGTTTGGGAGAACCTATTTCCCGTACGGACCGTTCGCGCGGTCAGAGCAGCCCGTTCTGCACGCGCCACAGGCTCTCCGCCCCCCGGGCGGAGACGCCGATCTTGGCGTAGCAGCGCCGCCGTCGGCAGCTGCGGTGCCGTGAGGCCGCGGTGGTAGCCGCGCCCGCCGGGTTGTTCGTGGTGCAGTGCCGCGAGCGCGCCCAGCGGCGCGAGGCCGGAGCGCGCCAGCACCCACTCGGTGTGGTAGCTGTGCAGCCGCACCCGCTCCCACTCCATGTCGGAGAGCGCGCCGGGCTTGTCCCAGATCGAGTTGGGCACGCACGTGCGTCCGACGTCGTGCACGAGCGCCGCCCGCGCCACCGTGGTGGCCTCCGCGGCGTCCAGGCCGAGGTTGGGCCCGGCCGCGCGGACCAGCTCGGCGCGCCGCGGGAGTGCCCGGCGGTGTAGGGCGACCTGAGGTCGGCGAAGTCGGCGACCACCTCCGCCACCCCGTCGAGGTCCGCCGCCGCGACGACCCGCACCGGCTCCGGCTCCGCGGCGAGCAGCGCGGCCCAGGCCGAGGGCTCGCCCAGCCGGTCCAGGAGCTCCGGCGCGGCGGCGGCCCCGATCGCCGCGAGTGCGGGGTCGAAGACGTGCCCGGCCCGCTCCCGCGCCATCCGGGCCGCGAGCTCCGGACCGCCCTCGCGGCCGAAACACCTCCAGCTCCCGGCGGCCGCCGCCTCGACGCCACCTACGTCGGCGCCTTCACGGTGCGCGGCGGGCGGATCACGTTCCAGCAGCTGTACTACGACCAGGTCGGGCTGCGTGTGCAGCTCGGCTGACGGCTGCCTGCCAGAACGGATGGTAGCTTTCTGCCATGCGTACTGTCATTGACGCGGCGGGGCGCCTGGTGATCCCGAAGCAGGCCCGCGACGAGCTCGGGCTCAGCCCCGGGACCGAGCTCGAACTGCGCGTCGTGGACCGTCGCATCGAGATCGAGGTGCCTGCGACCGCGATGCGGCTGGTGGAGGACGAGCAGGGCGTCGTGGCGGTGACGGACCGGCCGATGCCGGTCCTC
Source organism: Pseudonocardia sp. (assembly GCA_050248815.1). Lineage (GTDB taxonomy): Bacteria > Actinomycetota > Actinomycetes > Mycobacteriales > Pseudonocardiaceae > Pseudonocardia. The sequence continues at coordinate 2,924 of JBFWRR010000121.1, read as the reverse complement.
ACCGCCGACATGGTCCGGGAGACGCTGGAGCGCGTTCGGCGGTGATCGCGCTGGACAGCTCGGTGGTCGTCGCCTGTTTCGGCGCCTGGCACGAGCACCACGAACCGGCGCGTGCTCTGCTCGAGGTGCGGCCCCGGCTCCCGGCGCACGCGGGGCTCGAGGCGTACTCGGTGCTCACCCGGCTCCCCGAGCCGTTCCGCGCCGAACCCGGAACGGTCGCCGAGTTCCTCGCGCGGACCTTTCCCGAGCCGCGGCTCGTCCTCGATCCCGCGGTGCAGGCCGAGCTGCCGCGCCGGCTCGCCACGCACGGGATCTCCGGCGGGGCGGTCTACGACGCGCTGATCGCCCTCACCGCCGCGGAGGCGGGCGCGCAGCTGTGCACGCTGGACCGCCGGGCGCTGGAGAACTACCGGCGCTGCGACGTGCGGGCCCGCCTCATCGCCTGAGCACCGCCGCACCGTCCCCGGCGGTGCGCCCGGGGGAGCCCCGGTCGTCGGGCACGGGCGGGCGGTCGTCAGACGTGGATCGGGCCCTCCCGCTCCGCGAGACGCACCCCGGCACCACCCCAGTGCTGGGCGATCATCTCGGCGGCGATGGAGACGGCCGTCTCCTCCGGCGTGCGGGCGCCGAGATCGAGGCCGATGGGGGAGGACATCCGGGCGATCTCGGCGTCGGTGACGCCGATCTCCTTGAGGCGGGCGATCCGGTCCTCGTGGGTGCGCCGCGAGCCCATGGCGCCGATGTAGGCGACCTCGGGCAGGCGCAGGGCGACCTCCAGCAGCGGGACGTCGAACTTGGGGTCGTGGGTGAGCACGCACAGCACGGTGCGCTTGTCGATGCGCCCGGCGGCGGCCTCGGCGGCCAGGTAGCGGTGCGGCCACTCCACGACGACCTCGTTCGCGCCGGGGAAGCGCGAGGCGGTGGCGAACACGGGACGGGCGTCGCAGACGGTGACGCGGTAGCCGAGGAACGAGCCGATCTTGGCGACGGCGGCCGCGAAGTCGATGGCCCCGAACACGATCATCCGGGGTGGTGGGGCGAAGGACTCGACGAACACGTCGAGGCCCTCGCCGCGGCGCTGGCCGTCCACACCGTAGTGGAGCATCGCGTTGCGGCCCGCGTCGAGCAGGCCGCGGGCGTCGTCGCGGACGGCGGCGTCGAGGCGGTCCGAGCCGGTGCCCGCGGTGGGGCCGTCCACCCCGTCGGGCCAGGCGACGAGGCGGCGGCCGAGGCGTTCGGCCGGCCCGGCGACGACGGTCGCGACGGCGACGGGCGCCTCGGCGCGGATGGCCTCGGCGACGGCGGCGAGCTCGGGGTAGGTCTCGGGCGAGACGTCCTCGACGAAGATGTCGATGATGCCGCCGCAGGTCAGGCCGACGGTGAAGGCGTCGTCGTCGGAGACCCCGTAGCGCTGGAAGCGGGGGCGCCCGTCGGCGAGGACCTCCTGGCCGAGCTCGTAGACCGCACCCTCGACGCACCCACCGGAGACGCTGCCGACGGCCTCGCCGTCCGGTCCGACGAGCATCGACGCCCCCGGCTGGCGGGGAGCGGAGCTGTAGGTGCCGACGACGGTCGCGAGTGCGGCCGGCTTCCCGTCCTGCCACCAGCTGATCAACCGGTCCAGCACGTCACGCATCGCGCACCACCTCGAGCAGCTTCTCCAGGGTCGCCAGGCTGTGCCCGGCCAGCAGATCGTCCAAGTACGGCAGAGCCGCGACTATTCCACCCTGCACCGGGGCGTACCCGTCCTTGCCCGCGTGCGGGTTGACCCACACGATCCGGTGAGCCAGCCGGGACAGCCGGTGCATCTGCTCGCCGAGCAGCACGGTGTCGCCGCGTTCCCAGCCGTCGGAGAACACGACGAGGACCGCCCGGCGCGCCGCCCCGCGCTGGCCCCAGCGGTCGACGAACGCCCGCAGCACTTCGCCCAGCCGGGTGCCGCCCGACCAGTCGGGGATCGCCTTCCCGGCTGCGGCCAGCGCGTGCTCCGGATCGCGCATCCGCAGCTCGCGGGTGACCCGGGTGAGCCGGGTGCCGAGGGTGAACACCTCTGTGGACGCCGGAGCGCGGCGCACCACGACGTGCGCGAACCGCAGCAGCGCATCGGAGTAGGGCTCCATCGAGCCGGAGACGTCGATCAGCAGGACGACCTTGCGCGGCCGCCGCGAGCGGTCGCGGTGGCGCAGCTCGCGCAGCTCGCCGTGGTTGCGCAGCGCGGTGCGCAGGGTGCGGCCCGGGTCCGGCCCGCCGCGGCGGGCGGGGCGCAGGCGCCGCGACGGCCGGGTGGGCGGGTCGGGCCGCAGCAGGGCCAGCAGGCGGCGCAGGTGCTCGCGCTCGGCGGGCGAGAGGTCGCCGACGTCGCGGTGGCGCAGTATCTCCGTGGCGCTGGCCCGCGCGGCGAGCTCCTCGGGGTCGTCCCCGCCCTCCCCGGACGTGCCGGTCTGCTCGGTGAGGGAGGCCAGCTTCGGCGGTGGCGGGGGACGCTCGTCGGCCCGTCGCACCCGGCCCCCCTTGTCCGGGGTGAACCACTCGCCGAACGCCGCGTCGTAGCGGGGTATGTCGTCGGGATCGGAGCACAGGGTGAGCCGCCCCGCCCAGTAGGTCTGCAGCTCGCTGGTGACGTCGAGCTCGTCGAGTGCGGACAGGAACGCCGTGACCCGGTCGGTGGTGATCGCGAGTCCCGCGGCGCGCAGCACGGCGGTGAACCCGACCAGCGCCGGCAGCGGACTCTCGACCGTGGCCTCGGGGGCGCTCATCGGGGTCAGGAGGCCATGAGGACGTCGAGGCGGTTGCGCACGCGGTCGGCGTCCTCGCGGTATTTGAGCATCGCGCCGAGGGTGCGGGCGGCGGTGTCGACGTCGAGGTGGCGGGCGCCGACGAGCATGAGGGCGCGGGCCCAGTCCAGTGATTCGGCGACGCCGGGG
>JBFWRR010000120.1:0-10014 GCA_050248815.1 Pseudonocardia sp. | reverse complement strand
AGCTGTTCACGATGCACGGCACGATCATGCTGCTGCTGTACGCGACGCCGATCCTGTTCGGCTTCGCGAACTACATCGTGCCGCTGCAGATCGGCGCGCCCGACGTCGCGTTCCCCCGGCTCAACGCGTTCTCCTACTGGTTGTTCCTGTTCGGCGGGACGATCGTCGTCTCGGGCTTCCTCACCCCCGGTGGGGCGGCCGACTTCGGGTGGTTCGCCTACACCCCGCTGTCGGACGCGATCCGCTCGCCCGGGGTCGGCGGCGACCTGTGGATCATGGGTCTGGCCCTGGGCGGGCTGGGCACGATCCTCGGTGCGGTCAACTTCATCACCACGGTCGTCTGCATGCGCGCGCCCGGCATGACGATGTTCCGGATGCCGATCTTCACCTGGAACATCTTCGTCACCGGGATCCTCATCCTGATCGCGTTCCCGGTGCTCACCGCGGCCCTGCTGGGCCTGTTCGCGGACCGCAAGCTCGGCGCCCACGTCTTCGACCCCGCCAACGGTGGGGTGATCCTCTGGCAGCACCTGTTCTGGTTCTTCGGCCATCCCGAGGTCTACATCGTGGCGCTGCCGTTCTTCGGCATCGTCTCCGAGGTCTTCCCGGTGTTCGCCCGCAAGCCGATCTTCGGCTACAAGGGCCTGGTCTTCGCCACGATCTCGATCGCCGCGCTGTCCGTCGCCGTCTGGGCGCACCACATGTACGCCACCGGCGCGGTGCTGCTGGCCTTCTTCTCCTTCATGACCTTCCTCATCGCGATCCCGACGGGCATCAAGTTCGTCAACTGGATCGGCACGCTGTGGAAGGGCAAGATGACCTTCGAGACGCCGATGCTGTTCGCGCTCGGCTTCCTCGTGACGTTCCTGTTCGGCGGGCTCACCGGCATCCTGCTGGCCTCGCCGCCGCTGGACTTCCACGTCTCGGACACGTACTTCGTCGTCGCGCACTTCCACTACGTGCTGTTCGGCACGATCGTGTTCGCCACCTACTCGGGCATCTACTTCTGGTTCCCCAAGATGACCGGCCGGATGATGGACGAGACGCTGGGCAAGTTCCACTTCTGGACGACGTTCATCGGCTTCCACACCACGTTCCTGGTGCAGCACTGGCTGGGTAACGAGGGCATGCCGCGCCGCTACATCGACTACCTGCCCTCGGACGGGTTCACGCCGCTGAACATGGTCTCCTCGGTCGGGGCGTTCATCCTGGGTGCGTCGACGCTGCCGTTCATCTGGAACGTGTTCAAGAGCTACCGCTACGGCCGGGTGGTCACCGTGGACGACCCGTGGGGCTACGGCAACTCGCTGGAGTGGGCCACGTCGTGCCCGCCGCCGCGGCACAACTTCACCGAGCTGCCGCGGATCCGTTCGGAGCGGCCGGCCTTCGAGCTGCACTACCCGCACCTGGTGGAGCGCTACCGGGCCGAGGCGCACGTCGGCCGCGGCCACGCGCCGTCCGAACTCGCCGCGCAGAGCGTCGGCAAGGAGTCGCAGCCGGACGACGACCCGAAGTCGCGCTGAACCCGCCCGGGAGGCACCGGTGACCGCCGGAACGAGTGTCCTGATCACGGTCACCGGGCCGGACCGGCCCGGCGTGAGTTCGGTCCTCTTCGCCGCGCTCACCCGCCACGAGGTCGACCTGGTCGACGTCGAGCAGGTGGTGATCCGTGGCCGGCTCACGCTGGGCGTCCTCGTGGCGACGCGGCGGGATCCGGAGGAGGTCCAGGAGACGGTCGAGCAGGCGATGGCGAGCATCGCCATGCAGGTCGACGTCTCGCTGGCCTCTGCGGACACGGCGACGCAGCGGCGGCACTCCACGCACGTCGTCACCGTGCTCGGCCAGCCGGTCACGGCACGCGCCTTTACCAAGGTGGCGACGGCGATCGCGGAGCTGGGGGCGAACATCGACGCCATCCGCCGCCTCGCGGACTACCCGGTCACCGCCCTGGAGCTGCTCGTCTCGCAGGACCCGTCGGACCCGACGGTCTACCCGCCGGGAACGCTGCGCTCGCGGGCGCTGGAGGTCGCGCAGACGGCCGGGGTGGACGTCGCCGTGGAGCGGATGGGGCTCACGCGTCGCAGCAAGCGGCTCATCGTGTTCGACGTCGACTCCACGCTCGTCCAGGGCGAGGTGATCGAGATGCTCGCGGCGCGGGCGGGTGCGGAGGAGGAGGTCCGCGCCGTCACCGAGGCGGCGATGCGCGGCGAGCTGGACTTCGCGCAGTCGCTGCGCCGCCGCGTGGCCGTGCTCGAGGGGCTGCCCGTGTCGGTGCTGGACGACGTGGCGACCGAGCTGACGCTGATGCCCGGCGCCCGCACCACGATCCGCACGCTCAAGCGGCTCGGGTTCCGCTGCGGGATCGTCTCCGGCGGGTTCACCGCGGTGATCAGCAGGCTCGCCCGCGAGCTGGGTATGGACTTCTACGCGGCGAACGAGCTGGAAGTCGCCGACGGGCGCCTGACGGGCAGGGTCGTCGGCGAGATCGTGGACCGCGCGGGCAAGGCCGTGGCGCTCGGCCGGTTCGCGCAGGAGTCCGGCGTGGCGCTGACGCAGACGGTCGCGGTCGGCGACGGCGCCAACGACATCGACATGCTCTCCGCCGCCGGCCTCGGCATCGCGTTCAACGCCAAGCCCGCGCTGCGGGCGGTCGCCGACACCGCGATCACCCACCCGTACCTCGACGTGGTGCTGTTCGTGCTCGGCATCAGCCGCGACGAGGTCGAGCGCGCGGACGCCGCCGAGGGCCTACTCCGCCGTGTCCCCATCGCCTGACCCCGTGCTGACCGCGGTCGCGGCGCGGTACCCGGGGGTGAAGGCGGGGATTATCCCGCCCGAGGCGGACGGGCCCGTGCGCGCCATGGCGATGGTGTTGCACCTGGAGCGCGACGCCCCGCCCCGCACCGCTGTCCTGGGGGCGGCGGCGGCCGCAGCCCTCGCCGTCTGCCTGGACCCCCGGTCCGAGCCGGGCGGGGAGTGGCACGACGCCGTGGCGGCGTGGACGGCGGGTCGGATCCGCAAGATCGCCCGGCGGGCCCGTGGGGCGCACTGGGCGGCGGTGCAGGACGTCCCCGGGGTGACCTGGGCGGTGCCGGTCGACGGCGGTTCGACGGTTGGTCCGGTGGGGCACTCGGTGGGCGGTGTGGCCGGGGCGGTTGGGCACCCCGTGAGCGCTGATGCCGGACGAGCGGCGGCCGGCGCGCACTCCGCGGGCCGCCCGCCCGTCGCGCAGGTCCGGGCGCTCGTGCCGGGTCCGGTCGACGAGGTTCCCCGGGTCGTCTCCCGCCTGCAGATCGGCGGCACGGACCTGCCTGCGGACGACCCCGGCCCCGTCCCGGACGGTGCGGTGGCGATCTACCTCAACCCGGGGATCGCGATGTCGGTCGGGAAGGCCGCCGCGCAGGTGGGGCACGCGTCGATGCTGTGGGCGGCGGTGCGCGGCGCCCGCGGCATCGACGCCGTGCCGCGCTTCGCCGTGCGGCTGGCGGCGCGGGACCGGTGGGCGCAGCTGTGTGCCGCCGTCGGCCGCGACGAAGCCGTTGCGGTGCGAGACGCGGGTTTCACCGAGGTCGACCCGGGCACGGTGACCTGCGTGGTCGACGGGTGAGGTGCGCGCTGCCGGTCCCGGGCGCCGAGCCGCCGGCGCACCGCGCGCCGGACGCCGCGCCTGGCCGGTCGGCGGGTCCGGGGTCGGGTGGGTCGGCGGGTCCGGGGTCGGCTGTGCCCCCTTCGGGTCCGGGGCTGCGCGCGGGCTGACCCGCCTCCCGGCCCTCCGCCCGCCGACCGGGCCGCGCGACGTCATGCCCGACGGCGCTCGACACGACCGCGCCGCCCGCCGCCTCGTTCACGAGGGCGGCCGTGCTCGCCAGCACCGCGATGGTGCACGGCCACACCGGGGTCGGGCTCTGCGGGAGCGGGCACGCGGTGCACCGCCCGTCATCCATGGCGACGTGCCGGTCGAGCAGTGGGCGCCAGAGCTGCGGCCAGTCGGCGATCGCGGCTGCGGCCAGGGTGAGGACGTCTCGATCCGTCATGCTCCCGCACGGTCCGCCCGCGAAACCGCCAGGGAGACCGCACCGCGCGGGAATCCCGCGACGGCCGTTCCCGTGTGACCATGAGCTGTTGATCGACCACGGAGGGTGGCTGTGGCGTTTCGGGGGTCTCGCAACGGCTCGTCGGTGCGCCGACGGATGCTGGCGCGGCGGCTGCGGCTGCTGCGGGAGGCGGCCGGGCTCACCCTTGCCGACGCCGCGCCCGCGCTGGACTGGTCGGTGAGCAAGCTGAGCCGCATCGAGATCGCCCAGGTCGGGGTGGACGTGCACGGCGTGCGCAGCATGCTCGACCTCTACGGGGCGGCCGACCAGTGGACCGAGCTGGTGGAGCTGGCGCGGGAGGCGAACCGGCGGGGCTGGTACCGGGCGTACGGGGTCGGCGACCACAGCTACATCGGCTACGAGACCGAGGCCGTGCAGGTGCAGGAGTACGCCGCCGGGTTCGTCCCCGGGTTGCTGCAGGTCGCCGAGTACGCGAAGGCGCTGTTCCTCGCCACACCCGTCCGGCGCAGCTCCGCCGAGCTGGAGCGGGAGATCGCGGTCCGGATGATCCGCCAGCGGCGGCTCACCGCGGCCGAGCACGAGCTGCGGCTGGTGGCCATCGTGGCCGAGGGGGTGCTGCGCAACCCGGTCGGCGGGCCCGCCGTGCTGCGCGCCCAGCTGGAGCACCTGCTGATCGCCGCCGAGCTGGACACCGTGTGCCTGCAGGTGCTGCCGACCGCGGTCGGCGCGCACGCGGCGCTGGCGTCCGGGTTCTACGTGCTGAGCTTTGGCGACATCGGCGAGCCGGACATGGCCTACGTCGAGCACGCGCTCGGCGCTGCGCATCTGGAGAAGGAGGCGGAGGTGTCGCTGGCTAGACTCAAGTTCGACCAGCTGCGGTCCCTCGCGCTGGCCCCGGCCGAGTCGCTCGTCCTCGTTGAGGGAGTGCTCGCCGAGTCGTAGCCGACACCGGAGGAGGGCGTCGTGCACCTCGAGGGCCTGACCTGGCGCACGAGCAGCTTCAGCGGCGACAACGGCGGGAGCTGCGTGGAGGTGGCGTTCCTGCCCGACGGGGGCGTGCTGGTCCGCGACACGAAGGACCGCGCGCTCGCGCCGCACCGCTACACCGCCGCGGAGTGGGACGCGTTCGTGGCCGGGGTGCGGGCAGGGGAGTTCGACCGGCCCTGACGAGGGCGTCGGCCCGCACAGCGGGTCGATCCCGGAGGCGCCGACCTGCGTCGTCGGCTGAATACACGACCGCCGGTGCGACGAACGGTCGCCGTCTACCGCCCGGCCGCGCCACGCGACCGTTCCCCGAACGCTGTTCACTCGTTGGGGTCTTCGGGTGATCGATGCCGGGAGGTGGCCGTGGGGGACGCAGGTGGGCTGGTGGTCCTCGCCGTGGACGACGAGGAGCCGGCGCTCGACGAGCTCGCGCACCTGCTGGGGGAGCAGCCGGACATCGGCACCGTGCTGCGCGCGAGCGACGCGGAGGAGGCGCTGCGGATCGTCGCGGGCAACGGGCCGGGGCCCGTCGACGTCGTGTTCTCCGACATCCGCATGCCCGGACTGGACGGCATGGAGTTGGCCCGCCACTGCGCAGCTCTCGCCGATCCGCCCGCCATCGTCTTCGTGACCGCGAACGACACGTGCGCGCTCGACGCATTCGAGGTCGGGGTCGTGGACTACGTGCTCAAGCCGGTCCGCTCGGACCGACTCCGCCAGGCCCTTCGGCGCGTGCGCCCCGGCCGCCGGGAGCAGGCGGCGGGCAGCGGCCGCCGGGAACCCCGCACGGGGGAGGTCGTCGCCGTCGAGCTGGGCGGCCGCACCACCCTCGTCCCCCGCGATGCGGTGCGCTGCGTGGTCGCGGAGGGCGACTACGTTCGCCTGCACACCCCCGCAGGAAGCCACCTCCTGCGGATTCCGCTGTCGGTGCTGGAGCAGCGGTGGGCGGATGCGGGCTTCCTTCGGGTGCACCGCTCGTACCTGGTGGCGTCGTCCGCCGTCTCGGCGCTGTGCCCGGAGGGCGACGGGCACGTCCTGGTCCTCGGTACGGGGCCGCGGGCGATGCGGGTGCCGGTGAGCCGCAGGCGGATCTCGCAGGTGCGGCGGATACTGCGCGGGGAGCCCGGCCGCCGCAGCGCCTGACGGTCCGGCTCGCAGGTTCCTGGGCGCCTCGCAGGTCCCGGGAGCGCTTCGCACGTTCACGGTGCGCCTCGCAGGGTCGGGTTGCGCTTCGCAGGCGCTGCAGCCTGTGCGAACGGTGCCGGACCCCTGCGGGGTGGCGCGGGGTCGGCCGGGGGTGCGGTAGCTCGCAGGTTCCCGGCCCTCGCAGGCCCCGGGTGCGCCTCGCAGGGTCGGGGTCCGCTTCGCAGGCGCTGCAGCCTCTGCGAACCGTGCCGGACCCCTGCGGAGTGGCGCGGGGTCGGCCGGGGGTGCGGAACCTCGCAGGGTCGGGGTGCGCTTCGCAGGCGCTGCAGCCTCTGCGAACGCTGCCCGACCCCTGCGGGGTGGCGCGGGGTCCGCCGGTGGTGCGGTAGCTCGCAGGGTCGGGGTGCGCCTCGCAGGCGCTGCAGCCTCTGCGAACGGTGCCGGACCCCTGCGGGGTGGCGCGGGGTCGGCCGGGGGTGCGGTAGCTCGCAGGTTCCCGGCCCTCGCAGGCCCCGGTGCGCCTCGCAGGGTCGGGGTGCGCCTCGCAGGCGCTGCAGCCTCTGCGAACGGTGCCGGACCCCTGCGGGGTGGCGCGGGGTCGGCCGGGGGTGCCGCACCTCGCAGGCCCCGGGAGCGCCTCGCAGGCGCTGCAGCCTGTGCGAGGCGTGCCGGACCTCTGCGGAGTGGCGCGGGGTCGGCCGGGGGTGCCGCACCTCGCAGGCCCGGGAGCGCTTCGCAGACGCCGCAGCCTCTGCGAGGCGTGCCGGACCCCTGCGGAGAGGCCGCGGCGCGGCCGGCGGGTGGACCGATGGTGGCGCTGTCGGTGGACCGACCGTGGGTAGTGCAGCCCGCCTGTGGGCCCACCGGGGGTCGAGGGGCTACCCCTCAGTCGCCCCGAAGCCGGCGCAGCGCGCCGAGCACGGTGTCGCGGTCCGCCGTCGGCCAGAACGGCGGCAGGGACGCCCGCAGGAAGCCGCCGTAGCGGGCCGTGGCGAGACGGGGGTCCAGGATCGCGACGACCCCCCGGTCGCCCATACCGCGCAACAGCCGACCGGCGCCCTGCGCAAGCAGCAGCGCGGCGTGCGTGGCCGACACCGAGAGGAACCCGTTCGCCCCCCGGGCGTCCGCGGCCCGCTGGCGGGCCGCGACCAGCGGGTCGTCGGGGCGGGGGAACGGGATCCGGTCGATGATCACACACGACAGGGACGGGCCCGGGACGTCCACCCCCTGCCAGAGCGAGAGCGTCCCGAACAGGGACGTCGCCTCGTCCTCGGCGAACTTCTTCACCAGCAGCATCGTGGCGTCCTCGCCCTGGCAGAGCAGGGGGGTATCGAGCCGGTCCCGGAGCGCCTCGGTGGCCTGCTTCGCGGCCCGCATCGAGGAGAACAGCCCCAGCGTGCGGCCCCCCGCGGCCTCGACGAGTCCCGCGATCTCGTCGAGGTAGGCGGGCGGGAGGCCGTCGCGTCCAGGCGGGGGGAGGCGCCGGGCGACGTAGAGGATCCCCGCCTTCGCGTGCTGGAAGGGCGAGCCCACGTCCAGGCCGGTCCAGCGGACGGGGTCGAGGTCGGCGTCACTGTCCGGACCCCCGGCCTCGGTCGTGTCCGCGGCACCGGCGGCACCGGCCCGTGCTGGCCGGCCCGCCTCCGGGATGCGCGCCCCGTCCGTGGCACCGGCGGCCCCGGTCGCTGTGGGCCGACCCGGCCTCGGGGTGCGCCCCGTGTCCCCGGCACCGGCGGCCCCGGTCGCTGTGGGCCGACCCGCCTCCGGCGTGCGCGCCCCGTCCCCGGCACCGGCGGTCCCGGCCCGTGCGGGCCGGCCCGCCCCCGGGGCACCCACCTCCCCGGCACCCGCGGCCTGCGGGGGCAGCCCCCACTGGCGGGCCAGCGCGTCGAACGAGCCGCCCAGCGCGAGCGTCGCGGACGTCAGCACCACGGTGCTCCGCCCGAACAACCGCTCCCGCAGCAGCCCGCCCACCCACAGCGGGGCGATCCGGACCACCTTGTGCCGGGCGCCCTCCGGGCCCTGCTCGGCCAGCCACACGACGTCGCGGCGCTTCGCCGGATCCGGCTCGTCGAACGCCCCCAACAGGCGGACGGCGGTCTCGGCGATCTCGTCCAGCGCGGCCTGGGCCACCTTGCGGCCCCCGCCGTCGTCCTCGCCGCGCCGCTCGCCGGACAGCGCGGTGCGGCACTGCCCCGCGGCGTCGCGGATGGCCGACACCGCGCCCGCGACGGGGCGGGGCAGGCTGTCCCAGCGGCCCACCGGCAGGTCCTCGCACGTGAGTGCGAAACCCTCCCCGGCCTCGACGAGCCGATCGGCGAGCGCCTCGTCGACGAGCTTCGCGCACCGCTTGCCCGCGGTGGTGACCATTCCGGCGGTCAGCTCAGCCGTGGCGACGCCCGTGACGCGATCCACCAGCTCGTGCGCCTCGTCGACCACCACGACGTCGTGCTCGGGCAGCACGGGGCGGCCCTCCAGCGCGTCGATGGCCAGCAGCGCATGGTTGGTGACGACGATGTCGGCCTGCCCGGCCACGGCGCGCGCCTTCTCGGCGAAGCAGTCCTCGCCGACGGGGCAGCGGGCCGCGCCGAGACATTCACGCGCGCTCACGGACACCTGCCGCCAGACGTTGTCCGGGACGCCCGGGACGAGCTCGTCGCGGTCACCGGTCCCGGTCTCGTCGGCCCACTCGTGGATGCGCTTGACCTGGCGGCCCATCGCGGACACGGCGAACGGGTCGAACAGCTCCTCGGCCGGGTCCACCGCGTCGCCACCGTCGGGACCGTGGAGCTTGTTGAGGCACAGGTAGTTGCGCCTGCCCTTGAGGATCGCGAACGTCGGGGCGCGGCCGAGCAGCGCCGTCAGCGCCTTCGCGAGCTTGGGCAGGTCGCGGTCCACGAGCTGGCGTTGAAGCGCGATCGTGGCGGTGGAGACCACGACGGTGGCGTCGTCGGCCACGGCGTGGCGGATCGCCGGCACCAGGTAGGCCAGCGACTTCCCGGTGCCCGTCCCGGCCTGCACGGCAAGGTGCTCGCCCGAGACGATCGCCCGCCGTACGGCCGCGGCCATCTCGTCCTGGCCCTCGCGGCGGCTCCCGCCGACGGCATCGACAGCGGCGGAAAGCAGCTCGGCGACACCGGGCGGTTCGACGGGGGGCACCCGAGGGAGGCTACCGAGCGGTTCCGCGCGGCGGGGCGGGATGCGTCAGGACACCGCCCTGGCCGTCCCGACGAGCTCGACGCCCGCCGCCCGCATGGCGTCGATCGCGGCCGCCGTCGTGCCCGGCAACACCCCGGCGCACAGGTCGAGCAGCACCCGCGCGCGGAACCCGGCCGCCAGGGCGTCCAGCGCGGTGGCGAGCACGCAGTGGTCGGTGGCGATGCCGGCGATGTCCACCTCGTCCACGCCACGCTCGCGCAGCCAGTCCGCCAGCGGCACGCGGGTGTGCGCGTGACCCTCGAAACCGGAGTAGGCGGCGGTGTGCGCGCCCTTGTCGAACACCGCCTCGATCGGTGTGACGTCCAGCGCCGGGTGGAACGAGGCCCCGGGCGAGCCTGCGCGGCAGTGCGGGGGCCAGGTGTCCACGTAGTCCGGGGTGTCGCTGAAGTGTGTGCCCGGGTCGACGTGGTGGTCGCGGGTGGCGACGACGTGGTCGTAGCCGCCTGAGCGCGCGTGCGGGCCGATCGCGGCGGCCACCGCGGATCCCCCCGCGACGGCGAGGGAGCCACCCTCGCAGAAGTCGTTCTGCACGTCGACGACGATCAGCGCACGCATGACGTCACGCTACCGGGGGGCGGCCATCGGCCGATCCGTGTGCCGTTCGGCCTAG
>JBFWRR010000119.1:0-10040 GCA_050248815.1 Pseudonocardia sp. | reverse complement strand
GACGGTCCTGCGTGCGCTTCGGTGGCCGGGCATCGGCGGCGCAGCGGGTCTGCTCCGCGCTCCTCGCGGTCGGTGTCACGGCACTGGCGGCGGGGCTGCTCGCCCTCGTCGCGGGAGGACGCCTGGCCGCCGGGACCTACGACCCGGTGCGCGTGCCCGCCTTCTGGCTCATGCTCGGGGTGCTGGTGTGGATGGGGCTGCCCGCCGCCGCTGCGGCGGCCCTGCAGGTACCCGAACGTGCGGGTGGCCGCGCGATCGAGGCGATCCGGGCGCGCCGGGAGGCGACCCGTTCCGCGCAGGTCGCCGCCCCGGCCCCCGCGGGGGATGGCCCGGTCCCCGACGAAGCCGCGCCCGGGCAGCCCCATGGGGGTGGCGCCGAGGCCACGCCGGACGACGCTCACCCCGCCGACCCTCGTCCCCACGACTCCGCCGGCGCACCGGACGGCTCCCACGTTGGCGACACCTCTGGTGGTCCGGACGGCCCTTCGGTGGCCGACACCGCCGGCGGGCCCGCTGATGTCACCGCCGACACCCCGGTCGGCGATCCCCCTAGCGATGGCGATGGATCTGTTGCGGCCGGCGCTCCCGTGGTCGCGCCTGCGGGTGCCCTGGTTGGCGATGGTCCTCGCGTCGGCGATGGACTTGCCGCGGCCGGCGCGCCGCAGGCCGGCTGCGCCGCCGGACCGTCGCGGACCTCGTCGCCGAGCGTGCTGCCGCCGAGCGTGCCGTCGCCGAGCGTGCTGCCGCCGAGCGTGCTGCCGCCGAGCGTGCTGCCGCCGAGCGTGCTGCCGCCGAGCGTGCCGTCGCCGAGCGTGCTGCCGCTGACCGGGCGCCGGAGCGTTGATATCCCTGCGCGCGGGAGGTCGTCACACGGCGGGGAGTGATACCACTGCCTCGGCCTGCCCCGTGCACATCGCCCGCGCCGTGCACATGTCGATGTTGCGGTGCACATGCCCGGAGGTGTGCACGGCGACGTCACGGTGTGCACGGGAGCCGCGCATGCGGGCCCAGTGGGTGCGGTCCGGCGCGGGTGCGGGAGGCGGGCAGGTCCGCCGTCTCCCGCGGCATGGTCTCGGCGCCGGCGGCGGCGAGGTCGCGCCAGCGGGGCCCCGCCCCGGATCGGCGAAGCAGACGAGCGCGTCGAAGGTCGCGAAGGACGGCGCCCCCTGGACCTGCGCACGCAGCACGTCGAGCGCCTCGCTAACCCGTCCAGCCGTCAGGAACGTCGTGGCGACGTCGCCGGGGTCGAGCCGGTACTCCCGTCCCTGCCGGCCGAGCCGGCCGCTGACCCGTCCCTCGCGGGCCGCCCGGTCCAGCCAGCCGATCACCTCGCTGTCACGCCCGGCGGCGCGCAGGCGGTCGAGGACGGCGCCGTAGCGGGGATGCACGTAGCGGACGTGGCCGTCTCCGCGTCGAAGATCCGTTCGCCGGCGAGGTCGAGCAGCAGGTCCTCGCTCAACTGCGCAGGGGGCGGCACACGGGGATTGTGCGGTCGGTGTCCACGGCGGTGGCCGCCGCTACGGCAGGGACAGGACCGGCGCCGGCGGCGCGCTGCGTAACCGGGCCGCGTCCCGGCTGGGGGCCTCGCCGAACTGCCTGCGGTACTCGCGGCTGAACTGCGACGGGCTGTCGTAGCCGACGCGCCTGCCGACGCCGGTGACGTCGTGGGGGTGGGTGGTGAGCAGCAGCCGCGCCTGCTGGAGGCGGATCTGCTTCTGGAACCGGATCGGGCTCATCGCGGTGACGGCCTGGAAGTTGCGGTGCAGCGCCGACACGCTCATCCCGGCCACCCGTGCCACGTCCTCCACCCGGAAGGACTCCGCGTGGTGCTCCCGGATCCAGTGCACCGCCCGCGCGACCTGGGTGAGGCTCGAGTCGGCGAGGCCGAGCTGGCGGACGGTGGCGCCCTGCTCCCCGGTGAGGAGCCGCCAGACGATCTCCCGTTCGATCAGTGGGGCGAGCACGGCGGCGTCGCGGGGCCGGTCGAGCAGGCGCAGGAGGCGAACCGCCGCGTCGATCAGCTCGGCGGGGGCGTCGCTGACGGCGATGGCGGGCGGGGCGCCGGAGGGGGCCGGCCCCGACTGGCCCGGGGCGGCCTGCAGCAACAGCTCGGCGACGACGGACGCGCGCAGCGTCAGGCCGAACCCGAGCGCAGGCCGCTCGGGGCTCGCCCCGACGAAGTGTCCGGTGACCGGCAGGTCGACCGAGGCGACCAGATACTGCCCGGCGCCGTAGGTGTGGATGCGATCCCCCAGGGCGAGGCGCTTCGTGCCCTGGGCGATCAGTGCCAGCACCGTGCCGCTCATGGACGGGGTGTCCGGTGTCGATCGCACGATCTTCGAGGCCAGGACGCCGTCAAGGGCGGTCCTCGCGTCGGGCCGGGCGTGCCGGGCGATGAGCGTGCGCAGCTCCTCGAGGCTCACGTGCGCAGTGAACACCCGGCCGAAGCTCTCCGCAACGAGAGGATCAGGCAAGTGATTGAGAGCATCGCCATAGCATCGCCGCTGTTCAGACGGTTCCATGGAGTCGTTTGCTTCTCGCGCACATCGAGATCTCATCCGAGGAACAGGCAGGTAGAGCCATGCAGGTCGCCATCGTCACCGGAGCCACGTCGGGCATCGGGCAGAGCGCCGCCGTCCAGATCGCCGGGCGGGGGACCGGGGTCGTCCTCACCTACCGCAGCAACCCCGAGGCCGCCCTCGACACGGTCCGCACGATCGAGAAGCACGGGGGCACGGCCGTCGCGTTGCCGCTCGACGTCGGGCGGTCCGACACCTTCCCCGCGTTCCACGACGCCGTCGTCACGGCACTGCGCGACACCTGGGGGCGCGACACGTTCGACTTCCTCGTCAACAACGCCGGCATCGCCGAGGCGGCGCCGTTCGCGCAGACCACCGCCGAGATGTTCGACCGGCTCGACCGGGTCCTGCTGCGGGGCCCGTACTTCCTGACCCAGACGCTGCTGCCGCTGCTCGCCGACGGCGGCGCGATCGTCAACGTGTCCAGCAACTCCGCGCTTCCGCACACCACCGATCCCGGCTACTCCGCGTACGCCACGATGAAGGGCGCCCTGCTCGTGCTGACCCGCTACCTGGCCAAGGAGCTCAGCCCGCGCGGGATCCGGGTCAACGCGATCGCCCCCGGCGCCACCCGCACCCGTCTGGCGGACAACGCGTTCGAGCGCTTCCCCGAGGTGATCCCGGCGCTCGCCGCGCGCACCGCCCTCGGCCGCGTCGGCGAACCCGACGACGTCGGCATCGCGATCGCGGGCCTGCTCGGCGACGAGGGCCGATGGATCACGGCGCAGACGATCGAGGTGTCGGGCGGGTTCGGGCTGTGACGGCCGGCGCCGGGCCGACCGCCGCGTCACTGCGTGGCCGGGCCGACGGGATAGCCGAGCTTGCGCAGGGCGACCCGGGCCTTCGGCTCACCGGCCGGATCGAGCAGCAGGTGCCGATCGCCGATGCGGCTGCACAGGCCGCGCATGGTCCGGTCCCGGGCGAGCAGGGTGGCGACCGCTGCGTCGGCGCACTCGATGACCCGGGCCAGACCCAGGTCGCGGACCTGCCCGACGCGGCCCTCGACGTCGGCGAGCAGCCCGCTGACCGTCGACGGGACGCCGTGCACGGCGCGCTCGTCCAGGAACGCGGCGAGCTCGCCGGACGTCCGGCCGGCATCGACAGCCGCCATGAGGCTCGCCACCGACAGTGTCCACACCTGGTCGGAGGTGCGGGTGGCGAACGCGTCGAGCACGATGCGGTCGGCCTGGGTGATGTCGGTGGCGACGACGTCGAGGTTGGCGAGCACCTGGAGGGTGCGGCGTGCGGCGGGTGGCGCAGGCACGTACGTGGGGCTCGCACCGGCCGCGTAGGGGCCGAGGGGTGTGCGACGCACGGCCAGGAGTCCGTCGTAGCGGCTCAGTGCGTCGATCCGGTCCGCTCCCCACATGTGCCGGAAGTCGTCGCGGGCGTGGGCCGGCGCGACGAGGTCGACGTCGAGCAGCCCGAGGGTGGCGGCGTACTCGAAGAGGACGGCGAGGGTGTACCGGCCTTCGAGGATCGCCCAGTCGTGGTACCCGTCGTACCCGAGACTGCCGTACTCCGGATCGCCGAGATACAGCTTCCACAGCCCGCGTTCCGACCGGGCGACCGTCGGGCTCATGCCGGCGCCGCGCATCCTGGCGAACAGCTCGTCGACGACGATCCATTCGTCCGGTGGGCAGAGGGCGAGTGCAGCCGCGACGATGTGGCGGCGTGGCCCGGCCGCGCTGAGCGCGGCGGCCGACCGCTGGCCCTTGATCTGCTCCACCCGGCTGAGCTCGTCGAGCGGGGCGTGCCGGGGCCAGCGTTCCCACAGCCCGCGGATCACCTCGTGCCCGGGCCGGGCCGTCGCCTTGCGGCCCGGCGGGGTCAGGGTGAGGCGGGTGCCGTCCAGCCGCGCGAGGCCGCCCGCCTGTAGCAGGAGCGGCCAGGCGAATGCGGCGATCGGCTCGTCGAGGTGGAAGTCGCCCGCCACGAGAGCATCGGCGACGACCCGCACCGTGGCCGCTGACGGACGGCGCGTCGTCGCACTGCACCGTAGCTTTCCGGCCGCGCACAGCTGCAGGACGGCGCTCAGGTTGGCGAGTGCCTCCGGCTCGGTGCACCTCACGACGGACGACACCGCGGCGTCGGAGCCCATGACGCACCGTATCGGGACCCACATCGGGCGAGGCACGAGGTGTTCCGCATGCGCCGGGCGCCGGGACGTTGTCGTGGCGTCCCGGTGCGGTGATACTCGCTGGGCAGGGATCGGATGGAGAGCGATGACCGGGATCCCGACGACCATGAGCGTCCCGACGTACTGCGCGCTGTGCGTCTCGCGGTGCGGTGCGCGGGCCACGGTCACGGACGGCAGGTTCGTCGCGCTGAAGCCGGATCCGTCCCATCCCACTGGCCGGGCCCTGTGCGTGAAGGGCAAGGCCGCTCCGGAGCTCGTGTACCACCCGGATCGGCTCCGCCATCCCCTGCGGCGCACCCGCCCGAAGGGCGCGCCCGATCCCGGCTGGGAGCGGATCGGCTGGGACGAGGCGCTCGACACGGTCGCGGCGCAACTGGGCACGCTCGCGCGCGAGCACGGTCCGGAGTCGGTGGTGTTCGGCTCGACCTCCCCGTCGACGTCGGCGATGGTGGATGCGCTCGACTGGCTGCAACGGCTGCGACGCGCCTTCGGGAGCCCGAACCTGTGCGTCTACATGGAGCTGTGCGGGTGGGGCCGCTACCTGGCCCCGCTGTACACGTTCGGTGCCCCGGTGCCGGGTACCTACATGCCGGACCTGGAGCAGGCCGGCTGCATCCTCTACTGGGGCTACAACCCGTCGGTCTCCCGGCTCGCGCACGCCACCGGCACGACCGCCGCGCTGCGCCGCGGGGCGCGTCTCGTCGTCGTCGATCCGCGGAAGGCGGGGTTGGCGAGCAAGGCCGACCACTGGCTGCGCGTACGTCCGGGCACCGACGGCGCGTTGGCGCTCGCGCTCACCCACGTCCTGATCGACCAGGGGTGGTTCGACGACGGGTTCGTCCGCCGCTGGACCAACGCGCCGCTGCTCGTCCGGGACGACGACGGGCGCCTGCTGCGGGCGGCCGACCTGTCTCCCGCCGGCGACCCCGGCCACCTCGTCGCCTGGGACGAGGTGGCCGGATGTCCGGTCGGCTACGACCCGGCTCGGGTCTGCTACCGGCTGGGGGACCAGGACGTGGCGGAGCAGCGGCTCGCGCTGTTCGGGGCCCGCGAGGTGCGGACGGCGAGCGGTGTCGTCCGGTGCCGGCCGGTGTTCGACCTGCTCGCGCAGCGGTGCGCGGCGATGGAACCCGCCGTCGCGGAGGCGATCACGGGAGTGCCGGCCGCCGACGTCGAACGCACCGCGCGCACCCTGTGGGAGTCGCGCCCGGTGGCGTTCTACACCTGGAGCGGGCTGGAGCAGCACAGCAACGCCACGCAGACCGTCCGGGCGATCGGCCAGCTGTACGCGCTCCTCGGCGACCTCGACGCGCCGGGTGGCAACGTCCTGTTCGCCGGGGCCGCGTCGAACCGGATCGACGGCGTCGAGCTGCTCGCCGGCGAGCAGCGCGTCAGGGCCCTCGGCGCGACGCGGCGCCCGCTGGGCCCGGCGCGGTTCGAGTTCGTCACCGGTGAGGACGTCTACACGGCGGCCCTCGACGGCGATCCGTACCGGGTGCGCGGGCTGGTGAACTTCGGGGCGAACCTGGTCATGGCGCACGGCGACAGCGCCCGCGGACGCGACGCGCTCGCCGCGTTGGACTTCTTCGTGCACGCCGACCTGTTCCTGAGCCCCACCGCCGAGCAGGCCGACATCGTGCTCCCGGTGGCGAGCGCGTTCGAGACCGAGGGCCTGAAGATCGGCTTCGAGATCAGCGAGGCCGCGCAGTCGCACGTGCAGCTGCGCAGACCACTCGTCCCGCCGCCCGGTGAGGCCCGGTCGGACCTGCAGATCGTCTTCGCGCTCGCGACCCGCCTCGGCCTCGGTGAGCACTTCTGGCACGGCGACGTCGATGCCGCGCTGCGCCATCAGCTCGCGCCGAGCGGCGTCGCGCTCGAACAGCTGCGCGAGGACCCGGCCGGCGTCCGGGTGTCGGCCCGGACGCGTCACCGCAAGTACACCGATCCCGACGACGCCGGCGTGCCGTGCGGGTTCGCGACGCCGTCGCGCAAGATCGAGCTGTACTCCGAGATGATGGCCGAGGCCGGCTACCCGCCGCTGCCGGAGTTCGCCGAACCCGGCCTGAGCCCCCGGTCCCGGCAGGACCTCGCCGACCGCTTCCCGCTCGTCCTCAGCTGCGCGAAGTCGCTGTGGTTCTGCGAGACCCAGCAACGCAACCTGCCCAGCCTGCGCCGCAGCGCGGCCGACCCCCAGGTCGAGATCCACCCCGACACCGCCGGCGCCCGCGGGATCGCCGCCGACGACTGGGTCCGCGTCAGCACGCCGCTCGGCAGCGCCCGCGCCCGCGCGAAGCTCAACGCCAACCTCGATCCGGGGGTCGTCTTCGGCCAGCACGGCTGGTGGCAGTCCTGCGACGAGATCGACTCGCCGGGGTATCCACCCTTCGGCCCGGACAGCGCCAATCTCAACCTGGTGCTGCCCCAGCAGCCCAGCGACCCGGTCAGCGGCAGTTCACCGTTGCGGGCGTCGGTCTGTGACGTCGCGCTGCTGGACCCGGCCCACCGCTGAGCCGTGCTCGTGGCCCTCCGGCGGGGACTGGCGAGCACCCACCGGCAGGCACGCCGAAGATCGCCATCACGCCGGTTGCGCAGAACAGCCAGAACACTCCGGGTGGCGACGAGCAGTCGACCGCGCAACCGGTCCGTCACGACCACCGCCCGGGACATTCGCCGTCGCGGTAGTGACGACTCGGGGTGCAGCTCGACTACCTGCGCCCGGACCCGACCACCACGGGCAGGTCGATCGACATCGTTCCGTCGCGGGTGAACGGCCGCCACGACTCGACCACCTGGCGTTCCATGGCCTCCTGTGCCGTCGCCGAGGCCTGGGCGACGAACGGGGCCATCGGGGTGAGGTTGATGTACTGCCACAGGAACTCGGCCGGAGCACCCAGGTGCAACGTCGCGCTCGGCGTCGCAGCGGTCACGTCGACGAGACCGGCGTTGCCCAGCAGCGATCCGACCTCCTCGGGGTCGTGCATCGAGAACACCGCATGGACGAACCCGCCGAGCTCGGCGTCGATGTGCTCGACGAGTGCCTGCCCCATGAGCGTGAAACCCGCCGGCTCGACACCCGGGGTGTTGACGACGACCCGCCCGCCGGCGGCCGTCACGCGCCGCATCTCGGCGACCGCGGCGGGCCGGTCCTGCATGAACATCAGGCCCATCTGGCAGAGCACGACATCGAAGGCGCCGTCGGCGAACGGCAGCGACTCGGCGTCCCCGACGTGCCATTCGACGGTCGGCGGCGACACCCCGCGCGCGTGGTCGATCATCTCCGGGGAGAGGTCGAGGCCGGTGACGGTGCCGCTCGGGCCGACGCGTTCGGCGGCGAGCCGTGCGATCACCCCGGTGCCGCAGGCGACGTCGAGGACGCGCTCGCCGGCCCGCAGGGCAGCGGTCTCCAGCAAGGTGGCGGACACCGGGGTGGCGATCTTGGGGACGAAGTGGCGTTCGTAGTTCTCGGCGGCGGTTCCGGTGAAGGTGCGGTAGGACACGGTCGTCATCGCTGGTCTCCTCGGGTCAGGCGCGGATCATGGGGGCTTCGGCGGCGTGGCGGGTGCGCAGGTCGGCGTCCCAGCTGCCGTTGCAGTACGTCGTGACGGCGGTGATGCGGCCGTCGCGGACCTCGCAGAGGTGCAGGCGCCGGGCGGTCATGTCGCCGGTGGGCGTGTGCTGGGTCTCGACGTGCTCGGTGACGAACCCGGTCGCGGTGGGAAGCGTCCGGACGATGTCGACCTCGACCGGGTGGCCCTCGGCGATGGACCGGAGCTGCTCGGTGAACACGGCGCCCGATCCCTGGAGCTGGAAGCGCCACAACGGGGGCAGGAGGTCGAACAGGGCGTCGTCGGCGAAGAGATGGTCGGACGCCGTGAAGTCGACGAAGCACTGGTGGAAGGCGAGACTGAGCCGCTCGGCGGTCGCCTGGTCGGTCATGTCGTCTGTCATGCCGGCGACGCTACGAACCGCCCGGCCACGCCCACATCGCTCGCCTGCCCCATTCGGCGCGGAGCGCGTCGGACGGATGTGCTACTCGGCCCTCGCCAGCAGGCCGTGCTCGTAGGCGTGCGCCGTGGCCGCGGCCCGGCTCGTCACGCCGAGCTTGGTGAAGATGTGCTCGACGTGGCGGCGGACCGTGTGCGGGCTGATCCCGAGCGCCTGCGCGATCTCCCGGTTCGTCTCGCCCGCGGCGAGGTGGGTGAGGACCTGCCGCTCGCGTTCGGACAGGTCGTCCGTGGACGGCGGTCCGGTGGTGAGCGCGTCGAGTCTGCCGACGTCGGGCTCGGCGCCGAGGGTGCGGAACGCCGCCCGGGCGTTGGCGAACTCCAGCCCGGCGCCGGCGTGGTCGGCGAGCGCGGCGCACGCGAGGCCGATGGCGACGCCGGTCCGCGCCGCCTCGTAGGGCATCTGCAGCGTGTGCCACGAGCACGCGGCCGAGCGCAGGTGCGGCAGCGCCGCGGCGGGCTCGCCCTCGGCCATCAGGACGGCGCCCGTCGAATGCGCCGCCATCGCGGCCAGCACGGGCGACGTCGACGTGGACGCCGTCGTCGCGAGCTCCTCGGCCGCCGAGCGCGCGGCGGCCGCGTCACCGCAGGCACAGAAGATCTCCACCGCGGCGCTCAGCAACGCGGGCCGCTCCGTCGCCGTCCGCGCCTCGTGCAGCGCGCGTCGCACGGACGCCGCCGCAGCAGCCGTGTCACCGCGGGCGAGTTCCAGCAGCGCGACGCCCGGTGTCGGGTCGCGCCCGAGGCGGCTCGCGTCCCGGTAGGCGTCGGCGGCGCGCTGAGCGTTGCCGAGCAGACGGTGGAGCTCCCCCTGCTGGTACCGGGCGAGCCCGAGCGCCGGATGCGGCGGGTCGGCGAGGCGCCGGCGTGCCTGCTCGGCGGTGGCGGCGGCGCCGGTCCAGTCCCCGGCGGCCTGCTGCAGCTGCGCACGGTGCACGAGGCACTGGCCGCGGAACGGGTGCAGGTCCGGTTGGGCCGCACACCACTTGCCGAGGGCCGACGTCCACTCCGAGGCCCGCGACAGATCGAACTGCGCCATGCATTCGAGGATCACCGCGCAGTACACGACGCCTGCGGTGATCGGACCGATGTCGGCACCGGTGACCGAGAGCATGACGTCGTCGAGGCAGCCGAACCCCTCCTCCGTCCGTCCCATGCCGATCAGGGCCTGGCCGCGGCTGAGCAGCCCGAGCGCCCGCAGGTCGCCGTCGTCGAGCCGGGCGCCGATCTCGCCCGCCCGTACGGCCAGGTCGTGCGCGGCGGCGGGATCCGCGTCGAGCACCCCCAGGAACTCCGGGATCAGCAGGTAGCCCGACG
>JBFWRR010000118.1:0-10242 GCA_050248815.1 Pseudonocardia sp. | reverse complement strand
GTGCCCCCGGCAGGATTCGAACCTGCGCTCCCGCCTCCGGAGGGCGGTGCTCTATCCCCTGAGCTACGGGGGCCGTGCGCCGCCAACCCTAGCGCACCCCCCACGCGCCCCGGCGGGGGTGGTCAGGTGCGCGCGACCGCGAACACCCGGCGGAACGGGAACCACGTCGTCCCGTCCGGGCGCACAGGGTAGGCGGCGCGCAGGCGCGGGGCGAGCTCGTCGCGGAACGCCGCGTAGTCGACCTCGGGCAGGGCGTCGCGGACCCGGCGCAGCGCCGTCGAGCTGATCCAGCGCAGCACGGGATCAGGGCCGGTGAGGCGGTGCAGGTAGGTCGTCTCCCAGACGTCGACGTACGCGGCGCTACCGGCGAGGACCTCGGCGTACCGGGCGGGATCGATGATGGATAGCCTGCCCGCCTCGACGCGGCCCGCCCAGCGCGGCTCGGCGAGCAGCTCACCGACCAGGGCGTGCGACGGGGCCTCGAGGTTGCCGGGCACCTGCAGGGCGAACCACCCGTGCGGCGGCATCGCCGCTAGCCAGCGGGGGAGCAGCTGCAGGTGCGACGGCACCCACTGCAGCACGGCGTTGCTGACGACGACGTCCGCGTCGGGTGGAGGCGTCCAGGCGACGACGTCCTCCTCGCGTGCGTCGACACCCCGCTCGCGGGCGGCGGCGACCATCTCCGCGGACGAGTCGAGCGCCGTCACCGCCGCGCCGGGCCACCGGGCGGCCAGCACGGCCGTGAGGTGACCTGGTCCGCAGCCGAGGTCGATCACACGGCGCGGGGCGGTCGCACCGACGCGGGCGAGCAGGTCGTGGAACGGGCGGGCGCGGGCGTCGTCGAACGTGAGGTAGAGCGTCGGGTCCCAGGTGGTGCTCACCGCGCAGACGCTATGGCGCGCCCGGGCAACCGCGGGCTCGGACGGTGCCGACGCGCTTCCTCGTGAGTGCCACCTCGCAGGGGCGCGGTACGCCTCGCAGGTGCTGCGGCCTCTGCGATGTGGGTGTGCGCTCTGCGAGGTGGGTGCGCCCTCTGCGACGTGCACGTGCGCTCTGCGAGGACCCGTCCGGGTCGCGCACCCGGCCCGCTGTGTCCCCGCAGCGGAGCACGTCCCGCAGCGGAGCACACAACGCCGCGTTAGCGTCGCGAACGTGATCGACCTGCTCACCACGCCGCTGCCGTGGCCCGGGTTCGGCGGCGTCACGCCGGTGGCCCTGGCGACGCTGCTGCTCGCCGCGGCGGCCGCGGGCCTGGTCGACGCGATCGTCGGCGGTGGCGGGCTGATCCTCATCCCGACGCTGCTGCTGTTCCTCCCGGGCGGCGAGGCGATCTACTCGGTGGCGACGAACAAGCTCGCCGCGATCGTCGGGACGGCGTCGGCCGCGGTCGCGTACGCCCGGCGCGTCGAGATCGACCGTGGCCACACGGCGGCGATGGCGGTGGCGGCGTTCGCGGGCTCGATCGGCGGCGCGCTGCTGGCCGCGTTGCTGCCGTCGCGGGTGCTCACGGTTGTGGTGCTCGTGGCGCTGGTCGCCGTCGGGCTGTACACGTGGCGGCGGCCCGCGCTGGGGCTCGCGCACGCGCCGCGGTTCGGCCGGGGCGCGCAGCTGACCGTCCTGATCGCCGGGGGAGTGGTGATCGGGTTCTACGACGGCCTCGCGGGGCCGGGAACCGGCTCGTTCCTGGTGTTCCTGCTGGTGGGGCTCGTGGGGTTCGCGTTCCTGGAGGCGTCGGCCTCGGCGAAGATCGTCAACACGGCGACCAACGCCGGGGCGCTCGCCTTCTTCCTGCCCGCGGGGGTGGTGCTGGTCGGGTTGGGGGCGGTGCTCGCGGTCGCGAACGTCGCGGGCAGCGTGCTGGGCGCCCGGGTGGCCGTCACGCGCGGCTCGGCGTTCGTCCGGCGGGTGTTCCTCGCGGTCGTCGCCGTGTTGATCGTGACGCTGGCCGTGCGGCTGGTGGTGTCGTGAGTGGTGGTCAGTCCGGCAGGCCCGCCCGGTCCAGCTTGCGGTGGTAGCGCTCGCCGAGCATCCCGCCGAGCAGCGCGGCCACGAGCGTCGCGGCCGCGGCCACGCCGAGCACCACCCAGCCGCTCAGCTGCGCAGCGGTGAGCGTCGCGTCGCCCGGCAGCGTGAACCTCGTGCTCCCGGTGGCCGTGACGAGCGCGACCACGGCGGTGGCGAGCAGGCCGATCACCCAGGCCAGCAGGCCGTTGCGGGCGCCGTCGAAGCGGGCGAGGCGGCCTGCGACGTAGCCGCCCGCGAGGTAACCGAGGGTGAGCACCCCGACGGCGACGGCCGCTGCGCCGGACAGGCCGGGCACCGGCGTCGTGGACTCCGGAAGCATCTGCGCAGGCGCGCCGACGCCGCCGACGACCGCCGAGGCGATGGCAGTGAGGATCACCGAGAGCCCGACGGCGACCAGCCAGCCGAAGAACGCCGCCCCGACCTTCGAGCCACCGTGCCGCTCCCGGGCACGGCCGCGGGCGTCGGCGAGCAACCGCCTGCTCTCGCGGGTGTCGAGCGGGACGGTCGATGGCGAGCCGGGCGAACCGTCCCCGACACCGGGGGCGGGCTGCTCGTGGACCTGGGCCATGCAGCGGGGTAACCGGGACCGGGGAGATGCAAACCCGGCGGATGATCCGCGTGTGCGGTCGGCACCGGCCACGGATGGCCGCCCTGCACCGCAACCGCGGATCATGACCGGTCGCTGTGCGTGACCCGCAGCCCGTGGACGATGACCTCGCCCACGGCGCCACGGTCGTCGCCGCGACTCGCGTTGGACTGGACGTAGCTGCCGGCCTTGAAGTACCAGCCGGTGCCGGCGGTGTCGATCGTGGCGCGCCACCGGCCGTCGTGGGCGACGCGCACCGTCCCGCCGCTCGCGACGATCGTGACCTCGAAGCGCGTGCCGAGCCGGTAGTCCGGGTCCAGGACCTGCCTGCGGCGCCCGTCGTCCCACTGCACCGACAGCTCGCGGCCCTCCAGCCGGATCTGCGCGACGTCGTCCCGGGTGTCGTGGATCTGCGCCGCGACGACGTTCGGCGTGCCCGGGGGCACCCTGGTGATCGCGGCGCGCAACCACAGGGTGTGCTCGCCGCGCGTGTTGGACCAGGACGCCTCCCGCCCGCCGCGCATCTCCCGCAGCTCACTTCGCGGGTAGGAGGAGTTCCTCGTGGTGACGCCCTCGACGCCCGCGGTGAACGCGACGCCGTCGCGGCGTTCGGTGAGCCGGAAGTGCTCGTCGGTGTAGGTGCCCAGCTGCGGCTGGAGGATCTCGGTCGGCCGGCCGGACTCGCCCGTCGGGAGGGTGAGCTTCCAGGTGGAGAGGTCGAGGACGTCGGCCGGGACGCGCGGGGGCGCGGCCATGGCGGGGGATCCCGTCAGCAGCATCCCGAGCACGACCGCCGCCGCCAGTGCCGTCCCCCGCATTACGCTCCTCTCTCGATCTTCGCGGCGGACGGTAACCGCCAGCCCCCGGTGCCGGGGCGCTCGTCACTCGGTGGGGTAGGCGATGTCAGCCGGACGTGGCGGTGCCCGTCACCGCGCCCGCGGGTCGCCGACGGGCTTGCCCGCGTCGGGTTCCCGCAGCGTCCCGGTCCGCTCGTCCCACCGGGCGGCGAAGTGGTCCTGGAGCTCGCGGTGGACGAACAGGTGGTCGCCACCCACGCGGCGCAGGAGCAGGCAGCGGGCGGCGTGGTCGAGGAACGGGCGTGCCGGGAGGGGGAACGTACCGAGCCGGTCCAGTGTCCGGCGCACCAGTGCCTGCTCGAGCACCGCGTACCCGCCCAGCCAGGTGATCGCGAACAGTCCGGCGCCGACCGCGACGACGGCACCGAAGCGCACGGCCGCGTCGAGCGACACGGTCGCCCACACCACGGCGGCGGGCAGGACCGGGGTGAGCGCGGCGACGACCGGTGCGCGGACCAGCCCGAACCGCAGCACGGCGGACGCCATCGGGCCGGGCAGCTCCCGCTCGGTGGGGGACGGGGTGAGGAACAGCATCTCCTGCGCGTAGCCCAGCACCAGCGCGAGCGCCAGCGATACCGAGCCGGCGACCGCCACCGCGTAGCCCGCGATCGCGAGCCAGCCGAGCGACCAGCCCAGGACCAACCCCGCGACGACACCGGACGTGGTCGGGATCCCGATCGCGCCCCGCCGGTAGTGCAGCCGGGCCAGACCGTGCCTGGCGGACGCGACGGTGCTCGACGGTCGTGCCAGGGCGGTCAGGTCCTTCCTGACCGAGTAGGCGAGCGCGGAGGTGTCCCAGCGCTCCGCCGACTCCGCCGATGCGGCCAGGCCCACCAGGCTCGCGGCGATCGCCGCGGGCCAACCGATGAGCCAGGCGGCCGCGGCGGCGGTGAGGCCACCGACCGCGACCCCGGCGACGAGGTTCGCACGCACCGCCGGATTGGCCAGGCGGCCCAGGCTGCGCAGCCGGTAGGGCACGGAGTGGCGGTTGACGAGCCGGTAGGGGACCGAATACCGGTTGATGAGCTCGGCCCGGAAGACCGTCTGGTCGCGAAGTGCGGCGGCGAGGAACGCGAGCCGCAGCTGCGTCGACTCCGGTGGGTACCGGGGGTCCCGGTGCCGGGTGAGCATCTCCCGCACGTAGACGTCGAACAGCTCCCTGCGCCGGTCGCCGCCCGTCGTGGTCGGGGCGACGGGCACGGGGCCGCCCGCGTACGTCAGCGCGACGATGCTGAGCAGCAGCGGTGACTCCAGCAACGTCCACAGGCCCGGATCCGCCGCGAGCGCGGAGCGCACCGGGGCCAGGGGCGGTCCCGCGTCGTCGAGGAAGGCCTCGACCTGTGCCCGGGTCAGCGGCTCGATCCGCAGCGTCCCGTACGCCGCCAGCGGGCGGCGCAGCAGCGCGTGGTCCGCCGAGCGGCAGCAGACCACGATGCGCGAGGTCCCGTGCGCCACGCCGTAGGCCTCGATCGCCTCCACGCATGCTGTGCGGTGCTCGGCCGCCACCTCGTCCAGGCCGTCCAGCATGGGAACGAGGTCGTCGCCGCGGGCGAGCCTGCCGGCCGCGTCGGCCGGGATCCGGTAGCGCTCGACCAGCTCGCGGGCCATCCACACGTCGAGCGGGTCGCGCCGCGAGGCCCAGGACGACAGCGGGAACACCACCGGCACCGGACGGCGGTCGTCGGCGTCGGCGCGCTCCAGCAGTTCGTCGACCAGTTCCAGCAGCATCGTCGTCTTGCCCGATCCCGGCGCGCCGAGGATGAGCAGCGTCTCGTCGAGGTCGTCGTAGACGCGCCCGATCCGCGTGCCCGCGGCGACCGTCGTGGCCGCTCCGCCGGACGGGGTCGTGACCAGGCCCCACGGGTGGCGTCGCTCGGTGGCGACGTGCAGTCCCAGCTCGATCCTCGCCGTCCGGTAGAGCGACCGGTGGAGGACCCCGTCCACCCAGTTGCGGCGCACCCGGCCGATCAGCGCCTCGCGCACCCGCGCCGGGTCCGCGTACGCGGCCGCCTGCCCGGTGGGCGCGCGCAGCCGGACCGCCACCGCCGCGCAGAACAGCACGATGAGCAACGGCCAGGCCAGCCATCGGTAGGGCGCCAGGGATGCGGGGAGGGCCTCCGTCGCCAGGTTGACGGCGATCGCGGCCAGCCCGGCACCGACGACGCCGAGCACCACCTCGAGAGGCGACGGGCGATCGGCCACGACGCCTTGTACCGCGTCCGGCGGATGCGGACAAGGCCGTCGCCGCAGGCGCCGGGCGGACGGGCCGTGTCCCGCCTCCGGACGGGCCCGCACGTGATCCGCCCGACGCAGCGCGACGGTCCCCCGCGGCGGCATGGGACCATGGGGGGACCCGCACCCGGAATGGACACCAGAACTTGACCTCGTTCGCCGACCGGACGTTCACGCCGCCCGCGCAGATCCGCAACTTCTGCATCATCGCCCACATCGACCACGGCAAGTCGACGCTGGCCGACCGGATGCTGCAGCTCACCGGCGTCGTCGACGAGCGCCTGATGCGCGCCCAGTACCTCGACCGCATGGACATCGAGCGCGAACGCGGCATCACGATCAAGGCGCAGAACGTGCGGCTGCCGTGGAAGGTGGGCGGGCAGGAGCACGTGCTGCACCTGATCGACACCCCCGGCCACGTGGACTTCACCTACGAGGTCTCCCGCGCGCTGGAAGCCTGCGAGGGCGCGGTGCTGCTGGTGGACGCGGCGCAGGGGATCGAGGCGCAGACGCTCGCGAACCTCTACCTCGCGCTGGAGAAGGACCTCACGATCATCCCGGTCCTCAACAAGATCGACCTCCCGGCCGCCGACCCGGAGCGTTACGCCGCCGAGCTCGCGCACGTCATCGGGTGCGAGCCCGACGAGGTGCTGCGCGTGAGCGCGAAGACCGGTCTCGGCGTCTCCGAGCTGCTCGACGAGGTGGTGGCGCGCGTGCCGCCGCCGGTAGGGGACCCGGATGCCCCGGCCCGGGCGATGATCTTCGACTCCGTCTACGACACGTACCGTGGCGTCGTCACCTACATCCGGGTCGTCGACGGGCGGATCACCCCGCGCGAGCGGATCCGGATGATGTCCACGGGTGCCACGCACGAGCTGCTGGAGGTCGGCATCGTCTCCCCGGAGCCGAAGCCGTCCGTTGGGCTGGGCGTGGGGGAGGTGGGCTATCTCATCACCGGGGTGAAGGACGTCCGCCAGTCCAAGGTCGGCGACACCGTCACCTCGCAGCGCCACGGTGCCACCACCCCGCTCACCGGCTACCGCGAGCCGCGCCCGATGGTCTACTCCGGGCTCTACCCGGTCGATGGCTCGCAGTACCCGGAGCTGCGCGAGGCCCTGGACAAGCTGCAGCTCAACGACGCCGCGCTCACCTACGAGCCCGAGACGTCCGCGGCGCTCGGCTTCGGCTTCCGCTGTGGGTTCCTCGGGCTGCTGCACCTGGAGATCACGCGGGACCGCCTGGAGCGCGAGGCGGGGCTGGACCTGATCTCCACCGCGCCGAACGTCGTCTACCGGGTCGTGCTCGACGACGGCGACGAGCTCACGGTCACCAACCCGTCGGACTGGCCCACGGGCAAGGTCGCCGAGGTCCACGAGCCGGTCGTGAAGGTGACGATCCTCGCGCCGAGCGAGTTCATCGGCACGATCATGGAGCTGTGCCAGAGCCGTCGCGGGCAGCTCGCCGGCATGGACTACCTGTCCGAGACGCGCGTCGAACTGCGCTACACGATGCCGCTCGCAGAGATCATCTTCGACTTCTTCGACGCGCTGAAGTCACGCACCCGCGGCTACGCGTCGCTGGACTACGAGGAGGCTGGGGAGCAGGTCGCGGACCTCGTGAAGGTCGACATCCTGCTGCAGGGCGAGCCGGTCGACGCGTTCTCCGCGATCCGCCACAAGGACCAGGCCTACACCTACGGCACCACCATGGCGACGAAGCTGCGCGAGCTGATCCCGCGCCAGCAGTTCGAGGTGCCGATCCAGGCGGCCATCGGGTCGCGGATCATCGCCCGGGAGACGATCCGGGCGATGCGCAAGGACGTTCTCGCCAAGTGCTACGGCGGCGACATCACCCGTAAACGCAAGCTGCTGGAGAAGCAGAAGGAGGGCAAGAAGCGGATGAAGACCATCGGGCGGGTCGAGGTCCCGCAGGAGGCCTTCGTCGCGGCGCTGTCCACCGAGTCGGGCGGGGACAAGAAGAAGTAGCGGTAGCCTCGGCGGGCTACGCTTTCGATCATGAAGTCCGCCGAGTACGTGTTCGGCACCGACCAGGCCGAGATCGCCCGGCTGCTCGACAGCGCCGCCGCCCGCCGTCCGCCTGCGGACCGGCTGCTCGACCGGCTCGGCGACATGACCGGATGGGCCGTGCTCGACGCCGGGTGCGGGCCGCTGGGGATCCTGGACCTGCTCGCCGAGCGGGTCGGACCCACCGGGACCGTCACCGGGGTCGACCGGGCCGCGCCGATGGTCGCGGCCGCCCGCCGGGTGCTGGACGGTCGGGGGCTCACCGGGGTCCGCCTGGCCTGCGCCGACATCGCCGCGCTGCCGATACCCGACGCGGTGTTCGATCTGGCCCATGAGCGGCTGGTGCTCGTCAACCTCGCCGAGGCGCCCCGGGCGGTCGGCGAGCTGGCGCGAGTGACCCGGCCCGGCGGGGTCGTGGCGTTGCAGGAGTTCGACCACGTCTCGCTGATCTGCCATCCGCCGCACCCGGCGTGGGACGCGCTCATGGCCGCCTGGCACGGGTGCGCCGCGACGCGCGGATGGACGTCACCGTCGGGCGCCACCTGCCGGGCCTGCTCCGCGACGCCGGGCTCGTCGAGGTCGAGGTGCACGCCGCGCTGCGCCGGGCCGGTCCGGACGAGCGGGTCCTGTCGCTGTACGTCGCGCGGCTGCACCGTGGCCGGATCATCGCGACGGGGGCGATGACGGGCCCCGAGATCGATACGGCGGTCACCGACCTGACCGCTCACCTGGCTGATCCGGGGACCGTGGTGGTGAACCCACTGATGTTCCAGGCGTGGGGGCGCCCGCCTGTTGATCTTCCATCGGCCGTGCGGCACGATGGTCACCGTCATGGTCGCTCGCCCAGCCACCGTCTCCGGCGTGCTCGACGTGCCACGGGTGGTCGGCGGGTCGGCCCGCACCGCGGTCGGGTTCGCGGCCGTGGTCATCGTTGCCGCCGTCGTCGCCGGACCGTTCCCGGACTGGCTCAGCCCGCATCCGGACGCGGGCGAGATCATCGTGCACGCCGCCATCGGGGCCGTGTTCGTCGCGGTGGGGCTGCTCGCCTGGCACCGGCGGCCGTGCACCGCGACCACGAGCTCGACCGGACCGTGGGCCGGCTGCTGGGTGTGCTGGGCTTCGCCGTCGCCGCGGCGGTGCTCGCGCTCGTCGTCCGGCACTGGCGGGCGTCCTCGCAGGCCGGTCGGCGCGCGCTCACCCCGGTGCTGTGTGTCGCGGTCCCGATCGGACTGGCGCTGATGGCGCAGCATGTGCTGCAGGCGCTCATGCCGTGGACGAGCGACTCGTGGGCTGCCGGTGGGCCAGGCGGCGCTGTTCGCGCTGCCGGTGGCATTCCTGTTCGGCCTGGCGCGCAGCCATCTCGATCGGGCCGCGGTGGGCCGCTTCGTCACCGAGCTGGAGCGGGCGGGGCCCGGTGAGCGGCTGGCCGACTCGCTGGCCCGGGCACTGCACGACCCCACGGTCACGTTGGCCTTCCCGCTGCCCGGTCAGGACGGCCTCGTCGACGACGAAGGTCGTCCCGTCTCGTTGCCCGACGGCGACGGCCGCACCGCGACCCCGCTGCGGGACCGGGACGGCACGCTGCTCGCCGTGCTGGTCCACGACGCATCGCTCGTCGACCACCAGGAGCTCATCGAGAGCGTCGCGGCTGCGGCCCGGCTCGGCCTGGCCAACGAGCGGCTCCGGGCGCATCTGCACGCGCAGCTGCAGGACGTGCGCGCCTCCCGGGCCCGGCCGGCCCAGGCCGCGGCCCAGGAGCGGTACCGGCTCGAACGCGACCTGCACGACGGCGCCCAGCAGTACCTGGTGACACTCGGCGCCGTCCTGGCCCTGGCCCGCACCGAGGTCGACCCCGCGGCTCAGCCCACCCTCGCGGCGTCGCTGGACCGGTCGTCGTCGCTGCTCGGCCACTCCCTGCAGGACCTGCGCACCCTCGCCCGCGGGCTGTCGCCGCCGCTGCTCAACGAGTCCGGGCTGGGCCCTGCCCTCCTCGCGCTGACCCGGACCGCGACCGTCCCCGTCACGACCGACATCGAGCTGCCGCAGCGGCTCCCGCCGCTCGTGGAGGCCACCGCCTACTTCGTGGTGGCCGAGGCTCTGGCCAACGTGGTCAAGCACGCCGGGACGTGCACCGCGCACGTCACCGCCGCCTGCCGCGACGGCGTGCTCGCGCTCGCCGTCACCGACCGCGGACGCGGGGGCGCGGACCCCGGCGGCTCGGGCCTGCGCGGCCTGGCCGACCGGGTGGCCGCCGTCAACGGCACGTTCACCGTCCGCAGCACCCCGGCGACCCGCTCCGCGTTGGAGGCATCGATCCCGTGCGGTGGCCGATGACAGCGTGCTGTTCCGCGAGGGTGTGGTCGGGATCCTGCGCGCGGCCGGCTTCGATGTCGTGGCGCAGGTCGGCGACGCGGCGCAGCTGCTGGCCCGGGTCGCCGCCGATCCGCCGGACATCGCCGTCGTCGATGTGCGGATGCCGCCGACGCACACGACCGAGGGGCTCGTCGCGGCGTGCCGG
>JBFWRR010000117.1:0-10365 GCA_050248815.1 Pseudonocardia sp. | reverse complement strand
GGACTCAGCGGCAGGCTCTCGCGGGCCGACCCACGAGCACCGCGCCGACCCGAGGCCCGCAGGCCGGCCAGGGGCCCGCGGACCACCCCACGGACTACAGGCCCAGCTGGCGCGCGATGAGCATCCGCTGCACCTCGGAGGTGCCCTCACCGACCTCCAGGATCTTCGCGTCCCGGTAGAACCGGCCGACCGCGTACTCGTTCATGAAGCCGTACCCGCCGAAGACCTGGGTGGCCGCGCGCGCGTTGTCCATCGCGGCGTTCGACGCGACGAGCTTCGCGATCGCCGCCTCCTTCTTGAACGGCTCGCCGGCGAGCATCTTCGCCGCCGCGTGGTGGTAGGCCAGGCGTGCGGTGTGCGCGCGGGCCTCCATGTCGGCGATCTGGAACTGGATGGCCTGGTAGCGCCCGATCGGCGAGCCGAACGCCTCGCGCTCCTTCGCGTAGCGCACCGACTCGTCGACGCAGCCCTGGGCGAGCCCCACGGACAGCGCCGCGATCGCGATGCGCCCCTCGTCCAGGATCGACAGGAACTGCGCGTAGCCGCGGCCGCGCTCGCCCAGCAGGTGCTCCTCGGGCACGCGGACGTCGTCGAAGAACAGCTCGTGGGTGTCGCTGGCCCGCCAGCCGACCTTCGAGTACCCCGGCGCCACGGTGAACCCGGGCGTCCCCGACGGCACGACGATCGCGGAGATCTCCTTGCGGCCGCCCTCCTTCTCGCCCGTGACGGCCGTGACCGTGACCAGCGAGGTGATGTCCGTGCCCGAGTTCGTGATGAACGCCTTCGAACCGTTGACGACCCACTCGCCGTCGACGAGGCGGGCCGTGGTCCGGGTGGCGCCCGCGTCCGAGCCGCCGCCCGCCTCGGTCAGGCCGAACGCGCCGAGCCGCGTGGCGGTGCAGAGGTCCGGCAGCCACCGCCGCTTCTGCTCGTCGGTGCCGAACCGGTAGATCGGCATCGCGCCCAGCGACACCCCGGCCTCCAGCGTGATCGCGACCGAGGAGTCGACCCGGGCCAGTTCCTCCAGTGCGAGGCACAGCGCGAAGTAGTCCCCGCCCATGCCGCCGTACTCCTCGGGGAACGGCAGGCCGAACAGGCCCATCTCCCCCATCTTCTTCACCAGCTCGTAGGGGAACTGGCCGCGTTCGTACAGCTCGCCGATCACCGGTGCGACCTCGCGGCGAGCGAAGTCCTCGACCGTGGTGCGCAGCGCCTCGTACTCCTCGCTCAGGTGAGCGTCCATGATCACTCCGTGTCCGTGTCCTCGTCGCCGGCCTCCGGTTCGACCAGGGCCAGCACCTCCTCGCGGGCGACGGTCGCGCCCACCCGGGCACGCAGCTCACGCACGACGCCGTCGACCGGCGCGGTGAGGACGTGCTCCATCTTCATCGCCTCGACGACGACCAGCCGGTCGCCCGCGGCCACCCGGTCACCCGCGGCCACCTCGACGACCGTCACCGTGCCGGGCATCGGTGAGACCACCGGACCACCCGCGGCCTCGTCGGCGTGCCGTGCGGCCTCCAGCGGTTCCTGCTCACGGACGGCCCAGGTGTGACCGTCGCGGGCGACCCAGAGCGTCGGGCCGTCCTGGGCGAACGCGTACGTGCGGGTGCGGCCGGCAACGGTGACCGACGCGGTGACCGCCTCCGACCCGGCGTCGGCAGAGCCACCCCGCTGACGCCGCACGTCCGGAAAGCGGCCGGGCTGCCACGAAGCCCGCGCCGGATCCGCCTCTCCGACGACGATCTCCGCGTCCGCGGCCCGCCCCCGCACCCTGACGTCGACGGGATCCTGGCCGGCGACGAGCATCCGCCAGGTCGTCCACGCCGACTCGCCGACGCGCCAGCCGCCGGGGACCTCGAACGGGTCCACGACGGGTCCGGCCGGCTCGAGCGCGTGCAGTGCGTGCATCGCGGCCGCGGCGAGGACGTCGGTGGGCAGCTCCCCCGCCGTCCAGTCGCCGAGCCTGCGCCCGACGAGGCCGGTGTCGAGCCGGGCGGCACGGACGTCGTCGTCGGCGAGCAGGGCCCGCAGGAACCCGACGTTGGTGCCCAGGCCCAGCAGGACCGTGTCCGCGAGTGCCGCGTCGAGGCGGCGCAGCGCCTCGTCCCGGTCGGCGCCGTAGGTGATGATCTTCGCGAGCATCGGGTCGTAGTCCGATCCGACGGTGAACCCCTCGGTCACCCCCGAGTCGACCCGGATGCCCGGCCCCGCGGGCTCGCGCAGCGCGAGGACCCGCCCGCCGGTGGGCAGGAAGCCCGCGGCCGGGTCCTCGGCGTACACGCGGACCTCGACGGCGTGCCCGTCGAGCCGCACGTCGTCCTGGGTGAACGCCAGCGGCTCCCCCGCGGCGACACGCAGCTGCAGCTCCACCAGGTCCAGCCCCGTGACGAGCTCGGTGACCGGGTGCTCGACCTGCAGGCGGGTGTTCATCTCCATGAAGAAGAACTCGTCAGGACGGTCCGCGCCGACGATGAACTCCACCGTGCCTGCGCCGACGTAGCCCACCGCGCGGGCGGCGTCGCATGCCGCGGCGCCCATCGCCGCGCGTCGTGCATCGGTGAGCAGCGCGGACGGCGCCTCCTCGACGATCTTCTGGTGGCGCCGCTGCAGCGAGCACTCCCGCTCGCCGAGGTGTACGACGGCGCCGTGGGCGTCGGCGAGCACCTGGATCTCGATGTGCCGCGGGGTGGTGACGAGCCGCTCGACGAGCAGCGTGTCGTCGCCGAACGAGTTGCGCGCCTCGCGGCGGGCGGACGCGATCGCCCCCGCCAGTTCGTCGACGGCGTGCACCTCGCGCATGCCCTTGCCGCCGCCGCCCGCGGAGGGCTTGAGCAGCACGGGGAAGCCGATCTCGCGCACGGCGGCGGCGAGGTCGTCGTCGGACAGGCCCGCGCCGTCCGAGCCGGGGACGACCGGCACACCCGCCTTGGCGACGGTCTGCTTGGCGCGGATCTTGTCGCCCATCGCCTCGATCGCGGCAGCGGGCGGGCCGACGAACACGATCCCCGCGGCCTCGCAGGCCGCGGCGAACGCGGTGTTCTCGGCGAGGAAGCCGTAGCCGGGGTGGATCGCCTGCGCGCCGGTGGAGCGGGCGGCGTCGATGATCCGCTCGATCGAGAGATAGGACTCGGCGGCCGGCGGCGCCCCGAGCCGGACGGCGACGTCCGCGAGAGCGACGTGCGGGGCGGCCGCGTCGGCGTCGGAGTAGACGGCGACGGAGCGGACGCCGAGCGCGCGCAGCGTGCGGATCACGCGGACGGCGATCTCGCCGCGGTTGGCGACGAGGACTGTGTCGAACACGGCTTCTCAGCTCCCCTCAGTCTCCGCGAACGGCACGGACGGGAAATAGGTCTTCCTGTATGTGCCGTTCGCGCGGCATGGGCGGGCGGTGCGGGGTGAGCGGGCGGTGCGGGGCGAACGGGCCGGGTGGGCCAGGGGCGCGGTGGGCACGGCGGTCACATCCGGAAGACGCCGAAGGCCGGGTCGGCCAGGGGCGCGTTGGCCGCCACGGACAGGGCCAGGCCGAGGACGGTGCGGGTGTCCGCGGGGTCGATGACGCCGTCGTCCCACAGCCGCGCGGTCGAGTAGTACGGGTGGCCCTGGTGTTCGTACTGGGCGCGGATGCGGTCCTTGAACGCCTCCTCGGGTTCCGGGTCGTCCGGGCGTCGGACGGTGGCGAGCACCGTGGCGGCCTGCTCGCCGCCCATGACCGAGATGCGGGCGTTGGGCCACATGAACAGCAACCGCGGCGAGTACGCCCGCCCGCACATCGAGTAGTTGCCCGCCCCGAACGAGCCGCCGATGATCACCGTCAGCTTGGGGACGCGGGTGGTCGCCACCGCGGTGACCATCTTCGCGCCGTTCTTCGCAATGCCCCCGGCCTCGTACTCGCGGCCGACCATGAACCCGGTGATGTTCTGCAGGAACACCAGCGGGATGCGGCGCTGGTCGCACAGCTCGACGAAGTGGGCGCCCTTGAGCGCGGACTCGGAGAACAGGATCCCGTTGTTCGCCACGATCCCGACGGGGTGGCCGTGGATCCGGGCGAACGCCGTGACCAGCGTCGTCCCGTACTCGGACTTGAACTCCTGGTAGCGCGAGCCGTCGACGATCCGCTCGATGACCAACCGCACGTCGTACGGCGTGCGGGAGTCGGTCGGCACCACCTCGTAGAGCGACTCGGCCGGGAACCGCGGCGCCTCGGTGGGTGTCACGTCCCACGGGCGGGGTGCGCGCGGCGCCAGCGTCGAGACGATGCCGCGCACGATCTGCAGGGCGTGCGCGTCGTCGTCGGCGAGGTGGTCGGTGACGCCCGAGGTGCGCGAGTGCAGGTCGCCGCCGCCGAGCTCCTCGGCCGTGACGATCTCACCGGTCGCGGCCTTCACCAGCGGCGGGCCACCGAGGAAGATCGTGCCCTGGTTGCGGACGATCACGGCCTCGTCGCTCATCGCCGGGACGTAGGCGCCACCCGCGGTGCAGGAGCCCAGCACCGCGGCGATCTGCGGGATCCCGAGCCCGGACATCGTGGCCTGGTTGTAGAAGATCCGGCCGAAGTGCTCCCGGTCGGGGAACACGGAGTCCTGCTCGGGCAGGTACGCGCCACCGGAGTCGACGAGGTAGATGCACGGCAGGCGGTTCTGCAGCGCCACCTCCTGCGCGCGCAGGTGCTTCTTCACCGTCATCGGGTAGTAGGTGCCACCCTTGACCGTCGCGTCGTTGGCGACGATCACGCACTCGCGCCCGGAAACCCGGCCCACCCCGGTGATGACCCCGGCACCGGGGGCGTCGCCGTCGTACATGCCGTGGGCCGCCAGCGGCGAGAGCTCCAGGAACGGGCTCGACGGGTCGACCAGGGCGTCCACCCGCTCCCGCGGCAGCAGCTTGCCCCGCTCGACATGGCGGGCGCGGGCACGTTCCGAGCCGCCGAGGGCCGCGCGGGCCAGCTCCGCCCGCAGGTCGGCGACCAGGGCGCGATGGGCGTCGGCATGAGCGGCAGGGGCCTGCGTCGTCGTCACGACCACCTCCGAGGGAGTTAGCGATCATTAACATGTTAGCGCCCATTAACCTCCGGGTGCAACGGCTGGACCGTCACGAGCGATGAACCGGTGCGACCCCGACGAAGGAGGCTCCCCGGCCATGGCCGCCCCCACTGCCGCCCCGCGTCACGACGCGACCACCCTCATCCGCTACGGCGTCCTCGCCCTCGCCGCAGCGGGCACCGTCGGCGCCGCCTACGAACTGGCCGCCGAACGCCACTGGGGCAGCCCGCTCAAGATGATCCCCTGGGTCGCCGTGATCGCGCTCGCCGTCTCGGTGGTCACGGCCCTCTCACCTGCCCCGCGGATGGTGCTGGTCACCCGCGTGCTGGCGGCCGCGGTCCTCGGTGCGTCGCTGTTCGGCATCGCGTACCACGTACTGGAGAACCTGCACGCGGGTCATCTCGACCCGGCGTTCGGCCTCGGCTTCAAGGAGCTCCCGCGCCTGGAGCAGATCTGGTACGCCGCCACCAAGACCGTCGGCGAGGCGCCGCCGCTCGCACCCGGGATGCTCGGGCAGAGCGCGCTGCTCGTGGCGCTCAGCACTCTCGGCAGGCGAGATGTGAAGGGTCGTTAACTTCGGGGCGTATCCTGGGCCGGTGGCGACCACCCCGGCGACAGGGACGCGCCCCCACTCGGGGCGGCGCGAGCAGATCCTCGCGGTCGCAGCACACCTGTTCGCGCGCCACGGCTACCACGGCGTGAGCATCGCGGATCTCGGCGCCGCCGTCGGCGTCAGCGGGCCCGCGCTCTACCGGCACTTCCCTGGCAAGGAGGCGTTGCTGGCGGAGATGCTCGTCGGCATCAGCGAGCACCTGCTCGCCGGCGGGAAGGCGCGCGCAGGGGCGTCCGACGATCCCCGCGAGGTGCTCGCCGCGCTCGTCGACTTCCAGCTCGACTTCACGCTGCGCGAGCCCGAGCTCATCGTCGTGCAGGATCGGGATCTCGCGAACCTGCCCGCCGAGCCGCGGCGCAGGGTCCGCCAGCTGCAGCGCACCTACGTCGAGATCTGGGTCGACACGCTGCGCGCCATCCACCCCGGCCTGCCCGCGCACGACGCCCGCATCGCGGCCCACGGCGCGTTCGGCCTGCTCAACTCCACCCCGCACACCGGCACCGACGACCCCGCGCAGGCGGCGGCGGTGCTGCGGCGCATGGCGCTCGCCGCGCTCACCGACCTCGCGTAGGCGGCGCGAGCCGGGTGCCGGACGTGGCGGGCGGGTCGGCTGCGCCTCCAGCGCGGTCGTCCGGCCGGTGGTCGGCTGCGCCTCCACCGCGGTCGTCCGCCGGGTGGCCGGCCGCGGTGGCAGGACGGGCTGCGGCCACGGGGCCACAACCGCGCCACAGCCGGGCCGTAGTCGCGTCGTCATCGCATCGACGGCGTGGGTCGTCACGTCGCGTTGACCCTGCGGAGCAGCACGACCGGCAGCTGGTGGACGAGATCGCGCCGCGCGGCGGCCGAGCCGTCGTAGCGCCAGCCCACCAGCCACGACAACGCGCGGCGCACCAGCGGGACGATCAGCCGGTTGCGCCGCTCGTACCGCTCCAGCACCACGACCGCCTCGTCCTCGGTGAGCCTGCGGTGCTCGACGGGGAACGTCGACCGGCCACAGGTGACCTCGGCCGGCCCGCCCGCCTCCAGGTTGCGCAGCCAGTCCGAGCGCTCACCGAAGCCGGAGACGACGACGTACAACCCCGCGTCCCGATTGCGCCCGAGCACTTCCAGCACCGTCGTGTAGGGGTGCCCGGAGCGTCGTCCCACGTGGCGGAGCCGCAGGAAGCGCGAACCGAGCAGGAAGCCGAGCCCGCGGGCGTAGAGCGTGTCCGGGATGCGGAACGCCACCCGCAGCCAGGGCGGGACGCCCGGCCCGGTCACCGCACGCCGCCTGCGGGGGATGCCCGATGCATCGCGCCATGATGCGCCGCCCGGTGGCCACCCGCAGCGACGGGTCCGCCGGCCGCGGACCCCATCAGTCGTCCCCGATTGGTCGACCGCGGGGCGCGGCGGCTGATCGCGCCTGCGGCTGCCGCTCCACCTGCTCCGCAGGGCCGCGCCATCCCTCGCAGAGGCCGCCGTCCGCCTCGCAGAGCCCCGGCACGCATCGCACAGAGCCACCGCCCGCCTCGCAGAGCCCCGCCACCCCTCGCACAGGCCCACCGCCTGCCTCGCAGAGCCCCGGCACGCGTCGCAGAGGCCCGCCGTCCGCCTCGCAGAGCCCCGGCACGCATCGCACAGGCCCACCGCCCGCCTCGCAGAACCCCGCCACCCCTCGCACAGGCCCACCGCCCGCCTCGCAGAACCCCGCCACCCCTCGCACAGGCCCGCCGTCCGCCTCGCAGAGCCCCGGCACGCATCGCACAGGCCCACCGCCTGCCTCGCAGAGCCCCGGCACGCATCGCAGAGGCTGCAGCATCTGCGATGCGTGTCGCCGGTCTGCGGGGCCGCCCATGCGCGTCCCGCGAGTACTCCAGCGGGAACTCCAGGAGAACGTCGTGGCCCGTATGCGCCGGGCGCGCCCCGTCCACGACGGCTGCGGTCGGCTACGGGGATCCAGGCCGGGGGCGCTCTATGCAGCGCGGGCTGCCCGGAACTCGTGGTACGTGCCGGGGCCGACGCCCGCGGCGAGCGCGACGTCCACGGCCGCGAGCGCGGCCTCGACCCGCCCGGCCCGCTTGAGGTCCTTGGCCCGCAGGGCGATCCGGACGTGCTCCCCGCGGCGGGCCGCACGGGTCGTCGCCGCGAGCAGCGTGCGGGCACGCCAGGCCTCGGCGGCACGCCGGTGTTCGGTGATCTCGCCGGAGGCGCGGAACCCGAGGACCCGACCCGGCAGCGCCGCGTCCGGCGCTACGAGCAGCCGGATGGCGTTCTCGTCGGCGCACACCGCGAAGCCCTGCTCGCGCAACGCGTCGACGGTGCCCTGGGAGGCGAGCCAGCGCGGGGGGATGAAGGTGTCGGTGCGCAGGCCCAGGGCGGTCAGCGCGCGGCGGGCGGCGAGCACCCGCAGGTGCGCCTCGTGCCGCGGCAACGCCGCGAACTCCGCGCGGCGGCCCGGGCCGACCCGGGCGTTCGTGGGGTCCGGGGTGTGGTCGTAACCGTGCAGCGCCAGCCCGTCGCCTGCGGCGAGCCGCTCCCGGACCCAGGTGACCACCTCGCCCGGCGCTCCGTACGGCCGCACGAGCTGCGTGAGCGGAACGCCGCGGTCCGCCAGCGCCGTGGCGAGGACGGCGGCGGGTTCGAGCGCCTCGGGGCGGTCGGTGAGGCCGGACAGGGACACGACGAGAAGGGCCACGACGCCCACGTCACCACACGAGCGTGAACGACCCGTGTCGGGGCTGTGCACATCCTGCGTGCGGGTGGCATCACCTCCCGTCGCATCACTCACGGCGTGCGCCCGCGGGCTACTGCAGCGGGATGTCGACCCCTCGTTCCGATTCCGGGCGTGGCCCGAAGATCCGCCGCTGCGACTCGTCGATGCGAAGGTCGTTGATGCTCGCCTCGCGGCGGCGCATGTAGCCGTGCTCGTCGAACTCCCAGTTCTCGTTGCCGTAGCTGCGCCACCACTGACCGTCGGCGTCGTGGCTCTCGTACTGGAAGCGGACCGCGATGCGGTTGCCCGCGAAGGTCCACAGCGACTTGCGCAGGGCGTAGTCGAGCTCGCGCTCCCACTTCTCGGTGAGGAACGCGACGATCTCGTCGCGGCCCCGCACGAAGCGATCCCTGTTGCGCCAGACGGAGTCCTCGCTGTAGGCGCCGGCGACCCGTTCCGGGTCGCGGGTGTTCCAGGCGTCTTCGGCTGCCTGGACCTTCTGCCTGGCGGTCTCCTCGGTGAACGGCGGCAGCGGGGGACGATCGGCCATTGCTCCTCCTCGACGATGAGTGCGAGCGCGGCGGCCAGCCTATGGCCGACTCACGGCCACGATCGGCCGGGCCGCCCGGTCCCCGTGGGTCCGTTCGGCACCGGCTCCGCGGAGACGACCGGTTCGCAGTGGGCCGGGAGCCCGGCGAACCAGATGGCCTCGGGGTCGTCCTGGAGCAGCCAGGACGGGCGTGCGTGCGACTCGCCGTCCCTGCCGCCCCCGGCGGCGCCGGCGAACGGGACGCCTCCGAAGCCGGTGGCGCCCGGCCTGCCCGCCGGCGACCCCGATCCCACACCCTGTGCAACGTGACCCGGGCCGGCGGCCCGCGGCATCGCTCCACCCAACCCGTCCCGCGGCGGCACGGCTGGCCTCGGACCCTCGGGCCTGCCGAGGCCGCTCCCGGTGGACGGCGGTCGCCACCTGGTGTCGGGCACTCCCGTGCGGGTCGTCTCACCACGCGGCACCCGCCCCGGCGGAACCAGCCCCGTGGAAGCACCTGGGGAGGGGACCGAGCTGGGGTAGCGCGCGCTGGGTCGACCCTCGGGTGGGGTCACCACACCACCTGGCGGAACCGCCCCGAGCGACGGAAGCGACGTGTTCGCCCCGCCCGGCGTGCCGCCACCCGGTGATCCGGTACCGATCGGCGGGGCCCCAGCCGGGGGGACGGAGCCACCAGGGCCGCCGAGACCGGGCGCGTCGGGGACGGCGGCGGGTGGCGTCCACGCGGGCGGCGTCCAACCAGACCCCACGAAACCCGGCGCCCCAGACCCCGGCGCAGCGGACCCGGCTCCGCTGGTCGCGGCCGGCGCCGGCTGCACGGGCTCGTCGTACACGGGGTACCTGGTCATGTAGTGGTCGTTCGACACGGTCTGGTAGCGCTGGACGTTGTCGATCACGAACCACTTCGCGGCGTCGTCGATCGTCCCGCCGATGACCCCGTCCCACGGCCTGCCCACGGTCGTGTGCACCGTCGATGCGCCCCAGCGCACCCAGCCGATCTCGGAGCGTGCCGCCGCGACCGCCTCGGCGTGCTCCGTCAGCGTCTTGTTCGCCGTCACCATCTGGTCTCGCCCACCGTCGGCGAGCCCGACGAGGATGTTCAGATGGTCTGGCGCGCCGCCTTCTGCCATCCCGGCGCCGACGAGAATGTCGCGTGCCTCGGCAATACCCGTGGACGCCGAGACGAGCAGCTCGTGGGCGGATCCGTACTCGCGCGCCTCGACCGCGACAGCCTCTGAGTTCAGCTTGTCCGCGATCGCGAGCAATCGTTCCGGCGGCCACTGGTCGAAGGGCTCCAGCGTTCCGGGATACGGAGAAGGTCGGGCAGCGGGCGGGACCGTCATCTCGACTCCCGGATCAGCGGTGGAAGGTTGGACAGGATCAGCTCGGCCATCCGCCGCGACGGCGCGCACGGATCCGGACGAGGGGTGAGATCGGCGGTCGCGGTGACGACGATCGTCTGCACGTC
>JBFWRR010000116.1:5754-10798 GCA_050248815.1 Pseudonocardia sp. | reverse complement strand
CGGTCTTCATGATGTAGGCGACGCCGCCCTTG
Organism: Pseudonocardia sp.; assembly: GCA_050248815.1. Classification (GTDB taxonomy): domain Bacteria; phylum Actinomycetota; class Actinomycetes; order Mycobacteriales; family Pseudonocardiaceae; genus Pseudonocardia. Next base: position 10,766 of record JBFWRR010000116.1, on the reverse strand, counting down.
CCGGACTGCGAGTTCACCCGGATCACGGCCTCGTAGGTGCGGCCGATGTCCTTCGGGTCCACCGGCAGGTACGGCACCTCCCACGGGTAGACGTCCACGCCCATCCCCGCGTCGAACGCCGCCGCCTGCATCGCCGCGAAGCCCTTGTTGATCGCGTCCTGGTGGGAGCCCGAGAACGCGGTGAACACCAGGTCGCCACCCCACGGGTGGCGTTCGTGGACGTCGAGCTGGTTGCAGTACTCGACGGTGCGGCGGACCTCGTCGATGTCGGAGAAGTCGATCTGCGGGTCGATGCCCTGGGTGAACAGGTTCATCCCCAGCGTCACCAGGTCGACGTTGCCGGTGCGCTCGCCGTTGCCGAACAGGCAGCCCTCGATGCGGTCCGCGCCCGCCTGGAAGCCCAGCTCGGCGGCGGCGACGGCGGTGCCGCGGTCGTTGTGCGGGTGCAGCGAGAGCACCACGGCGTCGCGACGCTCCAGGTTGCGGTGCATCCACTCGATGGAGTCCGCGTAGACGTTCGGGGTCGCCATCTCGACCGTCGCCGGCAGGTTGACGATCATCGGCGACTCGGGGCGCGGCTGCCAGATCGCGCTGACCGCGTTGCAGACCTCGACGGCGTACTCCAGCTCGGTGCCGGTGTAGGACTCCGGTGAGTACTCGAAGCGCCAGTCCGTGTCCGGGTACTTCTCGCTGAACCGCAGCACGTCCTCGGCGCCGTCGGTCGCGATCTTGGCGATGCCCGGGCGGTCGGCCCGGAACACGACCCGCCGCTGCAGGATCGACGTGGAGTTGTAGAGGTGCACGATCGCCCGCGGCGCGCCCTCGCACGCCTCGTAGGTGCGCTCGATCAGCTCGGCGCGAGCCTGGGTGAGGACCTGGATCGTGACGTCGTCCGGGATGGCGTCCTGCTCGATGATCTCGCGGACGAAGTCGAAGTCGGTCTGGCTCGCGGCCGGGAAGCCGACCTCGATCTCCTTGTAGCCCATGCGGACCAGCAGGTCGAACATGCGCCGCTTGCGGGCGGGGCTCATCGGGTCGATCAGGGCCTGGTTGCCGTCGCGCAGGTCGACCGCGCACCACAGCGGGGCCTTCGTGATCCGCGTGTCGGGCCAGGTGCGGTCCGGCAGGGATACGGGCTCGACCAGCTCGTGGAACGGGCGGTAGCGCTGGAAGGCCATGTGCGAGCCGCGCTGGCGGTTCCAGGGCGGCTGGTCGTCCGGTGCGGGCCGGGACGGGGTGCGCAGGCGGCTGGTCGTGGCGGACGTGAACGCGTCAGGGGACGTCGTCATTGCTCGTGCTCCTGTGGGTGGGCCGGTGCGGGAGACCGGCGCACGCCAGAACCCGCGACGAGGGGCCGGTCGGTCAGACCCCGCCGCGGCGGCGAAGGAGCAGGTGCACCACGCACCCGAGGGTAGCCCCCCGATGGGGGCGGTCCGCAACCGCCCCGCTCGGGTGACGGTGTCGGGAAGGCCACACTCCTGACGTCACGCGCGGTGATCAGCTACCGGCCGCCGGCTCGGGGAGGATGTCGTGCTGGCGCGCCGGGAGCACCCGGTCGCGGGCGTGGATCGCGAGCCCGCGCGCGTAGCGGCTGGTGATGTCGGGCATCGACGGTCCGCCGTCGCCCCTGCCGACCCCGAACACGATGCCCTCCCAGCCCGAGGTGCCCACGATCTCGGCGATCCGGTCCGCATCCCCGGGCGGGACGAGCTGCATCGGGTCGCCGCCCGCGAACCAGCCCATCGGCACCCTCGTCCCGGCCGGTACCTGCGTGTCGACGTGCACGACGGAGTGGAAGTCGAGCTCTGCGCCCCTGCCGAGCAGGGCCCCGTTGAAGACGACGGCGCCGGTCGCGATGCGGGTGTCGCCCTCCACCCGGCAGCCGGTGAGCGCGGCGTGCGGGCCGACGAGCACGTGGTCGCCGAGCCGTACCGGATGGCCCGGCACACCCCTGATCACGGCGTTCTCCATCACGATGCAGTTCGCACCGATCTCCACCTGGCCGCCCTCGGCGGTGACGACCGCGCCGAACAGGATCCGGCTGTGCGGCCCGACGACGACATCGCCGCAGAGCACCGCGTTGGGCGCGACGTACGCCGACCGGGACACGACCGGGGTCTTGCGCCGGTGCTGGACGAAGATCGCGTCGGCGTTCACGGACATCGGCAAGCCCCTCGGCGCCGGCGCGGCCCGGGCGGCTCCCGTGCCGCGTGGACGGCCGACGCTACGCCGCGGCCGGACGGGCTGACAACGCCGCGTTTCGGGCCGGGGACGACCACCAGATGTCCATAGGCGACCCGATCGGGTGAGAAGTCGTGACGAGCGTGGTCACCCGCTGCATGCCAGGATGGCGGGTGTTCCCCCGACGGAGGTGATCTGTGGCCGTGGCGACCAGGGGCGGAGCAGTCCTGGCGAGCCTGCTCCGGGCGATCGGGCTGTTCATCGTGGCCGTGCTCGTGCTCTTCATCGTGCTGACGGTGCTGGACGCGAACCCCGCCAACCCGCTGACGCAGCTGGTCACCTACCTCGCCAACCTGTTCGACCTGGGCCTGTCGGACCTGTTCGTGCAGCCCGATCCCAAGATCTCCGTCGCGATCAACTACGGGGTCGCGGCCGTCGTCTGGCTCGTGATCACCACGGTGGTCACCCGGCTGGTGCGGCGGTTCTGACGCGCCCGGGCAGTCGTCCCGGGCTCCGGCCGGGTCCGGGGGAGGACCGCGGCCGGGTGAGGCGCAGTCAGTCCGCGGCGGCTCGCGGCGAGGGCACGTCGAGCAGCAGCAGCGCCCGCACGGGGCACGCCGCCGCGGCCTTGCGCGCCAGCCGCAGCGTGCGCCCGTCCAGCGCGCGGCCGTCCACCACCGGGTAGCCCCACTCGTCGAGCGAGACCGCCTCCGGCAGCAGTTCGGCACACAGCCGTGCGGCTGTGCACCGGACCGGGTCGACGACCAGCCTGCGGCTCATTCCGGCACCTCCGACGGCTCCGGCAGCGGCAGCCAGCCCCGCTGCGGCAGCGTGCAATCCCCCGCCAGGTGCGCGTGCACCTCGGCGGCCAGTACGTCCACCGCGCTCGCCGCGAACATCGTCACGCCGTCCGGGTGCTTGCACGCACCCCGCCCGGCGACGGTCTCGGCCAGCTCGTGCACGCGGCGCACCTCGGCCGGGCCAGCGTCCCCGGCCACCATGGCGTCGATGGTCCGAGCGAGTGCCGGCAGTCCGTTGAGGCACGGGCCGCACTGGCCCGCGCTCTGGCCCGCGAGGTGGTCGACGACCTCCGCGACCTCGCCCAGCAGACAGGACCCCGGCTGCGGGGCGATGATCAGCCCGGAGCCGAGCGTCCCGCCCGCCGCGTCGAGACCGGCATGCGAGAGCGGCGCGGCCAGGCCGGTCACCGGGTCCAGCCAGCGGCCGAAGTACCCGCCGACGAGCACGGCCTCCACGTCCGTCGGCGCGCTCGCCGCGACGAGGGCGTCGTACACCGACACCCCGGTCGCGGCCTCCACCAGCACCGGCTCACCCGGCGCGCGGTGCACCGTCAGGAGTCGGGTGCCCGGCTCGTCGGGTGTGCCGAAGGACCGGTGCCGTTCGAGGCCGTGGGCGGCCAGCGCGGCGACCGCCGCCACCGACTCCGCATTCGACACCACCACCGGCCGTCCGTAGGGGCCCTGCTCGGCTGCCGGGCGCAGTGTGAAGGCCGGCAGGGCCGCGCGGCCGCCGAGGTGGGCGAGCGCTGCCGACGACTCCCCGGCCAGGTAGCCGTCCGGGGCCCGCACGACCGTGACGGGCACGGGGTCGTCGCGTTCGGCGATGGCCCGGCCGAGGGTGTCGGCGGCCGCGAAGTCGTGTACCCAGACGGTGACGCCCCGGGCGCCGACCTCGTCGGCGAGCAGTTGCGCGCCGTCCAGGACGAGGTGTGGGGCGCGGCTCAGCAGCATCCGGTCCTTGACGCTGGCCGGCTCGCTCTCCGCGCCGTTCACCATGACCTCCGGCGCCTTGCGGGCTCCGGCCGCGGCCTTGAGCTTGTCCGCAAGAGGGAACCCGGCACCGCCCCGGCCGCGGATCAGCGCCGCCTCGACGAGGTCGGTCAGCTCGCCGCGGCGCATCCGCGGGTGGTCGCCATGGATCTCGTGGTGCTCGGCCAGCGAGGCCGCTGCCCCGTCGGTGCGGAAGGACGCCGTCAGGACCGGTTCGCAGCCGCAGGTCCGGACCACCCCGTCGGACGGGGCCGAGTCGGACGCCTGCGCCGGCGGTACCTGCTGCACGCCGTGCGCGGGCGTCGGGGTGTCGGGATCGACCGGTCGGACCCGAGGGTGGCTGCCGGTGCGGGTGACGGGGCCGTGGAGCCGGTCGGTGGGTGGGGGGAGGCGGTGGCCGCCGGTGCGGGTGGCGCCGTTGTGGATGGGGGTGGCGCCGTTGTGGATGGGGGTGCCGCCGGTGGCGGTGGGGTTGTCGGGCGGTGGGAGGGCGCCCGGGTGGACGGGGTGGCTGCCGGTGCGGTTGGTCCGTCGGTCGGGCGGTGTGCCGGTTCCGGGTGCGACCGGGTGGCTGCCGGTGCGGGTGACGGGGCCGTGGAGCCGGTCGGTGGGTGGGGGGAGGCGGTGGCCGCCGGTGCGGGTGGCGCCGTTGTGGATGGGGGTGCCGCCGGTGGCGGTGGGGTTGTCGGGCGGTGGGAGGGCGCCCGGGTGGACAGGGTGGCTGCCGGTGCGCGACACCCGCCCGCCGGACGTTGAGGGTCGCCCGGCCATGGGGCTTTCGAACGCGGTGAGCCCGGCGACGGGTGCCGCGGGGTGCCCGCCGGTGCGGGTCGCGGGGTGCTCACCGGTCCGCACCGCGGGGTGCCCGCCGGTGCGGGTCGCGGGGTGCTCACCGGTCCGCACCGCGGGGTGCCCGCCCGTCCGCGCCACGGAACCGCCCGGCGCGGCGGCGTGCCGAGGAGCGCCTTCCGCCCGATGCCCGCCCGTCCGCGTCTCAGGGGGGCCCGGGCCGTCCACCGGCGCGGCGTGCCGGCGGACCGG
>JBFWRR010000116.1:0-5654 GCA_050248815.1 Pseudonocardia sp. | reverse complement strand
CGCCCGTCCGCGCCACGGAACCGCCCGGCGCGGCGGCGTGCCGAGGAGCGCCTTCCGCCCGATGCCCGCCCGTCCGCGTCTCAGGGGGGCCCGGGCCGTCCACCGGCGCGGCGTGCCGGCGGACCGGGGGCAGCCCACCGCTGTGGGTGGCCTCCCGCGGGCGGGGAACGCCGTCGGCAGGTCCGTCACCGCTGCGGTGGCGGTGCCGGCCGGGTTCCCGGATCACCGGGAGGGGTCGCGTGGGCCCGGCGGGCGGGGGCGTAGTGCTGGTCATCCGCCCACCTCCACGGCCACGGGTACGGGTACAGGTGCCGGGGTGTCCGCGCCGGCACCCCATCCGGGCCGCATCGGCCCGTTCTCCGCCCAGCCGGCGATGCCCGCGAGCGCGGCGGCGATCACCACCGCGCCGGCGATCCGCAGCACGAGAGGCCGGGCGGTGGCCACGGTGAGCCGCCACAGCAGCGTCCCGGCGACGACGGCGGCGCAGACGAGGGCCAGCACGGTGAACCACGCCTGGCGCGGATCCGAGCCGGTGCCCAGCGCGTGCAGCATCGACACGGGCCAGAGGGCGTAGGCGGTGAGGTGCACGCCGCGCCAGAGCGCGTGTGGCAGCCGGGTGCGCACCAGGCTGGTCACGACCACGAGCAGCACGAGGTCCGCCGCGATCGCGCCCAGGCCGAGCCACAGCGGCCGGTACGTGCCGATGAACGGCACCAACGCCTCGACGATCCGGATGCCGACGGAGCCGTCGACCACGACGGCGACGATGTGGCCGGCGAGCAGCAGCACGGCCAGCAGGGAGAGCGTGCGGTGCAGCGACTGGGTGACGAACCGGGGCCACGGTGTGCGGACCCGCCCGGAGGAGGCCAGCCCGAGCGCGGTGGTGGCCGTCAGCAGCATCAGGCACACGACACCGGTGGAGCGGGAGACGTACCAGAGCAGTCCGGGGTCGGCGAGCAGCGCTCCCATCAGGCCGCCAGGGGGGTGTCGTCGGCGGGCCAGCCACCGAGGGTGACGACGTCGCCCTCGGCGGACACCAGGCGCGCGGGCAGCCCGACGGCATCGAGCCATCCGGGCGCCGCGGTGCCGGCGACGATCGCGGCGGTGGCGGCGGTGTTGGCGTCCACGCAGCTCCCGGCGGTGACGGTGACGGTGCGCCACACCGGGGCGACCGGCCGCCCGGTGCGGGGATCCAGCAGGTGGTGGTGGCCGACGCCGTCCCGGGTCCAGGTACGGACCGTGGTGGACGACGTGGCCAGCGCGCCGCCCCGGATCGCGACGGTCTGCTCGCGGTCGCCGGGGCGGGTCCGCCGCGGATGATCGGCGACCCGGACGCGCCAGCCGCCCGCGGGCGCGGGGCCCGCGGTGGCGATGTCGCCGCCGAGGTTGACGAGCACGCCGGTGTCGAGGACCGACGAGACGAGCGCGGTGGCGCGGTCCGCGCCGAACGCCTTCGCGGTGGCGCCGAGATCGAGCTCGACGCCCTCGGGGACGGTGATCGTGCCCGCGCTGTCGTCGAGGTCGATGTGGCGCCAGGCGCCGGGGTCGTGCCCGAGCGGCCGCGCGGGCCCGTCGACGGGGAGGTCGGTGAAGGCGCGGTCGTAGCCCAGCTCCCGCAGGCAGCGGCCCAGCGTGGGGTCGACGTCGCCATGGGTCTGCACGGCCGCGACCAGCGCGACCCGCAGCGCGCGCCGCAGGAGCGGCCCCGCAGGCACCGCGGCGCCCGCGCCCCGGTTGACCTCGACCAGTTCGGAGTCGGGACGGAAGCGGCTGCACGCGCGGTCGAGGGCGGCGAGCTCGGTCCGCAGGAGCGCGACGGCAGCGGTGAGTGATCCGGGTCGGGTCACGAGGATCTCGGCACTGGTCCCGAGTGCCGGGAAGGCCGCCGACCCGAGGGTGCAGGAGCGGGGGGTCACGAGCCGCTCGATCGGGTGTCGGCGGTGGCCGAGTTGTCGGCCGACTCCTCGTCGGTGGCCCGCTCGGCGGTGGGCTTCGCGCGTGTCGCCGTGGTGGCGGGAGCGCCCGCCCTCCGTGACGGGACGGCCTCGGGTGCGGCCGGTGGCGGCGTGAGTACCGGGACCGGCCGGGGTTCGCTCGTCGCCGGGGCCGTCCCACGGGCCGCGGGTGCCGGCGTGGCGAGCTGCGCGGCAGCGGCCGCGGGGTCGACCGCCACGGTGGTGGCGGCCGGTGCGGGGAGGTCGGCGATCGCCGCGGTGATCCCGGCCGTGACCACGACGGTGCCGGCGGCGAGGCCGCAGGAGACGTAGGTCAGCCTGCGCAGGGCGCGGTCGCGCCGGACGGGGACCCACTGGTCGGTGGGGCCGTCGAGAAGGGAACCGGCGGCGTCGACCGGGGGCGTCGATGCACGGTGCCGGGATCGGTGTGCGGGCATGTTCTTCCCTGAGGTCTCCGCCTGCCCGAGGGAGAGCGGGCGCCCGGGGGGAGTGCCGGCGGCAGGCGGGGACCGGCCGGGCGCGATCCGCCGAGGGAGCGGACCGGGCACCGAAACTAGCCACCATCGGGTGGCCACCGGTGCCCCTCCGTTGCCCTGTGCGACGAGCGGCCGGGAATGGGAGGTCACGGACGAATAACGCGCCGAAAGGTTGCGTTGAGCGGCTGTGGTGTCGGTGACCGTCGCCTGTCGCGCGACGAGCGCGCCGAGACGGCCGCCACAGCCGCTCCACCGGCAATCCTTTCGGTCGACGGGGCCCGCACAGGTACTGTGGCTTCCCGACCAGCGCCCGCGCCCGGGCGAGGAACGCCCGACGGCGCGGGGGGCCGTGCTGAACGGGCCGGGAAGCAGGAGGTCGGCGGTGGCCCTCGTCGTCCAGAAGTACGGCGGATCGTCCGTGCAGGACGCGGACCGCATCAAGAAGGTCGCCGAGCGGATCGTGCGCACGCACAAGGAGGGCAACGACGTCGTCGTGGTGGTCTCCGCGATGGGCGACACCACTGACGAGCTGCTCGACCTCGCCGAGCAGGTGAGCCCCGCCCCACCACCGCGCGAGCTGGACATGCTGCTCACCGCCGGTGAGCGGATCTCCAACGCGCTCGTCGCCATGGCCGTGCACGCGCTCGGCGTGGAGGCACGGTCGTTCACCGGATCGCAGGCAGGCATGGTCACCACGTCCAAGCACGGGGACGCCCGCATCGTGCACGTGAACCCGCAACGGCTGCGCTCGGCGCTGGATGAGGGCTCGATCGTGCTGGTCGCGGGCTTCCAGGGGGTGAGCCAGGACTCCAAGGACGTCACGACCCTTGGCCGTGGCGGCTCGGACACCACCGCCGTCGCGCTCGCCGCGGCTCTGGAGGCCGACGTCTGCGAGATCTACTCCGACGTGGACGGCGTGTTCACCGCCGATCCCCGGATCGTGGCCAACGCCCGGCGCCTGGACACCGTCACCTACGAGGAGATGCTGGAGCTCGCGGCGTCCGGGGCGAAGATCCTGCACCTGCGCGCGGTGGAGTACGCGCGCCGCTACCACGTCCCGCTGCGGGTGCGCAGCTCGTACAACGACAGGCCGGGATCGCTCGTCACCGGCTCGATCGAGGAGATCCCGTTGGAGAACGCGATCATCACCGGCGTCGCGCACGACCGGTCCGAGGCGAAGATCACCGTCACGGGGGTGCCGGACACGCCCGGCATGGCGGCGCGGATCTTCCGCACGGTGGCGGACGCCGAGATCAACATCGACATGGTGCTGCAGAACATCAGCGTCGGTAGCGCAGGAACCACGGACATCACGTTCACGCTGCCCCGCTCGGACGGCCCGCGGGCCGTCGAGGCCCTGAGGGCGGCGCAGGGCGAGACCGGGTTCGCCGACCTCATCCTGGACGACTCGGTCGGCAAGGTCTCCCTCGTCGGCGCCGGCATGCGCAACCACCCGGGCGTCACGGCCACCTTCTGCGAGGCGCTGTCCGACGCGGGGATCAACATCGAGACCATGAACACGTCGGAGATCCGGATCTCGGTGATCTGCCGTGCGGAGCAGCTCGACGACGCGGTGCGCGCCCTGCACGCGGCGTTCGAGCTCGGCGGCGAGGAGCAGGCCGTGGTGTACGCGGGGACCGGGCGATGAGCGGGTCCGCAGCGGGGCCCGTCCTGGCGATCGTGGGCGCCACCGGCGCCGTGGGCACGACGATGATCGACATCATCGACGCGCGCGAGTCCGTGCCGTGGAGCGAGATCCGGCTCGTCGCGTCGCCGCGCTCGGCGGGCAGGGTGCTGCGGGTGCGCGGTGAGGACGTCACCGTGCAGGCGCTCGCACCCGAGGTGTTCGACGGCGTGGACATCGCGCTGTTCGACGTCCCCGACGAGGTCTCCGCGCAGTGGGCGCCGATCGCGGCGGCCCGCGGCGCGGTGGCCGTCGACAACTCCGGCGCGTTCCGGATGGACCCGGACGTGCCGCTCGTCGTGCCCGAGTGCAACGCCGACGCCGCCGCGGACCGGCCGAAGGGGATCATCGCCAACCCGAACTGCACGACGCTGTCGATGATGGCCGCGATGGGCGCGCTGCACCGCGAGTTCGGGCTGACGGCGCTGGTCGTGGCGTCGTACCAGGCGGCATCGGGGGCCGGGCAGGCCGGGATCGACCGGCTGCAGGCCGAGCTGTCGGCGGTCGCGGGCAAGGGGGTGGGGCAGCGGTCCGGGGACGTCGCGGACGCGCTCGCCGGGCTTCCCGCGGACTCGCCGTTCCCCGCGCCGCTCGCGCTGAACGTCGTGCCGTGGGCGGGCTCGCTCAAGGACGACGGCTGGTCGTCGGAGGAGCTGAAGGTCCGCAACGAGTCGCGCAAGATCCTCGGCATCCCCGACCTGAGGGTGTCCGCCACCTGCGTGCGCGTCCCCGTCGTGACCACGCACGCGCTGGCGGTGCACGCCACGTTCGCGCGCGAGGTCTCGGTGGAGGCTGCCCGCAAGGTGCTGGCGGCCCAGCCGACGATCGTGCTGCGTGACGACCCGGCTGCGGGCGAGTTCCCCATGCCCGCGGACGTCGTCGGCGGCGACCCGACCTGGGTCGGGCGGATCCGCCAGGCGCTGGACTTCCCGAACACCCTGGAGCTGTTCGTGTGCGGGGACAACCTGCGCAAGGGGGCCGCGCTGAACACCTACGAGATCGCGGAGACGGTCGCCGCCAGCCGGTGATCGCTTTGTGGGCGGTTTGGCGGCGGGACCGTCCCACCGGATGAACCGTCCCATCGGATGAACCGTCCCATCGGATGATCGGTGCGGCCGGCCGTCGAGGTCGCCGAGCGACGTCGTTGACGCATGGCCGCGGTGCCCTGGGCCGCTGTTCGCAGGGTTGGGCGCGCTTTGCAGGGGGCTGGGCGCGCTTCGCAGGGGTTGGGCGCGCTTTGCAGGGGCTGCGGCGTCTGCGAGGGGTGGCGGGGGTCTGCGAGGTTCGCCGGGGGGCTCTGCGAGGGGTGCGGGGGTTCTGCGGGTGCGGCGGCCGGGGTCTGTCGCCGGTCGGGTCCCGGTGCTGGGGTTCGCAGGGGTTGGGCGCGCTTTGCAGGGGCTGCGGCGTCTGCGAGGGGTGGCGGGGGTCTGCGAGGGTCGCCGGGGGGCACTGCGAGGGGTGCGGGGGTACTGCGTGTGCGGCGGCCGGGGTCTGTCGCCGGTCGGGTCCCGGTGCTGGGGTGCGCAGGGGTGGGGCGCG
>JBFWRR010000115.1:7912-11102 GCA_050248815.1 Pseudonocardia sp. | reverse complement strand
GCAGAACTCATCCCGGACCTCGAGGGTCGAGCGAGCAGGGCGATGGCCCGGTGGGGACCTCAGGTGCGCCCGAATCCTGGCTGATCAACCAAGCTCGGACCGGAAGAGGGTGCACCAGTGAGCGCCCTCGGCCTGGTGGGCGGGCTGGTGCAGCTCGTCGTCGTCGTGGCGGTCTCGCCACTGCTCATCGGTGTGATGCGCCAGGTCCGCGCGCGCCTGGAGGGCCGGGCCGGGCCGGGCGTGGCCCAGCCGTGGCGGGACCTGCGCAAGCTTCTCGGCAAGGACGCCGTCACCCCGCGGGGAACGAGCGAGCCGTTCCGGCTCGCGCCCGCGGTGCTGGTGGCGAGCACGCTGGTCGTCGCGGTGGCGGTGCCGCTGGTGGCGGCCGAGTCCGCGCTGTACCCGATCGCGGACCTGTTCGTCGTGGTCGCCGTCCTGGCGGTCGGGACCACCGCGCTCGCCCTGGCCGGGCTCGACACCGGCAGCGCGTTCGGCGGGATGGGCGCGAGCCGCGAGATGACGATCGTCGCGCTCGCCGAGCCGACGCTGCTGCTCGCGATCTTCGCGCTGTCGGTGCGCGCGGGCTCGACGAACCTCGCCGACCTGCTGGCCGCCACGCTCGACGACCCGGCCCGCGTGCTCTCGCCCGTGAGCCTGCTCGCGGCCGTGGCCCTGCTCGTCGTGCTCGTCGCGGAGACCGGGCGGCTCCCGGTGGACAACCCCACCACGCACCTGGAGCTCACGATGATCCACGAGGCGATGGTGCTGGAGTACGCCGGACCGGACCTCGCGCTCGTCGAGCTGGCCTCGGCGATGCGGATGACGGTGCTGCTCGGGCTGGTCGCGACGCTGTTCTGGCCGTGGGGGATCGCCACCGCGCTCACCCCGGCCGCGCTCGCGCTCGGAGTGCTCGCGCTGCTCGCGAAGGTCGCGCTGCTCGGTGCCGCCCTCGGCGGGATCGAGGTGTTCCTGGCCAAGCTGCGGCTGTTCCGGGTGCCCGAGCTGCTCGCCGGGTCGTTCCTGCTCGCGCTGCTCGCCGTCGCGGCGTCGTTCTTCCTGGCCCAGGGGGCGTCATGACCGCGCAGCTGCTCGACCTGGCCTGCGGCGGGTTCCTGCTGTGCGCGGTGCTCGTGCTGTGGCGCCGGGAGATCGCCGTCATCGTGCGGGTGTTCGCCGTGCAGGGAGCCCTGCTCGCCGTGATGGTCGCGCTGCTGGCCGTCGAGGAGGGTTCGGTCGAGCTCGCCGTCGTCGCCGTCGTGGTGGCGCTGCTGCGCGCCGTGCTGCTGCCGCTGCTGCTCGGCCGGGCGCTCGCCGAGGCGGGTCCCGGGCGGCGCGAGACGCATCCGTCGGTGAACGTCACCGCCTCGCTGCTCAGCGCCGCGCTCCTCGCGTCGCTCGCGTACGCCGTGTCGCGGCCACTGGTGGCGCTCTCGGACGCACCGGCCGCGGCCGCGGTCCCGGTCGGGCTGACGGTGGTGCTGATCGGGTTCTTCGTCATGGTGACCCGCCGCCGCGCGCTCTCGCAGGTGGTGGGCCTGCTGCTGATGGACAACGGGATCACGGCCGTCGGGTTCCTCGCGGGCGCGGAGATGGGGTTCGTGGTCGAACTGGGCGTCTCGCTGGACGTGCTGCTCGCCGTGCTGGTGCTGCAGACCCTCACCACCCGCATGCGGGAGGCGTACGGCGACACCGACCTCGACGAGCTGCGGGAGCTGCACGACTGATGACCCCCACGACCCTGCTCGGCCTGCTCGCCCCGCTCGTCGCGGCCGGGGTGTACGCCCTCGTCGGCTGGCGGCCCGCCACCCGCTGGGCGGGCACCCTGGCCTGCGCCGGCCTGCTCGCCACCGCCGTCGACCTCGCGGTCACCGTGACCCGGACGGGTCCGGTCACCGCGCTCGACGGCGCCGTGCGGGTGGATGCGCTCTCGGCGTTCCTGCTGCTTGTCATCGGCGCCGTCGCCGTCCTGGCCGCCGCGGCGACGCCCGCGCACTTCGCGACCGAGATCGCCGCCCGCCGCGCGAGCGCCCGGACCGCCGCCCGCCACCACGTCCTGGTGGCGCTGTTCGTGACGGCCATGACGGCCGCGGTGACCGCCGCGGACCTCGGCGTCGTGTGGATCATGATCGAGGCGACGACGATCTGCACCGCCTTCCTCGTCGGCCAGCGCCGCACCCGCGCGTCGGTCGAGGCGGCGTGGAAGTACGTGGTGGTGTGCTCGACCGGCATCGCGCTCGCCCTGCTCGGGACGCTGATCCTGCACGTCGTGAGCGCGCACGCCGGCGGCAACGGCCTCGACCTCGCCGGGCTCGCCGCGCTCGGGCCGCGGCTGGACCCGGACGCGACCCGCATCGCCGTGGCCCTGCTCGTGATCGGGTTCGGCACGAAGGTGGGTCTCGTGCCCCTGCACGCCTGGCTGCCGGACGCCCACTCGCAGGCGCCCGCGCCGGTGTCCGCACTCATGTCGGGGGTGCTGCTGTCGGTCGCCGCCTACGCGGTGCTGCGGGTCAAGGCGGTGTCGGACGCAGCGCTGGGCCCCGCGTTCCTCGGCGTGCTGCTCGCGGTCACGGCGCTCGTCACGCTCGCCGTCGTCGCCTCGCTGCTGCTGGCGCAGCGCGACTACAAGCGGATGCTCGCCTACTCGAGCATGGAGCACATGGCGCTCGTGACCCTGGGCGCGGCGATCGGCACCCGTGCGGCCGTGGCGGCGGCGCTGCTGCACGTGCTCGGCCACGGCCTGGCCAAGGCGGTGCTCTTCCTCGGTGCCGGACGGGTCCTGCAGCTCACCGGCACCAGCCGCATCGGCGAGGTGCGCGGCCTCGCGACGCGCGCTCCCGTCCTCGCAGGTTGCCTCGCCGCGGGGCTCGCGGCGCTGCTCGGCTTCCCGCCGTTCAGCCTGTTCGCGAGCCAGCTGGGCATCGTCACGGCCGGCTTCGCGGCGGGCCGGGGCTGGGAGCTGGCCGTGGCGCTCGCGCTGATCCTCGTCATCGCCGCCGCGCTGATCGGCCACGGTGCCCGGATGCTGCTCGGCGAACCGGACGTCGGGGTCGGGGCGGGCGGGGCCGCCTCAGGCCGGGGCGGACCGCGGCGGCCGACGCGCGGCGCCGGCCCGGTCGTCACCGCGGAGTCCGTCGTCGCCGCGGAGTCCGTCGTCGCCGCGGAGCGCGTCGTCACCGCGGAGCCCGTCGTC
>JBFWRR010000115.1:0-7812 GCA_050248815.1 Pseudonocardia sp. | reverse complement strand
GCGGAGCGCGTCGTCACCGCGGAGCCCGTCGTCACAGCGGAGCGCGTCGGCACCGCGGAGCCCGCGGCGCCGCCGGCGCGGGTCCGCGCGGTTCCCGAAGCGCCGGTGCTGATCGCCGGGCTCGTCGCCTGCGCCGTGCTGGGGCTCTGGGCAGGGCCCCTGCAGCCGCTGCTGGACGCCGCCGCGACCGCTGCGGGTGCGCGGTGACCGCCGGGCTCGTCGTCCCCGCGGAGCGCCACGAGGAGCGGCGGATCCCCCCGCGCGAGCTGCCGGGTTCCGCGGGGGCGCTACTCGGGGACGGGTTCCGGCTCGCGCTCGTCGCGGCGCACGACGACACGGGATCCGGTACCGGCACCGGCCTGCGCGCCGTGTACCTGTTCACCCGGCCCGCGACGGCCGACGCCGCGGACCGGCGCGTCGAGCTGCACGTGCCGCTGGACGCGGCGCGGCCCGCGGTCCCGACGCTGGCGGAGTTGTCGTTCCCGGCCGGGCGCTTCGAGCGCGAGATGCGCGACCTGTTCGGGATCGTGCCCACCGGCCACCCGCTGCCGCGCCGCCTGGTGCGCCACTTCCACTGGCCCGCCGGCTGGTACCCGATGCGCCGCAACGCCGCCGCCCCGCCGGAGTTCACCGAGGTGGACGGGCCCTACCCGTTCCGCACGGTCGAGGGTGCGGGCGTGTACGAGATCCCCGTCGGCCCGGTGCACGCCGGCATGATCGGCCCGGGGCACTTCCGGTTCTCCGTGGTCGGCGAGACGATCGTGAAGCTCAAGGCCCGCCTGTGGTTCACCCACCGCGGCGTGGAGAAGCTCTTCGAGGGCCGCCGCCCGGCCGACGCGGTGCGGCTGGCCGAGCGCATCGCGGGCGACACCACCGTCGGACACACAGTCGCGTTCTGCCGGGCCGTCGAGGACGCGGCGGGCATCGCGGTCCCGCCCGACGCCGCCCGGCTGCGCGGGATCCTGCTGGAGCTGGAGCGGCTGCACAACCACGTCGCCGACCTCGGTGCGCTCTGCACCGACGTCGGGCACGGCATCCTGGGCGTGCACGCGCTGCGGGTGCGCGAGGCGCTCCTGCGGGTCAACGACGCGGTGGCGGGGCACCGGCTGCTGCGCGGGGCGGTACATCCCGGTGGCGCGGCGCTCGCCGCGCTGCCCGATCCCGGCGCGCTCGCGCGGATCGGCCGCGACGTGGACGAGATCGTGGGGCTCGCGCTGCACCACAGCGTCGTCCTCGACCGGTTCACGGGTACCGCGGTGCTCACCGCCGATCAGGCCGCCGGGCTCGGCGTGCTCGGCTACGTGGCCCGCGCCAGCGGCCTGCGGGTGGACGCCCGCCAGGACCACCCGTGGCTGCCCGAGGCGGTGCCCGCGGTCGCGCACACGCGCACCGAGGGCGACGTGCTCTCCCGCTTCCTCGTGCGGGCCGAGGAGATCGCCGCGTCGCTGCGGACGGTCACGGCGCTCGCGACCGCCCTCGACGGGCGCACCTCGGCGACCGCGCCCCTCGCCGCGGCGGGCCGACCGGCGCGTTCCGGCGTCGGGATCGTCGAGGCGTGGCGCGGGACCCTCGTGCACCGGGTGGAGACGACGGCCGACGGCTCGCTCACGAGGGTGAAGGTGGTGGACCCGAGCTTCCTCACCTGGCCCGCGCTGCCGGTGGCGCTCGCGGACACGATCGTCCCGGACTTCCCCCTGGTCAACAAGAGCTTCAACCTGTCCTACCCCGGCAACGACCTGTGATCGACTCCGCGCAGTTGCTAGCGTCCGCACCGGAACACCAGGACGGGATCGTGATGAGCAGACCGCTTTACCAGCTCAAGGCCGATTTCTTCAAGACCCTGGGCCATCCGGCGCGCATCCGCGTCCTGGAACTGCTCAGCGAGCGCGAGCACGCCGTCGCCGAGATGCTGCCCGTGGTCGGGATCGAGCCCGCGAACCTGTCCCAGCAGCTCGCCGTGCTGCGCCGGGCCGGGCTCGTGTCCACCCGCAAGTCCGGCTCCACGGTCTTCTACTCGCTCACCAGCCCGCACGTCGCCGAGCTCCTGGCGGTGGCCCGCCGGATCCTCACCGAGGTGCTCGCCGAGCAGGTCGAGCTGCTGGAGGACCTGCGCACCACCTGACGGTCAGGCCCCCGCGCCGGGTACCGCGGCGTCCGCCCGCGCCGCCCACCACTGCCGGTGCAGCTCGCGGCACTCGGCAGTGAGCAGCTGGTGGGGGTCGTCGTAGGCGGGCCGGACGGCGGCCGCGCCACCGAAGTCCTGCTCCCGGGTGTAGCCGTTGGTCACCACGACGGTCGGCAGGCCCGCCGCCGTCGCCGCCTGCAGGCCGTTGGCCGAGTCCTCGACGGCGAGCGCCTCGTGCGGTGCGAGACCGAGCCCGTCGAGCGCCTTCAGGTAGGCCTCGGGGTCCGGCTTGAGGTCGGTGACGTCGTCGCCGGTCACGACGAGCTCGACCGGGAACCCGCGCAGCAGGCGGGCGATCAGCGGATCCACCCACGAGCGCCGCCCGGTGGTGGCCACGGCGATCCGGACGCCCTCGCCCACGAGGTCGGCGACGAGCGCGCGCATGCCCGGGCGGGGGGCGAGGCGCCCGTTGACGACGAGCGCGCGGAACAGATCGGTCTTGGTCCGGTGCACGCGGGCCGCGAGCCCGTCGGCCGCCTCGCCGAACCCGCGGGCCCGCAGATCGGCGGCGATCCGGCGCTTGCCGCCGGTGATCTCCAGCAGCCGCCCGTACTCGTCGGCGCTCCACTCGACCTCGACGCCGTGGCGGACGAACGCCGCGTTGAACGCGTGCCGGTGACCGTCACGCTCGGTGTCGGCGAGCGTGCCGTCGACATCGAAGATCACGGCGCGCAGTGCGGGCTCGTGCTGGAGATCCACCCTGTTCCCCTTCCGTGCACCCGGATCGGGCGCCCACGCCCATCCCACCGGGCAGAATGATCTCGATCCTCCCCACCTGGGGGGAGCGACGGGAGGTCGTGCGGGGGAGGGCGGCTACCCCATCGACTCCCCCAGGTGGGGGATGAACTTGGGCCGTAAAGGGTGCAGCGTGCCCCAATCTGATCGGTGGCGCCCCCGGCCCGACACACCCTGCGACGCACCGGTCACGGCGCGCAAGGGAGACGGCATGGTCGACGTGGACACCGGAACGCCCGCGGGCGGCACCGGTTCCACGGCCCGGTCCGCGGTCGCCGAGGCGGGATCCCCACCCGAGGGGTCCACGGAAGCCGTGCCCACGGAAGCCGAGCCCACGGACGCAGGAGCTGGTCGGGCGGTTTCCCCGCGATCGCGTCGGCTGGTGGCGGGACTCGCCGTCCTGCTGGCCGTGTTGCTGGTGGCGGGCGCGGTCCTGCTGGTCCGGGACCGCGCAGCGCAGGCCGAGCCGGGGCAGCGGCAGGCGGCCCTGACCCAGGCACGGACGGTCGCGACCGAGATCGTCGGCCTCGGCGGGGAGGGCGTCGCCGCACAGCTGCAGCGCCTGATCCCCGCGACGACGGGCGCCTTCCGGGACCAGCTCACCACTCGCGCCGGAGACTTCGCGGCGGCCATGCAGGGGGCCCGCGTGACCTCCAGCGGCAAGGTCGCGGCCGCCGGGCTGGAGGAGTTCGGACCGGACGCCGCGACGGCGCTCGTCGTACTCAACGGCACCCTCGCGAACGCCGACCTGCCCCAGGGACAGCCGGTCTCCTACCGCCTGTCGCTGCAGCTGCGCCAGGAGGGCGGGCAGTGGCTCGTCTCCGGGATCGAGGTCCTGCCGTGAGGCTCCGGGGCCGGGTCGTGCCGGCCGTGCTGTGCGTGCTGGTCGCGCTCGCGCTGGCGGGTGTCGCCATGCTCGGCTGGCGGGTCGTGGGTACCGAGCGGGTGCGCGGCGACACCGACCGGGCCGTCGCCGCGGCCCGGTCCGGCATCGAGGAGGTCTACAGCTACGACTCCTCGACGCTCGGCGCGGACCTGCCGCGGGCCCGCGCCCTGGTGACGGGCCCGTTCGCCGTGCAGTTCGAGCAGACGGCCCGCGACGTGATCATCCCCGCGGGCAGCGAGCGCTCCTTCGTCGCGGCCGTGAGCGTCACCCACATCGCGCTCGTGGACGCCGCGCCCGACCGCGTGGACGTGCTGGTGGTCGCCGACCAGACGGTCCGGGCGTCGACGCAGCCCCAGCCGCAGCAGCAGGTCGTCCAACTCGCGGTCACGATGACGCGCGACGGGGACGGCCCGTGGCTGATCTCCCGCTCGGACCCGCTCTGAATCGCGGCCGTCCGGCCCTCCCTCCCGCAGACAGTTCAGTGATCGGTGAACTGTGCTTGAGCGTTCGGTCAAGAGTATTCGGTCGTGCACGCCGATGTCGCCCGCGTTTCCGCCCGGTGTCCCCGGCAAGCGGTCGGGGCCGACTGTTAACCGGCCGGTAATCCCTCGGGGGACCTCCGTGCGTATTTCACGAAGCGGTGCCACTGAGGAGTGAACGCGTCCCCCGAACGTGCGAACAGATGCCGCTGACCAGCGTTGATGGACACTAGTGGTGTCCGCTGGAAGACGTTCTCCGACCCTCACGAGTGGGTCCTGCACCCATCTTGGTCCCGTCACTTCGGACGATCGTGGTCGTTAACCATTCGATTTCATCGAAATCCCGAGCGGTCACGGAATCCGACCGCGTCCTCGGGCTACGGGTAATGCCGCCCGACTGCTGCGACCATGAGGAGAGCGATGCACCTCAGATCACGCCATGCCGGGATATCCGGCGAAGGTATCGAGGAGGCCGAGCGTCGTGCTGCGTGCACCTCGCGGGTGAAGAGGAGTGGCCGAGATGGCTGACGGCGCGCGGGGCCGGAGCATCTTCCCGCTGGTCAGCGTGATCGTCCTCGTCGTCGCGGTGCTCGGGGTGGGCATCGCGGCGGTGTTGCTGGCACGCACGATGATGATCGCGCAGAGCATCAGCGCGAAGGCACAGACGATCGCTCTGACCGGCCGGGGCATCAACACGGCGACCGACTCGATCATCCAGCTCGAGCGCACCAACAAGACCGCGGCGTCCATCCTGGAGAGCGCCAAGCCGCTCCAGCCGGTCCTCGCCTCGATCATCGGCAGCGCCGGCGCGATCAACGACCTGGCGGCCAGTGTCAACAACTCCGCCGGCTCGATCAACGCCTCCGCGCACGGCATCAACGACTCGGCGCACACGATCGACGCCACCGCCGTGAAGATCAACGACGCGGCCGCGAACATCCTCGGCAGCGCCGACGCGATCAACGGTGTCGCCAAGGACATCAACCACGAGGCGGGCGAGATCCTCGACGTCGCCAAGGACATCGACCACGACGCCGAGGCGATCAACCAGCGGCTGGACGTCACGCTGTTCATCGCCGGCAACATCAAGGGCGACACCGGGGCGATCGTGGACCAGGCCGTGACGGCCCGGCACATCTCGTCCTGCATCGCCGAGAAGGTTCTCGCGCCGCCGCCGGTCAGCAGCGGCCACTGCACGACGGGAGCTCCGTGATGGCACAGGGATCATCTGTGGTCCGCTGGATGTGGACCTGGATCGCGCTGGGGATCCTCGTCGTGGTCGTCGTCATCGGCTTCCTGATCGGCATCACCCGTGCGCTGTCCTCGATCGACGGCGGCCTGTTCGAGGCCGCCAGCTCGGTGGAGAACATCGGCACCAACGCCGACCCGCTCCCCGACGCCCTTCAGAAGATCAATGAGGCGCTGACGAGCATCGACGAGACGCTCAAGCCGGTCCCGGGCCAGGCGACCGAGATCGACGCGGGCCTGATCAAGGTGAAGGACAGCCTCGCAGTGGTGGGCCCGTCGCTGGCCGACACCGCGACGTCGCTGGTCGACACGAACACGACGCTGGCGAACACCGCGGGCAACCTGGTGCACGTCGCGGAGGTCGGCGGCAAGATCGACTCGTCGCTGGCCGACACCACCGACATCCTCAAGGTGGTGCTGGACCGGGCGCGGGCCATCGACGACAAGCTCGAGGGCATCCAGAGCGAGGACAGCGACGGCACGGCGGACATCGTCAAGCACATCGACATCGCCAACGGCGCGCTCGGCAACGTGCGCGACGACACCAAGGGCATCGTCGGTGGCCTCAAGGACGTGAACAAGAACCTCTCCGCCATCTGCGGCTCGCCGCTCCTCGTCGCCCTGCCGCCCGGCCAGTGCTGAGCGGGGGGCACCGATGAAGATCAAGCAGCTCAGGCCCGGCCTACTGCCGATCATCGCCCTGGTCGTCGTGGCCGTGTGGGCGCTGTTCGCCGTCGGCACGCTCACCGGCACCATGATGGCCGCGAACTCCATCCAGGACGACGTCGTGGCGATCAACACGACCTACCCCGAGGTCGAGCAGGACCTCCGGTCGATCCCCCTTGCGGAGGAGACCGGGCGGATCGCCGAGGAGATCAACCAGGTCGTCAAGCCGGTCGGGCCGCAGTTCACCCAGATCGTCGACGCGGTGCGCAGCATCGACGGGCACGTCACCTCGATCGGTGGCAGCGTGGCGAGCATCAACGCCACCGCCCACGAGATCAACGGCACCGTGCACTCGATCGACGGGACGGTCGTCAAGATCGACGCCGGGCTCACCGCGGTGGGCAAGGACGTCGACGAGATCAACGACTCGGCCCACGGGATCAAGCGCAACTTCGACCAGATCCTGGGCGAGGCGGCCGACATCGACGACCGGATCGCGCACGCCGACGGCCAGGTCGAGAAGGTGATCGGCGGCGTCGGGGGCATCAAGGGCGACCTGGACAAGGTCCTCAACGTGCTCGTGCCCGACATCATCAAGAACGCCGCGGCGATCGCGGGCAGCCCGGTGGTCAACCTCGACGCGGCGAAGCTGCCGGGGGCGCTGCTCGACTCGCTCAACTCGCTGATCAACGGTGGTCCGCCGCCCGTCCAGACGGCCGCTCCCACCTCGACCGACGAGAGCCTCCCGGTGTCGCAGCCGGCTCCCGTCGCCGAGGACGCGCCGTCGGCGGACGACGAGAAGACCGCTGAGGAGGAGCCGGCCGACGAGGGTCTGCTCGCGCCACTCACGAAGTGGCTGAACTGACCTCGTCGGTCCGACGGGATCGGGCGCGGGAATCCCTCCGGCGCCCGGTCCCGTCACTCCACCCGGAACGAGTGGGTGATCTCGTCGAAGGTCTCGGCACCGGCCCGGAAGGAATCGGCCGGCATCGCCTGGAAGACGAGAGTCAGCATCGTCGAACCTTTGAAGACGAAGAAGTGGGAATGCGCTCCGGTGCTTCCGGAGTCGCGATCGGTGAACGTGTAGAGGTAGTAGTACCCCGGCAGTCCGGCAAGTGTGATCAGCCGAGGCTCAGCCAGCAGCTTGACTGATTGATCCGAGAGGGCGACCTTGTCGGCCAGCTGTCGGGCCACGTTCGGATCAGCAGGTGGTGCAGGAAGCTCCACCACTCGCACCAGGAACGAGTACGGCCCGTGGTGCGCCACGATCGGCACCTGCGGATCCGCGGAGACCGCCCGGGTCCAGCTCGACGGGTAGTTGAGTGCGAAGCCACCCACCGGGCTGTGGAACTCGAGCATCCCGGGGATGGGCTCGGACGGTGTCGGCGCAGGTGAGGAGCCTGCGGCGGGACCGGGTCCCTCGCCGGACGGAAGCGCGAGGGGTGTCAGCGCGGCGCAGGCGACGGCCGCCACTGCGGCGACGACCGCACCAGTGCGACCCGAAAGTGTCCTTCCGATCGCGCTCCGTTGCTTTTCGGGAGTGGATTCCCGCATCGTTTCCATACCCGGACAACGAGAGGGAAGGGCCGTGGTTGTCGCCATGGTTGTCGCCA
>JBFWRR010000114.1:0-11314 GCA_050248815.1 Pseudonocardia sp. | reverse complement strand
GGTCTGACGAGATGCGCAACTCGCGGGCGTCAGATGCGGAACTCGCGGGGACTGCGGCGACCCCGCCCACCCCTGGGTCACCGCCCACCACGACGACCCGGTCCCAGCCCTCCTCCGCCGCCGCGGCCGCCAGCCCACGCACCCGGCGCAGCTGGCCGGTGAGCGCCGCCGCCGGGACGGGCCGGTCCCGCCCGCGGTTGCGTTCCCGGCACAGCGCGGCGGGCGTGTCCAGCACGACGAGGACCGCCGCCAGGCCGGCCGAGCGGGCCAGCCGCAGGTGCGCGGCCCGGCGAGCGTCGTCCAGCCCGAGGGTGTCGACGACGGTGGTCAGCCCGCGACCGGCCCGGGCCGCCACGATCCGGTCCAGCAGGTCGAAGGCGTCCTGCGAGGCGTCGAGGTCCGCGGGGCCGCTGCCGACGATCCCGCGCAGCGCGTCGGAGGCGACGATCTCGACGGCCCGGTAGCGCGCCGCGGCCCACGTCGACTTCCCCGAGCCCGCCGCACCGGCCAGCACGACGAGCGCCGGGTCGGGCAGCGGGGCCGTCGGCACACGCGTGAGTCTGCCCGGCGGCAACTACCAGGTCACGATCTCGTTCACCCGCCCGCCCAGCGGTTGTCACCGCCCCGCCACGTCGTGCACGCTCCGACCGCCGAGGGTGATCACTGGAGATCACCCGGTCGAGCGATGTGGAGGACGCCGTGCGACGAGGGCGGCAGATCGCGGTCGTGCTCGGTGCGGTGCTGGCGACGGCACTCACCGGCTGCGTGAGCTCGGGCGGCGGTGGTGGCGGCGGCGCCTCGGGCGGCGACGCGGACGCGTCGAAGTGGGCCACCGCGACGTCGGCCATGGAGGGCGGCGGCTTCGAGGCGCTGGTTGCCGCGGCCAAGGAGGAAGGCACGCTCAACGTCATCGCGCTGCCGCCGGACTGGGCCAACTACGGCGCGATCATCACGGCCTTCTCCGACAAGTACGGCATCAAGGTCGAGTCGGCCAACCCCGAGGGTTCCAGCCAGGACGAGATCAACGCGGTCCAGCAGCTGGGCACGCAGGAGCGCGCACCGGACGTCCTCGACCTCGGCCAGTCCTTCGCGCTGACCAACATCGCGCTCTTCGCCCCGTACAAGGTCCAGACCTGGGACTCGATCCCGGCGGCGAACAAGGACCCGAACGGCGCCTGGGTCAACGACTACGGCGGCTTCATCTCGATCGGCTGCAACTCCTCGCTCGTCCCGAACTGCCCCACCACGATCGCGGACCTCGCGAAGCCCGAGTACGCGGGCAAGGTCGCGCTCAACGGCGACCCGACGCAGGCCGCGTCGGCGTTCGCCTCGGTCTGGGCCGCGGCGCTCGCCAACGGCGGGTCGCTCGACAACATCGAGCCGGGGGTGGAGTTCTTCGGCGGGCTCTCGAAGAGCGGCAACCTGCTGAAGATCGATCCGACGCCCGCGACCATCCAGAGCGGCCAGACCCCGATCGTCCTGGACTGGGACTACCTCAACGTCACCGAGACCGAGAAGAACAAGGCGAGCTTCGACTGGAAGGTCGCCGTGCCCAGTGACGGCCTGTTCGCCCAGTACTACGCGCAGGCGATCAACAAGAACGCCCCGCACCCGGCCGCGGCGAGGCTGTGGCAGGAGTTCCTCTTCTCCGACGAGGGCCAGAACCTGTGGCTCGCCGGCAAGGCCCGGCCCGTCCGGCTGGACGAGATGACCGCGGCGGGCACGGCGGACAAGGCGCTGCTCGCGGCACTGCCGCAGGTCGAGGGCGAGCCGCAGTTCCCCACCCAGGAGGAGACGGACGCGGCGAAGGCCGTGGTCTCCCAGCAGTGGGCGAGCGCCACCTCCTGACCGGCCGTGACCGTCCTGGAGGCGCCCGCCGCGGATCCCGCACCCCCGCGGCGGGCGGGCCGTGGGTGGGCGCTGCTCGGGCTGCTCCCGTTCGCCGTCTACCTGCTGGTGTTCCTCGGCGGACCGCTGTACTTCGTCATCAGCGGGGCGCTCTCGACCGCGGACGGGCGGCCCACGCTGGACAACGTCACCGCCTCGCTGACGGCACCGCAGTACCAGGTCGCGTTCGTGTCGAGCCTGTGGATCTCGGCCTTGACGGCGCTGATCGGGGCGGTCGCGGGGGCGTTCCTCGCGCAGGCGGTGGTCACCGCCCGGCGGGGAGGTTCGCTGCAGCGGGTGACGGCGACGGCGTCCGGGGTGCTCGCCTACTTCGGCGGGGTGCCGCTCGCGTTCGCGTTCATCGCCGCGCTGGGCCAGACGGGCCTCGCGACGATGTGGCTGCGCGCCGCGGGCCTGGACCTCTACGGCGCCGGGTTCCGCATCGACTCGCTCACGGGCCTCGCGCTCACCTACGTCTACTTCCAGATCCCGCTCATGGTCATCCTCATCACGCCCGCGCTGGAGGGCCTGCGGCCGCAGTGGCGGGAGGCGGCGGAGAACCTGGGTGCGTCGTCGTGGGCGTACTGGCGGCACGTGGCGCTGCCGGTGCTCGCGCCCGCGCTCGCCGGGGCCACGCTCGTCCTGTTCGGCAACGCGTTCGCCGCCTACGCGACGGCGCTCGCGCTCACCAGCGGGCAGATCCCGATCGTGCCGACGGCGATCGCGGCGGCGTTGTCTGGCAACGTGCTCACCGGCCAGCAGAACGTCGGGCTCGCGCTGGGCCTGGACATGGTGCTCGTGATCTCCGTGGTCATGGTCGGCTACCTGTGGTTGCAGAAGCGCGCCTCGCGGTGGACGAGATGACGGGCACGGTGGGGTCGCCGTGAGGCCGTGGCGGGGCATCGTCCTGGCGCTGGCGGCGGTGTACTTCCTGATCCCGCTGGTCGCCGCGGCGGAGTTCAGCCTGCGGGTCGGCGGGGGCTACGGGTTCGCGAACTACCTGGCCGTCGTCCGGGACTCGGCGCTGTTCTCCTCGGTGCTCACCTCGCTGGGGATCGCGCTGCTGACCGCCGCGCTCACGCTCGTGCTCGTCGTGCCGACGGCGGTGTGGGTGCGGTTGCGGCTGCCGGGTATGTCGGGCCTGCTGGAGAGCGTGACGATCCTGCCGATCGTCATCCCGCCGGTGGTGATGGCGGCCGGGATCGCGTTCGTGCAGGCCAACCTGGGCGGGCCGGTGTTCCGCGAGCTCTTCGCCTCCTCGACGACGGCGCTGACGCCGTTCTACGTGGTCCTCGCGGTGCCGTTCGCCTACCGCGCGATCGACAACGGGCTCGCCGCCGTTCCCCTTCGCACGCTCGTGGAGGCCGCCCGCAACCTCGGCGCCGGGCGCGGGACGACGCTGGTGCGGGTGGTGCTGCCGACGATCCGCACCGCCGTGCTGGGCGCGGCGTTCCTGACCCTCGCCCTGGTGCTCGGCGAGGTCGTGATCGCACGGATCCTGCTCTACACCGACACGTTCCCCGTCGCGGTCGTCGAGGTCGGCCGCACCGCGGCCGGGGTGTCGGTGGCGTTGTCGCTGGCCGCGCTCGTCCTGACGTGGCTCCTGCTGCTCGCCGTCTCGTTCGCGGGCGGCCGGACCGGGGGGACGCGATGACCGGCGCGGATCGCGGGGCGGCCGTCGAGTTCCGGGGCATCAGGCGCAGCTTCGGCGACGCCAACGCCCTCGACGGGCTCGATCTCGCGCTGAAGCCCGGGGAGCTGCTCGCCCTGCTGGGACCGTCCGGCTGCGGCAAGACGACGGCGCTGCGGCTGCTCGCCGGTTTCGACAAGCCCACCGCGGGCCGGGTGCTGATCGGCGGGAAGGACGTCACGGACGTGCCCGCCGCGCGCCGCGACACCGGCATGGTCTTCCAGGCGTACTCGCTGTTCCCGACGATGACGGCCGCGGAGAACGTCGGCTTCGGGCTGCGGATGCGCAAGGTCGCGGCGGCGGCGCGGGCGAAGCGGGCGGGCGAGCTGCTGGAGCTGGTCGGGCTGGGCGACCGCGGCGGCGCCTACCCCCACGAGCTCTCGGGCGGCCAGCAGCAGCGGGTGGCGCTGGCGCGCGCGCTCGCGGTGTCGCCGTCGGTGTTGCTGCTCGACGAGCCGCTCTCCGCGCTGGACGCCCGGGTGCGGGTCCAGCTGCGCGACGAGATCCGCCGCGTGCAGCTCGCCGAGGGCATCACGACGCTGTTCGTCACCCACGACCAGGCCGAGGCGCTCGCCGTTGCGGACCGGGTGGCGGTGCTCCACGACGGGAAGCTGGAGCAGGTCGGCACGCCGCAGGAGGTCTACGGCTCCCCCGCCACCGGCTTCGTCGCCGAGTTCGTCGGGGTGCAGAACACGCTGGCCGCCGAGCCCATCGGTGACGGCCGGGTGCGGGTGCTCGGCACGGAGGTGCCGGTCGTGGGCGAGCTCGCCGTCGAGCCGGTCGTGGCGGTTCGCCCCGAGGAGCTGACGGTCGGCGGGGACGGCGAGCGGGGCACCGTCGTCTCGTCGACGTTCCTGGGCCCGGTCACCCGGTTCGTCGTGGCCGTCGCGCAGGGCGAGCTGGTCGTGGACGCCGTCTCCCGCCCCGGGCTGCCCGGGATCGGGGACACCACGACCGTGGGCCTCGCGGCGGACCGGGTGCGTGCCGCGGCGCGGTGATCCGCGGTTCTGCCGACGGCGTCGGCGCCTGCCCGCTGCGGCGGGCGGGCCTGGCCTGGCCTGCGCGCAGGGACCGGACACCCCTCACAGACACCGCAGCCCCTGCGAGGCGTACGGGATGTCTGCGAGGGCCCAGGTCTGGCCGGTCGAGGCCTTCCGGGAGGGCCGAAACCGCTGCGGGCGCGGAAACGTCGGGGGTCGCTGGCACCATCGGCCACGTGCTGCTCGCCGAGGTCGTCGCCACGTCCGCCGCGGTCGGGGCCACGCGCGCCCGCCTGGCGAAGCGGGACGCGCTGGCCGCGCTGCTGCGAGCCGCCCCGCCCGAGGAGGTCGCGGCCGCCACGGCGTGGCTCGCGGGCGAGCCGCGGCAGGGCCGCCTCGGCGCGGGCTGGCGCACGCTCTCGACGCTGGAACTCGCCCCCGCCGCCGAGCCCACGCTCACCCTCATGCGGGTGGACGCGCTGCTGGACGCGCTGGCCGCCACGTCGGGGACGGGGTCGGCAGCGCGGCGGGCGGCGCTGCTGGGCGAGCTGTTCGGCGCGGCCACCGAGGCGGAGCAGCGGTTCCTGGTCCGGCTGCTCACCGGCGAGCTGCGGCAGGGGGCGCTGGAGGGGGTGATGCTGGACGCCGTCGCGGCCGCGGCGGAGGTCCCGCCCGCCACGGTGCGGCGGGCGTTCATGCTTTCGGGGCGCCTGCCCGAGACGGCCTCGCTCGCCCTGCGCGGCGGCGCGCCGGCGCTGGAGGGTGTCACGCTGCGGGTGGGTCGCCCCGTCCGGCCGATGCTCGCGTCCCCCGGGTCGTCGCTGGACGCGGCGCTCGCCACCCTTGGCCCCGACGTCAGCGTCGAGTACAAGCTGGACGGTGCGCGCATCCAGGTGCACCGCAAGGGGGAGGACGTGCAGGTCTGGACACGCACGCTGCGCGAGATCACGGCGAGCGTGCCGGAACTGGTGGAGCACGTCCGGGCGCTGCCGTGCCGCACCGTGGTGCTGGACGGCGAGTCGCTCGCGCTGGACGACGACGGCCGCCCCCGCCCGTTCCAGGAGACGATGAGCCGCTTCGGGTCGGATCCGCTCGCGGCGAACGACAGCGAGCGGCGCGCAGCCGCGACATCCGGCCCACCCGCAGCGAACGACAGCGAGCGACGCGCAGCGGCGACGTCGGACACAGCCCCCACCCTGCTCAGCCCGTTCTTCTTCGACCTGCTCCACCGCGACGGCACGGACCTGATCGACGAGCCGCTGCACGTCCGGCTCGCCGCACTGGACGCCCTGCTCGCCGCCCACCCGGCGCTGCGGATGCCGGGCGCGCGCCGCCCCACGGCCGAGGCGGCCGCCGAGGTGCTGGACGCCGCGCTCGCCGCCGGGCACGAGGGCGTCGTCGTCAAGGCGCTGGACGCCCCGTACGCGGCGGGCCGGCGGGGCAAGGCGTGGCAGAAGGTGAAGCCGGTGCACACGCTCGATCTGGTGGTGATCGGCGCGGAGTGGGGCTACGGGCGGCGCACGGGGAGCCTGTCGAACATCCACCTCGGCGCGCGCGACCCGGCGGGTGGCGAGCCGGTGATGGTGGGCAAGACCTTCAAGGGCATGACCGACGAGCTGCTGGCCTGGCAGACGGCCACCTTCCCGGCGCTGGCCCGCGAGGAGCATGGCCACCAGGTGCTGCTGCGCCCTGAGCTGGTCGTCGAGATCGCGCTGGACGGCGTGCAGCGCAGCACCCGGTATCCCGGCGGGGTGGCGCTGCGGTTCGCCCGGGTGGTCCGCTACCGGCCGGACAGGACACCCGCGGACGCCGACACGATCGACACCGTGCGGGCGCTGCTGCCGGGCTGACGAGATCGAGGCGGCGCGCGCGGCCTGCTGCCGGTGACCGGGCACCGCGCGGGCACACCGACCGCCGTCGGGGCGTCGGTCCGCGTAGAGTCACCGTCCCGTGCGATTCCTCGACGGCCGCTCGGCTCCGGCCGACCTCACCTACGACGACGTCTTCCTCGTCCCGTCCCGCTCGGCGGTGGCGTCCCGGTTCGACGTCGACCTCCGCACCCCCGACGGTTCGGGGGCCACGGTGCCGGTGGTCGCCGCGAACATGACGGCCGTGGCGGGGCGTCGCATGGCCGAGACGCTCGCCCGCCGCGGCGCGCTCACGGTGCTGCCGCAGGACGTCGCCCCGGAGGCGGTGGCCGAGATCGTCGCGTGGATCAAGTCGCGCCATCCCGTCTGGGACACCCCCCTCACGCTGCACACCGGCGACGCGGTGGCCGACGCGCTGAACCTGCTGCCGAAGCGGGCGCACGGCGCGGTGGTCGTGGTC
Organism: Pseudonocardia sp.; assembly: GCA_050248815.1. GTDB lineage: Bacteria > Actinomycetota > Actinomycetes > Mycobacteriales > Pseudonocardiaceae > Pseudonocardia. The sequence goes on along the minus strand of JBFWRR010000114.1, from coordinate 4,429 downwards.
GACGACGACGGCCGTCCGGTCGGCACGGTGGACGAGGCCCGCTGCCACGGGGTGGACCGGTTCACCCGGCTCGCGGACGTGCTGGACCCGCACCCGGTCGCGCTGCCGCTGGCCACCCCGCCGCGGGAGGTGTTCGAGGCGATCACCGGCACGGAGGTCGCGCTGGGCCTGGACGCCGACGGTCGCGTCGCGGGGCTGCTCACCGCACTGGGCGCGCTGCGTGCGGGGATCTACACGCCCACGGTGGACGCCGCGGGCAGGCTGCGCACGGCCGCGGCGATCGGCATCAACGGCGACGTCGAGGCGAAGGCGTCCGCGCTGCTCGCGGCGGGGGTGGACGTGCTGGTGGTGGACACGGCGCACGGTCACCAGGAGAGGATGCTCGACGCGCTGCGCACGGTGACGAAGGCGGTGGCGGGCGCGGTGCCGGTGGCCGCGGGCAACGTCGTCACGGCGGCGGGCGTGCACGACCTCGCTGCGGCGGGTGCGGACATCGTCAAGGTCGGCGTCGGGCCGGGCGCGATGTGCACCACACGGATGATGACCGGCGTGGGCCGCCCGCAGTTCTCCGCTGTGCTGGAGTGCGCGGCGGCCGGCCGGGAGGCGGGCGTAGCGATCTGGGCGGACGGCGGGGTGCGCCATCCCCGCGACGTCGCGCTGGCGCTCGCGGCCGGGGCGGCCAACGTGATGATCGGGTCCTGGCTCGCCGGAACGTACGAGTCACCGGGCGACCTGCTGCGCGACGAAGCCGGTCGCGCCTACAAGGAGTCGTTCGGGATGGCGTCCAAGCGGGCGGTGGGCGCACGCACCCGCGGCGAGTCGGCGTTCGACCGGGCGCGCAAGGCGCTGTTCGAGGAGGGCATCTCCAGCTCGCGCCAGCTGCTCGATCCGGTGCGTCCCGGGGTGGAGGACGTGCTGGACGGCATCTGCACGGGCGTGCGCTCGGCCTGCACCTACGTCGGCGCGAGCACCCTGGCGCAGCTGCACGAGCGCGCCGTCGTCGGCGTGCAGACGGTCGCCGGGTTCACCGAGGGCACGCCTCACGGCCGGTGAGGGCGGCGGCCCGCACCGCGCCCGGCGCGGGCCGCCCATCCGTCACGCGTTGGGGCCCTCCAGCATCTCCGTCACGAGCGCTGCGATCGGCGAGCGCTCGGAGCGGGTGAGCGTCACGTGGGCGAACAGCGGGTGCCCCTTCAGCTTCTCGATCACCGCGGCGACGCCGTCGTGGCGGCCGACGCGCAGGTTGTCACGCTGCGCGACGTCGTGGGTGAGCACCACCCGTGAAGCCGTGCCCAGCCGGGACAGCACAGTGAGCAGCACGTTGCGTTCCAGGGACTGCGCCTCGTCCACGATGACGAACGAGTCGTGCAGCGACCGACCGCGGATGTGCGTGAGCGGCAGGACCTCCAGCATCCCGCGGGCGAGGACCTCGTCCAGCGTGCTCTGGCTGACCAGCGCACCGAGGGTGTCGAAGACCGCCTGCGCCCAGGGCGCCATCTTCTCGGTCTCGCTGCCGGGCAGGTAACCGAGTTCCTGGCCGCCGACGGCGTAGAGCGGCCGGAACACGACGACCTTGCGGTGCTGCTGGCGCTCCAGCACGGCCTCGAGGCCGGCGCACAGCGCGAGCGCGGACTTCCCCGTGCCGGCCCGCCCGCCCAGCGACACGATCCCGACTTCCGGGTCCAGGAGCAGGTCCAGGGCGATGCGCTGCTCCGCAGAGCGTCCGTGCAGGCCGAAGGCCTCCCGGTCGCCGCGGACGAGCCGGATCCGCTTGTCCGCGGTGACCCGGCCGAGGGCAGCGGACGGGCCGAGCAGCCGCAGGCCGGTGTTGCACGGCAGGTCGCGCGCGGCGTCGTGGTCGATGGACCCGTCCCGGAAGAGGGCGTCGACCTCCTCGGCGGTCACCTCCACGTCCGACATGCCCGTCCAACCCGACGGGACGACGTCCAGCGCGTGGTACTCGTCGGCCGTCAACCCGACGGCGGCCGCCTTCACCCGCAGCGGCATGTCCTTCGTGACCAGCACGACGTCCCCGCGCCCGTCGGCGCGGCGCTCCGCGGCGAGGTTCAGCGCGCAGGCGAGGATCCGGCTGTCGTTGGACTCCGTGCGGAACCCGGCGGGCAGGACCTCCGGGTCGGTGTGGTTGAGCTCGACGTGCAGCGTCCCGCCCGACTCGCCGATCGGGACGGGAGCGTCGAGCCGACCGTGCCTGATGCGCAGCTCGTCGAGCTGCCGCAGGGCCGTGCGGGCGAACCAGCCCAGCTCCGGATGGTGCCTCTTGCCTTCCAGCTCCGAGATGACCACCAGCGGCAGCACCACCTCGTGCTCGTCGAACCGGGTCAGCGACCAGGGGTCCGACAGCAGTACCGAGGTGTCGAGCACGTAGCAGCGGCTGGTGGTGCGATCGGCGAACTCGTTAGTCGCAGGGTCGCCGATCTGAAACCTCGCAGGCTCGGTCAACGAAGACGCTCCCTTGCAGGCGCGGCACCGCGCCCACGTGTCGGCGGGCCGGCCGGCCCTGGAGCTGACGTGCCCGACAGCTGACGACGCGCCGCCGACCACGCCCGCGAGGGCCGGGTGCCGGCCCCCTCGGGTGCAACTGACACCACGACCAGGGCCTCCCCGGACGATGCGCATCGGATACGCACCGTCGAGATGAACGCTACCGGCGGTCACCCGGGTGCGGTCAACAGCGCAGCGGGCATCTTGCGCCGGTTCGACGTTAATTTCGGGTGCACGAAGCAACCGTTCGTCGCACCGCTGCGGCCGGTCAGCTGGCTCTGAAGAGCGTGGGGCGGTCGTCCGGCGATCGCACCGATCGCGTCGCGCGGGCCCCCCTGCGCAGGTCGTGCGGCAGGAGCGGTTCGTCGAGCAGCCGGAGGTAGCGGTCCGGGGAGGACCCGGGCGCGGCCCGCAACCAGCCGTTCACCAGGGGCGGGCCCTGGACGTGCGCCACGACGTGGCCGCGCCACAGTGGTGACCCCATCGCCTCGACGATCCTGGTGGCCTCGGCGCGGCTGAGCGGGAGCCAGCGCAGGAGGTGGTCGCGGGCCGCGGCCGGGCGCGTGACGAACGGCGAGCGGCGATCGTGCAGCAGCAGCGCCGCGTCCTGGCGCACCGCCTGCAGCGGCAGGGTCGCCGCGACGAGCAGGCGGGCCAGCTCGCCGTCGAAAGGCCCGACACCCACGGGCACGGCGGCTGCGTCGCGGGCGAGCGCCCCGTACCTGCCCCGCGCGGCGTCACGGACGACCTCGCCGAGCACGGCGGCGGTCCACACGCCCCAGTCCGGGCCGGCCAGCAGCTCGAAGCCCGCGTCGGCCGCGCCCTCGTCGAGCACCGCCCGCGGCCCCCGCACGAGCGTGACGGCGTCCTCGGGCCGCGGCGAGCAGGCCGCCCGGCAGGACTGGACGTGATGACCCGGGTAGGCCTCGTGACCCACCAGGGCGGGCAGCGCCGACCAGCGCAGACGGGCGCCCGCATTGAGCGTGACGGTCGAGCGGATGCCGTCCGCGGTGTGCAGCGCCGACCAGGGTGCGCGCTCGACCACCCGCCACGTCACCGCCTCGCCCGGCGGCAGCGCCCAGGTCACGCGGGCGCGCAGCGCCTCGGCGAGTGCCCGCACCGCCGGGAGCAGCAGTGCGCGCGGCACCTCGTCGCGGCGCCGGTGCGCCGCCCAGCGCTGCAGGACGGGGCCGCGGCCGGGCAGGAGCTCTCCGATCACCCGGTGAGCCGCGCTGTAGACGTCCGGCTCGCCCGCGCGGATCTCGACGCCGAAGACGGTGGCGACCTCGGCGCGGAAACCGATCTCCTGCCCGGCGAGCCCGCGCGCGGTGCACTCCAGCGCACGCAGCTGGGCGTCCAGCATCCGCACGCGCCTGCCGGACCGGCCTGCGAGTTGCGAGCGCAGCCGGCCCGCCTCCCCCACGATCGTCGACGCCCGGGGCCGCGGCTGCGCGGCTGCCCGGCGGCGCAGCTCGGCGGGCACCCGCGCAGACCCCGGCAGGAGCCGGTCCACGCGGGCGGCGAGCGCGGCGTACTCGGCCGCCGACCCGTCCACCATCGGCCGACCCTAGCGGGCGAGCGCCGGAAATGGGCAGTTACGCAGCGCATCATCACGGAAGGATATGCGTGCGATCGGGTGATTCATCATCACGGATCGTGAGGATACGGGGGCGATGGCAGTGAATTCTCGACGCCGGAATCTCGCCCGAAACGACGCGTCACCATCCGTAAAGTAATGTCGCTGCTCTATTAGTGGTAGATCGCTTGGCAGTCAAGTCACCCCATCGATAGCTTTTTCGTCGTCGACGAGGGCTCCCCACCACTCGCCGGCAACGAATGGGACCCCGATCGAGGGTCGGGCTTCCCGGATCACACATGGAGATGAACGTGCTCAAGAAGGCTTCCGTCGTCGTCGCCGTCACCACCG
>JBFWRR010000113.1:0-11483 GCA_050248815.1 Pseudonocardia sp. | reverse complement strand
TCTCGCGCAGCGTCTGCCCGTCCACGTACTCCATGACGATGTAGGGCAGCGGGCCGTACTCGCTGGGGATCTCCCCGGTGTCGTAGACGGCGACGATCGCGGGGTGGTTGAGCGCGGCGGCGTTCTGCGCCTCGCGGCGGAAGCGCATCTGGAACTGGGGGTCGCGCGCCAGATCGGCCCGCAGCACCTTGACCGCGACGTCGCGGCCCAGCCGCGTGTCGAAACCACGGTGAACCTCGGACATGCCTCCGTAGCCGAGCGTCTCGCCCAGCTCGTAGCGCTCGGACAACAGTCGCGGCGTGGTCATCGTGGTCTGGTCCCGATCGTTCTGCCGGTTGGCGCAGTGCTCCTCATCTTGCCGGGCGACATCGCCCGATGGCGTGGTCCCGCGCCGATGCAAGCGCTGGACTGCCGCTTCGGACCGCTCACCGGACGTCCTGACCCGCGGTTACCGCGACGAACGGTGCACCGTCGGCCGCCCGTCCGGCGAGGAGGCCCTCCCGGCTCGTCACGCTACCTGTCACGGCGGCGACCGCAGGATGGTTCGATGTGGTGTCCATCGCGAACGCCCCGTCCCCGTCCAGCCCACGCAGCAGGACCAGCCCGCCGACGAGGACCGCGGCGACCGTCAACAGGACGAACAGGATCAGCAGGAAGATCCGGCCCACACTCGATCGCGAGCGGTTCTCCAGCGGTGCCGCCCGCGCGGCGCGAGCCCGGCGGCCGCCGGGTGGCGGGGTGCGGACGGTCACGATGTCGGGGCGAGGTCGGGAGCGACCCTGAGGCGGCGAGCTGCGGACGGTGGGATGGACGGGCTGTGCGGCGCCGTGCGCCCCCGTGGACCCGGACGCCTCGGCCGGGCGGTGCGGCCCGCCTGCCGGGGTGTCCTGCGGGATCGCGGTGCGGTGGCTGCCGGAGGGGGAGTCGGGGAACGGGGGTGCAGCGGCGTGCCGGGCATGCTGCCCGGACGGATCGTCGAGCCGGTGCTCCTCGGGGGCGCGATGCGCTCCGGTCCCGGTCGCGCGCGACCGGGCGGCCCGGACGTCCGCGGGCTGGGCGTCGGGCCTCCGGGGCTGCTCCGCCGCCGGATACCCGCCGGTGCGGGCAGCCGGGTACGAGCCGGACCGCGTGCTCGGCTCGACGGGGTGAGGGGTCCCGGAGTCCGCCGGCGGCCTCGCCGCAGGCGCCCGCCCACCGCCCGGCATCACCTCCGGTCGTGGAGGCAGCGGCGTCGACGGGGGCGGTCCGGGAGCCCGGCCGAGCACCTGCGGCTCGGCGAGGGCCTGCACGGGCGAACCGAGCTGTGGCGACCGCGGCGGTGTGCCGGGGGCGGGCGGCTCGTCGACGGTCCGCGACCAGCGCCGCCTGCGTCGTTCGGTCCGGCCGGCACCTGCGGCCGGCTGACGGTCGGCGACGTCGGAGCGTCCCGACGGCGGCGGCGCGAGCTCCCCCCGCCGGACGGCGGCCACCGCCTCCGCGAACTCCCGCCCCGAGCGGTAGCGCTGCGCCGGATCCTTGACCAGCACGGCGTCCACCAGCGCACGCACGCCCGCCGGGATCGCGGACGGCAGCGGCGGCGGTGCGTCGCGCACCTGCATCGCGGCGACGTCCACGGCGCTCTCGCCCCGGAACGGCCGGTGGCCTGCCAGGCACTCGTAGGTGACGATGCCGAGCGAGTAGACGTCCCCCGTGGGGCCGGCCTCGCCACCGGTGGCCTGCTCGGGTGCAATGTAGTGCGCGGTGCCCATCACCATGCCCGAGCGGGTGACGGGAGCGGCGTTGGCGGCCTTCGCGATCCCGAAGTCCGTGAGCTTCACCCGGCCGTCCTCGCTGACGAGGATGTTGCCCGGCTTGACGTCCCGGTGGACGAAGCCGCGTTCGTGGGCGGCGTGCAACGCCCACGCGGCCTGCTCGACGATGTGCAGGGTGTCGTCGGGGGACAGGGGACCGCGGGCGACGATCGTGGACAGCGGCTCGCCCCGCACGAGCTCCATCACGAGGTACGCCGTGCGGCGCGACCCCTCGACCTCCTCGCCGTAGTCGTGGACGTGCGCGATCCCGACGTGGTCGAGCGATGCGACCGTCTGGGCCTCGACGCGGAAGCGGTGGCGGAACTCGTCGTCGCCGGACAGTTCGGGGCGCAGGATCTTGACGGCGACGGCCCGGCCGAGGCGGGTGTCGGAGGCCTCCCAGACCTCACCCATCCCGCCGATCGCGATCCGGCTCGTCAGCTCGTAGCGCTGCGCGATGAGCTGCCCGGCCGCGAGGATCGTCACGGGAGCACCTCGGCGAGCCCGTCGCCGGTGACCGGGGTCGCCGCTCTCGCGGGCGGCCCCGTCGGGTCGGTCACGGGTTGCCCCGCAGGCCGGCGGCGATGACGGCACGGCCGATCGGGGCGGCCCGGGAGCCGCCGGTGGCCTCCAGGTTGCGGTCGCCGCCGTCCTCGACGAGGACCGCGACGGCGATCTGCGGGTTCTGGGCCGGACCGAACGCGATGTACCAGTTGTGCGGCGGCGTGTTCTTGGGATCGACGCCGTGCTCGGCGGTGCCGGTCTTCGCGGCGAGCTGCACTCCGGGGATCTTGCTGCCCTGGGTGCGGTTCTCGGCGCCGATCATCATCTCGGTGAGCGTCCGTGCGACGGCCGGGTCGATGGCCTGCCCGAGCCGGTCCGGCTGCGTGGTGTCCACGACCTCCAGGTCCGAGGTCTGGATCTCCTTGATCAGGTAGGGCCGCATCATCTGGCCGCCGTTCGCGACGGCCGCGGCGATCATGGCGTTCTGCATCGGTGTGAGCCGGACGTCGCGCTGCCCGATGCCGGACTGCTGCAGCGCCGCGGTGTCCGGGATGTCGCCCAGCGTGGACGGGACGACCGACATGGGGACACCGATGCGGGTGTCCGGGTCGACGCCGAACGCCTCCGCCTGGCGGCGCAGCGCGTCCTCGCCGAGCTGGCCGGCGAGCTCGGCGAACGCCGTGTTGCAGGAGCGGGCCAGCGCGTCGGCGAGGGACGCGGTGCGGCCCGTGCCGCAGGGTGTGCCGGCGAAGTTCTGCAGGTCCGTGCGGGTGCCGGTGAGGGTGATCGAGGACGCCGCCGTGAGCTGCGACTGCGGGGTGTACCCGGCGGCGAGCGCCGCTGCGCTGGTGACGACCTTGAACGTCGATCCTGGCGGGTAGGTCTCCTGGATCGTCCGGTTCACCAGCACCGGCGGCTCGGCGTCGTTGAACCGGGCCCACGCGGCCTGCTGCTGCCCGACGCGGGTACCGGCGAGTTCCTGCGGGTCGAACGACGGGGTGGAGACCATCGCGAGGATCTCGCCGGTCTGCGGCCGCAGCGCGACGACCGCGCCGGCGTAGTTCACGCGGGTGAGCGCGTCGTAGGCGGCCTGCTGCATGGCGGGGTCGATCGTGAGCACGACGTTGCCGCCGCGCGGGTCGCGGCCCGTGAGCAGGTCGGACAGGCGCCGGGCGAACAGCTTGTCGTCACTGCCGTTGAGGATGTCCGTGGCGGCGCGCTCGATGCCGCTGGAGCCGTAGGTGGGCGAGAAGTACCCCGTGACAGGAGCGTACACGGCCCCGTCGGGATAGCGACGCTCGAACGTCCGGTCGCTCACCTCGACGCTCTCGGCGAGCACCCGTCCGCCCGCGCTGATCTGCCCGCGGTCGCGGGTGTACTCGGCGAAAAGGACGCGCTGGTTGCGCGGGTTGCTGCGCAGCTCGCCCGCCTGCACCACCTGGACGTAGGTCAGGTTGGCCATGAGCAGGATGATCATCGCCATGACGGCGAGGGCGACGCGGCGGACGGGGGCGTTCATTTCGGGCGCTCCACGAGCTCGGTGCCCGCTTCGGCGATCGGCGCGCGCGGCGCGGTGGCGCGCGTCGGCAGCGGGGCGCGTGCGGCGTTGGAGATCCGCAGCAACAGGGCGACCAGCGCGTAGTTGGCGACCAGCGAGGATCCGCCGTAGGACAGGAAGGGCAAGGTCAGCCCGGTGAGCGGGATCAGCTTCGACGATCCGCCGATGACCACGAAGATCTGCAGGGCGATGGTGAACGCCAGCCCGCTCGCGAGCAGCTTGCCGAAGCTGTCGCGCACGGCGACGGCACTGCGCAGCCCGCGGGTGATGAGCACCAGGTAGATGACGAGGATCGCCGCGAGCCCGATGAGCCCGAGCTCCTCGCCGAGTGAGGACAGGATGAAGTCCGTGGCGGCGAACGGCACGAGGTCCGGGCGCCCGGCGCCGAGACCGGTGCCGCCGACGCCGCCGGTGCCGAGCCCGAAGAGGGCCTGCGCGATCTGGTAGCCGGCGCGGTCGTAGTCCGCGAAGGGGTCGATCCAGACCTGCACACGGGCCTGGACGTGGCTGAACAGGTTGTAGGCGATGACCGCGCCACCCACGAAGAACGACAGGCCGATGACCACCCACGACACGCGTTCGGTGGCGATGTAGATCATCACCAGCACGATGCCGAAGAACAGCAGCGACGAGCCGAGGTCGCGCTCGGACACGAGGACGAGGATCGACAGGCCCCAGATGGCCAGCAGGGGCGCGAGGTCGCGGGCCCGGGGGAACTCCATGCCGAGGAAGCGGCGTCCCGCCGTGCGGAACAGCTCGCCCTTCTGGGTGAGGAACCCGGCGAAGAACACGATCATCAGGATCTTCGCGAACTCGCCCGGCTGGATCGAGAACGGCCCGACGCGCAGCCAGATCTTCGCTCCGTTGATCTCCGAGATCGCGTCCGGCAGCAGGCCCGGCAGCGCCAGGAGGATCAGCCCGACGAACCCGGCCGTGTAGGAGTAGCGCGCGAGCGTGCGGTGGTCGCGTACGAGGTAGAGCACCCCGACGAACAGTGCGAGGCCGACCGCCGTCCAGGCGATCTGGCGGGTGACCAGCGCCGTCGGGATGTCGTTGCCCAGCAGGATGGCCCGCTCCTGGGCGGCGAGGTCCAGCCGGTGGATCATCACCAGGCCCAGGCCGTTGAGCAGCGCCACGCACGGCAGGATCAGCGGATCGGCGTACGGGGCCCAGCGCCGCACCGCCAGATGCGCCACGACGAGCAGCGCCAGGTACGCGATCCCGACGTAGATCAGCGAGGTGATCGACCGTGCGGGCTCCGTGCCGCCCGCCGTGTTGATCTCGACGAGCACCAGCGCGCCGGTGACGATCACCGCAGCGAACGCCAGCAGCACCAGCTCGATGTTGCGTCCGGTCGGCAGCGGCGCCGGTTCGAGCCGGGCGCTGCCTGGTCGTACGTCGGGGCCTGCCATCAGCTCACCGGCCGACAGGTCGTCCCCGGCTCAGGCATCAGCGTGGGCAGGGGAGGGTCCACCGGCGCCGGAACCGCGCCCGGCGTCTCGGGAGTGGGCGTGGGCGCTCCGGGTACTGCGGGTACTGCGGGTACTGCGGGATCGGGAGCAGGGGCCGGGGCGGCCGCCTGGCACAGCGGCAGCATCTGCCGGCGCAACCGTTCGACCGCCGCCTGTGCGGCGGGCAGCCCGCCCGCGGTCAGGATGCCCTCCTGCACGTGGCGGCGCGCGCTCTCCGGCAGGTCCACCAGCTTGATGCCGGTCTCCTCCGCCACGCTGTTCAGCGGGCCGAGCAGCGGCACCTCGCCCTGCACGCCCTTGTAGATCGCCACCTGTTCCTGGTGTGCGGCCACGAAGTACTGCTGGTCGACCCACAGCCGGGCGGCCACCGCCCCGCCGACGAGCACCGTGACCACCGCCGCCGCGGCGAGCACCAGCCGCATCCGCGACGGCCGCCGCTCACCCGACGCTGCCGGGGACGGCGCGCGCACGGGCTCCACCCGGTGCGGCATCGTGGTCGCCGAGGCCCGCGCCGCGGCCGAGTCGGGCCGCTCCTCCTCGCGGCCGTCTCCCGCCGCACCCCCGACGATCGGGTCGTCCTCCCCGAACTCGACGTCCACGACGTCCGCGACGATGCACGTGATGTTGTCCGGGCCGCCGCCGCGCAGCGCGAGCTCGATCATCCGGTTCGCGCACACCTGCGGATCGGCGTACGAGCTCAGCGTGTCGCGCAGCGTCTCGTCGCTCACCACACCGGACAGGCCGTCCGAGCAGAGCAGGTACCGGTCGCCCGGCCGGGCCTCGCGGATCGTCAGCGACGGCTCGATCTCCCCGCCCGTGATGGCCCGCAGCAGCAGCGACCTCTGGGGATGGTTGTGGGCCTCGTCCTCGCTGATCCGGCCCTCGTCGATCAGGGACTGGACGAACGTGTCGTCCTTCGTGATCTGCGTGAGGGTGCCGTCGCGCAGCAGGTAGGCCCGCGAGTCCCCGACGTGCACGAGCCCCAGGCGCGTGCCCGCGAACAGGATCGCCGTGAGGGTGGTGCCCATGCCCTCCAGATCCGGCGCCTCGGCGACGTGCTGGGTGATCGCCGCGTTGCCCTCCACGGTGGCGCTGCGCAGCTGGGCCAGCAGGTCGTCGCCGGGGGTGTCGTCGTCGAGCGGGGCCAGGGCCGAGATCACCAGCGCGGACGCGACCTCGCCTGCGGCGTGCCCGCCCATGCCGTCCGCGAGCGCGAGCAGCCGGGGACCGGCGTACACGGCGTCCTGGTTGTTCTGCCGGACGAGCCCGCGGTCGCTGCGGGCCGAGTAGCGCAGGACGAGGGTCATCGGGGGACTCCGAACGCCGTCGGTGCCGGAACGGCCGGCCGCCTCATGACCGTCATGACCGGAGCTCGATCACGGTCTTGCCGATGCGGACCGGGACGCCCAGGGGAACGCGGGTAGGTCCGGTGACCTTAGCCCGGTCCAGGTAGGTGCCGTTGGTCGACCCGAGATCCTCGACGTACCAGTCGTCACCCTGCTGCGAGATCCGGGCGTGTCGCGTCGACGCGTAGTCGTCGTCCAGCACGAGCGTGGAGTCGTCGGCGCGTCCGATCAGGATCGGGCGGGAGTCGAGGGACACCCGCGTGCCTGCCAGCGCACCGTGCGTGACGATCAGCTGGCGGGGAAGCTTGCCGCGGCCACGGCGCTCCGAACGGCCGGGTAACGCGGCCCGCAGGCCGGCCGCTGCGTACAGGTCCGAGCGCACCACCCGGAGCGCAAGCAGCACGAACAACCAGAGGAGGGCCAGGAAGCCCGCCCTGGTGAGCTGCAACACCACCTCCGCCACGCGCGGCGAACTCCGTTCTGCGAACCGCTTCGTCGACGTTGACGTGTCTACCGCACGTCCCGATACGGCCGGCCGATCAGGCCTGGGTGCGGAAGACCAGGCTCGAGTGACCGACGCGGATGACGTCGCCGTCCGAGAGCTGCCACGTCTGCACCGGGCTGCCGTTGACCGTCGTGCCGTTGGTGGAACCCAGGTCCGACAGGGTGGCCGTCTGGCCGTCCCAGCTGATCTCGATGTGGCGGCGCGACACACCCGTGTCCGGCAGCCGGAACGACGAGTCCTGGCCCCGGCCGATGACGTGGGTGCCCTCGGTGAGCTGGAAGCTGCGGCCCGAGCCGTCGTCCAGGCTGATGGTGGCCGTGAGCTGCTGCGGGTAGCCACCCCAGCCCGGCTGCTGGCCGTAGCCCTGGTCGTAGCCGGGCTGGCCGTACCCCTGTTGCTGGCCGTAGCCCTGGTCGTAGCCCTGCTGGCCGTACCCCTGCTGGCCGTAGCCCTGGTCGTAGCCCGGCTGGCCCTGCTGGGGGTAGCCGCCCTGCTGGTAGCCCTGGTCGTAGCCGGGCTGGGCGTAGCCCTGCTGGCCCTGCTGGGGGTAGCCGCCCTGCTGGTAGCCCTGGTCGTAGCCCGGCTGGGCGTAGCCCTGCTGGCCCTGCTGGCCCTGCTGCGGGTAGCCGCCCTGGTCGTAGCCCTGGTCGTAGCCCGGCTGGCCTTGCTGGGGGTAGCCCCCCTGCTGGTAGCCCTGGTCGTACCCCTGCTGGCCGCCCTGCTGGGGGTAGCCCCCCTGCTGGGGGTAGCCCCCCTGCTGGCCGTACTGGTCGTAGCCCCCCTGCTGGCCGTAGCCCTGCTGGCCGTAGGCGTCGCGCTGCTCGCCACCCTGCTCGTACCCGGCAGGCGGGGCGTACGTCTGCTGCTGTCCGTAGGGGGCGCCACGGTCGTAGCCGTACTGCCCGTTCTCCTCGGGGTGGCCGGGTTGCTGGCTCATCGGTGCTTCTCCTGCGTCGCGTGCTCTGGTGGTGTCCCGACGGGAAGCGTCGGGATCCACGGCCGAGCGGGTGCGGAACTGTCCCGTGTGCAGCGCATCGGAGCGCTCCAGGAAGACTACGACCTCACCGTAGGTGTCCCAGCCCTGGTCGGTGAGATGTTGGGTGACGAAGCGGGTGAGTTGGTACTCGTTGAGCTCCGGGTCACCGGCCGCACGATCGGAGTCGGACGGGCTGAGCAGCACGGTGTAGCTGTTCGGTACGAGACGGTACCCGCCCGGCTGCTCCCTGACGTTGTCCTCGGCTTCCCTGAGCAGCGCCTGTCGTATCTCCTGGGGAACGACGCCACCTCCGAAGACCCGCGCGGAAGCATCGCCCACCATCCCCTGGAGACGGCGTTCGAATCTTCCGACACGACCCACCCGATCATCCTCCCAGCCGCCCGGCGTGTTGCTGACGGGACCGATCGTATCTGTGGTAGCCACGGTCGTGAGTCCCCCATCGCCCGTCCGAGTCGGGATGCTGGCCCGAACGGTTGCGCAAGGTCTTCGGCGGACCGTCCGACGGACCCCGCGGGCCCGCCCGACGGGGGCGCCGGAGCGCCGTGCTAGCGTGCTCCACGCCAGGGCGAGTGGCGGAATGGCAGACGCGCACGGTTCAGGTCCGTGTGTCCGTAAGGACGTGAGGGTTCAACTCCCTCCTCGCCCACACTGCGAGGCGGCCAGGGCTGGCCGCCTTCTTTTTTCCCAGGTCAACGCACCATTGCCGGCCGTGCCGGATGGTCCGCGAGCACCAGCACGTCGGCCGTGGACGGGCTGTTCTCCCGCTCGTAGCGAGCGTACGCGGCGAGCGACCAGCGCTCCTGTCCGGTCGTGTGGCGCTCCAGGGCCGCGGCCGACATCTGCAGGTGCACCGTGACGTCGAAGGGCAGGCCCCGGCCCAGGAGCAGCCCGCCGGCCACGATCACGACCCCGCCCTCGCCGAGAACGACGTAAGCGTCCCGAAAGGAGCGGTCCGCGGCCGCGTCCCACAGTCGCGGCAGCACCCGCCCCGAAACGGCCATCGGGTCCAGCACCTCCCGGCGCAGCGCCGCGGTGTCCAGCGCCAGATCGAGCAGCGCGTCCGCGTCTGTGCGGCCGTACTCCAGGCGCACCGAGGCGGGGCGCAGGAAGTCGCCCGCGCGCACCGTCAGCGCGGGCCTGCCCAGCACCGGCAGGCGTCGCGCGACGTCCGCGGCCAGCTCCTCCGGACCCGTCGGCGGCGCTCCGTCGACGGCGACCCGCAGCCGGCCCGGCCGCGCCGCCACGGTCCGCGCGATCTCCTCCGCGAGCCGTTCGCGGGTGAGGGGAGTGACCTGCACACCACCTATCCTCCCGGCCGTGAGCGATGTGGGTACCCGTACGGGGCGGCCGTCCGATCGGTGGAGTGCGCGGCCGCCGTCTCGGCCGGACACTGATCGCGTGAGCGGCGACGCGGCGGGTTCGGGGGGCGGTTCCTCGGTGACCCGCGCGCTGCGCGTCGTCGAGGCCGTCGCCGCAGCGGGGGACGGCGTCACCGCGAAGGCGATCGCACGGCGCCTCGGCTGCCCGCTGCCCACGGCCTACCGGACGCTCGGCACGCTGGTCGAGGAGGGCTACCTCGTACGCCTCCACGACGTGCGCGGCTACGGCCTCGGCTACCGCATCGCCGACCTGCACCGCAGCCTCGCCTCCCAGGTCGCGCCGCCACCGGAGGTGCGCCGGGTGCTGCACGAGATGCACACCGGCCTCGGCGCCGCCGCCTACTACGCGGTGTTCCGCGACGTCGAGATCGTGGTCGCGGACGTCGCGGACTGCGCGGACCACCCCCGGCCCGAGTCCATGCGCATCGGCGAGCCCACGGCGCCGCACGCCACGGCGGGCGGCAAGGTCATGCTCGCCGGCCTGCGCCCCGCCCGGCTCGCCGAGCTGCTCGCCCGCACCGAGCTGTCCAAGCTCGCCCCCCGCACCGTCGTCGAGCGGCGGGCGCTGGACCGGGAGCTCATGCGCGTGCGGTCCGCGGGTGTGGCCGTCGAGGTCGACGAGTTCCAGGCGGGTCGCGCAGGTGTCGCCGCTCCCGTGCTGGGTCCGGACGGCGAGGTCACCGCGGCCGTCGGGGTCGCGGTCGTGCGCGCGGAGTTCAGCTCGCGGCGTTGGGAGCTCGAACGCGGCGTGCGCGGTGCGGCGGCCCGGGCGGGGGCGCTGGCGCGGGCGGCCCGGTCGTCCTGAGGCCCCGCGAGGTCTGCCGGAGAGTCGACGCGGCGCCGGCGGAGAACCCTGACGTCCCAGCTCCCGCGCCGTTAGCCTGCCGCGATGACCGATCTCGCGGGCCTCGTGGACTACGAGCTCGACGGCCACGTCGCCACCATCACCTACCGGCGCCCGGAGAAGCTCAACGCCATCGACGGGGCCATGCGCCGCGACATCAACGCCGCGTTCGACCGCTTCCGCAGCGACGACGAGGCGTGGGTCGCGATCGTCACCGGCACCGGACGCGCGTTCTGCGCGGGCGCGGACCTGCGCTCCGAGACCGGCAACCCCGCCGGGGACTTCCCGGGCTCGTTCTGGGAGCGGCCCACCGTCAACTCGTTCGAGAGCGGCTGGGAGATCTTCAAGCCCGTGATCGCGGCCGTGAACGGCTACTGCCTCGGCTACGGCCTCACACTCGTCACGTGGTGCGACTTCGTGATCGCCTCCGATCGCGCGAGCTTCGCCTTTCCCGAGGTGACGGTCGGGATCCCGACGATCGTCGGCGCGCTGCGGCTGCCCCAGCGGATCGGCTGGCACCACGCGATGGAGCTGCTGCTCACCGGCGAGCGGATCGACGCGGCCCGCGCCGTCGAGATCGGGCTCGCCGGGCGGGTGGTGGCGCACGAGTCGCTGATGGACGAGGCGCGCGCGCTCGCCGCGCGCCTGACCAGGGCCGCGCCGCTCGCGCAGCGGGCCACGAAGGAGATGGCGGTGCGGGGGCCTGGGATGGGGCCGGTCGACGCGATCCGGTTCGGGGAGACGATGCGCCGGGTCGCCGGCGCCACCGAGGACGCGGCGGAGGGTGCAGCGGCGGCGCGGGAGCGGCGGGAGCCGAGGTGGGGCGGGCGGTGACGCTCAGGGGCTGCCGACGTCGAAGAACCCCAACTTGACCCCGACGACGAACGCCGCCCACTCGTCCGCCGTGAAGCGGAGGACGTGATCAGGGTTCTTGCTGTCCCGGACCGCGACGCAGTCGTCGTCGAGCAGACAGACCTCGACGCAGTTCCCTCCACCCGAGTAGGGGCTCTTCCGATAATGCGGATGGCCGTCGTTGCGTGGTTCGAGCACTCGTCCCCCTCGTGCGGTCAGCCGAGGGGGAGTCTAAG
>JBFWRR010000112.1:0-12231 GCA_050248815.1 Pseudonocardia sp. | reverse complement strand
GCGCGCGCCCCGCCGCGGGACGGATCAGCTCGCGGCGGCCTTCAGCGCGTCGCCCAGGTCGCTGGCCTCCTCCGCGGACATCTCGACCACGAGCCGGCCGCCGCCCTCCAGGGGTACGCGCATCACGATGCCCCGGCCTTCCTTGGTCACCTCGAGGGGACCGTCGCCCGTGCGGGGTTTCATCGCCGCCATGGTGTGCTCCTTCCACGATCGCAGTGGTCCGGTGCCGGTGCGCCGGGGAGAGCGCTCGGCGGGGATGTTCGGTCTTCCCAACATCTTTCCTCATCGACCCGCCGCGCGTGACACCGGAGCGATCGCGACGCGTGTCGCGACGCCGATCGGGGTACCGCGTGCCTCCCACCGCGCGTGTCCGCAGCGGACGGTCAGCGTCCTGCACGCCAACAGCCCGCGACGTGGTCGTCGACCAGGCCGGCGGCCTGCATGAGCGCGTAGCACGTGGTGGGTCCGACGAACCGGAACCCGCGGCGCTTCAGCTCGCGGGCCATCGCCGTGGACTCGGGTGTGACGGCCGGGACGTCCGCGAGCGTCGCCGGACGCGGGTGCTCGGCGGGCGCGAACGACCACAGCAGGTCGTCGAGCGGGACGTCCAGGTCGAGCACGGCGCGCGCGTTGCGGACGGTCGCCTCGATCTTGGCGCGGTTGCGGACGATGCCGGCGTCCGCGAGCAGCCGGGTCACGTCCGGCTCGCCGAACGCCGCGACCGCGGCCGGGTCGAACCCGGCGAACGCCGCGCGGAAGGCCGGGCGCTTGCGCAGGATCACGAGCCACGAGAGCCCCGACTGGAACGCCTCCAGGCTGATCCGCTCGAACATCGCGGCGACCCCGCGCAGGGGGCGGCCCCACTCGTCGTCGTGGTAGGCGACGTACTCCGGTGCGGAGCCCGCCCAGGCACAGCGTGTGACGGTCTCAGGCACGGGCGGCATGCTCCGCCTCGACCCGGCGCGCGAGCCTGCGCAGCGAGACCTCCAGGCCCAGCCAGCCGACCGTCCGGACAGCGGACCGGCAGGCGAGCCCGAGGAGCCCGCCGGGCAGGTCCAGGTGCTCGGCCACCGTGAACCGCGACCGCGCGGGTCCGAGCGCCTCGACCGTGAAGATCCCGTCCCCACGGACCACCTTCCCGGTGTGGCGCACCGTGGCCCGCCACGGGCCACCCTCGACGAGCTCCACGAGTTCGATCGTGTCGACCACCGCGAGCGGGCCCACCCCCGTGGCGGCGCTCCACGTCGAGCCGGGGCTGCGCCCGTCGCCGCCGGTGCGGCGCACCGTGGTGGCGAGCATCCACTCGCCCTGGTGCTCCCAGTCCGTGACCGAGCGCCAGAGGACCGCGGCCGGGACGCCCACCTCGACCGGCACCGCCAGCTCGACCCTCGTCATGCCGGGTCCTCCGCCTCGTCGACACGGCCGCGCGGGACCGGGGCACGCAGCGCCGTCAGCCGCGCCAGCAGCTCGTCGCGCTCCGCGACGACGCGGTCGAGCTCGTCGGCCAGCCGCCCGAGCGCCCAGTCGACCTCGTCCATCCGGTAGCCGCGCAGCGCCTGCTGGAAGCGCAGTTCGCGCACGTCGCGCCCGGTGACGGCGTCGACCGGCAACCGGGTGGGCGTCACGGCAGGGGGCAGCGGGGCGAGCTGCTCGCCCCGGCCGAAGACCGTGGCCGCGACCGAGAAGACGAGCGCGGCCACGGCGACCACGAGCAGGAGGTAGATCAGCGCGGTGCCCACAGGCCATGAATACACGACGACCCCGACAACCGCCGGGGCGCGAGCGTCCGCGGCTCTCGATCCGCGTCCGCGGTCGGATCCGGCCATCCGTGACCGCGCCGCACCGCAGGCGCGGATCATGGCCAGGCGGGTCCGGGCTCAGGCCACGCGCGTGCGCGCGAGCACGTCGCGCATCGGCGGGCGCTCGCCCATCCGGGTCGCCGTGGACGTCGGCAGCCACTCGCCGCCGACCTGCACGAACTGCGTGAGCCCGGCGCCCGTGTCGATGGAGGGCTCCTCGCCGCAGCCGCGGGCGAGCGCGACGGTCAGGATCTGGCGGGCCATGACGCCGAGCTGCAGCAGCGAGCGGTTGCGGTGCTTGCGCACCCCCAGGTTGACCTGGGCGATCGCGTCCACCCCGCAGCGGGCGTGGGTGTCGAGCAGCAGTCCGATCTCCACCCCGTAGCCGGAGGCGAACGGCACCGCTTCGAGCAGCTCGCGCGTGGCGGCGTACTCCCCGCCCAGCGGCTGCACGACGGCGCCGAGGTCCGGGCAGATCGCCGACAGCAGCGGCCGCGCGACGAGCTCGGTGACCCGGCCGCCGCCGTTGTCGCCCCACGTCTCGGCCGCGTCGGAGGTCTCCAGGCGCAGCGGGCGGCGGTAGAAGCCCTTCACCAGCTCCACCCCCGGCTCGGTGAGCAGCGGGCCGAGCAGGGAGGGGACGAAACCGGGGTCGAAGTCGACCAGGTCCGAGTCCAGGTAGCAGATGATGTCGCCGGACGTGGCGGCGAGCGCGCGCCACAGCACCTCGCCCTTGCCCGGGACGGGTTCCAGGTGCGGCAGCACGTCGGTGCGCAGGACGACCCTGGCCCCGGCCGCCGCCGCGATCTCGCAGGTGCGGTCCGTCGAGCCGGAGTCCATGACGACGAGCTCGTCCACCAGCGGCGCCGGGCCGGTGGTCAGGGGGACGATCGCCGCGACGATCGCGCCGACCGTGTCCTCCTCGTCCAGCGCGGGGAGAACGACGGAGACACTGCGCCCCCTCTTGGCGGCAACGAGCTCGGGAACCGTCCACATCGGTGTCTGCCAGGTACGGCGGGCGAACCAGTCCTCGATAGCGGGGTCCATCGATCCTCCCTGTCGTGAGTCGGTCATCCCGGCGCCGTTGCCGTTCACTTCTCCACGCTCAGGCGAGTGCTCGAACGGTGTGCGCCGGACTCCGGGTGCCCACGATCGCGGCGACCATGTCGACCGCGCGGCGGGTGGCCCCGACCTCGTGCGCTCTGAAGATCCGTGCCCCTGCACCCGCCGCGATCGCGGTGGCCGCGAGCGTACCTTCGAGCCGTTCGGTCAAGCCCGCTCCTAATGTTTCGCCAATGAAATCTTTGTTCGACAGCGCCATTAACACAGGCCAACCCGTGGAAACGAGTTCGTCACATCGACGCAGAAGCTCGAGGCCGTGCCAGGTGTTCTTGCCGAAATCGTGGGTCGGGTCGATGACGATTCCCTCGCGGGGGACGCCGAGGGCGACGAGCCGCTGCGCCTGGCCGACCGTCTCGGCGATCACGTCCGCCACGACGTCCGCGTAGCGCACCCGGTGGGGTCGCGTGCGGGGGGCCACGCCACCCGTGTGCGAGCAGACGATCCCCGCCCCGGTCTGCGCGGCGACGTCCGCCAGCTTCGGGTCCGCGCCCGCCCAGGTGTCGTTGAGCAGGTCGGCACCCTCGGCGACGGCCAGCCGGCCCACCTCCGCGCGCCACGTGTCGATGCTGATGACCACGTCCGGGTGGCGGGCGCGCACCGCCGCGACGAAGGGGACGGTGCGGCGGATCTCCTCGGCCGGGTCGACCTCCGGGCCGGGCCCCGCCTTCACCCCACCGACGTCGAGGATGTCCGCGCCCTCGGCGACCGCCCGGTCCACGCGCTCCATCGCCGCACCGTCGGCGTAGGTGGCGCCGCGGTCGTAGAACGAGTCCGGGGTGCGGTTGACGATCGCCATCACCAGCGCCCGGTCCTGTGCCGGGGTGCGGCCGCGGAAGCGCAGCAGGGGCCGGGGTGCGGTCGCGGCGGGCAGCCACGGTCTGCGCGCAGGCGTCACGGCCGGTACCGCGGCTCGGGGACCGGCGCGGCGCACGCGTCGAGCGCCTCGTGCACCTCGCGGGTGACCACGAGCCGGTCCAGCGCGCCCTGCTCGACGAAACCCGCCTCGCGCAGCCCGCGCACCCAGTCGAGCAGCCCCGTGTAGTGCCCGTGCGGGTCGAGCACGACGACGGGCTTGGCGTGCAGGCCGAGATAGCCCGACGTCCACACCTCGAACAGCTCCTCGCACGTGCCGACGCCCCCCGGCAGCGCCAGGAACGCGTCGGCGTGGGCTTCCATGACGGCCTTGCGGTCGCGCATGGACTCCGTGACGAGCAGCTCGTCGGACTCGTGGTCGGCCCATTCGCGCTCGACCATCGACCCGGGGATGACGCCCGTCGTGCGCGCCCCGCCCACCCGCGCCGCCGCCGCGACCGCGCCCATCATCGAGCGCCGCCCGCCCCCGGACACGAGCCGCCAGCCGCGCGCCGCGATCTCCCGGCCCACGTCCGCGGCCAGGTCGAGGAAGCGTGGATCGACCGGTTCGATCGATCCGCAGTACACGCACACCGCAAGTCCTGCGGCACCCCCGGGGCTCAGTGGGCCGCCTCCCAGGCCCGGTACGCGGCGTGGACGACCTCCACCGCGTCGTCGACGTCGTCGGTGACGTGCAGCAGCCCGACGTCCTTCTCCCCGATCTTGCCGCCGTCGAGCATGGTCTTGGCGACCCAGTCGTAGAGCCCGCCCCAGTAGTCGCTGCCGAGCAGGACGACCGGGAACTTCGTCACCTTCTTCGTCTGCACCAGGGTGAGCGCCTCGAACAGCTCGTCCATGGTGCCGAACCCGCCCGGCAGGCACACGAAGGCCTGCGAGTACTTCACGAACATCGTCTTGCGGACGAAGAAGTAGCGGAAGTTGATGCCGACGTCGACGTAGTCGTTGAGGCCCTGCTCGAACGGCAGCTCGATGCCCAACCCGACCGACAGCCCGCCCGCCTCGGAGCAGCCCTTGTTCGCCGCCTCCATCACGCCGGGGCCGCCACCGGTGATGACGGCGAACCCCGCCTCGGCGAGTGCCGTGCCCAGCGCGCGGCCCTGGGCGTACTCCAGATGGTCGCGGGGGGTGCGGGCCGAGCCGAACACGGTGACGGCGCGGGGGAGCTCGGCGAGCACGCCGAAGCCCTCGACGAACTCGGCCTGGATGCGCATCACGCGCCAGGGGTCGGTGTGGACCCAGTCGGAGGGTCCGCGGGCATCCAGCAACCGCTGGTCGGTGGTGGTCGCTTCGTGTCGCCGCTCGCCGCGCAGCACCACCGGGCCGCGCTGCTTCTCGCCCCGGCGGGGCGGGAGTGAGGTCATGTCGCCAGGGTAGGGGCGCCGACGAACGGCCCTCCGATCAGGCGAGGAAGCGCCGCAGCAGGTCCGTGGCCTCCCCGATCCGCGCGACGTCCACGTGCTCCTCACGGGTGTGGGCGAGGTTCGGGTCGCCGGGGCCGTAGTTCAGCGCGGGGATGCCGAGCGCGGCGAAGCGCGAGACGTCCGTCCAGCCGTACTTCGCCGACGGTGCCGCGCCCGTGGCCGCGAGGAACTCCCGGGCCGCCGGGGCGCCGAGGCCGGGCAGCGCGGCGGGCGAGAGGTCCGTCACGACCGGGTCGAACCCGTCGAAGACCTCCCGCACGTGCGCCTGCGCGCCCGCGGCATCCCGATCGGGGGCGAAGCGGAAGTTGACCGTGACCACGCACTCGTCCGGCACGACGTTGCCCGCCACTCCCCCGGTGATCCGCACCGCCTGCAGGCCCTCGCGGTAGACGCAGCCGTCGATGTCGACCTCGCGGGGCTCGTAACGGCTCAGGCGGTCGAGCACCGGCGCCGCGCGGTGGATCGCGTTGTCCCCCAGCCAGGACCGCGCCGAGTGGGCCCGCCGGCCCGCCGTGCGGATCTCCGCGCGCAGCGTGCCCTGACAGCCGGCCTCGACCGCGCCGTTCGTCGGCTCGCCGAGGATCGCGAGGTCCGCGTGCAACCAGTCGGGCAGCTCCCGCTCGATGCGCCCGAGCCCGTTGCGGGTGGCCTCGACCTCCTCGCAGTCGTAGAACACCAGCGTCAGGTCGTGGCGCGGGGCGGGCAGCGTCGCCGCGAGATGCGCGATGACCGCATCCCCCGCCTTCATGTCCGAGGTGCCGCAGCCGTAGAGCCGGGTGCCCTCGCGCCGGCTCGGGAGGTTGTCCGCGACCGGGACCGTGTCGATGTGGCCCGCGAGCAGCACCCGCCGCGCACGCCCCAGGTGCGTGCGCGCCAGGACCGCGGCACCCGAGCGCGTCACCTCCAGGTGGGGCGCCTGCTCGCGCAGCGCCGCCTCGAGCGCATCGGCCAGCGCCGCCTCGTCGCCGGACACCGACGGGACGTCCACGAGCGCCGCCGTGAGCGCGACGGGGTCGGCGGTGAGGTCGAGCGTGATCACGGGTCTCGACGGTACCGGCCGGGCGCGTCCGGCCTCTCCGGCGCCCGAGATGAACACCAGCGGGGTCCGGACCGCCCGCTCATGTTCCTCTCGAGAGCAGAACCGGAACGCCTGCGCGGCGGCGCAGCGCGTCCGGTCGTCGGCGTTCCGGCCCGGTGCGTGGCGGCCGGATCTCCGCCGTCCCGGCCCAGCCTCGCAGAGGCGGGGCGCCGTTCGCAGAGGCCGCAGCCCCTGCGAAGCGTGGCTGCGGTCTGCGAAGCCCACCGGCAGGCTCCGCCCGCCCAGCGGGATACCGTCGTCGCGTGAGCATCGCACCGCGCCGCGAGGGCGCCTCCGGCACCGGGCTGGCCACGGTCACCGACACGGGTGTCGTGCTCGACACCTGGTACCCGGCGCCCGCACTCGGCCCGGACGCCGAGGACGCATCTGCGCTCCTGTCCGGGCTCGTCGGCGAGGACGCCGTCCGCGGGGTGCGCACCACGGTCGTGCGCACCGAGATCGAGTCGCTCGCGGACCCACCCGCGGACGCCCACGACGTCTACCTGCGGCTGCACCTGCTGAGCCACCGGCTGATCCGCCCGCACGAGGCGAACCTCGAGGGCATCTTCGGGCTGCTCGCCAACGTCGTGTGGACCAACGCGGGCCCGTGCGCGGTACCGGGGTTCGAGACGGTGCGGGCCCGCCTGCGGGCACGCGGGCCGGTGACGGTCTTCGGGGTCGACAAGTTCCCGCGGATGGTCGACTACGTGGTGCCGAGCGGGGTCCGCATCGCCGACGCGGACCGCGTCCGGCTGGGCGCCCACCTCGCCGAGGGCACCACCGTGATGCACGAGGGGTTCGTCAACTACAACGCCGGCACGCTCGGCGCCTCGATGGTGGAGGGCCGCATCTCGGCGGGAGTCGTGGTCGGCGAGGAGTCCGACCTCGGCGGCAGCGCCTCGATCATGGGAACGCTCTCCGGCGGCGGCAAGGAGGTCATCTCCATCGGCAGGCGCTGCCTCGTCGGCGCCAACGCGGGCATCGGGATCTCGCTGGGCGACGACTGCGTGGTGGAGGCCGGCCTCTACGTCACCGCGGGCACGAAGGTGACCGTCCCTGGCGGCACCGTCACCTCCGCGCGGTTGCTGTCCGGCCAGGACGGCCTGCTGTTCCGCCGCCACTCCCTCACCGGTGCGGTGGAGGCCCGCCCGCGCCAGGGGCGGGGCATCGCACTCAACAGCGTGCTGCATGCCAATGACTGAACCCGCCGACCGAACGTCCGTCATGGACCGGGAAAACCCGCAGGCTGGCCTATCCTCGACGCTCGTGCCCACCGCCACGCCGTCGCGAGTTCGTGCGATCTCCCTCGCCGCGCTCGACCTGTCCGAGCCGGTGATCGCCAAGCCCGGCGATCCTGCGCCCCACCACGTCCGCGCGGCCCTGGACCTGCGGCTGCGCGCGATGTTGCGGCACGACCCCGGCACCCGCGAGGGCACGGACATCGAGGAGCTCCACCAGATGCGGGTGTCCGTCCGGCGCATGCGGGCGACGCTCAAGGCCGCCCGGCCACTGCTCGACGCCGCGTGGGCCGACGGGCTGCGCGCCGAGCTCGGCTGGCTGGGCCGTGCGCTCGGACCGGTCCGCGACCTGGACGTCATGCTCCTGCGGCTGCGCGGCGAGGCCGCCACCCTGCCCGAACGCGAACGGGCGGCGGCGGAGGTGCTGGTCGGCGGGTTGGAGACCGAGCACGCGCAGGCGCGCATCACCATGCTGGCCGCGCTGAACGCGCCCCGCTACACGGCGCTCGTGGAGCTGCTCGCGGACGCCGTCCGGCTGCCGCTGCCCACGCCGTCGGCCACCGACAGCACCCCCGAGCTGATCGACCTGGTCCGCAAGGAGGTGCGCCGGCTCGCCAAGGCCGTCGAGCGCGCGGGCGACGACCCCCCGGACGAGGTGCTGCACGCGCTGCGCATCGACGGCAAGCGGGTCCGCTACACCGGCGAGCTGGTGGAGCCCGCCATGGGTCGCAAGCAGGCGAAGGCGGTGAAGAAGCTGCTCGTCGCCACGGCGGAGCTGCAGGAGGTCCTCGGCGACCACCAGGACGCCTGCGTGGCCGAGGAGCGCGTGCGCCGCCTGCTCGACGGGCTGCTCGCCGGCGACACCGCCGTCGACGCGCACGTCGTGTTCGTCGCCGGCCGTCTCGTGGAACGGGAGCGGGAACGGGCGACCGACATGCGCGAGCTCTGGCGGGATGCCTGGGAGACGGTCCGGACCCGCGCCGTCGGGCTCTAGCCGTACCGCCCGGCGCAGGTGCCCGGCGGTGACCGTCCGGTGCGGTAGGTCGCCAGCCCGGCAGCGGCCACGTTCCGTTGCGCCGACCGGTCGACGTTATCGGGTGGCGTACCGGCTGTCTTGTCGCCTCCGTTGTGGCCGCCCTGGCCTCCGTCGTGGTCGCAGCTGTCCTGAGAGCCGAACCTGTGCGCATCCGCATGAATGGTGAACGGGAACCGTGCGGCGCGAGGGTTCACCTCCCCTCCGCCCTGATACCGATGGTGGCCGCGGCGTTCCCCGGTGGCTTCGTCGACTTCGTGACCTTCCGGCATCTCGCTCCGTTTCTCGTCGAATCCGGCTGGGAAGGGTCGCGCGCAGCAGTGCTGCTCGGCCTGACGTCACTCGGATACGTGGTCGGTCCGGTCGGTGGAGGGTTCGTCTCCGACCGGTCGGGGCAGGGAGGCGGCAGGTACGGCAGGAGCGATGGTCTTCATCGCCTCGGCCGGCGCGCTGTGGCTCTCCGCGACGGCTCCGGCTCGGGTCCTGCCGCTCGTGTTCCTGCTCGGCCTCTTCCTGCTCGGCCTCGCCGTGGGCGTGCTCGTCGGGTGCGCGAGCAGTGCCGTCGGCGACCTCTTCGCCGGTGCCACGCCCGGCCGGGCGTCGGGGATCGTCACGGTCGGCGGCGCCGCGGGCGCCGCAACCGGAACCCTGTTCGGCGGCATCGGGGTTCGACGCGACGGGTGGCTACGGCCTCACGTTCGCCGCCGCCGGTGCCGCACCGGCATGGACCGCATCCATGTGGACCGCCGCACCCCGCCCGCCCACCTCGCGTCACCGCTGCACGGCACGACCGGCGCGGACCGTTCGGCGACCGCGCATCCGGCACCCCGGCGGCCGAGCGGCCCGACGTGGGTCGGGAGCCACCCCGCTCACTCCCCGCGGTCCCCGATCCGCCAGATCGCCACCGCCTGCACCGCGGCGGCGAGCAGCAGGACGGCGATCGCGGCCGGGTAGCCGCTGACGTCCACGAGCACGCCCATCACCAGCGGTGCGACGCCCGCGGCGGTGTAGCCGATGCCCAACGCCAAGCCACTGGTCGCGGCACTCGCAGCGCCGTGGGGGGTGCGCCACGCGATGACCGCGAGCCCGAGCGGGAACCCGGCCCCGAGCCCGAAGCTGATCAGGAGCGCCCAGATCCACGGCCCGACGACGGGGGGCAGCGGGAGCGCCAGGGCACCCAGCGTCCCGACAGTGGCGCTCGCGAGCATGAGCGAGGCCCAGAAGCGCCAGCGCCGCCTCCGCTCGGCCAGCGCCGGGACGAGGAGCGCGGCGGGGATCTGCCCGACGCTCCACACCGCGAGCAGCAGCCCGGCCCGCTGCGGCGACCAGCCCTGGCTGTCGTAGTACGGCGCGAGCCAGGTGAGCCACCCGTAGAACATCGTCGACGTCCCGGCCTGGTAGCAGGCCGTGAGCCGGGCGAGACGGTCGTTCCACGGCAGCCGCCGGACCTGCACACCGTCCGCAGGCGGTGGGGCGGCCGCGGCGGCGGGCTCGCGCGTGCGGGCCGCGATCGGCGCCCACAGCGCGGTCGCCAGCAGCGCCGGGACGGCCCACACGGCCAGCGACCACGACCAGCCGCCGAGCAGCACCGCGAGCGGGACGGCCAGCGCGCTCGACACCGTGGCGCCGATCATCATCGCCACCACGTAGCCGCCGGTGGCCGCCCCGGCCCGCGCGGCGAGATGCTCCTTGACGACCCCGGTGAGCAGCACCCCGGCCACCCCGATCCCGAAGCCGATCAGGATGCTGCCGCCGATGAGCGTGCCCGCGTGCGGCACGCCCCGCACGAGGCTGCCCACCCCGACCAGCGCGACCGCCCCGCCGAGGGCCTGCTCGCGGCCGAAGCGCGCGTCGACCGATGATCCTGCGAACGACCCGACGGCCATCATGAGAACCGCGCCGGCCTGGACGAGCCCCGCGACAGCCGCGGACAGGCCGAGATCGGCGCGGACCGTCTCCAGCAGCGGCGGGTACCCGGCGAGTGCGGCGCGCAGGTTCGCCGCGAGCGCGAGCACTCCGAGCAGGACGACGGCAGGGCGCACCGCCCGGGTGGATCCGCGCGTCGACGACGCCGGTCCCGCCCCCGGGACACGGTGGGCCTGCCCGTCCGGGGCCGCGGGGGCGCCGCCCGGCACGGCAGGACCGGGAGATCCGGAACCGCCCTGCCCGACCCCGCGCCGCTGCGGGGCCGGTGTCACGCCCGGCCGAGCCGGGCCGCGGCTGCCGCGATCCGCTCGTCGGAAGCGGTGAGCGCGACGCGCACGTGCTGCGCGCCCGCGGGTCCGTAGAAGTCTCCGGGTGCCACGAGGACACCCTGCGTCGCGAGCTCCCGAACCGTCAAACGGGAGGGCCTGCCCGCCGTCGCCCAGAGGTAGAGGCCTGCCTCGGAGTGCTCGATCGTCAACCCGGCGGCCTCGAGCGCGGGACGGAGGACGGCACGCCGCCGCGCGTACACCGCCGCCTGCTCCGCGACATGGGTGTCGTCGGACGCCGCGGCCTCCATCGCCGCCTGCACGGGCCGCGGCACCATCATCCCGGCGTGCTTGCGCACCTCCAGCAGCGACGCGACCAGCGCCGGATCCCCGGTGACGAACCCGGCCCGGTAGCCCGCGAGGTTCGACGACTTCGACAGCGAGTGCACCGCCAGCAGGCCCTCGGCGGAGCCACCGCAGACGTCGGGATGCAGCACGGAGACCGCGTCCGTCCCGCCCGCGAGCGACAGGTAGCACTCGTCCGACGCGACCACCGCCCCCCGCTCCCGCGCCCAGTCCACCACCTTGCGGACGTGTGCGGCGGGCAGCACGCGCCCGGTGGGGTTGGACGGCGAGTTCAGCCACACCAGCCGCGGACGGCGGGGGCCGAGCGAGACCGTCGAGTCCGTCCGCACCCAGTCCGCCCCCGCGAGCCGCGCCCCCACCTCGTAGGTGGGGTACGCAAGCTCGGGGATCACGACGAGGTCGCCCGCCCCCAGCCCGAGCAGCGTCGGCAGCCAGGCGACCAGCTCCTTGGAACCGATCGTCGGGAGCACCGCCGCGGGATCGGTGGCGACGCCGAACCGCCGCCGCAACGACCCAGCGATCGCCCCGCGCAACGAGGCGGTCCCGTGCGTCGTCGGGTAGCCGGGCTCCGCCGCGGCCGGACCGGCGAGCGCCGCGCGCACGACGTCCGGCACCGGATCCACCGGTGTGCCGACCGACAGGTCGACGATGCCGTCCGGGTGAGCGCGCGCGATCGCCGCGTCCGGGGCGAGCGAATCCCAGGGGAAGTCGGGCAGGGTACGGCTCACATCGGGAGACAGGTCAGTGATCGTGCTCGACCGGCGGCAGGTTCTTGATCCACTGCGGGTCGTTCGGCGTCTTGCCGATCTTCGACGCGCCGCCCGGTGAGCCCAGCTCGTCGAAGAAGTCGACGTTCGCCTTGGTGTAGGCCGACCACTGGTCCGGGACGTCGTCCTCGTAGTAGATCGCCTCGACGGGGCACACCGGTTCGCACGCGCCGCAGTCCACGCACTCGTCCGGGTGGATGAACAGCATCCGCTCACCCTCGTAGATGCAGTCCACCGGACACTCCTCGATGCACGCCTTGTCGAGCAGGTCGACGCAGGGCTCGGCGATAACGTACGTCACGGGTGGTCCTCCATCACGGCAAGGTCGAGACGAGGACAAGT
>JBFWRR010000111.1:0-12235 GCA_050248815.1 Pseudonocardia sp. | reverse complement strand
TCCCCAACCCAAAAAGGGCCGGAAACACAAACTGGCACAAAACCAATCCGCAAAAACCACACCAACCACAGTCGATGCAGTCAAAGCTCGACACACTGTTGAGTTCTCAAAAGACACCCGCACACCATCGCTCTCCGCGAGGAGAACTTCCGGGGCTGTGTTTTCCCACTCTAACACCCCGAGTTCCTTGCGGATTCGGGGGGCCCGAGTGGGCCGGTCGGCGGGCCCTGTTGACCGGGCCGCTAGGGCTTCGTTCTGTCCGGTGTCCCGCTGACGACGACAAAGTTACGCCGAGGCTTCCGGGGGCGTCAAATCGCCCCCCACAAACCACATCTGACCTGCAGAAACACCCCGCTTCGCGGGTACTCACCATGATCGCTACGCGACGAGCGGTCAGCCCCCGGCGGGTTCGTCCTCGCCGACCATACCTCGACCCGGGCCGTCGTGAGCAGGACTTTCGCCGCCCTCGGTGGCCTCGGTGCGCGCTGACGGGACCGCGACGGCCCGCCGCTCGTCGCGGCTGCGCCCATTCGGGTGATTGACTTCGGACCCGTCCGGGACGCCGGGCGGCTCTTCTCCCGCGGCGAGCCGCTGCAGCATCGCGTTGTAGGCCCGCAGGTCGGCATCGCCGTCCGCGGCCGCCCGACGATCATCCCGTCGCGCCGACCGTTCGTCGTACCGGACCCATTGCACGAGCAACGCGACGACGACGAGCAGCAGCGGCAGCTCTCCCGAAGCCCACGCCAGGCCGCCCCCGAGCTGCTGGTCCCGCAGCAGGTCCGGGACCCAGGGCAGGGCCAGTGCCCGGTAGTACTCCCCACCGATGATCCGGTCCGAGCCCATGAGGGCGACGCCGAAGAACGCGTGGAACGGGACCGAGGCGAAGATCAGCCCCAGCCGCGCGACCGGCGGCAGCCGCCGCGGTGCGGGGTCCACCCCGACCAGGGGCCAGAAGAAGAGCAACCCCGTGATCAGGAAGTGCAGGTTCATCACGAGGTGCGCCGGGTGCTGGGGCAGTGCCCACGCGAAGAGGTCCGAGAAGTACAGCGCGTAGTAGCTCCCGACGAACAGCGGCAGCGAGACCAGGGGGTTCGTCAAGAGCCGCGCAGGCGGTGAGTGCACGGCGGCGATCAGCCACTCCCGCGGGCCGGGCGGGTGGCCGCGGCCCGCGACGGGCAGGGCGCGCAACGCGAGCGTCACGGGTGCGCCGAGGACCAGCAGGATCGGCACGAGCGTCGAGAGGATCATGTGCTCGCCCATGTGGACGCTGAACATGGCCGGTCCGTACCGGCCGATGCCCGAGCTGGTGGCGACGAGCAGCCCCGCGCAGCCGGCGAGCCAGGCCGTCGTGCGGCCCACGGGCCACGCGTCACCTCGGTGGCGCAGCCGGTACACCCCGGCCAGGTAGACGGCGGCGAGGGCGAGCGCGGCCGTGCCGAAGATCAGGTCGAAGCGCCAGTCGAACAGCAGGCGGGCGAGAGTCGGCGGCCCGTCCAGGTCGTAGCCGATGAGCAGCTCGACGGCGGTCGGCGGACCGGCCCCGGTCTCCGGCGGAGCGGTGCGCCCGAGGGCGACCGCCAGGCCGAACGTCACGCACATGAGCAGCACCTCGACCCCGCCGAGCCGCAGCAGCGCGCCGGGCTCGCCGCGCGCCGCCTTCCCGACGGTGGCCCGCCGATGCCGCCAACCCGCGTACCCGAGCGTCCCGAGCGCCGCCACCTTGGCGAGGACGAGCGCCCCGTAGGGACTCCCCCACAACGCCCCCAGCGGCACCCGGACCAGGGCGTTGACCACACCGGACACCGCGAGGACGGCCCAGCAGACCCCCGCCAGTGCGGAGAAGCGGGGCACGGCCGTCGCGAGCACCGGGCGGTCCGGGCCCCGGGCGGCCGCCGTCACCAGCACGGCGACGAGCCCGCCCACCCACAGGCACGCGGCGAGCACGTGCACCAGGAGGCTGTCCGTGGCGACGTCGTGCGCGCCCCCGCCCGCGGAGTGGCCCGTGAGGGCCACCGGGACCGGCCCGAGCAGCGACACCCCGAACAGGACCACCGACCAGCCCCAGGTCAGGACGCTGCGGCAGCCGATCAGGACCACGACCGCGATCAGGGCGGTGAACAACCACGACGACGCGGTGGGCAGCCGTGGGACGAGGTCGAGCAGCACGCCGGCGTCGAGCACGTCGGCCAGCGGACGGCCCAGCGCGTCCGCCACCGTGAGAGGCACGAGCGCGGTCGACGCGACCACCCAGCCGATCGCCGCGAACCCCGCGACGCGCAGGCCGCGGTAGCCCGCCACGTCGAGGAATCCCGAGGATTGCGGTGCGACGAGGAATGCGGCGCAGAGCAGCCCGCCGATCGCGATCGCCATGCACAGGTGGGAGAAGGTCCGCACCGCGGGCAGGCCGAGGGTCAGCAGGGTGTCCGGCTCGGGCAGCCCCGGCACGACGATCGGCGGCGAGAGGGCCGCCAGGCCGGCCGCGACGAACATCGCGACGGCGATCCCGACCGTCACCACGAGCGCGGTGTCCGACCCACCCCGGCCGGTGGGCTCGGGTCGGGCGGGCGGCTGTGCGGACGGCTGTGCGGACGGCCCGGCAGGCGACCCTGCCGGCGCGCCCGCGGACGGCTCGGCCATGACCCCAGGTTAGGGCGTGCCCGCGCGGGCACCCATCCGGCGGGGTCGCCACACTGCTGCGGTGAGCGGCGAAGGGCACGTGACGGACCCGGTACGGCGGGTGCTGGAGCGGATCGTCGACCCGCACGGTACGACGCCCCTACCCTGGGCGGTGGCCCCGCTGGCGGGTGCACGGACCGTCCTCGAGATCGGTCCCGGCGTGCTCGGCGCTGAGCTCGGCGAGCGGTGGCGCTGGCTCGATCCCGAGGGCCACGTCGTCGAGCGGGGTGGACCCGCCGCGCTGCCGCGGACGTTCGCGGCGCCGTGGCCACTGGCGATGAACGCCGTCGACGGCATCTGCCTGTTGCTCGCGCTGCCGCGGCTCGTCGCGCTCGACCCGGTGTTCGCCGAGATCCGCCGCGTGCTGCGCCCGGCGGGCACGCTGGTGGTGCTGACGCCGTCGGTGGCGCTGCGGACGGTGCCGGAGCTGCGTCTCACCCGGCTGCTGCGGCCGGTGCGCCGGGGTGCGTGGCCGAACCGGGCCGGGCTGGACAACGCCGGCTGGCTGCTCGCCGCCGCGGACTTCGCCGTGATGGCCGACGACCGGCTGCCCTTCGCGCTTCCGCTGCCGGACCCGGACGCTGCGGCCGAGGCGGTGGCGGCGCTGCCCGCTGCGGGGCTGTGGCCCCCGCTGCCCGCGGATGTCGCCGACCACCTCGTCGCCGAGCTCGCGCAGCGCTGCGGCCCGGACCGGGTGCTGCCGGTGCCGATGCGGCGGCTCGTCGCCCGGCGCTGAGGCGGTACGGAGCGACCGCTCGCACACACCGCGCAGCGCTCGCACACCCCGGCGACGGTGTGTGCCGGTGTCCCGAGGCGTGTGCGAGCGTGGCCGGCCGGCCTCGGGCCTGGCTCAGATCGCCGCCGCCGCCCCGACGACGACCGGCTCGGTCGGCCCGACCCGGCCGTCCGCTTCGGACTCGACGACATCCGCGATCACGCAGGTGATGTTGTCGGGCCCGCCGCCGGCGTTCGCCAGCTCGATGAGCCGGTCCACGACCTCGGTGGGTTCGGCGAGCGACGTGAGCACGTCGTGCAGGTCCGCGTCCGACAACACGGCGGTGACCCCGTCCGAGCAGAGCAGGTAGCGGTCGCCGACGCTGACCTCGCGCGAGAACAGGTCCGGCTCGTCGTGCCCACCCGCCTGCAGGGTGCGCACGAGCACCGAGCGGCGGGGGTGGTCCGCGGCCTCCTCCGCCGAGATGCGGCCCTCGTCCACCAGTGCCTGGACGAGCGTGTGGTCGCGGGTGAGGCGGACCAGCTCGCCGTCGCGCAGCAGATAGGCGCGCGAGTCGCCGATGTGGACGATGCCGGCGCGGGTGCCGTCCACGAGCATCGCGACGACGGTGGTGCCGGCACCGCGCAGTTCCGGGTTCTGCGCGGCCTCGTCGGTGAGGCGCGCCGCGGCGCGGGCGACGGCCTTGCGCAGCTCCCCGAGCAGGTCCGCACCGACGAGCCCGCCGTCACGCAGCGCGACGTCCATGGTCGCGAGTTCGGCGATGGCGATGGCGCTCGCCACCTCGCCGTGGGCGTGACCGCCCATACCGTCGGCGACGGCGAGCAGGCGGGGACTGGAACATCCCGAGTCCTGGTTCATGGACCGGCGACGTCCGATGTCGGAGCCGACCGCGAAGTGCAGCGTCGGAGGCATGACTCAGCTTCTCACTTGGTCGATCGTGGGCGAAGCGTCGGGGCCGCCCGGAAGCTGCGACATCCCTTCCGCGGCAGGCTAGTCTCGGCCCGCCAAAGCCTCCGTAGCTCAGCTGGATAGAGCGTGGGCCTTCTAATCCCAGGGTCGCAGGTTCGAGTCCTGCCGGGGGCGCGATCGACGCGGGTCGCCGACCGTGCGTGCCGACGGCGAAGGCACGGCGGCCTGCCGCCGGCGTCGGGTCGCCGCGGGCGCGTCCTCAAGTGCAGGTAAAGGGAGACGGATGGCGATGCGGCCCGGTAGCGTCCCGTGGTCTCTGCGTGAGAAGGGGGCGGCGGCATGGCCAAGTTCCTGTGGCACGGGTCCTACTCGCAGCGAGGTGTGAAGGCGCTCGTCGAGGAAGGCGGGACCGCGAGGCGCGCCGGGGTCGAGCGGGCGGTCACCGCGATGGGCGGCACCCTCGAGACGATGTACTTCGCATTCGGCGATGACGACTACTACGCCGTCGTCGACCTGCCCGACAACGTGTCGGCGGCCGCGGTGGGCCTGGCGACAGCGCTGGCGGGCGCGGTGCAACTCCGGACGGTCGTGCTGCTCACGGCCGCGGACCTCGACGAGGCCGCGCGGCGGGCACACGAGTACCAGGGTCCGGGTGCCCGCTGACCGGCTGACGACCGTGCGGCGACGGGCCGTCGCCGTGCCGTGCGTCGCCCGGTCGTCCGCCCGTCCCTGCCGGGGCGCCCTGACCTCCTGCGACCGACTGCGGGCCCGTACCGCACCGACGACGGACGGGGTATCCGACACGTCGGGGCACCCGCAGGCCGGGACGCGGCGACATCCGGGTCTCCCGGTGGGGCCGCCCCGGCCCTAGCGTCGCGCGGGTGCGCATGCCGACACAGTGGACCACCTACCCGTCCGTCCTGCTCCTCGTGATCGTGACCTATGCCGTCTCGCTGGCCGTCGACGGCCTGCGCGGGGCGGTGGTCGCGGCGTTCCTGCAGGTGGCGACCGTGTCGCTGTCGCTGCGGCACTCCGGAGCCGGGCGTCGGATCGTCTGGCTCTCCATCGGGCTGCTCGTGATCGCCACCGTCGCCGTGGTCGGCGTCGCGCTCGCACCGTCGGTCACGAAGGTGCCCCCGACGGTGGCGGCGTGGGCGGTCTACCTGCTCAACACGCTGTTGTACGTGATCGCGCCGGTGTCGATCCTGCGCGACGTCGCCTCTTCTCGTGAGGTGAACGGGGACATGCTCGTGGGGTCGGTGGCCGCGTACCTGCAGATCGGGATCCTCTTCGCGTTCATCTACCGGCTGATCGACGCGGTGACGCCGTCGTTCTCGACCTCCGTCGACACCGGCGATCTGCTGTTCTTCAGCTTCGTATCACTCTCGACCACGGGCTACGGCGACGTGGTCCCGATCGGCTGGGCGGCGGAGACGGCGTCCGTCGTGGAGATCGTCATCGGGCAGTTCTTCCTGGTCGCAGCCGTCGGCAAGATCGTGACCGCCTGGGTACCGCGCGGACGGGAGCGGTAGGCGTCACCGCGGCCGGGCGCCGGGCACGGGCGCACCGGCGAGCTCGGCGCTCAGCACCGCGGCCCCGACGAGCAGGTAGGACAGCAGCAGCAGCCACGACACCAGCACGAACGCCACGCCGATGGCGCCGTAGCGCGCCGCGTGCTCGACGACTGCGGTGCGCAGGAACGGCACGCCGAACAGGGTCAGGAGCGCCTGCCCGGCGCCGACCAGCACCGCGCCGGGCAGCAGCTGGCGCAGGGTGACCCGGTCGCCGAGGAGCAGGCGCTGCACCGGCAGCCACAGCAGGACCGTGGTGACGATGTGGACCGTCGCCGTGGCCGGGTCGCCGTGGCGCCAGGCGATGCCCCCCGCGATGCCGCCGACGAGGACGAGCACGCCGAGCAGTCCCTGCAGGTACCCCCGCAGCCCGAGGGGACGCAGTGCCCAGGCGGCGACGTAGAGCCGCTGCAGGGTGCGGGTGAACCCGAGCCCCGTGACGACGACCAGGCCGGTCGCGACGAGAACGCTCGGCGGGTCCGACGCCGGCGTCAGGCTGGTGAGGTCGCCGATCGCCCGCGACGCCTGCTCACCGAGGTCGAGGCGGGCCACCAGCCAGTGCCGGGCGCTCGTCGGGTCCCCGGACAGCACCCCCGCCGCGAGCATCGCGGCCGGGACGAGCCCGACGAACGCCTGCGTGGCCAGGGCGAGCGCGCGGTCGTAGCCGCTGGCAGCGACGAAGCGCAGGACGAGCCTGCCCACGAGGCTCCCGCGGGCCCGGTCCGCCGCGGCGGGCCAGCGCGAGCGCCAGGTGTCCGGGGTGTCCGGGGTGTCGATCATGCTCGTGCGGTCAGGTGCGCACGACGTGTTCCAGCAGGTGGCGGGTGCCCTCGCGCAGCCCGTCCAGGGCGTCCGGGGAACCGGAGAGATGGCGCAGCAGGGCGTGCTGGAACAGCCCGTCGAAGGTGGCGTAGGCGAGCGCGGGGGTGCAGGCGGGCTCGACGCCGGCCAGCTCGGCGTGGCGGGCGACGATGCGCCAGATCATCCGTTCGAGGCTGTCGTCGATCTCGGCGACGTCGGCGCGGAAGGCCTCCTCGAACAGCGACTGGGACCGCAGGTCGTACCAGAGCCGGTGCATGAGGGCGTCCTGCTCCAGCGTGGCGGCGAGGCCGTCCCCG
The DNA here is from genome assembly GCA_050248815.1 of Pseudonocardia sp. Lineage (GTDB taxonomy): Bacteria > Actinomycetota > Actinomycetes > Mycobacteriales > Pseudonocardiaceae > Pseudonocardia. Next base: position 5,225 of record JBFWRR010000111.1, on the reverse strand, counting down.
AAGGCCCGCGCAAGCTCGGGTGCCGATCGTGCGGTGGCGACGATGCCGTCGTAGCGCTGCACGCAGTGGGCCTTGTACTGGCGCACGCAGTAGGTGATGAGCTCGACCTTGTCACGGAAGTAGTAGTGCAGGGTGCCGTGGCTGAACTCGGTGTTCTGCGCGATCTCCCGCAGACTCGTGCGCGCGTAGCCGCGCTCGGCGAGCGTCTGCAGGGCCGCCTCGGCGAGCAATCGGCGCCGCTCCTCGAACTTGTCGACCTGGCGCCGGGAGATCCGGTCGGTCCGTTCGGCGGGCTTGGTCACGTCGGCCTCTTGTCGCTCGGATGCGACGGAGCGTAACTCATCACGGCGATTACTGGACGCGCGTCCAGTGAATCCTTGACGAGTGGCCAGGTTTTTCTTGACAGTCGTCCAGACAGATTCCTACGTTGTGCCCCACGCCACAGCAGGGCACGACGAGGTGCCCGGGGAGGAGCCACATGGCAGGCGGGGAGCTGACGGGACGCGCGGCCCTGGTGACGGGCGGCGCCCGCGGCCTGGGGCTCGGCACGGCGCAGGCGCTCGCCGCAGCGGGCGCGCGCGTGATGATCGCCGACGTTCTCAAGGACGTGGGCGAGCAGACCGCCGCCGGCATCGGCGGGGCCGCGTTCGTCGAGCTGGACGTCACCGAGGACGCGCAGTGGGAGGCCGCCGTGGCACACACGGTGGCCGAGCTCGGCGGGCTCGACATCGTGGTCAACAACGCCGGCGTGGAGGTCACCGCGCTCATCGCGGACGCCGACCCCGACGAGCACCGCCGGATGTTCGACGTCAACCTGCTGGGCACGCTGCTCGGCCTCAAGCACGCGTTCCGGGCCATGCGCCCCGGCGGTGCCGCCGGTCGCGGCGGCACCGTGATCAACGTGGCGTCGGTGGCCGCGACCATCGCGTTCCCGGCGATAGCGGGCTACTCCGCCACCAAGTCCGGGGTCGACCGCCTCACCCGGGTGGCGGCGATGGAGAGCGGCAAGCTCGGCTACGGGGTGCGCGTCAACTGCGTCCACCCCGGGCTCGTGCCCACCGAGATGGGGGTCAAGCTCGCCGTCGAGACCTCCGAGCTGGGCCTGTTCGAGAACCCGGACGCCGCGGTCGCGGCCGTCATCGGGCTCACCCCGTCGGGGCGCCTCGCCGAGGTGTCCGACATCGCCGACGCCGTCGTCTTCCTCGCCTCGGACCGCTCCAGGTTCGTCAACGGCGTCGGGCTGCCGGTCGACGGCGGGATGGGCATGTGACCGTGCGGACGCACCGCTAGCCATGTCGCTCACCTTCTACCTGGACAAGGGCGCCTCGCTGGGACCGGAGGCGCCCTGCTTGACCTGCGACGGCGAGACGCTGTCCTACGGCGAGGTCGTCGAGCTGTCGCACGCGGTCGCGCGGGCGCTGCGGCGCTCGGGCGTCCGTCCCGGCGACAAGGTCGGGATCCTCTCGGCGAACGACCCGGTGGCGTTCGCCTGCGTCTTCGGGGATCGCCCGCGCGGGCGCCGTCTGGTGCCCGATCAACCCGCGCAACGGGGCCGCGGAGAACCGCGAGCTGCTGGAGCTGTTCGACTGCCGCACCCTGATCCACCAGGACGCGTTCGCGCCGCTGGTGGCCGAGCTCGACGTCAGCGTCGCCGTCGAGCTCGGCGCGGGCTTCGACGCCTGGCTCGCCGCGGCGGCGGACGACCCGCCCGCCGAGGCCGCCCCGCCCGACGACGTCGTCGCGATCGTCGGCACGGGCGGCACCACCGGGCGCCCGAAGGGCGTGGTGCTCACCGCCCGCACCTTCGAGACGATGACGGCGATCACGCTGATGAGCTACCCGTTCGAGGGACGGCCCGTCTACCTGGCGCTGGCCCCGCTCACCCACGCCGCCGGGGTGCTCTGCTTCCCGGTCATGACACTCGGCGGCGAGATCGTCGTGATGGCGCGCCCGGACGTCGGGCAGTTCCTGCAGCTCGCAGAGTGCCACGAGGTCACCCACACGTTCCTGCCGCCGACGCTGATCTACATGGTGCTCGGCCACGAGAACCTCGACATCACCGACCTGAGCGCGATGCAGTGCTTCTGGTACGGCGCCGCGCCGATGTCCGCGACGCGGCTCGCCGAGGCGTGCGAGCGGATCGGGCCGATGGCGCAGCTGTTCGGCCAGTCCGAGGCGCCGATGATGGTCTCGACGATGTCCCCGGCGCAGCACCGCCACGCCGACGGCTCGCTCGCCACGGAGCGGTTCACCTCGGCGGGGCGGCCCTCGCCGATGTGCACGGTGGCGATCATGGCGCCGGACGGCACGCTGCTGCCGCAGGGCGAGCGCGGCGAGATCGTCGTGCGGGGCCCGCTCGTGATGGCCGGGTACTACAAGAACCCGCAGGCCACCGCCGAGGCGTCCGCGCACGGCTGGCACCACACCGGCGACATCGGCATGCTCGACGCCGAGGGCTACCTGCACATCGTGGACCGGGCGAAGGACATGGTGATCACCGGCGGGTTCAACGTGTACTCCGCCGAGGTCGAGCAGGCGCTGATGGCGCACGACGCCGTGCGCGACTGCGCCGTGATCGGCCTGCCGGACGAGAAGTGGGGCGAACGGGTCGCGGCCGTCGTCGCGCTGCAGCCGGGCGCCGAGGCGGGGGCCGAGGCGCTCATCGCGTTCGTCAAGGAGCGGATCGGCGGGGTGAAGGCGCCCAAGCAGATCGAGTTCTGGGCGGACCTGCCGCGCTCCACCGTCGGGAAGGTCCTCAAGACCGACATCCGCCGCGAGCTCACCGGGCAGGGGTGACGCGGCGGACGCAGGGCTCCCGGCGGGGTGGGGCCGCGCGCCGCATGCGTGACCCCTGCCCGGCGGGGGCCGGCGCGCCGGGGACGCGGCGTAGCGTCCGCCCCGTGCGGGGTGTGCGCGGCTGGTGGGCCCGCCGGGCGGGCGTACGGGTGCGCACGGCCGGGACGGCCGCGGTCGTCGTCGCCGTGGCGCTCGCGCTCGGCGGCGCCGCGATGCTGCTGCTCCTGGACCACTCGCTGGAGTCGGTCGAGCAGGACGACGCGCGGGCCACGGCGGCGGCCGTCGCGCAGGCGCTGGGCGTGGGCGTCGCCCCGCAGGACGCGGTCGGCAGGTCGCGGTCGGTGGTGGCGCTCGTGCAGGTGCTCGACGCGCGCGGTGCGGTGCTCGCGTCCTCGCCGTCGCTGGCCGGGCGGGCACCGCTGGTAGCCGAACGGCCCGGGCCGGGCACCGAGGTGACCGTCCGGCTGCTCGGGGCGAGCGGGACCTGGCACGACCCGGACGACGTCGCCGTCGCCGTCCGGGGGGTCGCCGCCCCGGACGGCGATCTCGTCGTCGTGGTCGGGGAACCGCTCGGCTCCGTCACTCGCAGCGTCGCCACGACGGGCGAACTGCTCGCCGTCGCCGTCCCGTTGCTGGCGCTGATCGCGGCCGTCGCCACCTACGTCGCGACGGGGCGGGCGCTGCGGCCCGTCGAGGCGATGCGCGCCCAGGTGGAGCTGATCACCGACCGCGACCTCGACCAACACGTCGCCGAACCGGCCACCCGCGACGAGGTCGGGCGCCTCGCCGTCACGCTCAACGCGATGCTCGCCCGGCTGCGCGCCGCCCGGGCCGCGCAGCGCCAGCTGGTCGCGGACGCGAGCCACGAGCTGCGCAGCCCGCTCACCACGGTCGTCGCCGGGCTGGAGCTGACCCGCGGCCGCACGGAGCGCGACGACGCCCGGATCGCCGCGATGCGCGTGGACGCGGCCCGGATCGGCCACCTCGTCGAGGACCTCCTCCTGCTCGCGCGCGCCGACGAGCGGGGTCTGCGGCCACGCGGCGACGGCGCCGGTGACGACGTCGACCTCGACGAACTGCTCGACGCCGAACGGATGCGGCTGCGGTCGGTGTCGTCGGTCACGGTCGTGGCCGATGTCGCCGCGGCCCGGGTGCGCGGTGACCGCGACCAGCTCGCCCGGCTGGTGCGCAACCTCGTCGACAACGCGGTCCACCACGCCGCGGGCGTCGTCGAGCTGCGGTTGTCGAACCACGACGGCACCGTCGAGCTGGCCGTCGGCGACGACGGGCCGGGCATCCCGGAGGGCGACCGCGATCGGGTGCTGCGCCGGTTCGTCCGCCTCGACCCGGGGCGGGCCCGCGACGCGGGGGGCAGCGGGCTCGGGCTCGCGATCGTCGCCGAGGTGGCCCGCGCCCACGGCGGGACGGTCGAGGTGGGCCGCTCGCCGCGGGGCGGGGCGCTGCTGACCGTCCGGCTGCCCGCGGCGGGCTGAGAGGGTCCCCGGCCGCGCTCCCGGCGCCCTCTCAGCGCTCTTTCAGGGCCCTCTCAGCAGCGAGGCGGGACGCTCACGGGGTGGCGGCGGCTAGCGTGGTGCCCGTGCGGGTGCTCGTGGTCGAGGACGAGGTGCGGCTCGCCCGCACCGTCCGCGACGGGCTGGCGGACGCCGGGCACAGCGTCGATCTCGCCCACACCGGGCCGGCCGGCCTGTGGGCCGCCCAACACCACGCCTACGACGTGGTGATCCTCGACCTGATGCTGCCCGGGATGTCGGGCTACCGCGTGCTGGAGGCGTTGCGTGCCGCCCGCGTGTGGACCCCGGTGCTGGTGCTCACCGCCAAGGACGGCGAGTACGACGAGGCGGACGCCTTCGATCTCGGCGCCGACGACTACCTCACCAAGCCGTTCTCGTTCGTGGTGCTGCTGGCGCGCCTGCGTGCGCTGCTGCGCCGCGGCGGCCGGCCCCGCCCGGCCGTGCTGACCGCGGGCGCGCTGACGCTGGACCCCGCCGCGCACCGCGTCCTGCGCGACGGCGAGCCGGTCTCCCTCACGCCGCGGGAGTTCGCCGTGCTGGAGGTCCTGCTGCGCCACGCGGGCCGGGTGGTGAGCAAGGCGGAGATCCTCGCGTCCGTGTGGGACCCGCACTACGACGGCGACGGCAACATCGTCGAGGTCTACGTCGGCTACCTGCGCCGCAAGACCGCGATCCCGGCGGGCGCACCCGGGCACATCGAGACGGTGCGCGGTACCGGGTACCTGATGCTCGCCGAGGGCGACGGGGGCTGAGCCGCCGGGTGACCCCGGCGCACGGCGGTCGTCGGGTAGCCCGGTCCGGGCGCGGTGGCGGTGGGGCCGCCGTGCACACTCGCGGGGCGCCGTGCGCACCACGGGACGCCCGTGCACACCACGGGACGCCCGTGCACACCACGGG
>JBFWRR010000110.1:0-12388 GCA_050248815.1 Pseudonocardia sp. | reverse complement strand
TACTGCGGCTCCCAGGAGAGTTCCTGAATCTTCTGGTGAGCCTTTGCCAAGCTCTGCCGACTCACGTCAACTCCTCACGGTGTCGTGGTGGAACCCCGTGGGCCGGAACGGACGCGGGCGTACCGGCAAACGGAGGTCGTGCACGCGACGGGCGCACGCTTCAGGGCGCGGGCCTTCCGTGGCGCTCGTCTCGTGCTGGGAATCACAGCGCGCTGCCGAGCGACTGGAGGTCTCAATATGAGACGCTTGCTCGTTTTCGCAGCTCGCCTGGCCTGAGACAGGGTCCTGACGGTACCTTCCGAAGCACCACTCGCCAGGATCGACGACTGCTCCGGACAGGGGGTCTCCCGGTTGGGCCAGACGAACGCGCCGAGCACCCGCATCTGCGGGGAGGACGCCACCGGGGCCGGGCTTCGACGCGCTCCCGAGGCGCTGCCCGACCGGGTCGCGCACGCCCGCGTCTCGTTCCTGGTCGACGACCCCCTCGAGCCCGGCATCGTCCGCGAGCCGATCCTCGCCTCCTGGACCCGATCGCGCCAGTTCGACGTCGCCGCGGACCATCTCGACCTGCCCTACGAGACGGACGCCGACCGCGACTCCCTGCTCATCCGCACCGCACGCCCGATCCTGGACGACGTGGCCGACCAGTTCGCCACCGAGCCGGTCAGCGTCATCCTCTGCGACGACGACGGCGTGGTCCTGGACCGCCGCACGGGCGACTCCTCGCTCGAACAGCACCTCGACCGTATCTGGCTCGCCCCCGGTTTCAGCTATGCCGAGCGCTACGTCGGTACCAACGGCATCGGCACGGCCCTCGAAGGCCGTGGGCCTGCGGTCGTGTTCGGCCACGAGCACTACGTCGAGCACCTCGAGGACATGGCGTGCGCAGGCGCGCCGATCCGTCACCCCGTGACCGGCAAGGTGATGGGCGTCCTCGACCTCACCTGCTGGCGGCGCGAGGCGAACCTGATGATGGCCAGCATGGCGGGCACCATCGCCCGGCGCATCGAGGAGACGCTGCTCGCCCAGTCCGGTCGCCGCGAGCTCACCCTGCTCAACGACTACCTCAGCACCTGCCGCCGCAGCTCCGGCGCCATCCTCGCGATCAGCGACGACCTGCTGATGATGAACGACCGGGCGCGCGAGCTCCTCGACCCGCGCGACCAGGTCCCCCTCCTCGCGGGCGCCTCCGAGGCTCTTGCCACCGGCAGGCGCCAACAGCTCGTCCTGGACCTGCCGAGCGGGGCCACCGCCCGCGTCCACTGCCGGCCCAGCTGGGTCGAGGGCGACGTGCCCGGTGGCGTGCTGCAGGTCCAGATCGTCCCCGGCGGCGCCGCACGGTCCACCGGATCGCACGCCCTCACCGGCACCAGCGCCCCCGCTGCCGCGCTCCCCGCCGTCGTCGGGTCGGGCGCGCTGTGGTCCAAGTGCTGCCAGGCCGTGGACCGGCACTTCCAGGCGCGGGAATGGCTCGTCCTGGAGGGCGAGCCGGGCACCGGGAAGACGACGCTGGCCCGGGCAACCCACCAGCGGCGCACGCCCGCGGGCCACCTCCGCGTCCTCGACGCCGACAACTGGTCGCCGCGCTGGCTCGCCGAGGTCACCGAGGAGCTCGAGACCACCGAGGGCGGGACGCTGATCCTGACCCACGTCGACCGCCTGCCCGTCGAAGGTGTCCAGGCGCTGTGCGACGCCCTCGAACCCCACCGCGAGTCCACCGATCCCGAACGGCCCTGGCTCGTCGTCACCGTCGACCGCGGCAAGGGGGCGGGCACGGCCGACCTCGTCGATCTCGTCGACTTCTTCCCCCGCACCGTCGACGTGCCGCCGCTGCGCCACCACGTCGAGGACGTCGCCGAGCTCGTCCCGTACCTCATCGCCCGTCTCACCCGCGGCGCCGACCTCACCTGCTCCCCCGAGGCCATGCGGGTTCTCATGCGCAACCGGTGGCCCGGCAACGTCGAGCAGCTCTACCAGGTTCTTCGCAAGATCGTCGCGCGGCGGCGCACCGGCGTCGTCGGGATGCGGGACCTCCCACCCGAGTGCCGCGCCATCACCCGCCGCGTGCTCACCCCGCTCGAGGCCATCGAGTGCGACGCCATCGTGGACGCCCTGCTCGACACGGACGGCAACAAGGCCGAGGCCGCCCGCCACCTCGGGATGTCGCGGGCCACGATCTACCGCAAGATCCGCGGCTACGGCATCTCGATGCCGGGCCCGGGCTGACGCCCGCCGCGCGAGTTGCGCATCTCATCGGCCCGAGTTGCGCGTCCCATCAGCGCGGGTTGCGTCGGTCAGCGCGAGTTGCGCATCTCATCGGTGTGCGATGCGCGAAATCCCGGTCAGCGCGCGGCACGGCGACGCGGCGTGTACTCGGTGAAGCCGGCCTCGCGCGCTTCCTCCGGCGTGCGGAACCACACCTCGGCCTTGGTGCGGCTGTAGTAGGGGCTGCTCGGCGGGTGGAACAGCCTCGATCCGGCGTTGCCCTTGATCGTGTACTCCGGGCCCGGCGCGGAGCCGTCCGGGAGCGACGGGGCACCGCCGGTGGCGGGGACCGTCGCGGCGGCCGCGGCAGGCGTCGTGACGACGGGCTGTGGCGCCGACGCCTCGAATGCGGGGTCGGGTGCGGGGTCATCCGCAGCCGGGGCATCCGCAACCGGAGCATCCGCAACCGGGGCATCCGCGACGGACGCATCCGACGCGACGGGCGACCCGGGCTCCTGCCCGCCTGCACGCTCCTCCGCAGTGGTACCCGCCGCGGTACCCGGCGTGGTCTCCGCCGCGGGCACGTCCGGTGCTGCCGCGACACGTCCGTTCCTCTCGCCGTGCGTTGCGGCGGGATCGGCCGGTTCGCCCGCCGGGGCGACCTCGACCGGCGGCGCCTCGGTCTCGGCGGCGGCGAGCCGGACCGGGCTCGGGGCGGGTGGCGCCACCTGCGGGAAGTCGTCGACCTCCGATGCGTTGCGTCGCGACCAGAGGTACCAGCCCGCGCCACCGGCCGCCGCGAGAACGAGCAGCCGCCGACGTCGCCGCCGCCGACGGATCGGGTCCTTCGCCATCGTGCACCCCTTCCCTGCGGTGTGGGGCGACCATAACGCCGCCCTACCGGCGCGCCGCCTTGACCCGCTCGTATCTCTCCAGTGCGACCTTCCGTTCCTCCGCGTGGTCCACGATCCGCTCGGGGTAGCCGGACGGGACGCCGCCGGGCCACCGCCACGGCCGGTGCACGGCCTTGCCCGGCACGTCACGCAGCTCAGGGACGAAGCGGCGGACGTAGTCGCCGTCCGGATCGAACCGCTCTCCCTGGGCGACCGGGTCGAAGATGCGGAAGTACGGCGCGGCATCGGTACCGCTGCCGGCGATCCACTGCCATCCGTGCTGGTTGGACGCGAGGTCGCCGTCGACGAGCAGCTGCATGAAGTGCCGGGCACCGCGCCACCACGGCAGGTGCAGGTCCTTCACCAGGAAGCTCGCGACGATCATGCGGACGCGGTTGTGCATCCACGCCTGCTCACGGAGCTGTCGCATTCCGGCGTCGACGACGGGGTAGCCGGTACGCCCCTCGCGCCAGGCGTCGAACAACCGGTCGGCGTCCGGGCCCGCGGCGAGCGGGAGGGCGTCGAACGCGGCGTCGTGGTTCTCCCGCGCCGTCTCGGGCCGGTGGTGGAGCACGTCTGCGTGGAACTCGCGCCAGCACAGCTCGGAGCGGAAGGCCTCGGCACCCTCGCCCCGGCGGCGGGCGAGATCGGCGAGCAACGTCCGCGGATGGACGAGCCCGTACTTGAGATACGGCGACATCTGCGACGTCCCGGGCCGGTCCGGACGGTCGCGTTGCGCAGCGTAGTCACGCACCCGGTCGAGGAACGCGGCCCAGCGCGTCGCCGCCGCGTCCTCGCCCGCGGCGGGCAGCGAAGCCCCGACGGCCACATCGCCGGGGATCGGCACCGCACGCGGCCCGCCGTCGCGGCCCGCGGAGTCGAGCCACGCGACGGTGGACGCGTCCGTCCGCGCGGGCGTTCGCCACCCGTGCGCGAGCCACGCCCGGCGGAACGGGGTGAAGACGCGGTACCGCGCGCCGTCGGGCTTGCGGACGCGCCCGGGCGCGACGGCGTACGGCGAGCCGGTACGGACCAGCTCGCGACCGTCCGCGGCGAGCGCCTTCCCGACGGCGTGGTCACGGCGGGCACCGTAGGGGCCGAAGTCGGCGGCGACGTGCACGGTCGCGGCCCCGACGGCCGCCGCGACGCGCGGGACGGAGTCCACGGGATCGCCGCGGACGACGAGCAGCCGACCGCCGAGCGCCTCGTCGAGGGCACGGAGGTTGCGGTAGAGGAAGGTCTTGCGCGCCGCGCCGGACGGCCCGAGCAGGGCCTCGTCCAGCACGAACAGGGCGAGCGTCCGGGGCGCGGCGTCGGCTGCGGCGAGGAACATCGGCTGGTCGCGCACCCGCAGGTCGCGGCGGAACCAGACGACGCCGTTCTCGGTCATGCCGCGCGACGCTAGAGGAGCCCGCGCCGTCCGGCCGGATGGGGCACGACCGGAACGGGCACGACCGGCCAGGCGGCGGAACCCCCGGCGGTCTCAGCCGGCGAGCAGCGCGACGAGCAGGTCGCGGTCCGGCGCAGGCAGCGGGGTCGGGTCGCCCGCGGCCGCGATCGCGGCCTGCACGGCCGGCCGGGCGAACACCTCCTGCGGGTGCGCGTGGCACATGAGCATGTCGAGCATCCCGCGGAACGCGTCGGGATCCTGGCCGACGGCGGCGCCGAAGCGGGCCTGGACCGGGTCCGGGAGCGGCGGGGCCTCGCCCCGGCGCAGCGCGTCCATCTCGGCGAGGCGGGCCCGGTCCGCGGCGAGCTGGCTGCGGTAGAACGGAGTGACGGTGCGCTCGGTGCGCTCGTCCCAGGCGGTCGCGAACGCCGCGGGCTCCCCGAGATGGTCGCGGACGGCGCCGCGCAGCGCCTGGGCGTGCACGAGCCCGACGGTGAGCCCGCGTCCGGCGGACGGGTTCGTGCAGGCCCAGGCGTCCCCGACGGCGGCGTAGCCCGTGGCGACCGGCTGTCCGTCGACGACGAAGCGCCGGTAGCGGTCGATCGCTCCCGCCATCACGGAAACCCCGTTCAGCGCCTCGCCGTCGAGCCAGTGCGCCTGCAACGGGCAGGCGGTGACGACCCGGTCGAACACCTCACGGTGACGCAGCGCCTTGAGCGGGGTGTCGGTCGACGCGGCGAACAGCGTCACCGACCAGGTGTCGTTGTCCGCCGCGAGCGTGAGCGCCGAGATGCTGCCCAGGGCGGCGAGCGCGGGCCCCCGCATGGCGGGCAGGTTCCCGCGCAGGAAGCGGGTGTAGTACAGGAAGCGCTCACCCTGGCCCTCGACCTGGGGCGACGAGGCGCCGATCGCGGCCAGCCAGCGCTCGGTGGGACCACGGCGACCGGTGGCGTCGACGACGAGGTCCGCGGCGACCCGCTCGCCGGCGTCGGTGACGACCCCGTTGACGTGCGGCACCCCGGGGATCGCCGACGGCCCGGTGAGGAGCCCCGTGACGGCCACGCCCCGGCGCACGACGACCTCCTCGGCGGCGGCCTCGGCGAACACCGCCTCGACGACCGGCCGACGTCCGCTGATGATCTCGAACCGCTCGTCACCCGGGCGCCTGCCCCGGACGGCGGGCGGCGCGGCGTCGATGCGGTTGAGCCGCACGCAACCCGCGGCGACGAGCCGTTCGCAGACCCCCGGCAGCTCGTCCTCACACACCTCGCGGAACCGGGAGAAGAGCCCGTGCGGCTGGTGGAACTGCGTGACCCCCCGCCGCTTCCACGTCCCCCACGCGGTCGCCGCCGGCGTGGGTGGACCGTCCGGATCCGGCTCCAGCACCGTGACGGCGTGCCCGTCCCTCGCCATCATCATCGCCGCCGCCAACCCGACGACGCCCCCGCCACACACCACGATCCCGGCCATGACACCACCCCCTTCTCGGGGACGTCACGGCCGGGACGGGGGCGGGGTTCAGCGCGCGGACACGTCCACGTAGTCGCGTTCGGTGGCGCCGGTGTAGAGCTGACGCGGGCGGCCGATCTTGTTCTGGGGGTCGTTCATCATCTCGCGCCAGTGCGCGATCCATCCCGGAAGCCTGCCGAGCGCGAACAGGACCGTGAACATCTTCGTCGGGAAGCCCATCGCCCGGTAGATCACGCCGGTGTAGAAGTCGACGTTGGGGTAGAGCTTGCGCTCGATGAAGTAGTCGTCGGCAAGCGCGCGCTCCTCGAGCGCCTTCGCGATGTCGAGCAGCGGGTCGGTGACGCCGATCTTCGCGAGGACGTCGTCCGCGCTCTGCTTGACGATCTTCGCCCGCGGGTCGTAGTTCTTGTAGACCCGGTGCCCGAAGCCCATCAGCCGGGCGTTGCGTTCCTTCTTCTTGACCCGCTCGATGAACGTGTCGATGTCGCCGTCCTCCACGTCCTGGATGCGCGTGAGCATCTCCAGGACGGCCTGGTTGGCCCCGCCGTGCAGCGGCCCGAACAGGGCGTTGATGCCCGCCGAGATCGAGGCGAACAGGTTGGCCTGCGACGAGCCGACCAGCCGGACGGTGGACGTCGAGCAGTTCTGCTCGTGATCGGCATGCAGGATCAGCAGCACGTCCAGCGCCCGCACGATCTCGGGATCCAGCGCGTAGGGCTCGGCGGGGAACCCGAAGGTCAGCCGCAGGAAGTTCTCGACGAGGCCCAGCGAGTTGTCGGGGTAGAGGAACGGCTGCCCGACGGACTTCTTGTGGGCGTAGGCCGCGATCGTCGGCACCTTCGCCAGCAGCCGGACGGTGGCCAGCTCCACGGCCCGCTCGTCGAACGGGTCGAGCGCGTCCTGGTAGAAGGTGGACAGAGCGCTGACGGCGCTGGACAGCACCGGCATGGGGTGGGCGTCGCGCGGGAAGCCGTCGAAGAAGCGCTTGAGGTCCTCGTGCAGCATCGTGTGCCGTCGGATCTTCCCCGTGAACGTGTCCAGCTCGTCGCGGGTCGGCAGCTCACCGTAGATCAGCAGGTAGCTGGTCTCCAGGAACGTCGACTTCTCGGCGAGCTGGCCGATGGGGTAGCCGCGGTAGCGCAGGATGCCGGCGTCGCCGTCGATGTAGGTGATGCCCGACGCGCAGGCGGCGGTGTTGCCGAAGCCCGGGTCGTACGTGGTGTACCCGGTGCCCGGCAGCAGCCGGCCGATGTCCAGTGCCGAGGCCCCGTCCGTGGCCGCCCGGATCTCGAGCTTCTGGTCGCCACCGGGATAGCTGAGTACCGCCGAGGTGGTGTCGGCGCTGTCTGTGGCCTGGTCAGCCATGGGGAACCTCTCGCTCGTGATGTCGGCGTTACCGGACCTCAAAATATCCGCCCACCGCCGTGACGACAGGGGCGAATCGGTGGAGGCCGACGTGATGTCAGCCGCGGTCGGGGCGCTGCGGCCGTCAACGGACCGGCTGGTCCCCGCGCGCCTCGACACGGCCGACGTACCAGTGGTTGGCCAGCCAGAGGACCACGCCGACGGCGAGCAGGACGCCGGCGACGAGGAACTGCCCGACTGGCCTGCCCGACAGCGGGGTGGCCAGGAACCCGCAGGTCAGGATGCCGAGGAAGGGAGCCCACGTCGGTGTGCGGAAGTGTTCGTGGTCGACCGGGTCGCGCCGCAGCACCAGCACCGCGACGTTGACGATGGTGAAGACGGCGAGCAGCAGCAGCGCCGTCGTGCCGCCGAGCAGGCTGACGTCCGCGGTCCCGGCGAGGACGATCGCGATCAGGCTCGTGAACGCGATCGACACCCACGGCGTGCGCCGGGCGGGATGCACGGTGCCGAGCACGCGCGGCAGCACCCGCTCGCGAGCCATGCCGTAGAGCAGGCGGCTGGCCATCAGCATGTTGATCAGCGCCGAGTTGATCACCGCGAGCAGGCCGATCGCGGCGAAGACCGCGAGCGGGAAGCCCGGCGCCCCGGCCTCGAGCACGCGGAACAGCGCCCCGGACTTCGCCTCGGCGAGGACGTCGGCGGGCACGAGCATCGAGGAGAGCACCGCCACCGCCACGTAGACGGCCGCCGCGATGCCCATGCCGAGCAGCATCGCGCGCGGGAAGATCCGCACCGGGTCGCGGCACTCCTCGGCCATGTTCACCGAGTCCTCGAAGCCGACCATCGCGAAGAACGCGAGGGACGTGGCCGCCGTGATCGCGAGGAAGACCGTGGAGTCACCCGTGTCGATCTCGACGAGGCGCGCCGCGTCGCCCTCCCCGCGCCCGACCACGGCGTAGAGCCCGGCCCCGATGATGAGCAGCAGACCGGACAGCTCGATCAGGGTGAGGACGACGTTCGCCTTCACCGACTCGGCCACACCCCGGAAGTTGACCAGCCCGAGGCCGAGGATGAACGCCGTCGCGACGCCCCACGTGGGCAGCTCGACGAACTCGCGCAGGTAGGTGTCGGCGAACGCCGTGGCCGCCGTCGCCGCGGACGTCACCCCGGAGGTCATGACGGTGAACGTGACCATGAAGGTCAGGAAGTTGATGCCGAACGCCTTGTGCGTGTACAGCGCCGCCCCCGCCGCCCGGGGGTACTTGCCCACCAGCTCCAGGTAGCTGAATGCGGTGAGGAAGGCGACGACGAACGCCAGCAGGAACGGCAGCCACAGCGCGCCGCCGATCACCGCGGCGACCGAGCCGGTCAGCGCGTAGATGCCGGTGCCGAGGATGTCCCCGACGACGAACAGCAGGAGCAGGCCGGGACCGATCGCCCGCCTGAGTTCCGGCTGCCCACCCCGCTCGGCCGTGCCTGTCGATCCCGTCATGGACAGCCATGGTGCGGGTCAGGTGCGCGGTTCGCACCCGTTGGCGGCCCGGAACCGCCAGAAGGCCGGGAAGGCGACCACGACCGCGATCGCCAGCACGACGACGGCGATCCCGCCCGCCGTCGCCGCCGCGCCGGGCCCGAACGCCGCCGCGGCCGGGCCGTGCCAGAGATCGGCCAGCCGCGGCCCGCCCGCGACCACGACGAGGAACACGCCCTGCATCCGCCCGCGCATCTCGTCGGTCGCGACCGTCTGGAGCATCGAGCTGCGGTACACGGAGCTCACGAGGTCCGCGGCGCCGCCGATCGCGAGGAACGCCACGGCCAGCCACAGCGACCCGGCGAGCCCGAACGCCGCGATCGCGAGGCCCCACACGCAGATCGCCACCGTCACCGCCACGCCCTGGCGCGCCACCCCGTGCAGCCACCCGGAGAACAGGCCCGCGAGGACCATCCCGATCGGGATCGCCGCGAACAGCAACCCCAGCGCGGGACCGCCCTCGGGTGGATCGCCGAAGACCGTGTGCGCCATCTCCGGGAACACCACGCGCGGCATCCCGGCGCCCATCGCGATCACGTCGATGAGGAAGGACACGAGCAGTACCTTGTGCATCGCCGCGTACCGGAACCCCGCCACGACCTCACGCAGCCCTGCTCGCGGCGGGCCGTCCCCCCGTTGCGGCGGCACCGGCGGCAGCCGCCAGACCGCCCACAGCGTCGCCAGGAGGGCGATCGCATCGAGCAAGTAGAGCGTCGCGAGCCCCACCACCGGGATCAGCACCCCCGCCAGCAGCGGCCCGGCCACCGCCCCGATCTGCGCCACCGTCATGTTCAGCGCGTTCGCCGACGGGACCTGCTCCGCGGGCAGCAACCGGGGGATGACGGCGCTGCGGGCCGGCTGGTTCACCGCGAGCAGCGCCGACTGCAGCGCGAAGAGCCCGAGCACCGTCCACACCCCGCCGAAGCCGGTGGCCGAGGTGATCCACAGGGTCAGTGAGGCCAGGCCGATGCCCGCGCCGGAGATCAGCAGCACGATCCTGCGGTCCAGGGCGTCCGCGACCGCACCGCCCCACAGCCCGAAGACCAGCAGCGGCACCAACCCGAAGACGCCGGTCAGGCCGACGTAGGCCGACGAGCCCGTGAGCTGGTAGATCTGGGTCGGCACGGCCACCACCGACAGCTGCGCCCCGACGAGCGTGACGATCCCCGCGAGCCACAGTCTGCGGTAGGCGGGGGTACGCAGCGGGCGGGTGTCGGCGACGAGGCCGCGCAGGCGGGCGCGAAGGGGCACGACCGCCACGATTACCACTGCATCGGACCGGACCGGGGCTGGAAACTCAGGCGAACATCGGCTTACGCTACGGCGCGTCTCGCCGGGAACGGAGGGGAACCGTGCTCACGGACCGTCAGCGCGACGCGATCGACTACTACCGGATCTACAGCGGCCCCGCCGAGTGGGTTGTCGGCCGTGCCGACCCGGACGGTCGCGTGCGCATCACCGCCGTCACCCGCCAGGGCACGTGGTCCTACGTGCTGGACGCGGACGGCACCTGCCGGGCCGTGCCGGGCGGGTACCTCGCGCCCGCACACTGAGCGGCGTCGGGTTCATGGCGCGAGCCTGCGCACCCGCCACGAGCGGTCGTGCAGGTCGAGATCGAAGCGCAGCCGGTCGTGCATCCGGTCCGCCCTGCCCTGCCAGAACTCCACCTGCTCCGGGGCGAGCCGCCAGCCGCCCCAGTGCGGCGGCACCGGCACCTCCATGCCCTCGTACCGCCGGGTGACCACGGCCAGGGCGTCGTCGAGCACGCGCCGGTCGGCCACCACCGTGGACTGGACGGACGCCCACGCCCCCAGCTGCGAGCCCCGCGGGCGGGAGCGCCAGTACCGCGCGGTCTCCGCCGGGTCGACCGTGGTGACCGTGCCCCGCACGTGTGCCTGCCGGTGCAGCGCGTACCACGGGAACGTCGCCGACGCGTAGCGGATCTCCCGCAGCTCCCGGCTCTTCACCGACGTGTAGTTGGTGAAGAAGACGACCCCGTGCGCGTCGATGCCCTTGCAGAGCACCGTCCGCGACGACGGCCGGCCGTCCTCACCCGCCGTGGCCAACACCATCGCGTTGGCGTCCGGGACGCCCGCCGCGTCGGCCTCGGCGAGCCAGGCGGCGAGCTGCGCGTGCCACGTGGCCGCGAGATCGCCGACGTCCAGCCCGTCCTGCGAGTACTGCACGCGCATCAGCGCCGGCTCACGCACCGCCACCGCGTCCCCCTCGTCCGATACCCCCGGTGACGGAAGCCACCCGAGCCTCCCGTTGCTCCGGCACCCGCGCGGAGGCAGGGTGACGCCAACCACGTTAGTCGCCTCTGCGCCACGAGTGCGAGGTCGATCCCAGAAGGAGGACCGGTGTCGACAGCACCGACCACGGCGACGGCGCCGTCCGGGCCGGACGCCGCCACATCCGTACCGCCGCCCCCCTCGGGGTTCAGGTCCGGGCTCGAAGGCCATGTCGCCTTCCGCACCGAGATCGCCGAGCCCGACAAGGACGGCGGCGCCCTGCGCTACCGGGGTGTCGACATCGAGGATCTGGCCGGCCATGTGACGTTCGGCAACGTGTGGGCGTTGCTGGTGGACGGCCGGTTCGGCCCGGGCCTGCCACCGGCCGAGCCGTTCCCGATCCCGGTGCACACCGGCGACGTCCGCGTCGACGTGCAGGCCGCCCTCGCGATGCTCGCCCCGTACTGGGGCTACCGGCCGCTGCTCGACATCACCGCCGAGGAGGCCCGCGACCAGCTCGCCCGTGCCTCTGTGATGGCTCTGTCCTACGTGGCACAGTCCGCGCGCGGGATTGGCGTCCCCGCGGTGCCGCAGAGCCGCATCGACCAGGCCGAGACGATCACCGAGCGGTTCATGATCCGCTGGCGCGGGGAGCCCGATCCCGCGCACGTCAAGGCCGTGGACGCGTACTGGGTGTCGGCCGCCGAGCACGGCATGAACGCCTCCACGTTCACCGCGCGCGTCATCGCCTCCACCGGTGCGGACGTCGCGGCGTCGCTGTCCGGGGCGATCGGTGCCATGTCGGGCCCCCTGCACGGCGGAGCCCCGGCCCGGGTGCTGCCGATGATCGCCGAGGTGGAGCGGACCGGGGACGCGGACGCGCTGGTCAAGGGCATCCTGGACCGCCGCGAGAAGCTCATGGGCTTCGGTCACCGGGTGTACCGGGCGGAGGACCCGCGGGCTCGCGTGCTGCGGCGCACCTGCAAGGAGCTGGCGGCGCCGCGCTACGAGGTGGCGGCGGCCCTGGAGCAGTCCGCGCTCTCGATCCTGCGCGAGCGCCGCCCGGACCACCCGATCGAGACGAACGTCGAGTTCTGGGCCGCGGTGATCCTCGACTTCGCCGAGGTGCCGCCGCACATGATGCCCGCGATGTTCACGAGTGCCCGCACGGCCGGGTGGTCGGCGCACATCATGGAGCAGAAGCGCGAGAACAAGCTCGTCCGGCCGTCCGCGCAGTACATCGGCCCCGGCCCGCGCAAGCCGCAGGACGTCGACGGCTGGGCGGAGATCGCGCACGACTGAC
>JBFWRR010000109.1:0-12436 GCA_050248815.1 Pseudonocardia sp. | reverse complement strand
GCTCCGGCTCGTCGTCCGGCTCCGGCTCGTCGTCCGGCTCCGGCTCGTCGGCGGGCTCCTCGTCGCGGTTCTCGCGGGACCGCTCGGTCTCGTCGTCGGCCTGGTCGTCGGCGGTGTCCGCGTCTGCGGTGTCGTCGGTGTCGTCGGTGTCGTCGTCCACGTAGCCGTCGTCGTCGCGTTCGGCGGAACGGCGGTCCGACCGACGGCGCGACGGGACACCGACGGACCCGAGCGTCTCGACGCGCCTGCCGACGCGGTCGGTCAGCGACTCGACCTGGCGGGCGGCGACGGCGAGCGCGGCACCCTTGCCCGCCTCGAGCAGCCGGCCGCGGATCTCGTCGGTCAGCCGGCTCAACTCGGGCGAGGCGCTGATCAGCTTGCTGCCCTGCGCGATCAGGCCGGCCGGCCCGCCGGACCGGCGTCCCGCGGCCATCGCGCCCAGCATCAGCGCCAGCTTCATCTTCTTGGTGCGGCCGAGGAAATAGCCGCCCGCGACGCCGAGCGCCACCCGGGCTCCACATTTCATCTGAGAACTCCTCGATTCGAGTCGCGTTCACCGGTGTGCGACCGGAGCGATGTCCGAATGGTTTCACCCCCTGTGCCCGCAGGTCGTGATCGGTAATCGGGGTGGGCCGCGCGTCCGGGCTTTTCACGCGAAGTTGAGCCGTCTGCGAGGGGAGACGGGCACGGACGGAGCAACCGTCCGGTCAGCGCACGGCGGACCACCGCGTCGCGGCCACGACCGCGAGCACGATGAGGGCGAGCAGCACGAGCACGACGGTGACGGGGAGCAGCACGAGGGCCAGGACGAGCGCCGCAACGATGGCGGCCTTCGTGCCCGGGCTGAGTGCCGAGAATGCGCCACGGAACGCGCCCCAGAGCGGATTGCGACCGGAGGCCAGCGAACGCGCGCCCCCGACCAGTGCGCCCACGTTCGGCCCGCCGCGCGCGGCCATCTCGTCGAGGTGGCCCGCGATGTCCTCGACCTTGTCCAGCGCCACGCCGACGGCCCGCTCGAGCAGCGTGGCCAGCAGGTCACGCAGAGCCTGTCGGAGGTCGGCGAGGGGATCCGGGCGCCCTGGCATCGCCGATGCCGCCGACGCCGCCGGTCGGGTCATCGCCTCGCTCCGGCGTCGCGCAACGCCTTCCGGGTACGGCGACGCCACCGTCGTCCCTGCTTGCGTAATGCATTCCGCACGTCCTTGGCGCGGGGCGCCGTGCAATGCAGGCCAAATCGGAAAAGGCGCATCGATAGATATCCGAGCGCCACCCCAACCGGCAGCAGGACCACCGTCAGAGAAAGGACGACGGCGAGCACGAGGAGGACGAACGCCACGAGCCAGGTGAGCACCGCGACGACGATCCTGAGAATTCTCATCGTGCCTCCGCGGAACTCGGGCCGACGCCTGGAGTCGAATAGCCGACGGAGGGCCGGCGTAACCATCATCCGGGAAGGTTGCGCCGTCCGGGTGTGGCCGTTGCGTCATCCGGTCGGCCCGGGTTCCGTGCGCCCACGGCGATATCCGTTCACCTGCGGTGGAAGCGGGGCGGTGGCCGGCGGCGTGCTCCTAGCGTCCGGGTCGAGACCAGTCACCGGAGGTGTTCCCGATGTCCCGTTCGAACGGTGCCGTCACCCTGGACGACCAGGTGTTCGACAAGCTCCTCGCCGACCGCATCGTCGTCCTCGGCAAGGAGGTCGACGACGAGATCGGCAACCGGATCGTCGGCCAGCTGCTGCTGCTCGCCGCCGAGGACCCGGCCGCCGACATCACCCTCTACATCAACTCGCCCGGCGGCTCCGTCACCGCGGGCATGGCGATCTACGACACGATGCAGGCCGTGCGTCCGGACGTCTCCACCGTCGTCACCGGCTGGGCGGCGTCGATGGGGCAGTTCCTGCTCACCGCGGGCGCAGCGGGCAAGCGGTACGCGCTGCCGCACGCCGAGGTGATGATGCACCAGCCCAGCGGCGGCGCGGGCGGCGTGGAGACCGACATCCGCATTCGTGCCGAGGCGATGCGCCGCTGGAAGCGCCGCATCGCCGAGCTCACCGCCACGCACAGCGGGCAGCCCGTGGAGCGCATCGAGGCCGACTTCGACCGCGACCGCTGGTTCACCCCGGCGCAGGCCGTCGAGTACGGGCTGGTCGACGCGGTGCTCGCGCGCGCATGATCAGGGCCGGTGGCGGTAGAAGTCGACCTCCTCCGGGGGCAGCGGTGTGTTGCCGAGGATGATGTCGGCCGACTTCTCGGCCAGCATCATCACCGGCGCGTAGATGTTGCCGTTGGTCACGTAGGGCATGGACGACGCGTCGACGACGCGGATCCCGTCGAGGCCGTGCACGCGCATCGTGAGCGGGTCCAGCACGGACATGTCGTCCACGCCCATCCGCGTCGTGCAGGACGGGTGCAGCGCGGTCTCGGCGTCGCGGGCCACCCAGTCGAGGATCTCCTGGTCGGTCTCGACGGTCGGGCCGGGCGAGATCTCCCCGCCGTCGAACTCGTAGAAAGCGGGCTGGCGCAGGATGTCGCGGGTGACCCGGATGGCCTCCACCCACTCGCGGCGGTCGGTGGGCGTCGACAGGTAGTTGAACCGCAGCGCCGGGTGCACCGCAGGGTCCGTGGAGACGATCTTCACGGTGCCGCGGGTGTCGGCGTACATCGGCCCGACGTGCACCTGGTAGCCGTGCCCGGTGGCGGGGGAGGAGCCGTCGTAGCGGATGGCGATCGGCAGGAAGTGGTACATGAGGTTCGGGTAGTCGACGTCGTCGTTGGACCGGACGAAGCCGCCGCCCTCGAAGTGGTTGGTCGCGCCCGGTCCCGAGCGCAGGAACAGCCACTGCGCGCCGATCATCGGCCGGTTGCGCCACTTCGTCATCGGCGCGAGCGACACCGGCTTGGTGCAGGCGTGCTGGATGTAGACCTCCAGGTGGTCCTGCAGGTTCTCCCCGACGCCCTGGACGTCGGCGACGACGGGCAGGCCCAGCGCGCGCAGCTCGTCGGCGTTGCCGACGCCGGAGAGCTGCAGCAGCTGCGGGGAGTTGATCGCGCCGCCGCAGAGGATGATCTCGCCGGCGCGGGCGGTGTGCATCCGCCCGCGGTGGCGGTAGCGGACACCGAACGCGCGGGTGCGGTCGAACAGCACCTTCGTCGCGAACGCCCGGGTGCGCACGTGCAGGTTCGGCCGGTCCATGACGGGGTGCAGGTACGCGCGGGCCGCGGAGAGCCGCCGCCCCCGGTGGACGTTGCGGTCGAACGCGGCGAAACCCTCCTGCTGGCGCCCGTTGACGTCGTCGGTGAGCGGCCAGCCCGCCTGCTGCACGGCCTCGAAGAACGCGCGGAACAGCGGGCTCGTCGCCGGGCCACGCTCCAGCACCAGCGGGCCGTCGTGGCCACGGTAGGGCGTGTTCGGGTCGGCCAGGCAGTTCTCCATCCGCTTGAAGTAGGGAAGGCAGTGGGCGTAGTCCCAGGTCTGCATGCCCTTGTCGGCGGCCCAGCGCTCGTAGTCCATCGGGTTGCCGCGCTGGAAGATCATCCCGTTGATGCTCGACGAGCCGCCGAGGACCTTGCCGCGGGCGTGGTAGATCCGCCGCCCGTTCATGTAGGGCTCGGGCTCGGACTCGTATTTCCAGTCGTAGAACCGCGACCCGATCGGGAACGGCAGCGCGGCGGGCATGTGGATGAAGACGTCCCAGATGTAGTCGGGACGCCCGGCCTCCAGCACGAGGACGGAGTTCTGCGGGTCCGCCGAGAGGCGGTTGGCCAGCGCGCAGCCCGCGGAGCCGCCGCCGACGATGACGAAGTCGTAGTTGTCGGAGCCCTGTGCGTTCATGATGTGAACCAGCCGCTCGGTGCGGGCGCCGTGTTGCGCCAGATGTGCTTGGTCTCCTGGTACTCGTGCAGCCCGGTCGGCCCGAGCTCGCGGCCGTTGCCGGAGCGCTTGTAGCCGCCCCACTCGGCCTGGGGGACGTACGGGTGGTAGTCGTTGATCCAGACCGTGCCGTGGCGCAGCGCGCGCGCCACCCGCTCGCCGCGCGCGTCGTCGCCGGTCCAGACGGCCCCGGCGAGACCGAGGTCGGTGTCGTTCGCCAGCGCGACCGCCTCGTCCTCGGTGGTGAAGCGCTCCACGGTCATGATCGGGCCGAACGTCTCCTCGCGCACGACGCGCATGTCCGCCCGCACACCGGTGAGCACGGTGGGCCGGTAGAAGAAGCCGGCCTGCAGCGCGGGCTCGTCGGGGCGGCGCCCGCCCGCGCGCAGCACCGCGCCGTCCTCGATCGCGGAGGCCACGTACGCCTCGACCTTGTCGCGGTGCTGCGCCGACACCAGTGGCCCCACCTGGGAGCGCGGGTCGAAGCCGTCACCGAGCACGATCCGCTCGGCGCGCTCGGCGATCGCGTCGACGAGCCGGTCGTGCAGCGCGTCCTCGACGATGAGCCGCGCGCCCGCCGAGCAGACCTGGCCCGAGTGCAGGAAGACGGCGGTCATCGCGTTGTCGACGACGGTCTCGAAGCCGTCGCCGTCCGCGGCGTCGGCGAACACGACATTCGGGTTCTTGCCGCCCAGCTCCACCGCCATCCGCTTGACGGTGTCCGCCCCCGCGCGCAGGATCGCCCGGCCCGTCGCGGCGCCGCCGGTGAACGACACCATGTCCACGTCGGGGTGCTCCACCAGCGGCGATCCGACCGCGGGCCCGCCGCCGAGCACGAGGTTCACCACCCCGCGCGGCCCGCCGGCCTCCTCGCACAGCCGCACCAGCGCGATCGTCGTGAGCGGCGTGACCTCGCTCGGCTTGATCACCACGGTGTTGCCGGCCGCGAGCGCGGGGGCGAGCTTCCACGAGATCTGCAGCAGCGGGTAGTTCCACGGCGTGATGAGCGCGCACACGCCCACCGGCTCGTGGACGACGCGGCTCTCGATCTCCGGGCGCCCGGTGTCGACGATCCGGTCGTGCTGATCGGTGACGAGCCGGGCGTAGTAGCGGAAGACGGCCACGACGTCGTCGACGTCGATGCGGCTCTCCTTGACCGTCTTGCCGGTGTCGAGGGTCTCGGTGCGGGCGATGTCCTCCTTGTCCCGGACGAGCAGGTCCGCGACGCGGTCCAGCAGCGCCGCGCGCTCCGCGACGGGGGTGGCGGGCCACCGGCCGTCGTCGAAGGCACGGCGTGCTGCTCCGACCGCACTGCGCACCTCGGCGCTGCCCGCCTCGTCCACCTTGGCCACGACGCTCTGGTCGGCCGGGTTCACGACCTCCCGTTCCGCGGTGGCGCCGATCCACTCCCCATCGACGTACAGGCTGGGCACGGCGCGCTCCTTCCCCCGGGATCCCCCGGACGGACGGCTGGCGTCACAGCCTGCAACCGGCGGCGACTCGGCGTCAAGGTTGCATCAGTTGCGCTACCGTTCCGCTATGAGCAACAGCACGTCGGCGACCAGGGCCGACGGGAGCACGGTCCAGTCGGTCGACCGCGCCGTCACCGTGCTGGAGATCCTCGCCAGGGACGGTGAGGTGGGCGTCACCGGTCTCGCCGCCGAGCTGGGTGTGCACAAGTCCACGGCGTTCCGCCTTGTGGCCGCGCTGGAGGCGCGCAGCCTCGTCGAGCAGAACGTCGAACGTGGCAAGTACCGCCTCGGCCTCGGCATCCTGCGCCTGGCCGGCGCCACCGCCGCCCGTCTGGACGTCGTGCAGGAGAGCCGCCCCGTGTGCCGCAAGCTCGCCGCCGAGACCGGCGAGACGATCAACATCACCGTGCCCTCGGACGGCGCCGCGCTCTACGTGGACCAGGTCGCGGGCTCCTCGGCCGTGCAGACCCACAACTGGGTCGGCCAGCGCATCCCCATGCACGCCACGAGCAACGGCAAGGTGCTGCTCGCGTTCGGGCCCCCGGAGCTGCTCGTCGGGCTGGAGCTGCCCGGGTTCACCGAGCACACGATCACCCGCCGCGACCGCCTCGACGAGGAGCTCGCCACGATCCGCGCACTGGGCCACGGCATCGCCGTGGACGAGCTGGAGATCGGCCTCACGGCGATCGCCGCGCCCATCCGCAATTCGGACGGGATGGCCGTCGCGTCGCTGTCGGCGTCCGGGCCGAGCTTCCGGCTCACGGCGGCGCGCCTGGCGGAGATCGCCCCGCTGGTCCGGGACGCGGCGGACGAGGTGGCGCGGCGGCTGGGGTGGCACGCGCACGTGGCGTGAGGCCCGGCCTGTCGTGAGCCACGCCGGCCGGCCGTCCCCGGGCCGCGACCGCGATCTCGGCCGCATAACGCCTTCGGGGCACGATCCCGGCGACCTTGACGGACCGTAACGGGCAGGAGCAAGCTGTTGCGCACGCCAGGTCGTGTTGCGCTGAGAGCAACAGCGCTGGTCGGCCCGGCGTGATCGATCCTCACGGAGGAGGGTGCGATGTCGATCGATGCCGATCGCGACACAGAGGCCCACGACGCCGGCATGACCGTGCGTGGTCTGTGGAAGATCTTCGGCCCCCGTGCGGACTCGATCGTCGGAACACCGGACGCCGAGCTGTCGCGCCCCGAGCTCAAGGAGCGCACCGGCTGCGTCGCCGCCGTGAAGGACGTGTCGTTCACCGTCGCCCCGCGCGAGGTGTTCGTCGTGATGGGGTTGTCGGGTTCCGGGAAGTCGACGCTCGTGCGCTGCCTCACCCGGCTCATCGAGCCGACGTCCGGCGAGGTCGTGCTGGACGGCGAGGACATCCTCGCGGCCAGCCAGGCCCGCCTGCGTGAGCTGCGCCGCCACCGCTTCGCGATGGTGTTCCAGCACTTCGGGCTGCTCCCGCACCGCCGCGTCGTCGACAACGTCGGCTACGGGCTGGAGATCCGCGGCGCCGGCAAGGACGAGCGCCGCAAGCGGGCGATGGAGATGGTCGAGCTCGTCGGGCTCACCGGCTACGAGAACTCGTTCCCCAACCAGCTCTCCGGCGGCATGCAGCAGCGCGTCGGGCTGGCCCGTGCACTCGCCGTCGACCCGACGATGCTGCTGTTCGACGAGCCGTTCTCCGCGCTGGACCCGCTGATCCGCCGCGACATGCAGAACGAGGTCATCCGGCTGCACCGCGAGGTCGGCAAGACGATGGTGTTCATCACCCACGACCTGCAGGAGGCGCTCAAGCTCGGCGACCGCATCCTGATCATGCGCGACGGCGAGCTGGTGCAGGTCGGGCGGCCGGACGAGGTCGTCGGCGCGCCTGCGGACGACTACGTACGCGACTTCGTCAGCGAGGTCCCCAAGTCCCACGTGCTCACGTTGCGTTGGGTGATGCGCGATCCGCGCCCGGACGAGGCGATGGACGGCCCCGAGCTCGACCCCGAGGTGATCGTGCGCGACGCGGTGCGGGTCGTGCTGCGGTCCACCTCGCCGGTGAAGGTGGTCCGCGACGGCGAGCTGCTGGGCGTTGTCGACGACGACGAGATCCTGCGCGTCGTCGTCGCCGAGGACACCCCGCCCGAGGCGCCGCCGTCCGCCGCGCAGGACGACACGGAGCCCCAGCAGACGACGGCCTCCTCGGCCGAGGCGGCGGAGTCGACCGAGCGGGCCCCGGCCTGATGTCCGCCGTCGCGACCGCGGACGTCGCCCGGTCGAGGTTCGTCGTCACCCGGCCGATGGCGATCGTCGGGGTGCTGGTGGCCTGGGTCGTGCTGTGGTTCGTCCTGCGCGGCCAGAACACGCTCTACCTCGCCCCGGCCGACACCACCGCGCTGCAGGACTCGCTCAACGACCTGCGCGACACCATCGATGCCAACCGCAACTCCAGCCTGATCTTCGTCTACGGCTTCGACGTCATCCGCGAGGTCATCGACACACTGGTCACCGCCTTCCTCGCGCTGATCGCCGACCCTTCGGGCGGCCGGCCGGTGGCGCAGATCGGTTGGCTGGGCGTGGTCGCGATCGGGACCTGGCTGGGGTACACGTTCGGCACCTGGCGGGTCGCGCTGCTGGTCGGCCTCGGACTGACGTTCCTCGGCCTGCAGGGGCTGTGGGTCGAGAGCATGCAGACGCTCGCCCTGACGCTCGCGGCCGTGCTGCTGTGCATCCTCATCGGCGTGCCGCTGGGCATCTGGGCGGGCCTCAACGACCGGGTCAACCAGGCGATCACACCGGTGCTCGACTTCATGCAGACGATGCCCACCTTCGTCTACCTCGCGCCGCTCACCCTGTTCTTCCTGATCGGCCCGGCCTCGGCGACGATCGCGACGCTGATCTACGCCATCCCGCCGGTCATCCGGATCACCGCCCACGGCATCCGCAACGTCTCGCCGTCCGCGCTGGAGTCCTCGACCTCGCTCGGCGTGACCCGCTGGCAGATGCTCGGCAAGGTGCAGGTGCCGCTGGCCAAGCGGACGATCGTGCTCGGGATCAACCAGACGATGATGGCCGCCCTCTCGATGGCCACGATCGCCGCGCTGATCGACGCCCCCGGCCTGGGCAAGGTGGTCCTGCGCGCGCTGCAGTCGCTCGACGTCGGCACGGCCTTCAACGCGGGCCTCGCGATCGTCGTGCTGGCGATCCTGCTGGACCGATCGCTGACCGCGGCGAGCGTGCGGGTCGAGCAGGAGCAGCACGGCGGTCCGGCCCACCCCCGGCGGCGGCGGATGGTGATCATCGGCCTGGGTGTCGTCACGCTGTTCGCGGTGTACCTCTCGCGCACCTACCTGTGGGCCGCGGTGTTCCCGCCGGAGGTGAGCATCGGCTCGTCGATCTCCGCAGGCGTGCAGGCGGCGTCCGAGTGGGCCCAGCTCAACATGTACTTCATCACCGTCTGGTGCAAGGACGTCTTCACCGCCTTCCTGCTGGATCCGCTCCAGTCGCTGTTCGCCGACTCGCCGTTCTACGTGACCGGCGCGGCGGTCCTGGCCCTGGCCTACCTGCTCGCCGGCCTGCGCGCCGTCGTGGTGGTCGCGGTGTGCCTCGTGCTGATCATCGTCACCGGGTTGTGGAGCGACTCGATGGTCACCCTGGCCGCGACGCTCGTCGCGACCGTGGTGGTCATGGTGCTGGCGCTGGCGTTCGGCGTCTGGATGGGCCGCAGCGACCGCGCCGACCGGTTCATCCGGCCGGCTCTCGACGCGGGCCAGACCATGCCGGCGTTCGTCTACCTGGTGCCGTTCCTCGGCCTGTTCGGCAGCACCCGGTTCACCGCCATCGTCGCCGCCGTCGTCTACGGGGCGCCGGTGGCGATCAAACTCGTCTGCGACGGTGTCCGCGGCGTGTCGTCGACCGCGGTCGAAGCCGCGACCTCGGCGGGCTCGACGGACTGGCAGACCATCACGAAGGTCCAGCTGCCCATGGCGCGGCGCGGGGTCGCCCTCGCCGCCAACCAGGGCCTGATCTACGTGCTGTCCATGGTCGTCGTCGGCGGCCTCGTCGGGGCCGGGGGACTCGGCTACGACGTGGTGGCCGGCTTCTCGCAGGCCCAGCTGTGGGGCAAGGGGCTCGCGGCCGGCATCGCGATCGTGCTGCTGGGGATCATGCTCGACCGCATCACGCAGAGTGCCGCCGACCGTCTCGGCGCACCGAACTGAGATCCGGAGGTCCGAACGTGCGTACTCGACACCTCGCCGTGGTGCTGTGTTCCACGGCGCTGGTCCTCGCGGGCTGCGGGGGCGAGAAGATCGGTGAGAGCCCCGGTGGCACGAGCGCGGCGGGCGGCGGGAACTGCGGCACGGTCAACATCGCGGTCAACCCGTGGGTCGGCTACGAGGCCAACGCCTACGTCATCGGCACCGTCGCGAAGCAGGAGCTGGGCTGCAACGTCGTCTACAAGGACCTCAAGGAGGAGGTCGCCTGGCAGGGCATGGGGTCCGGCGAGGTGGACGCGGTCGTGGAGAACTGGGGTCACCCCGACCTCAAGGAGAAGTACATCGAGCAGCAGAAGACCGCCATCGAGGGTGGGTCGACCGGCGTCAAGGGCGTGATCGGCTGGTACGTGCCGCCGTGGATGGCCCAGCAGTACCCGGACATCACCGACTGGAACAACCTCAACAAGTACGCCGACATGTTCAAGACCTCGGAGTCGGGCGACAAGGGCCAGCTGCTCGACGGCGACCCGTCCTACGTCACCAACGACGAGGCGCTGGTCAAGAACCTCAACCTCAACTTCAAGGTCGTCACCGGTGGTAGCGAGGCGGCGCTCATCCAGTCCTTCCGCCAGGCCGAGGCGCAGCGCACACCGCTCCTGGCCTACTTCTACGAGCCGCAGTGGCTGTTCAACGAGCTGAAGCTCGTGAAGGTCAACCTGCCCCCGTACACCGAGGGCTGCGACGCCGACCCGGCCAAGGTCGCCTGCGACTACCCGCCCTACGATCTGGACAAGATCATCAGCGCGAAGTTCGCCGAGGCCAACGGGCCCGGCTACCAGCTGATCAAGAACTTCCAGTGGACGGCCGAGGACCAGAACGCCGTCGCGACGATGATCGCCCAGGACAAGCTGCCGGCCGAGGAGGCCGCGCAGAAGTGGGTGGACGCCAACAAGGACAAGTGGCAGGCCTGGCTGCCCAAGAGCTCCTGAGCCACCCTCCGACCCGACCTCCGCGGCGGGCACCCGATCCCGGGTGCCCGCCGCGGATCGTCACCGCTTCTCCCGCCACGCCCGCTCGAACGGCAGCCGCCACGCGTTCGGCGCGATCAGCTGGTGGATCGCATTGGGCCCCCACGTGCCCTGCGGGTAGTGCTTGACCGGTGGCGGGTCGTCCAGCAGGGGCTGCGAGCGCTCCCAGAGCGACTCGATGCCCTCCGCCGTCGTGAACAGCGTGTGGTCGCCGCGCATCGCGTCCAGGATGAGCCGTTCGTAGGCCTCCAGGACGTCGCCCGCGCGCTCGGTCTCCTGGGTGGAGAACTGCATCGAGAGCTTCTCCAGCCGCATCCCCGGCCCCGGGCGCTTGCCGTAGAACGACAGCGACACCTTCGAGTTGTCCGCCAGGTCGAACGTCAGATGGTCCGGACCCTGCGTGCCGACCCCCGAGCCCTGCGGGAACATCGTGCGCGGGGCCTCCTTGAACGCGATCGAGATGATCCGCTGCCCCTCGGCCAGCCGCTTGCCCGTGCGCAGGTAGAACGGGGTGCCGGCCCACCGCCAGTTGTCCAGGCCGACCTTGAGCGCGATGAACGTCTCGGTGTCCGAGTCCTGCGCCACGCCCGTCTCGTCGCGGTAGCCGCCGTACTGGCCCCGCACGGCGTCGGTCGGGTGGATGGGCAGCATCGAGCGGAAGACCTTGTTCTTCTCCTCGCTGATCGCCCGCGGCTCGAGCGCCGTGGGCGGTTCCATCGCCACGAACGCCATCACCTGCATGAGGTGGGTGACGACCATGTCCTTGTAGGCCCCGGTGGCCTCGTAGAACGCCACCCGCTGGTCCAGCCCGAGGGTTTCGGGGATGTCGATCTGGACGTGGTCGATGAAGTTGCGGTTCCAGATCGGCTCGAAGAGGCCGTTGGCGAACCGGAAGGCGAGGATGTTCTGGGCCGCCTCCTTGCCGAGGAAGTGGTCGATGCGGAAGATCTGCTCCTCGTCGAACGTCTCGTGGACGAAGTTGTTGAGGCGCACGGCCGACACCAGGTCGTCCCCGAAGGGCTTCTCCATGACCACGCGGGAGTTCTCGGCGAGCGCCGCCTCGCGCAGCATCGTGATCACGGACTGGGCGGCCCGCGGCGGCACCGACAGGTAGTGCAGCAGCCGCGTGTCCTGCCCGAGCGCCTCCTGCGACGCCTTCACCGCGGCGGTCAGGCCTTCCGGGCCCGCGCTCTGGGGGACGTAGGTGAGCCGGTCGTCGAACTCGGCCCATTCCTCGTCGGACAGCTTGTGCATCCCGAAGCTCTGCACGGCCTCCCGCGCGAGGTTGCGGAACTCCTCGGTGGACAGATCCTCCATGGCCGTGCCGACCACCCGGATCTCCGGGGCGAGCGCGGAGCGCTGCAGGTAGGCCAGCCCCGGCAGCAGCTTGCGCTTGGCGAGGTCGCCCGTGGCCCCGAACAGCACGATGACGTGCGGCGCGAGCGGTTCGAGGCCGCGGCGGCGAGCGCGGGCGTCCGGCGAGGGGTAGGCGATGGTCTGCGGATCGTGGTCGTCCACGCTCGATCCCCTCCCCGGGACGGCTGGTCAGCGTGGACCTTACCGATCCAGAAGGGGTCGGTCATTCCGCCGAGGGGCGTGATCCGGGCGCATGATCCGCGGATGCGGCGCGAGGTGGCCAGGGGTGGCCGGGTGGCACCGCGGTCGCGGATCATGGACGTCGGGCGGGACGGCGGCTCGACGGCGACCCGCTCCCGGACGAAGGCGAGGTCCGACGTCCACGGCCCGAACGGGTGCCCGAGCACCCAGCCGGTGACGCCCGCCTCGCGCAGGATCGCGACCAGCAGGCGTTCCGCGGCCGAGTCCGCCCGGTCCCCGGCCGCGGCGAGCAGGCGTCGTTGCCCGGGGGAGCCCCGG
>JBFWRR010000108.1:0-12982 GCA_050248815.1 Pseudonocardia sp. | reverse complement strand
ACGTCGTCGGGCCGCGCTGACGGCTCGACCGGATTGCGCTGACGGCTCGGCCGGGCCGCGCCGCCCGCCTCGGGGCAGGGAGCGGGTCGGCATCCTCGGGCTCGACGCCACTCACGAACCTGGCCGGACCGGCCGTGGCCTGCCGGCGGGACGGCCGGTCGCCGGATCCGCGAGCGGCGCACCGCCCGCTCCCCGTGGGCGGGTGCGCCGCTCGTGGTGGGCGCCGGTGCCGGCGGCGAGGGGTGCACGCGAGCACCGGCGCCCGGGCGGGGCCGGGCCGCCCCGCCGGCCCCGCCCTGGTCGCGATCCGGATCAGGCCGGAAGCGGGTCGGCGAGGTCGTAGACCGTCTCGTCGCCGACGGTGACGGGGGAGTAGTGCTCCCGGACCCACTGCGCGACCTCCGAGCCGGGGCCGCCCCTGCCGGGGCCGCGCGGGACCCGGCCGTCATCGACGGTGGTGGCCGCAGCCGCGGGGGCGGTGCCGGTGGCGCCGTCGGTGCTGCTGGTGCCGGGCGCGAGGCCGCCCGGCACGGGGCCGCTCGTGACCGGTGCGAAGCCGCCCGTGCCGGGGGTGGCGCCGCCGGGTCCGCGCGGTCCGCCGCCTCCGGCGATGCCGCCGCCTCCGGCGATGCCGCCGCCCTGGACGAAGTAACGCACCTCGCCCGCCGCGACCATCGCCTGGAACTCCGACAGCGTCGGCGCGGGATCCGAGCCCATGAACCCGCCGATGCTGATCACGGCCGTACCGCTCGCGAGCTGCAGGGCCGAACCGGTCTGGGCGCCCGTCGTGGCGGCCGACCACTTCGTGCCCGAGTTCTGCAGGAGCGTCACCAGCGCGGCCGACACCTCGGGCTCGCCGCCGCGGAGGAGGTTGCGCGACGCACCCGTGCCGCCGTCCGTGCGCGGTCCCGCGTGGGGCAGGGAACCCGAGTTCGCCTGAGCCACGGTCTGCACCGCGTACGCGGCCGGACCCGCCAGCCCCCCGACCGCGGCGGCGACCAACGCCACCGTCGCCACCCGGCGCCCGCCGGGCACGCGGCGGTGCCGGGCACCGTCCGTCGTCTCGGCGGCGGGGTCGGCGGCGTCGTCGTCGGAGCGCGGATCCCGGGGCCGCCCGGCCACGAGGGCGGGGTCGTCGCCGGAGCGCGCGTCGAAGGCCTGCCCGGCGCGCCCGGCACGGACGGCGAGCATCGCCACCGCACCGACGGCGCCCGCGGCGAGGACCACCCAGCGCAACCACGGGAGGAAGTCCGGCGTGCGGGTGAGCAGCACCCATGACCACGCGGCCGTGCCCGCGACCGCGACCGCGACCGTCACCCGCGCGGCGACCGAGCCGCGTCGGCGCCACAGCTCGTGCCCGCCGATGGCGACCAGCGCTGCGATCCCGGGGGCGAGCGCCACGGTGTAGTACTCGTGGAAGATCCCCTCCATCAGGCTGAAGACCAGCGCGGTGACGATGGTCCAGCCGCCCCAGAGCAGCAGCGAGGCACGGACGGTGTCGGTGCGCGGCGCGCGACGGCCCACCCACAGGGCGGCGACGAGCAGCAGCAACGCCGCCGGGAGCAGCCAGCTCACCTGCCCGCCGACCGTCTCGCTGAACATCCGCAGGAGCCCGGACCGGCCACCGAACCCGCCCCCGCCGCCGGGGCCGAACTCGAACTGCGTCGTCTCGAACTGCGTCGTCGCCGGAGCACCGGCCGCAGGTGCGGGCATGCCGCCGGTGCCCCGCGCGACAGCGCCGCCGCCGCGCCCGCCGCCGAACAGCCGGGAGAGCCCGTTGTAGCCCAGAGCGAGCTGCAGCGCGCTGTCGCCCTCCGAGCCGCCGATGTAGGGGCGCGAGCCCGCGGGCCACAGCGCCGCGATCGCGATCCACCACCCCGCGCCGACGACGACGGCCGCCGCGGCTCCCAGCAGCTGGCGCACGCGCCGCCAGAACCCCGTCGGCGCGGCGACGGCGTAGGCGAGCACGAACGCGGGCAGCACCAGGAAGGCCTGCGCCATCTTGGTGATGAACGCGAAGCCGATCAGCAGCCCGGCGAGCAGCAGCCAGCGGGTGCTCGCGGTCTCCGTCGCCCGCACCACCGCGTACGCGGCGGCGACCATGAGCAGCACCAGCAGCGCGTCCGGGTTGTTGAACCGGAACATCAGCGCGGCGACGGGGGTGAGCGCGAGGACGGCCCCGGCGAGCAGCGCCGCGTTCGGCCCGGAGACCCGGCGCACCGCACCGTAGAGCACCCCGACGGCGGCGACACCCATGAGGACCTGCGGGACGAGGATGCTCCACGACGACAGGCCGAACAGGCGCACCGACAGCGCCATCATCCACAGCGCGGCGGGTGGCTTGTCGACGGTGACGATGTTGTAGCGGTCCAGCGAGCCGAAGAAGAACGCCGTCCAGTCCTGGCTCATGGCCTGTACCGCGCCGGAGTAGTAGCTGTTGGCCCAGCCGTTGGCGTCGAGGTTGTACAGGTACAACGCCGCGGTGGCGGCGAGCAGCGCGACCAGCGCCGGCAGCTCCCAGCGCTGCCGGGCCTGCGGCGGATCGACGCGCGCGGGCGCCGCCCGGGTGAGAGTGGCGGTCATCGGGCGTCCTCGGTGAGCGGGGTGGCGGTGCGCCGGGAGCCGGCGGGCGGCATCGCGGGTACCGCGTCCGGGCTGCGTCCACGGCGGCGCGCCGCCGGGTCGTCGCGGAACACCCAGGACCGGAACGCGACGAAGCGGACGACGGTGGCCAGGGCGTTGGCCGCGACCAGCACCGCCACCTCGGCCGCCCGCCCCGCGCCCGGGAACCAGACGCCGAGCGCGGCGAGTGACCCGGTGGTCAGCGCCAGGCCGACGCCGAGCAGGAGCAGGCCCTGCAGCTGGTGGCGGGCGGCGCCGGTGCGGCCGACGACGCCGAAGGTGAGCCGGCGGTTCGCGGCGGTGTTGGCGACCGTGGCGAGCACCAGCGCGACCAGGTTCGCGCCGAGCGGGCCGAGAGCACCGCGCAGGAGCAGGTAGAGGGAGGCGTGCAGGACCGTCGACGCGACGCCGATGGCGCCGAAGCGCAGAAGTTGTCCGGTCACGGGCTGGGGCACCTCCGGTGCGGGAGCGCCGCGGGCGAGATCGCGCAGCTGGTGCAGCGGCAGGCGGCGGGTGGCGAGGTCGCGGCCGAGGCGGGCGATGCCGCGCAGGTCGGCCAGCGCGGTCGCGACGATGTCGACGCGGCTGTCGGGGTCGTCGACCCAGTCGACGGGCACTTCGTGGATTCGCAGCCCGGCCCGCTCGGCGAGCACGAGCAGTTCGGTGTCGAAGAACCAGCCGGTGTCCTGCACGAACGGCAGCAGCCGGCGGGCGACGTCGGCTCGGATGGCCTTGAATCCACACTGGGCGTCGGTGAAGCCGATCGCGAGGGTGCCGCGCAGCAGCAGGTTGTAGGCGCGCGAGATCACCTCGCGTTTCGTGCCGCGCACGACGTGGGCGCCGCGGCCCAGCCGGGTGCCGATGGCGAGATCGGAATGCCCCGAGACGAGGGGCGCGACCAGGGGCAGGAGCGCGGCGAGGTCGGTGGACAGATCGACGTCGCAGTAGGCGAGCACCTCGGCGTCGGAGGACCCCCACGCGGCAGCTGGCGCGCGGCCGCGGCCCTTGGCCTCCAGCCGCAGCACGGTGACGTGCGGGAGCTCGGCGGCGAGGCGGGCCGCGATCGTGGGGGTGGCGTCGGTGCTCGCGTTGTCGGCGATCGTGACGCGGAACCGGTAGGGCAGCCCTTCCAGGTGGGCGTACAGGCGGCGTACCGATGGCTCGAGGTCGGTCGCCTCGTTGTAGACCGGCACGACGACGTCGAGCACCGGCGCTTCCTCACCGGTGCGGGCCCGCGGGGCGAGCATTGGCTCGGCTCTCATGGCCCCGACGTTCTCGATCGCCGCTGTCCGCGGCTTGTGACGAACCTGTGGACGAGCTGTGTCCCGGGGCCGCCTTCACACCGTCCTCAGGTCGAGGCGGCGAGGACCTCCAGGATGCGGCGCAGCTCGGTACGGTCGACGGGGGTGAGGCGGTCGAAGAGGCCCGCGGTCGACGCGAGGGCCTCGCGCAGGCCGCCCACGACCGCGCGTCCGTCGTCGGTGGGCACGACGACCCGCTTGCGACGGTCCTCCGGCGGGGTGGTTCGGCGCACGAGGCCGCGGCGTTCGAGCTGGTCGACGAGGCCGGTGGCGTTGCTGGGGTCGCAGCACAGGCGCGCGGCGATCTCCTTGGTGGCCATGCCACCGTCACCGAGATGGCTGAGCGTCATGGCTTGCACCGGGGTGAGGTCGTGACGCACCGCGATCTCGTAGAGCTGTGCGCCGAGACCGCGGGCGACCTGGAGGTACAGCTCCAGGAGCTCCCGGTCGTCCGCGGTGCTCACGGCGGAAACGGTAACACGGAGGTATCGGTGCTCCTCAATGGTTGACGTGGTCCACTATCCCGGAGTACCGATGGTGCGTATGACTCCGACGGGGGACGGGGGGCCGTTACTGCCCGGCACGGCGGACGTCGCCGCGGCGGTGGACGGCGACGAGGTGGCGCGCGAGCGGGTGCTGGCCGCGCTGCATCCGCTGGTGGTGCGCTACTGCAGAGGCAGGCTCGGCGCGGGCCCGGCCGCCGAGGACGCGGCCGACGAGATCGGTGAGCGCGTTGCCGCGCTCCTGCCCGGTACGGACGGAGCGGCGTTCCTCGTCGCGGTCTACCGGGTGGCCCGCGACGTCACCGACACGGTCGAGGACGGGCTCTCGGGTCGGGGCTGCGGGGTCCGGCCACGACGGCTGCGGGTGGTCCCGGGGGCGACCGCGGCGATCTCCCTGCTGGGCAGGTTGCCCGCCGACCTGCGCGACGTCCTCGTCCTGCGCGTCGCCGCGGGCCTGGGCGTGGCGGACGTCGCGGCGCTCGTCGGGTCGAGCGTGGAGACCGTTCGGGTCCGCCAGCACCGGGCGCTCGCCCGGCTTCGCGCGGGCGGGACGGGGCAGGCCGCGGCAGGCGCCTGACGGGCGTTCGCAGGTGGCGATGAGTTCGCTCCTCCCGGGTCGTCGTAGCACCGACGACCACCGGAGAGGAGCGCCGATGTCGCCGATGTCCCTGCCACCCGTCGTGTCAGCCCAGGAGTGGGAGGCCGCCCGAGCCGAGCTGCTGGCCGCAGAGAAGGCCGCGACCCGGTCCCGGGACGCGCTGGCCGCTGCCCGGCGCCGCCAACCGATGGTGCGCGTCGAGGACCACCTGCTGACCGGCCGCGACGGCCCGGTTCGGCTCTCCGAGGTGTTCGACGGGCGCCCGCAGCTCGTCGTCTACCACTTCATGCTGCAGCCCGGTGCGGACCACGTCTGCGAGGGCTGCGCGATGTTCACCGACAACCTCGGCCATCCCGACCATCTCCACGCCCGCGGGGTGAGCCGCATCCTCACCTCGCCCGCGCCGATCGAGGAGATCGAGCGGGTCCGCGAGCGGATGGGGTGGAGCCACCCCTGGTACTCGGCTCCGGAGTTCACCCGGGACATGGGCGTGGGCGACGGGTTCGGGCTGTCGGTGTTCCTGCACGTCCCGGCCGATCGCGCGGTGTACCGCACCTACTTCACCACCGGCAGGGGGGTCGAGGCCCTGGGCAGCAACTGGACCTTCCTCGATCTCGTCCCGTACGGCCGCCAGGAGACCTGGGAGGACAGCCCGCCGGGGCGTCCCCGGTCCGCGCCCTACGTGTGGTGGCGCCACCACGGCGACTACGACCACCAGAAGCGGCAGGCGGGCCGCTGCTGCGGCTGAGCGGTCGGCGGGGCGCGGGTCGGAGCCCTCGCGGGCGGGGCGGGCGTGGGTGGGCGACCTCGGGCGGGGGCTCGCACACATGTGCGGGGGCTCGCACGGGGTCGGGTGTGGTGGCGCAGACCGTGGGCGGTGTGTGTCAGGGCCGGGCGGTGGGTGCCGGGGCCGGGTGGTGGGTGCCGGGGCCGGGTGGTGGGTGCCGGGGCCGGGTGGTGGGTGCCAAGGCCGGGTGGGGCGGGCCGGCAGGGGGACGGCTGCCGCCCGGGCGCGTCAGCTGCCCATCGGCAGCGTGACGGTCAGGGCCGTGCGGCCGGGTCTGCTCTCGGCGCTGACGGTGCCGCCGTGGGCGGCCACCACGGCGTCGACGATCGCGAGCCCGAGCCCCGTGGAGCCGTGCTCGCGCGAGCGCCCCGCCTCACCGCGGGCGAAGCGCTCGAACACGTGGGGGAGCACGTCCGGGGCGATCCCGGGGCCGGAGTCGACGACGGTGAGCCGGGCCGAGCCGCCGTCCGCGCGCAGCGCCACGTCGACCTCGGTGCCCGGCGGGGTGTGGGTCCGCGCGTTCGCCAGGAGGTTCGCGAGCACCTGTGCCAGGCGGGTCGCGTCCCCGGTGACCGTCACGGGTTCGGGCGGGAGGTCGAGGCGCCAGCGGTGGTCCGGGCCCGCGACGTGCGCATCGCTCACCGCGTCGAGGACGAGCCGGGTCAGGTCGACGGGCCCGCGGTCGAGCTCGCGGCCCGCGTCGAGGCGGGCGAGCAGCAGCAGGTCCTCGACCAGCACGCTCATCCGTTGCGCCGACGCCGTGATGCGCCCGGCGGCGTGCTCCGGGTCGGTCGGGGAGCGCTGCAGCAGCTCGGCGTAGCCGCGGATCGCGGCCAGCGGGGTGCGCAGCTCATGACTCGCGTCGGCGACGAAGCGCCGCAGCTGCGTCTCGCTGTCCTGGCGGGCGTGCAGCGCCGCGCCGACGTGGTCGAGCATCCGGTTGAACGCCGCGCCCACCTGCCCGACCTCGGTCGCCGGATCGACCGTGTCCACCCGCTCGGCCAGCGACACCTCGCCGCGGTCCAGCGGCAGCGCGCTCACCCGGCTCGCCGTCGCCGCCACCCGCTCCAGCGGGCGCAACTCCCGGCGCACGAGCACCGCGCCCGTCACCCCGGCACCGAGCACCACGACCAGCCCGATGCCCAGCTCCAGCGCCACGAGCCGGGCCACGGCGTCGTCCACCGGCTGCTCGGACAGGCCGGTGACGACGACGTCGCCGGTCACGCTGCGCACGACGATCATCCGGTGGGCGCCGAGCGGGCCGAGGTCGGTGCTGAACGGCTCGCCGTCCGGGGGGAGGGCGGTCAGCTCGGCGAGCTGTGGGCCGGGCACCGAGCGCAGGTCGCCGCCGCGGTCCACGGCGGTGGCCGCCACGGTCGTCCGGTCGCGCACGACGACCGTGACGCTGCCGGGCCGGGGCGGGCCGCCGAGGCTGATCCGCGTGTGTCCGGCGGAGGTGCCGGACGGGGCCGCGTCCGGCGGTGGGGAGCGGTTGACCGCGCGGCCGACGGCGCGCAGCTCGTCGTCGAGGCGGTCCAGCAGGAAGCCCCGCATCGCGACCGCGGTGCCCGCACCGATCAGCGCCGTCGCCACCGCCAGGAGTGTCACGACCACCACGACCAGCCGGGCTCGCAGCGAGCGTGGCCCACTCATCCGGGCGCCCGCAGCACGTACCCGGCCCCGCGCACGGTGTGGATCATCGGCTCGCGACCCACGTCGATCTTCTTACGCAGGTAGGAGACGTAGAGCTCGACGACGTTGGACTGGCCGCCGAAGTCGTAGTTCCAGACGCGGTCGAGTATCTGCGGCTTCGACAGCACCCGGCGCGGATTGCGCATGAGGTAGCGCAGCAGCTCGAACTCGGTGGCCGTCAGCTCGATGAGCTCACCGGCGCGGCGCACTTCGTGGCTGTCCTCGTCCAGGGTCAGGTCGCCGACCGCGAGCACGGTTCCCTGGCGGGCCGCCGCGGCCCCGGCCCGGCGCAGGAGCCCGCGCAGCCGTGCCACCAGCTCCTCCAGGCTGAACGGCTTGGTGACGTAGTCGTCCCCGCCCGCGGTGAGGCCCGCGACCCGGTCCGCGACGGCGTCGCGGGCGGTGAGGAAGAGCACCGGCACGTCCACGAACTCGGCGCGCAGGCGGCGCAGCACCTCCAGGCCGTCGATGTCGGGCAACATCACGTCCAGGACGACGGCGTCGGGGCGGAACTCACGGGCGGTGCGGACGGCGGACAGGCCGTCCGCTGCCGTGCGGACGTCCCAGCCCTCGTAGCGCAGCGCCATCGACACGAGCTCGGACAGCGTCGCCTCGTCGTCCACGACGAGCACCCGCACGGGGCTGCCGTCGGGCCGGTGGAGATCGGAGTCCCGCACGACGGTCACGGTAGCGATCGTGCGCGGCCGGGCTGTGGTGGTCCTGGGGGGTTGCTGTGAGCGGGCTGTGTGCGGGGTGGGCCTGGCTCGGGCCTGGCGTGACGTCCTCAGCGGCGGGCCCGGCGGCGCTGCACGGCGCCGATCAGCCACAGCACCGGCGCCAGCAGGGCGGCGACCAGGAAGACGACGGCGGCCTCCATCAGAACCACCCCAACCCGACGTGATCGGCGATGAAGCAGGCGACCAGCCCGAGGGCCGCGGCACCCGCGGCGAGCGGTACCCGCCAGCGGGCGTCGGCGGTTCCGGCGACGAGGCGAAGCGACACGAACAGGACGACAACGCCGATC
This sequence comes from Pseudonocardia sp., assembly GCA_050248815.1. Taxonomy (GTDB): domain Bacteria; phylum Actinomycetota; class Actinomycetes; order Mycobacteriales; family Pseudonocardiaceae; genus Pseudonocardia. The sequence goes on along the minus strand of JBFWRR010000108.1, from coordinate 4,455 downwards.
GGGATGACGGGCGGCAGGGCGTACCGGCCGGTCACCGTCAGGAGCGTCACGACCACCGTCGCCGCCGCGGCGGTGTCGGCGACCGCGCGCAGCACGGGGGCCTGCCGGTCCGCCCGGCGGACTGCGGCCAGGACCAGCGCTGCCGTCGTGACCAGGAGCGTGCCGATCGCCAGGAGCCCGGGGAACCGGTCCAGCTCACCGGCGTCGGCGAGCACACCGGTACCTGCCGGTGCCGACGCCGCCCACAACCACGGCAGCGCGACGGGATCGGCCCGTCCGGCCAGCAGCCGCAGCACCGCAAGGGCGACGACGAGCGCGGCGCACAGCAGGATGGCCGCCGTGGCCCCTCTGGTCACCGCGCCGACGGCGAACGGAAGGAGGTTCGCGGTGACCACCAGCACGGCGACGAGATCGCCCGCCCGGATGAGGTGCTCGCCGGCTGGGGGCACCTCGATCGCGGCAGCGGGGGGCGGCGGGCGCCGGGCCGTGACCGTGGTCGGCGCGGGGGGCCGGCCGGCATGCACCGGCACGGTGGGCCCCCCGGCGCGGGTCGGGCCGTCCCGGGCGATCCCGCCGGTCGTCGACACCTCCGCCACGAGTGCCGCGCTGGCCGCGTCGGCCAGCTCGCCCGCGCTCGCGAACCGGCTGGCCGGATCCTTCGCCATTCCCCGCGCCACCACGGCGTCGAACGCTCGCGGCGCCCCGTACACGGACGGGGCGGGTGGCGGCTGGTAGAGGTGGGCGTGCATCAGGGCCGGTAGCCCGATCGTGGGGAACGGGCGCTGCCCCGTGAGGCACTCGTAGAGGACGCAGGCCAGCGAGTACACGTCCCAGCAGGGATGCACCCAGCCGGCGGCGAACCGCTCGGGAGCCATGTAGGCCCACGTGCCGACGGTGGCTCCCGTCGCCGTCACCGAGGACGTCCCGTCACTGTCGACGCCCCGGGCGATGCCGAAGTCGCCGAGGTAGACGAAGTCACGGTCCGTGGGCCGGGGTGGGCGGGACAGGAAGACGTTGGACGGCTTCACGTCACGGTGCACCAGCCCGGCGCCGTGGGCGGCGTCGAGGGCCCGGGCGACCTGCTCGACGACGCCGACGGCCCGCTGCGCCGGGAGCGGCCCGTCCGCGAGCACCGTCGCGAGGTCCGGGCCGCCGACCAGGCGCATGTCGAGGAAGAGCCGCCCGTCGATCTCCCCGTGGCGGTGGACCGGCACGACATGCGGGTCGGTGAGGCGGGCCGCGATCCGGGCCTCGCGGCGGAACCGCCGCCGGTATTCCTCGTCCCCGGAGAGCTCGTCGGGGAGCACCTTCAGCGCGACGATGCGGCCCTGCTCGGCGTCGAAGGCCCGGTACACCGCTCCCATGCCACCCCGGCCGAAGAGACCCTCGATCCGGTACGGCCCGAACGTCTCGCCCAGTACCCGACCCCCCGTCGCACGACCGGCGACAGCCTAGGGGCTTCGTCAGGCGAGGGACAGGAACAGCTTCTCCAGCTTCGCCTGGTCGATCTGCCCCGCCTCGCCTGCGGCGATGCACTGCTGCAGGCCGCTGGCGATGATGGCGAAGCCCGCCTTGTCCAGGGCGCGCGAGACCGCGGCGAGCTGGGTGACGACGTCCTCGCAGTCCCGGCCCGCCTCGATCATGCGGATCACGCCGGCGAGCTGGCCCTCGGCGCGGCGGAGCCGGTTGACGACCCCGCCCAGGGCATCGGTGTCGAGCTTCATCGTCACTCCTCGCGCGAAGACCCGCCCCAGTATGACCGGAGCGGGTGCGTCATCGGTTCAGCCTTCGCCGGACGCGGCGCGGCACGCTCCGGCGCGCCGGTTCCACGGCATCCGGGCCAGCAGCATGCCCATCGCGCACGTGTCGGTGACGGCGGCGATCATGAGACCGGCCCCGACCGCGGCGCTCAGCAATGCGGCGGGCGGGGCGACGAGGCTCGCTGCCAGCCCGGCGACCACGAGCCCGCCCGCGACGAAGCGGACCTGGCGCTCCAGGTCCCAGACCTTCGGGCCCGGCAGCCGGTTCACGGGCGCCCCGGCCGCCTCCCACGCGACGATCCCGCCGCCGAGCACGCGGGCGCGCAGACCGGCCTCGGCGAGCAGCCGTTCGGCCTGGGTGGCCCGCGCGCCGGAGCGGCACACCAGCACGGTGTCCTCGGGCAGGTCGCGGCAGAGCTCCTCGCGGCGGGTGCGCAACTCGTCGAGCGGCACGTTCTCGGAGCCGGGGACGTGTCCGGCGGCGAACTCGGCCGGCGTGCGGACGTCGAGCAGGTGCGGCGCCTGTCCGGTGGCGAGTTGGTCGCGCAGGGCGGCGGGATCGAGCGTGGTCATGCGTGCTCCTTCTGGTGATCGACTGCCGGCGGGGTGGATGAGCCGGTGTCTATTACCCCCTGGGGTATGAGGTCCAACATTAGCATGCCCCAGGGGGTATAAGGTTCGGGTCGGGGTGGCACCGCCCGCGGCGCGACGGGGCTCGGGCGATGGGGCTCGGGCGATGCGGCTGCCGGGGGCGATGCGGCTGCCGGGGGCGACGGGGCTCGGGTGATGCCGGGGCAGTGCGGCTACCGGGGCGGGGCGGTGCGGCTGCCGGGGGCGATGGGCCCGGGCGGTGCGGCTGCCGGCGTGGGCGGTGCGGCTGCGGATCGCGAGGTCACGGGTGTTGCAGCGGGTCGCGCGGGGGGCGGAGGGGACCGCGCGTGCGGAGTGGCCGCGGCCGATGGTCAGACCAGGACTCGCCGGATCGGTCGAGCGATGACGCGGGTGCGGCGGCGCTGGGCCTGACGGCTCCGGTGGGCCACGACGCTCGCCGGTTGGCCCGCCTGCCGCGGCCGATCAGCGTGCGCGCCAGTACCCCGTCGCGTAGACGGCGCGGCGGTCGAACCCGCGGTCGTTCAGCAGGTGCAGCCGCAGGTCCCTGACGCAGCCCGACTCGCCGGAGAGCCACGCCTGACCCCGCCCGGAGGGCAGCGCGGCGGCCCGGACGGCGGCGGCGAGCGGCTCGCCCGGGGGCCGCCCACCGCGGTGTACCCAGTGGATCCGCGCCTCGCCGGGGAGTTCCTGCTCCTCACCCGCGTCCTCGACCTCCAGATACGCGGAGGCGCGGACGTCCCGGGGAAGCGCTTCCAGGACGGTGGCGACGGCGGGCAGCGCCGTCTCGTCGCCGATGACGAGATGGTGCTGCGCGGCCGGATCCGGCTCGTAGCGCCCGCCCGGCTCGGAGACGCCCACCCACGCGCCGGGTTCCGCGTCGCGTGCCCAGGCGGCGGCGGGCCCGTGACCGTGGTGGAGGACGAAGTCGACGTCCAATTCGCCCGCGCCCGCGTCGAAGCGGCGGACCGTGTAGGTCCGGATCGTCGGGCGCTGCTCGCCCGGCGGCCACAGCGGCCCCCCGGATGTCGCCCGCGGGACCGCCGGGCGCTCCTGACCCGGGACGGGGAAGAACATCTTGATGCGGCGGTCCGGGCCCTCGCCGGGGAACCCGGTCAGCTCGTCGCCGTGCAGTGTCACGCGGACCATCCGCGGGGTGATCCGGACAACGCGGCGCACCTGCAGCAGTCGGGGCGCGGTGGTGGTCACGGTGCCATTGTCCGGAGCCCGGTGGGGGTGGTTCGGGGTGGGTGCCGCGGCGGAGTCGTGGTGGTCGTCGCCGGCGGCGCCGGTCCTCGTGGGGTTCGGGCGCGCTTCGGGGGCTGGTGCTTGTCGTCGCACGGGTCGCGCGCGTCGCGGGGGTCGCGCGTCGCAGTGGTCGCGCGCGTCGCGGGGTGGGCGCGCTCGCGGGGTGGGCGCGCTCGCGGGGTGGGCGCGCTCGCGGGGTGGGCGCCACTTCGCAGGGGCTTGCGTTTGTCCTCGCAGCGCCCGCATGCCCTTCGCAGGCGCTGCAGCCCCTGCGAGGCGTGCGGAAGCACTGCGAGGGCTCCCGGTTGCGTCGGCCCGGACGCGGCGGGGTCGGGTGGCCCACGCCCCGCCGGCCGTGTCCGCTTCGGGCGGCGAAATCTGCAACTCGCGGCGGCGGATCGGGGAACTCGCGGGCGGTGGAACCCGCAACTCGCGGCGGCGGATCGGGGAACTCGCGGGCGGTGGAACCCGCGACTCGCGGCGGCGGATCGGGGAACTCGCGGGCGGTGGAACCCGCGACTCGCGGCGGCGGATCGGGGAACTCGCGGGCGGTGGAACCCGCGACTCGCGGCGGCGGATCGGGGAACTCGCGGGCGGTGGAACCCGCAACTCGCGGCGGCGGATCGCGGAACTCGCGGGCGGCCGGCTGCGGCGGGGTCGGCCGGGGTGCGGGCCCGGTACCGATCATCGCTTCCGGGACATGAGGTGTGCCCGTGCACCAGAGGTCCGGAACCGATGATCACCTCGGTACGCGGTGGTGCGCAGAGCAGACACGCACAGGGTCGTCTCCCTCGGCGGCGCCGGGTTACCGTGCCGGGATGGTCGCGCCGCCGGAGCC
>JBFWRR010000107.1:0-13191 GCA_050248815.1 Pseudonocardia sp. | reverse complement strand
CCATCCGCTGCACCGTGCAGCCGAACTGCTCGGCGCGCTTCTCGTAGATCTCGATGTCACCGGGGTCGGCGACCTTGTAGCCGATCTTGGCCAGGCCGACGCCGCCCTCCTCGAGGACCACCGAGTGGTGGTCCCACTCGTCCCAGCCCTTGTAGAAGACCCGCCCCGGCTCGCTGCGGGTCTCGTAGAGGCCCATCGTGGAGCCGTAGTGCTGCTTCGCGTCCTCCAGGTCGGTGACCCTCGCGTGGACGTAACCCATCCGCAAGACGCCCATGTCCCGCGCTCCTCGTCTCTGCGACAGTTCGGATGGTTCTACTTTCCGTTGTCGCAACGTCGCTCCGCAGAGGTATGTGGCCCGGATGGCCGGAACGTTCGACACGGGTGCGCCCGGGACCTTCGGACCGGGCCGGCGCGGATCCCGGGCACGACCACAACGCACGCAATACCGCCGCAGGCCCATAGGGCGGTTCAATCAGCCGACGCCGACGGAAGGGTGGGACGACGATGACCGACCTGGCTGGCAGCCGAGGCGGGCGGCCCTACGAGCTGACCCGCGACGCCGAGGGCCTCGTCGCCCGAATCTCCGGGCGGGGCGCGGTGGTGCTCGCCACCCCGGCCGTGAACCGCGGTACGGCGTTCACCCGCCAGGAGCGCCGCGAGCTCGGGATCCTCGGGCTGCTGCCCGCGCGGGTGTCCACGATCGAGGAGCAGCTGCACCGCACCTACGAGCAGTACTCGGCACAGCCGAGCGACCTGCGCAAGTGGGTGTACCTCGCGACGCTGCGCGACCGCAACGAGGTGCTGTTCCACCGGCTGCTCTCCGAGCACGTCGCCGAGATGCTGCCGATCGTCTACACCCCGACGGTCGGGCTCGCGATCGAGCGGTTCAGCCACGAGTTCCGTCGCTCGCGCGGGGTGTTCCTGTCCGTCGACCGCCCCGAGGACGTCGAGGCGGCGCTGCGCAACACCGGCCGCGGCCGCGACGAGGTGGACCTGCTCGTCGCGACCGACTCCGAGGGCATCCTCGGCATCGGCGACCAGGGCGTGGGCGGCATCGAGATCGCCATCGGCAAGCTCTCGGTCTACACCGCGGCCGCCGGCATCCATCCGGACCGCGGGATCCCCGTCGTCCTCGACACGGGCACCGACAACGTCGGCCTGCTCGACGACGACATGTACCTCGGCGAGCGCCACCCCCGCGTCCGCGACGAGCGCTACGACCGGCTGGTCGACGCGTTCGTCACCGCCGCCGGGAAGCTCTTCCCGCACGCGCTGCTGCACTGGGAGGACTTCGGCGCCACCAACGCGCGGCGGATCCTGGAGCGCTACGCCTCAGACACCGCCTCGTTCAACGACGACATGCAGGGTACGGCCGCCGTGGTGCTCGCCGCCGTCGTCGCCGGGGTGGCGGCCGCCGGCGGGCGCATGCGCGACCAGCGCGTCGTCGTCCACGGGGCCGGGACGGCCGGGCTGGGCGTGGCGGACCTGCTGCGTGACCGCATGGTCGCCGAGGGGCTCGACCCGGACGAGGCCACGCGGCGGTTCTGGGCGCTCGGCAGGCGCGGCCTGCTCACCGAGGACCGCGCCGAGCACCAGTACGACTTCCAGCGCCCCTACGCCCGCCCGGCCGGGGAGGTCCCCGGCGACGGCTCGCTCGCCGAGGTCGTGGCCCACGTGCGGCCGACCGTGCTCATCGGCACGTCCACCCAGCCGGGCGCGTTCACCGAGGAGATCGTGCGCACGATGGCGGCGCACACCGAGCGGCCGATCATCCTGCCGCTGTCCAACCCGACCTCGCGCTGCGAGGCGCGCCCCGCCGACCTCATCGCCTGGACCGGCGGGCGCGCCCTGGTCGCCACGGGAAGCCCGTTCGCGCCGGTCGATCTCGACGGGCGCCGCCACGAGATCGCCCAGGCCAACAACGCACTCGTGTTCCCGGGCCTCGGCCTGGGCGTCACGGTGGCCCGCGCGCGGCGGGTCTCCGCCGGGATGATCGCGGCGGCGGCGGACGCCGTCGCCGGGCTCGCCGACGCGACCGCCGCGGGCGGTGCGCTGCTCCCGCCGGTGACGGACCTGCGCCGCGTGTCGGCCGCCGTCGCCGTCGCCGTCGTGCGCGCCGCCGCGGACGAGGGGCTCGCCCAGGCGCCCGTCGCGGACCCGGAGCGGCAGGTCCGCGAGGCGATGTGGTGGCCGGACTACCCCCGCATCGAGGTGGTGAGCTGAGGGGGTGGCGGGCCGGGTTGGGTGGGCCGGGGTGAGCCAGTGCCAGACCGAGCCGCGCAGCACCCGGCAGGCCGAGCCGCGCCAGGCCGGGCCGAGCCGAGCCGGGGCGCGCCGAGCCGGGCCGGGCAGGCCGAGCCGCACCCGGTGAGCCGGGACGGGAGGGCCGGGCGGCGTGGGCTGTGCCGCTGATCGCGGTGTCGCCGCGGAACGCCCTCCCTACCGCCGACCTCACAGACCCCCGCCACACCTCGCAGAGCCCCACTACCGGCCCCGCAGGCTCCTACCGGCCCCGCAGGCTCGCGCCCCGCCTCGCAGAGCTCCACCACCCTCCCCTCGCAGACCCCCGCCACGCCTCGCAGAGGCCGCAGCACCTGCGAGGCGTACGGAAACCCTGCGAAGCCCGCGGCGGGGGGTAGGTAGTGATCCAGCTGGCCGGTCGGGCTCCGCGATCCCGGTCGCGGTCGGTCGCCGCGGTCCGTCGGCGAGAAGGCCGCCGACGGACGGGCCCGCGGTCCGCCCGGTTCGGGGCGCCACCGCGCGGACGGATGCCGACGCCCGGGCCCACGGTCCACCCGGATCGGGGCACCACCGCGCGGACGGATGCGCCGCCGCGCTGCGGGCGAGCCCCGGCGCGGCTAGCGTCGGCGGAGTGGCTGATCTCCACCTCTACTTCGACCCGGTGTGCCCGTTCTGCTGGCTGACGAGCAAGTGGGTCCGGATCGTGGCCCGTCGGCGAGCCTACGAGGTGGACTGACGCTTCATCGCCCTGCGCCAGGTCAACGCGCACGTCGACTACGACGCGCACTTCCCGCCCGAGTACGAGGCCGGGCACACGGCGGGGCTGCGGCTGCTGCGGGTGTGCGCCCGCGCCCGGGCCGAGCACGGACCCGACGCCGTCGCGCGGCTCTACGAGAGGCTCGGCGCCGCGATCTTCGACTCCCGCGCCGGCGGGGACGCCGCCCGGGGCGCGCGGGACAACGGGTCGGGGCGCGACCTACGCGGCACGGCGCCGTTCGTGGAGCCGGTGCTCGCCGCCGCCGGACTGCCCACCGACCTCGCCGCCGCGCTCGACGACCCCGCATGGGACGCGGTCGTCCAGACCGAGAGCGACGAGGCGCTCGCGCTCACCGGTCGCGACGTCGGCACCCCGATCCTGCACTTCCGCCCGCCCGACGGGCCGGCCTTCTTCGGCCCGGTGATCAGCAGGCTGCCCACCGAGGACGACGCCGAGCGCCTGTGGGACCACGTGATCGGGTTGGCCTCGTTCCCCGGGTTCACCGAGCTCAAGCGCAGTCTGCGGGAGCGCCCGCAGCTGCGGGCGCTCGGGGTCGCGGACGGCGAGGTCGGCGTCGTGGAGGAGTGGCACGCCGGGAGCAGACGGCTGAAGATCCGCTGAGGCTCGCCCGCCGCGCCGCGGAGATCGTCGGACCCCCGTGTCACGATCGTCGCGGGAGGTGCCGCAGGGATGGACGTCGAGGCCCGTGCCGGGGCGCTCGGAGCTGAGGCGGGGGGCGGGCACGGTGCGGGCCCACGCGGCCTGACCACCGCCGAGGCCGCGCAGCTCCGTCGCCGCGGCGAGGCGAACACGGTCGTCCGCGCGGGCTCGCGCGGCTACGCGACCATCCTGCGCACCAACGTCTTCTCGTTCTACAACTCGATCCTCTTCGCCATCGGTGCCGCACTCCTGGTGCTGGGCCGCTACAACGACGCGCTGATCAGCGTCGGTCTGGGGCTGATCAACGCGGTGCTGAGCGCGACCCAGGAGATCCGGGCCAAGCTCAAGCTGGACGGGCTGCAGCTGCTGGACCGCACGCCGGTGCTGGTCGTGCGGGACGGCCGGGAGGTGGCGGTCGATCCCGAGGAGGTGGTGCGCGGGGACGTGCTGCGGGTGCGCCCGGGCGACCAGATCGTCGTGGACGGGCCGCTGCTGGACGGCCGGGTCGAGGCCGACGAGTCGCTGCTCACCGGCGAGTCGGTCCCGGTCGCCAAGGAACCGGGGGACGGGCTGCGCTCGGGCAGCCTGTGCGTCTCCGGTGACGGGCACCAGCTCGCCCGGGAGGTCGGCGCCGCGAGCTACGCGGGGCGGCTCACCGCGCAGGCGCGTCGCTCGACCACGGACAAGACCCCGCTGCAGCGGCAGATCGAGTTCGTCGTCCGGCTCGTCATGGCGCTCACGGTGCTGATGAGCGGGGCGATCCTCGCGCAGGCCGCGCTGGAGGGCTTCACCCTCGTGCGGGTCGTGCAGATCTCCGCGGTGCTCTCCGGCCTGGTCCCGTACGGCCTGTTCTTCCTCATCGCGCTGGCCTACACGGCCGGTGCGGCGCGAATCGCGCAGAGCGGGGCGCTGGTCCAGCAGGTCAACGCGGTCGAGTCGGTCTGCAGCGTCTCCGTGGTCTGCACGGACAAGACCGGCACGCTCACCACGGGCAGGCTCACGCTCGCCGAGGTGCTCCCGCTCGGCGGGCGCGCCATCGACGAGGCGCGGGCGGCGCTCGGGTCACTGGCCCGAGCCACCACGGCCACGAACCCCACCACGGCCGCACTCGCGGAGCTGCCCGGCACGGCGTCGCCGGTGCGCGACGAGGTGCCGTTCACCTCCGCGCTGCGTTGGTCCGGGGTGGTGACGGACGCAGGCGCGTGGGTGCTCGGCGCGCCGGACACGCTCACCGCCCACCTCACCGGGCCGCTGCCGGCCGGGGCCGTGGCGAGCCGGGCCGCGCGCGGCCTGCGCGTCCTGCTGCTCGCCCGGGCCGCGCACCCCGGCGCCGGGCTGCGTGATGCGGAGGGGCGGCCGACGCTGCCCGCGCTGGAGCCGGTCGGGATCGTCGTGCTGTCGGACGACCTGCGACCGGACGTGGCGGCGAGCATCGCCCGGTTCCGGGCGCAGGGGGTGGCCGTCAAGGTCGTCTCGGGCGACGATCCGCGCACGGTCGCCGCGCTCGCCGTCCAGGCCGGGCTGGAGGCGGGCGAACCCGTCGCCGGGGCCGACCTGGACACGCTCGACGACGCGGCGCTGGGCGCGCTCGTCGCGCGCACCACGGTCTTCGGCCGGATCACCCCGGAGCAGAAGGAGCGGATCGTCACCGCCCTGCGCCGCGCAGGCCACCACGTCGCCATGATCGGGGACGGGGTGAACGACGCCCGCGCGCTCAAGCGGGCGCACGTCGGCGTCGCGATGCGCAGCGGCAGCCCTGTCACCCGCGACGTCGCGGACATCGTGCTGGTCGAGGACTCCTTCGCCGCCCTCCTGCCCGCCCTGCAGGAGGGCCGCCGGATCATCAACGGGATCGCGGTGTCGATGTACGTGTTCCTCGCCCGCGTCGCGACGCAGGGTCTGGTGATCCTCACCGTCACCCTGCTCGGGTTGGGCTTCCCGTACTCCCCCACGCAGGTCGGCCTCACCCTGCTCACGGTCGGGGTCCCCACGCTGTTCCTCACGCTGTGGGCGCGGCCGGACCCGCCGGACGAGCACCTGCTCGGCAACCTCGCCCGCTTCGTCATCCCCGCGGCCGTGATCACCGCGGCGTTCGGGGCGGCGGTGTACGCCTTCGTGTACCGCCGGGTGAGCGGGGGCCTGTCCAGCGGGCGCACGCCGGAGGAGGTGATCAGCGCGTTCGAGAGCTACACGGGCCTTCCCTACACCGACGCGGACTTCCTGGAGGCCTCGGCCACCATCGGCGCGCAGACGGGCCTGTCGACGTACGTGTGCCTCGCCTCCTTCGTGCTGATCCTCTTCCTCGCCCCGCCGACGCGGCTGTTCGCCGCCTGGACCTCACCCGTCGCCGACCGGCGGCCGGCCTACCTCGTGGCCGCGCTGGTCGCGGTGTTCGCGGCCGTGCTGTTCGTCCCGGCATTCTCGAACTACTTCGGCCTCACCGGCCCGGCCCCGCCCGTCTTCGTGGCGGTGCTCCCGGCGCTGGTGCTGTGGTTCGCCACGCTCACCGCGGCCTACCGGCTGCGGCTGCTGGACCGCGTCCTCGGCCTGGATCAGCTGCCCCGCTCCCCGCTGTCGGGGGCGAACACCTCGTAGCCGGGGGTGAGCACGCCGGTCGGGTCGTGGCGGCGGCGGGCCGCGGCGAGCACCGGACGGGCCGGGCCGAAGTGGTCGCGCCAGTCGCCCGCGGTCATCGCGAACGCGCTGGCAGGGTAGAGCGTGGCGCCCGCGGTGCGCACCCGGTCGTACACGGCGCGATTGGCCTCGGGCATCGGCGCGGCATCGGCCCGGGAGGCGGGGAAGCGCACCAGGTTGAACTGGACGCACAGCTCGTCGTCGGGCAGGCGCAGCATCGGGGTCCGCACGGCGGCCCGCGGGATCGGGGAGAGCACCACCCGGCCGACCGGGCCCAGGTCCGATGCGGTGAGCCGGGCGAGCTCGCCCGCCACCAGCTCGTCGGCGGCCCCGTCCGGCAGGAACGTGGTGAGCCACGGGTGCGGTTGCGCCCACAGCCCGGTGGCTCGCAGCGTCCGTTCCAGTGGGGCGAACCGGTCCAGCCAGGCGAGACAGGGCATCGGCTCCACCGCCGACGGCACTCCCGCGAGACCCGCGAGCACGGCCGGATCGTCCCGGTCGGTGACCACCTCCAGCTGCGGCGTCCAGCCGTCCCCGTCCGCGACCACCGCCCCCTGTACCGCGAGGACCCGGCCCTCGACGAGGCGCCCGAGGAGGCGGCGCTGATCGGCGAGGAGCGTCGCGACGTCCCGATGGACCAGCAGGTGCCGGTACACCGTCACCGGTGCCGGGACCAGCGCCAGCTCCACCCGCGTGGTCACCGCGACCTGCCCCAGGCCCGCGCGCACGACGTCGAACAGCTCGTCACCGGGCGCCGAGCGCGCGACCTCGCCCGCGCCCGTCACGCCCTCCAGCGCCGTGACGGTGTCGGTCACCGCGCCGTGCCGCGCGGTCGCGGCCCCGATGCCGCCGACGGCGAGCGTGCCGCCGACCGAGAGGTCGAGGTGGTCGGGCAGCACCGCCGGGACGAGCCCGCGCGGCAGCGTGGCGGCGAGCACCTCCCGCCAGCTCGCCCCCGCCTCGACGACGACCCGCTGGGCGATGACGTCGCCGACCCTCGCCATGCCCGGCCATGTCCGCGACGACGCCGCCCGCCACGAGGCCCCGGCCGAACACCGAGTGCCCCCGCCCCTGCGCGGCGAACCGAACCCCGTCGACGGCGGCCGACCGGATCCCCGCCGCGAGCTCGGCGACCGAACCCGGGCGCAGCACGCGACGCGGCGTGCGGTGCACGAGGCCCCCGAAGTCACGGCCGTGGTCGCGGAGGCGGTCGCGGGGGTCGTCGCGGGGGTGGCCGTGGTCGCGGGGGTGGTCGCGGTCGCCGGGACGGTCGCGGTCGCCGGGGCGGTCGCGGTCGCGGGGGCGGTCGTCGGGACGCGGCGCCACCGGGTGGAAGCGGGGCCGGGACGGCGGTACGGGCACGCGGGCGACGCTAGGTGCCGCGCCTACCGCGCGTCTTGGACGCGATTCACCTCACGCACGAAGCCGGTCGGGGTCGTGCCCGCGAACGCACGGAAGTCGCGGACCAGGTGCGACTGGTCGGCGTAGCCCGAGTCCGCGGCGACCTGCTCCCAGGCGGGCCGGTCGGGCCGCTCCACGCGCCGCAGCACCCCGTCGAAGCGGACGAGCCGGGCCGCGGTACGCGGCGGCAGGCCCACCTGCCGACGGAACATCGTGATCAGGTGCTTGTGGCTCCAGCCGGTCTCCTCGGCCAACAGCCGGATCGGCAGGCGACCACCCGACCCGACGAGCCGACGCCACGCATGGGCCACCTCGGGTGCCGGGCGGGGGCCGTCGGCGATGCGGCGCAGCAGAAGGCGGTCCAGCAGCGCGAACCGGCCGCTCCAGGTGGGCTCGGCGTGCATCCGCTCCGCGATCTCCCGCCCGGTGCGGCCGAGGAGGTCGGCGAGGTCGACGGTCAGCCCGCGCAGGTGCTCCAGCGGGGTGCCGAGCACCGCGTACGCCGTGGTCGGGGCGAGCCACGCCTCCGCGTAGGTCGGTGCGCACCGCCCGGGCGGCACCTCGAAGGCGTCGTCGGGGCCCTTCACGAACGCGGGCGGGCGATGCGCGGACTCCCCCAGCCGTACCACCACCGCGACGGCGGGCGCGGCCGGGATCGCGAACCGCCGCGGCGTCGCACCGTCGGCGAACCCGGTGTGGGGGCGGGCGAGCAGGGGGCGCAGCCCCGGGTGGGCCACGGCCGTGACCCGGGGCGAGCGCGTTCGTGCCGGAGCGGTCATCGCGGCCACCAGCGTGCCACGGGCCGCGCTCAGGGTGCGGCGAGGCGGTGGGCGAGCCAGACCAGCCGGTCCGCGATCGCGGCCGGCGACAGGCGCTCGCGCTGGTGGCGGTAGAGCTCCGGGGCGAGCGGGGCGAGGGCGATCTCGCTCAGCTCACCCGGCTGCGGGGCGCCCGCCTCGGCGAGCAGCGCGCGGACGTGGGCCGTCCAGAACCCGTAGGCCCCCGTGGTGAACCGGGCGGCGCCGCTCTCGGTGGCGCGCAGCAGGTGCCCGCAGCGTTCGAGCAGGTCGACCATGGCGCGGTAGAAGGCCGCGAGGCGCTGGGCGGGCGGGGCGCCGGGGCCGAGCGGTGGCGGCCCGTCGAGGAGGCGTTGCTGCAGGTCGCGCTCGTGGTCGTCGAGCAGGGCGACGGCGATCGAGCGGACGTCCGGGAAGCGCCGGTAGAGGGTCGCGCGCCCGACACCGGCCGCGCGGACGACGTCCTCCATCGTCACGTCCGCCGGATCGCGTTCGCGCAGGAGCGCTTCGGCCGCGGCGAGCACCTGCGCGCGGTTGCGGGCGGCGTCGGCGCGCTCGCGCCGCGGCGGTGGCTCGCCGGCGAGGGGGATCTCCCGGGTCGCCATGGGCGGAGCCTACGGCGGGAATGAAGTGGACGCTGCGTCCGTTTACCGGTCCATGACAGCAACCGGACGACATGTCCAGATCAGTGGTGCGGAGTGAACGCCGTCCTCCTCGCGAGCGCCCTGCTCATCGGGGGTCTGCTGACCGTGCAGGCCGCCGCCAACGTCCAGCTCACCCGGGCGGTCGGCACGCCCTACGGGGCGTCGACGCTGCAGCTGTGGCTCGCCGCCGCGCTGCTCGGCGTGCTCGGCCTCGCCGGCGGCGGACTCGGCGCCCTGGCCGGCGTCCTCGACGTGCCCGCGTGGTGGCTGCTCGGCGGACTCGCCAACCCGCTCTACATCACCGCGGGGATCCTGCTGGTTCCGCGGCTCGGCGCGCTCGCGGCGAGTGGCCTGTTCGTCACGGGGCAGGTGCTCGCGTCCGTGGTGCTCGACCTGACCGGCGCTCTCGGCGTGCCGCCGCGGCCCCTCGGGATCGGCGTCGCCGCCGGGACGGCGGCCGTGCTCGCCGGGATCGGGCTGGTGGTGCGGGGCGGGGCGGGCACCACCGGTGGCGCCAGCGCCCCGGCCGCGGGCACGCGCGACTCTCGCCAGGCGGGAGCCCGCGGCACCGGTGCGCCCGCGGTCGGCGCCCTCCGCACCGCAGGTGCGGCAGGCCTGGGCACTCGCACCTCCGGCCGCCGGGGCGGCGGGCTCGCGACGTACGGGTGGCCGCTGCTGGGGATCGCGGCCGGGGCGGCACTGCCCGCGCAGGGTGCGGTCAACGCCCGGCTGCGCACGGCCCTGGTGGACCCCTTCGCCGTCGGCCTGACGAGCTTCACCGTCGCGGCGGTGGCGATCTCGGTCGTGCTCGCCGTCCTGCTCGCGACCGGCGCCACCGCGACGCCGACCGTCCCGGCCACTGGCAGCGCCCCGGCCATGCCCTGGTGGGGCTGGCTGGGCGCGGCCTGCGCCGCCGCCTACGTGACGGGTTCCTTCCTGCTCATCCCGGCCATCGGCGCGGCGGTGACGGTGGCGCTGACGGTCACCGGGCAGCAGGTGGCCTCCGCGGCCGTCGACGCCCGGGGGTGGCTACGGCTGCCGCGGCGCCCGCTCGGCGCAGGCCGGGCGGCTGGACTCGCGCTGCTCGTCGTGGGATCGGCGGCGGTCCAGCTGGGATGAGCCGGCAGGCGGGTGCCGGCGCGGCGCAACGACACCCGAGGGCCGACCGGGTCGTCCCTGCGAGCCGGTCGCGGCGCGAGGTCGACCGGGCCGGTCGGTCAGGCCGGTCGGTCAGGCCGGTCGGTCGGGCCGGTCGGTCAGGCCGGGGTCCTACCCGACGGCAGCCCCGACCGCAGCCCCGACCGCAGCCCCGCCCGCGCCGCCGCCCGCCGGGCCAGCCGCATCCGCCCGCCCTCGTGCGCGGTGATCTCCACCGCACCCGCGGCCACGGCGCGCGCCCGGGCCTCCTCGGTGAGGTCGTAGTGGTTCTTCGTCGGGTCCGGGCTGCCGTCCCCGGGACGGCGCCCGGGCTGGAACCAGGCCCGCCGCAGCCCGATCCGGGCGGCGAAGGCGTGCAGCTCGGTGGGGTCGTCGGCGTCGCTCACCAGATGGCACCACCGCGACGTCACGTGCCCGACGGTCGCCGGGACGTAGGCGTCGTCGACGTAGACCGTCACCGCGCGACGGTATCCCGCCGGGCGTACCCGGGCGACGGCCCCCGCCTACGCCGTCCGCCCCCGCGACCGCAGCCGCACGGACGGCAGCGTCGGCGCGCGCAACCGCTCCCCCGCGTAGCCGTGCACCTCGCCGAAACGGGGATCACCCGCGTTCCACTGCTCCCGGGCGGCGACGACGGCCTCGTGGTCGGACCCGACGAAGTTCCACCACATGACGATCCGCTCGGCGAACGGCTCCCCACCGAGCAGCAGCACCCGCCCGGGCCCGCCGGCCAGCGCCAGCTCGCTGCGCCCGGTGCCGAGGTAGAGCAGCGGGCCGCGCTCCAGCGGCTCGCCGTCCACGACCACGTCGGCGCCGTCGAGGACGAGCACCGCGTACTCCCACTCCGGACGCATCGGCAGCCGCGCGTCCGCGCCGGCGTCGAGCACCACTTCTGCGCCCACCATCGGGCTGTAGGCCGTCGCGGGCGACCGCGCGTCCCCGAGCTCGCCCAGGAACACCGTCACCGTCGCACCGCCGTCGGCCAGCACCGGCAGGTCCGCGCGGTGCTCGAACCCGGGCGCGACGTCGCGGTGCTCGCCGGGCAGTGCCACCCAGAGCTGGACGCCGTGCAGCGTCGGTGACCGCTGCTCGGGGCTCTCCTCGGAATGGGAGATCCCGCGCCCCGCGGTCATCAGGTTCACCGCGCCGGGCTCGATCGTCTGCAGGTTGCCGAGGCTGTCGCGGTGCAGCACCTCCCCCGCCACCAGCCAGGACACGGTCTGCAGCCCCGTGTGCGGGTGCGGCGGCACCCGCATCCCGGCGGAGGTCGTGACGTCCTCGGGCCCGTAGTGGTCGAGGAAGCACCAGGCGCCGACCATCCGGCGCACGCGGTTCGGCAGCGTCCGCCGGACCTGCATCGCCCGCGGCCCGCCGAGCGCGACCGCCACCCCGTCGTGGCGCTCCCGGACCGGGCCGTCGACGGCGTCGCCGCCGCACTCCGTCTCCCGGGGGTCCGTGGCGAGATCGCTCATGCGCATGACGCTACCCGCGGAGCGACCCGGCGAACGGTGATCAGCGGACCCCGCGGACCCTCGGTGACCCCACCGACACGGCCCGGAGCCGCCCGGCCATGCTCTTGTGCATGACGCGCACCCTCGTCCGCCTCGCCGTGGCCTGCTGCTGCGCCGCACTGCTGGCCGGCTGCGGCTCCTCGGCCACCGACGCCGACCAGCCCAACACCCCCCGCGCCCCCGCGACGGCGCCGGTCCAGGTCGACGTGGACGGCGTCCCGGCGCTCTCGGGCAACCCCACCGACCTCGACGCACCCGCGCAGGCCCTCGCGGGAGGCGCCCAGCCGCCCACGCAGCTCGTGACGCGCGACGTCGTCGTGGGCACCGGCGAGGCCGCGACCGCGTCGGACACCGTCGACGTCCGCTACGTCGGCACCCTCTACTCCGACGGCACCCTGTTCGACAGCTCGTGGCGTCGCGGGCCCGAGCCCATCTCGTTCCCGCTCTCCGGCGTCGTTCCGGGGTTCGCGAAGGGCATCGAGGGCATGCAGCCGGGCGGGCGTCGCGTGATCGTCATCCCGCCGGACCTCGGGTACGGCGCGCGCGGGCAGGGGCCGATCCCGGCGAACTCGACGCTGGTCTTCGTCGTGGACCTGGTCGACATCGGCTGATCACCGTTCGTGGGGGCGGGCCCGGCGCCCGCCCCCGCGAACGGCGGTCAGCCCGTGGTGCGGGTGGGGAGATCGAGCCCGAAGTCGAACTCGCCGACCTTCACCCCGGCCACGAACGCCGCCCACTCGGCGGCCGTGAAATGGTGCGGCGGCTTGCTGCGGTCCTTGGTGTCGCGCAGGGCGAAGCGGCCGTCGGGGAGCGGCGCCACCTCCACGCACGAGAGGTTCGAGAAGCTGCTCTTGCGGTACTGCAGGGGCATGCGGATGCCTTTCAGATCAGGCGTCGTGGAGGGACGCCATGCGGCGGATGAACTCCGCCGTGTTCTCGGGTGCCAGGGCGCGCTCGCGGAGGCCCGCCGTCAGCCGGTGGTAGAGGGCGACGTTCTCCTCGCCCTCGACATAGGTATCGGTCAGGCGGCTCTCGAGGTTCACGACGTCGGCATCGATGTCACGGCGGAAATGAAAGATCGTGAAAACGCCCTCCGCGATCGCGGGATCTGGTCCCGCGGCGAAGGGGAGGGCGCGCAGACGGACGTTGGGGAGCTCCGCGGCGTCGGCGAGGACAAGCAGCTGCGCGCGCATGACCGCCGGCGTGCCGACGACGCGGTGGAAGACGGCCTCGTCGAGGACGAGGTCCAGGCTGAGTGGGTACTCGGCGCGGGTGAGTGCCTCCTGTCGTCGAAGGGTGAGTGCGACCAGGGCGTCGACGTCGTCACCGGGTCGCAGGGCGGTCTGGAGCGCGCGGGCGTAGTCCGCGGTCTGGAGCAGGCTCGGCAC
>JBFWRR010000106.1:0-13266 GCA_050248815.1 Pseudonocardia sp. | reverse complement strand
AGCGGTTCGTCCGTAAACACCCCGAACCACCCGCACTCCCCAGCACAGTGTGGATCAACAAGCCCGACCCGACCAACTCAACGAATCCCTGATCAACATGTCCCGCAGAGGTTGACAGGTTCCGGTGCGATCACCGCACGTGTTCACCGCACGTGACCCGCGCACGGGCGCATGCGACCCGCACATGCCCACGCGAGATCCGCACATGAGCGTGCGAGATCCGCACATGAGCGCGCGAGACCGCGCATGACGACGGCCGCCGTCACCGAAGGGTGGCGAGGAACCGCCCGATCCGCTCCAGCGCCTCCTCCAGCTGCGGCAGCGCGGTGGCGTAGGAACAGCGCACGTGGCCCTCGCCGGAGGGCCCGAACACGTTGCCCGGCACGACCGCGACCTTCTGCTCGTGCAGCAGGCGCTCGGCGAAGGTCTCGGAGTCCAGCCCCGATCGGCGGATCGACGGGAACGCGTAGAACGCACCACCGGGCTCCGGGCAGTCCAGGCCGAGCTCCCGCAGCCCCTTGACGAAGACGCGCCGACGCCGGTCGTAGTCCGCGACCATCTCCTCGACGTCCGTCCCCGGCCCCGACATCGCCTCCACCGCGGCGATCTGCGAGACGTGCGGCGCGCACAGCATCGTGTACTGGTGCACCCGCACGCAGAGGTCCGCCACCGCCTGTGGTGCGCAGATCCAGCCGACCCGCCAGCCCGTCATCGCGTACGCCTTGGAGAACCCGCCGAGCAGGACCGTGCGCTCCCGGGCGCCGGGCAGCGCGGACAGGCAGGTGTGCACGCCGGTGTAGGTGAGCCGGTCGTAGATCTCGTCCGAGATCAGGTACAGGTCGTGGCGCTCCGCGAGCGCCACCAGCGCCTCCAGGGCGGCCCGGGGCTGCACGGCGCCCGTCGGGTTCGCGGGTGATCCGATCAGGATCGCCTTCGTCCGCGGCGTGATCGCCGCCTCGACGACGGCCGGGTCGACGGCGAAGTCGTCCTCCCACCGCGTCGGCACCCGCACGGACACGCCCCCGGCGAACGCGACGTTCGGCTCGTAGGCGACGTAGCAGGGCTCCGGGACGATCACCTCCTCGCCCGGGTTGAGCAGCACCCGCAGCGCGAGGTCGAGCCCCTCGGAGACCCCCGTCGTGATGAGGCACTCGGTGCGAGGGGAGAAGCGGGCGCCGTAGCGGTCCGCGAGATCGGCACAGATCAGCTCCCGCAGCTGCAGCAGGCCGTGGTTGGAGGTGTAGGTCGTGTAGCCGTGTTCCAGGGCGTAGATGCCGGCTTCCCGCACCCGCCACGGCGTGACGAAGTCCGGCTCGCCGACCCCGAGGGAGATGACGTCGTCCATCTCGGCGGCGATGTCGAAGAACCGCCGGATACCGGACGGCGGGCAGGCGGAGATGACGTCGTTGAGCGGCTTCATCCTCGCCCCCTCACGGCGTGACCGGGAGCCGGTGATCGGCCTCGGGCGTGCCGAACGCGTCCCCGTCGCGCTTGTAGGTCTTCAGCACGAAGTGGGTGGCCGTCGCCCGCACGCGGTCGATCGTGGACAGCTTCTGTGCCACGAAGTCCGACACCGCGCGGATGTCCCGGCCGGTCACGGTGCACCGCAGGTCGTGCCCGCCCGACACGAGGTAGACGCTGCGCACCTCGTCGAAGCGGGAGATCCGGGTCGCGACGTCGTCGAACCCCACACCGCGCGCCGGGCTGATCGACACGTCGATGAACGCGATCACGTCGCCGGGTTCGGAGCGGTCGTCGGCGGCGTCCCAGTCGATCACCGCCTTGTAGCGGCGGATCACGCCCGACGCCTCCCACGCTCGGATCGCCGCGGTGACCTCCGTGACCGGCAGGCCGGTCATCGTCGCGATGGTGTCGTGGGAGAGCTGGGCGTCGCGCTCCAGCAGTTCGAGGATCTGCCGCACGGGAGCGACCCTACGTCCCCGCGGAAGCGGCTTCTGCCGCCAGGTCGCGGCGCCGCGGCGGCAGGGCGAGGCGTGGCGGGCGTTCGACACCAGCCAGGGCGGGCGGGTGGTCGCGGTCAAGCGGTTCGAGGCCGGCTCCGCGGGCGACGAGGACGGCGCGGAGCGCGCGGGCTCCCGACCCCGATCCAACCGACCGCGTCGCTCCGTGCCCGCAGGTCGGTGGCGCCGACCCGCGCTACAACCTCGCGTGGTGCCAGAGCGTCGAGAGCGCAGGCTTGTCGAGATCGGCCGGCTGTGGTCGTCGGGGACCGGGCCGGACCTCAGTCCACGACGGCCACCGCCCGCGTCGGCCCCCCGTGCGCGCCGCGCAGCTTGAGGGGGAAGCCGACGAAGGTGAACCGCGTGTTCACGATCCGGTCCAGGTTCGCGAGGTTCTCGTAGTGGGTGATGTGCTCGCGCCGGCACATCATGTGGCACGGGTAGCTGGTGCTCGCCGGGTTGTCCGGGGTGGGTGAGTCCACCCCGAACGTCTTGACCCCGTTCGCGACGATCCACTCGCTCGCCGACTCCCCGAGCCCTGCGAACTCGCTGAGGTAGCGCTTGTCGCCCGCGTACCGGTTCCAGGTGGCGGTGTGGAACAGCACGATGTCCCCGCGGCGCACGTCCACCGGGGACGCCTCGACCACCCGGTCGAGGTCGTCGGCGGTGATGTCGGTGCGCGGGGCGAAACCGGTGACGTCCAGGCACACGGCGGTGCCGTAGAACAGCTCGAGGGCCATCTTCTCGATCGTCTCGGCGGACGGGTCCGGGTCGAGGTGGGAGAACGAGTCGACGTGCGTCGGGCCGTTGTCGTTGAGCATGAAACCCGTGGTCTGGAAGGAGAACCCGGAGTCGAACCGGGGCGCGGTCTCCTCGTGGGTGGCGTGCTCGAACTGCACCGTCTTGAGGTGGCCGGGATAGACCCGCATCCCCTCGTAGATGTCCTGCGAGAGATCGATGAGCGGCACCGGCTCACCCCTTCCGCTCGGCGGCCCGGATCGCGGCCCGCAGGCGGTCCGGGGTGATCGGCAGTTCCGTCACCCGCACCCCGAGCGGCGCCAGCGCGTCGTTGACCGCCGCGTTGATCGCCGCGGGCGCCATCATCCGGCCCCCCTCGCCGCCACCCTTGATGCCGTGGAGGGTATAGGGCGAGGGCGTCTCGTGGTGCCCGATCCGCAGCTCCGGCACCTCCATCGCGGTCGGGATGAGGTAGTCGAGGTAGCTCGACGCGAGCAGCTGGCCGTCGTCGTCGTAGACGAACTCCTCGTAGAGCGCGGTGCCGATGCCCTGCGCGGTGCCCCCGACGATGTGCCCGGCGAGCGAGCGCGGGTTCACCAGCGTGCCGCAGTCGTGCACCGCGGCGTACGCCAGGAACCGGACGGCCCCGGTCTCGACGTCCACCTCGACCACCGGCAGGTGGCAGGCGTGGCCCATGAACGGGTAGAAGATGCCGAGGTCGGAGCGGTCGGCCGAGGGCATCGTCGTGTACGGGTGGTCGAAGACCTTCGAGTCCTCCAGGCCGGACTCCATGTCCTCGGGGAAGCTGTGCTTGAACAGGTGCAGCATCACCGCGATGTCGCCGAGGGACTTGCGCTGCTCCGGCACCCCGCGGACCTGGTAGCCGCCGTCCACCCATTCCAGGTCGTCCGGGTTCGCCTCCAGCAGGTGCGCCGCCGCCCGCAGTGCCTTGGCCTTGATCTTGGCGCTGGCCCCCTCGACGGCGCCCGCGAGCATCACCGTCGTTCGTGACCCGCCGGGCCCGGTGGCGGGCAGCCCGTTGCGCGAGCCCTGGTAGACGATCGAGACGTCGTGGGGCTCGCAGTCGAACTCCTCCGCGACGAGCTGGGCCACCATCGTCTCGGGGGAGTTGCCCCAGAACGCGCACGAGTAGAGCGTCGCCGTGATGCCGCCGGTGGCGTCCACCTTGAGCGTCACGCTCTCCGGCATCGACGTCACGGGCGCCCCCGGCTCGTCGAACCAGAACCAGAACTCGGTGGCCGAGAACACCGAGCGCTCCTGCGCGGTGATCAGTCCGAGGCCGATGTAGCGGCCCTCCTCGCGGGCCTTCGCCTGCACCTCGCGCCAGTGGTCGTACTCGCCGAGCTGCAGCGCCTTGTCGAGCACCGCGTCGTAGTCGCCCGAGTCGTAGACGTTGCCGGTGGGGATGAAGTGCGGGAACTCGCGGATGAGGTTGCGGCGGCGGATCTCCGCCGGGTCCATGTCGAGCTCGCGGGCGGCCTTGTCGACCATCTGCTCCAGCATCCAGTTGTTCACCTCGGAGCCGAAGCCCCGGTAGGCGCCCTGCTGGTTCTTGTTCGTCAGTACCGCGCGCACCCGGTAGCGGACGCTGCTCAGTGTGTACGGCCCGACGACCTGCGCGAGCGCGTTGCCGTGGTGGCCGACGCCGAACTGGATGTAGGCGCCGTAGTCGTCGACGGTGTCGATGTCGATGCCGCGGATCGTCCCGTCGCGCATCACCGCGAGCCGGACGTCGTAGACGCGGTCGCTGCCGTGGTGGTCGCAGTTGGCCATGTTGTCGACCCGGTCCTCCAGGTACTGGACGGGCCGTCCGACCTCCCGCGAGCACATCGCGGCGATCACGCCCGGCTTGGTCGCGAACAGCTTCGAGCCGAAGCTGCCGCCCGCCGGCATCGGCCGGATGTCGAGCTTGTTGGCCGGGATCCGCAGCGTCCCCGCCACCATGAACAGGTAGCTGGTGAAGCTCAGCGAGTTGGTGTGCACGGTGACGTCGCCGGTGGCCGGGTCCACGTCGGCGATCGCGCCGACGGTCTCCAGCGGCTGGCCGCCCGAGCGGTGCCAGCGCAGCCGGTCGGTGACGACGAGGTCGGCCTCGGCGAAGTCCCGCTCGACCTCGCCGAAGTCGAACGTCCGCTCGTAGGCGCAGTTCGAGCCCAGCGGGTCGTGCACGAGCGGGGCGCCCTCGTCGAGAGCCCGCTCCGGGTCGACGACCGCGGGCAGCGGCTCGTACTCGACCTCGATCAGGCCGAGGGCGTCCTCGGCGAGATAGCGGCTGTCGGCGACCACCACCGCCACGCCCTCGCCCACGTAGCGCACCTTGTCCACGGCCAGGCAGCGCCACGTGTGCTTGGCGGGGTCGGGGCCGAAGTCGGGCAGCGGGTCGACCAGCTCGGCGGCCTGCGCACCGGTGATGACGGCGTGCACGCCCGGCGCGGCGAGCGCCTCGACGGTGTCGATCGCGGCGATCACCGCGTGCGCGTGTGGGCTGCGCAGCACCGCGGCGTGCAGCATCCCCGGGACGGTCATGTCGCCGATGTAGCCGCCGCGCCCGCGCAGGAACTTCGGGTCCTCGACGCGGCGGATGGACTTGCCCACCCAGGTGCGGTCGGTCTTGTGCGTGCGGACCGGCGGTGCGGTCCGGTCGACAGTGGTCACGACGTCGCCCCGCTCCGCTCGTCCGCCCGCATCCGTTCGGCGGCGGCGCAGACGGCCTCGGTGATGAACTGGTAGCCGGTGCAGCGGCACAGGTTGCTCGCGATGCCCTCGCGAACCTCGTCGGGCGTCGGCTCGGGGTTGGCCTCGAGGATCTCGCAGGCCCGCATGAGCATTCCCGGGGTGCAGTAGCCGCACTGCAGGCCCTGCTTGTCCCAGAACTCGTCCTGCAGCGGGTGCAGGTCGGCGCCGCGGGCGAGCCCCTCGACGGTGCGGATCTCCGCTCCGTCGGCCTGTACACCGAACGTGATGCACGAGCGCACGCTGCGCCCGTCCAGGAGGACGGTGCACGTGCCGCAGACGCCGTGCTCGCAGCCCACGTGGGTGCCGGTGAGCCCGAGGTCCTCGCGCAGCACGTCGACGAGCAGCTTGCGCGCCTCGACGTGCACGGTTGTCGTGCGGCCGTTCACCGTGAGCGTCACGGCGTGCAGTTCGGTGTGCGGTGCGGTGGTCATCCCGTTCACCTCCGGTCCTGGGCGCGCGATACGGCGAGCTCGATGCCGCGGCGCAGGCAGCTGCGGGCGATGTCGACGCGTGTCTCGGGGCTGGCCTGCACGTCGCCTGTGGGGGAGAGCGCGGCGGCGCCCGCCTCGGCAGCGGCGCGGACCGCGGCCGCGTCCGGAGCATGCCCGGCCAACGCCTCCTCGGCCGGCGTGGCGCGTACCGGGGTCGGGGCGACCCCGCTCAGCGCGATCGCGGCGCGGGCCACGGTGTCGCCGTCCAGCTCGACCACGGCGGCGACGCCGACCAGCCCGAAGTTGCCGTGTGTGCGGGCGAACTCGACGAACGCGTGCCCACCGCCGCGGCGGGGCAGCCGGACCTCGGTGAGGATCTCGCCCGGCGCGACGGCAGTGGTGAACGGTCCGTGGAAGAAGTCCTGTGCCGCGACGGTGCGGGTGCCGTCGGCGCCCGTGACCACCATCTCGGCGTCCAGCGCGAGGGCCACGGCAGGCAGCTCGGCGGCCGGGTCGGCGTGCGCGATGCTGCCGCCCACCGTGGCGCTGTTGCGGATCGGCGGGTGCGCGACGTGCCCGAGCGCCTCGGCCAGCAGAGGTGCGGCGAGCGCGACCTCGGGGGAGCGCTCGGCGTCGGCCATCCGCACCATGGCCCCGATGACGAGCATTCCGTCCTCGGTGCGGATGCGGGTGAGCTCCTCGACGCGGCGCAGGTCGACGAGGTAGGACGGGCTCGCCAGCCGGAAGTTCATCAGCGGGACGAGGCTCTGGCCGCCGGCGAGCACCCGCGCGTCGTCGTCGGCGTGCGAGACGAGCAGCTCGAGGGCCTCGGCGATGCTGGTGGGGGCGGCGTAGCGGAAGGGGGGCGGTTTCACGGGACGGGACCTCCTCGCGACCCTCGCGACTCCTGGCGACGCCGGGTGGTGGCGTACCACGTACGTCGGATCGTCCTGGTCCCGTCGCGCCGCTCACCATGTGTGGGCGTCCAGAAGATCCGGTGTCGGCTTGTGCGCCGTCCCAGGCGGGGCGCTACCCGCTCGCGGGCTGGACGATGTCGCGCACACGCAGCGCGAGCTGCAGGTCCGAGCGGGTGTCGACGCACGCGAGATCGCGCCCGATCAGCTCCTGGATCCGGGCCAGCCGGTAGCCGACGGTGTTGGGATGCACGACCAGCTCGCGGGCCGCGGCGCGGGTCGAGCACCCGCAGGCGAGCCACACCCGCAGGGTGGGCAGCAGGGCGCCGCCGCGGCGCGCATCGTGACCTGCCAGCGGTCGCAGCAGACCGCGGGCGAAGCGGCGCAGCGTGTCGGGCGTGCCGTTCTCCAGCAGCAGTGCCGCCATGCCCAGGTCCCGCACGTCCACCACGCCTCCGGGACGGGCTGCGCGGCGGAGCCGGATCGCGCCGTGGGCCACCCGGTAGGCCGCGGCGTGGTTGGTCAGGCCGTCCGCGACCGGGCCCACCGCGACCGTCGCCGTCCGGCCCGGGACGGCCTGTTCGACGTGGTCCCGCAGTCTGTGCAGGACGTCCTGCAGGTCCGGGCGGGCGGGCAGGAGGACGACGTGCGCGTCGTCGCGCTGGCCCACCAGCAGGCGGGTTCCGGTGCCGGCCCGGATCAGCTCGGAGAGGTTCGTCACCGGCCCCGGCGGGTCGAGCGCCAGCACGACGACGTGGTGCGGCGCGGCGAGGTCGTGTCCGAGGGCGCTCGCGCGGTCGAGCACCCCCTGGGCGGGCCCGTCGGGGCCACCGCGCAGCAGGTCGCCGACCAGGTCGCCGGACAGGCGTTCCTCCACCTCCACGAGGTGGCGGCGCTTGAGCAGCTCCAACGCCACGACCACCGCGAACCGCTCGATCACCCGGCGTCTGACCGGCTGCGGCGCCGCCCGCGGGTTCGTGATCCACAGCAGCGCGACGAGCTCGCCGTGCAGCACGATCGGCGCCACCCAGGCGCGCTCCCTCGCGCGCGAGTGTCCCACCGCTGCCGCACCCGGCCGGCCCGACGGCCCGCCGATCTCCACCACCTCGTTGGTGCGGACCAGCGCGGCCAGCGCGGCCTGCATCGGCCGCCTGCGGCGCGCGGCGGCGTCCGGTGGCGGGAGGTAGCCGTCGTCCGGGGCCCGGGCGAGCAGCCGCCCGTCGGCGTCCTCGATGGTGACGGATGCGCCCAGCGCGCCGGCCAGCGCCGTCACCAGGCCTGGCAGGCCGACCTCGGCGAGGGCGAGTCGCATGAACTCGCGGTGCTGCTGCTCGGCCCACTCGGTGCTCGCCCGGCTGCGCCGCAGCTCGGTGTTCGCCCGGGACAGCTCGGTGATCATCTCCTGCTGGGCCGCGCGCAGCCGGGTCGTCTCGCACGCCAGCGCGGCCTGCTCGGCGAGCAGCTCGACCAGCTCGATCTCGGCCGCGCCGAAGGGCCGCGCCTGCCGGGAGTACCCGACGAGCACCCCGACGACCCCGGCGTCGGGCGCGCGCAGCGGCGCGGCGACCAGCGCGTGGTAGCCCTGGCGCGGGGCGAGCTGGCGCAGCCGCCCGTAGCCGACGGCGCGGCCCACGTCCGGGACGACGACGGTGTGGCCCTCGCGGAACGCCTCGGCCGCGGGCGAGTCGAGGTGCGGCCCGACGGGGTGGATGACGAGTGATCCCTCGTCGTTGACGAGGGCGACGTAGTCCGGCGAGAGCCCCGACGATCCCGCCACCCGCAGGTAGGTGCGTCCGGGCTCGGCGAGCATCACCGCGCAGTGCTCGAACCCGATCAGCTCGCGGGCCTGCTCCGCCACCCCGGCGAGAAGGCTGTCCAGCGGCTCGGCCGCGTTGACCGCGCGCGTGATCCCGGCGACCGCGCCCATCCAGGAGCGCAGCGAGGTCGGCAGCGGTGACGCACCCACGCGTACACTGTCCGGCCCGCCCGCCGCCGCGGGCAAGGGCCGGTGTGCCCTTCTCAGCAGTCGCACATCGCGAGCCGGTAGAAGCGCGCCAGCGTGTCGTCGATCGGGTGGCTCCGCGGCACCCCGGAGGCGTCGGGCTCGTTCCACCTGACCAGGTTCGTCGCGATCGACATCTGCCGCGTGCCGTCGGCTTTCGCCATGGACATCGTCTGCGCTCCCCAGACCGTGCCGTCGCTGCCCCAGGCGCTGCCGCACCCCGGGATCGTGAACCTGTGCAGGCCGAGGCCGTACTCGATGCGCTCGCCGAACCTGTCGACCGGACCCGTGCGCAGCATCTGCGCCAGCGACGACCGGTCCACGATCCGGCCCGCGAGCAGCGCGGCGTAGAAGCGGTTCAGGTCCTCGACCGTCGACACCAGGGCGGCCGCGGGCCCCACCCAGGACATGTCGTAGACGCTGTAGTCACGCGGCGGGTCGATCCCGCCGTACATCGCCTCGTACATCAGGGGATGCGACGCCTCGATGCGCGGCCCGGCCGGGAAGAAGGTGTGCCGGAGACCGGCGCGGGCGATCACGCTGCGCGTGATGCACTCCTCGGCCGTGGTGCCGGTGACCTGCGCCAGGAGTTGGCCGAGCAGCAGGTAGTTCGTGTTCGAGTACGAGCCCGGCCGTCCTCCCGGCTCGCCGGTCGTCGGCGCCGCGAGACCCATCTCGATCAGCTCCTCCGGGCGGAAGGTCCGCAACCGGTTGTCGTCCAGGCTCTGGGGCGACATGTCCGGAAGGGACGGCAGCGCGGCGAGCGACGGGAATGCGGCGGGGAGGTACTCGGCGAGCCCGCTCGTGTGGTCCAGCAGCATCCGCACCGTGACCGACTCGCCGCGTCCGCCCGGCACCAGGTGTGGCAGGTAGCGGCCGATCGGCGCGTCGAGCGCGATGCGACCCTGCTCGACCTGCTGCAGGACCGCGGCGGCGGTGAAGGTCTTGGTGATACTGCCGACGCGCTGCCGCAGGTCGGTCGTGACGGGACGGCCGGTCGCGAGGTCGGCGACCCCGGACGCGCCCCGCCACACCTGATCGTCCTGGCGGACCTCGGCGAACACCCCCGGCACCCCCGCGCGGTGGACGTCGTCCAGAAGGGCCTGCAGCCGGCGACGTCGCGTTCCCGCCACGGTCTTCTCTCGGAGTCTCGTGTTTTCGTACATGTATGAAAAGTAGCGCGGAACCGGAGCGCCGTCGAACGCTTTCGGTCGGGACGACCGGCTGACGCGGGGCGGGCGGGGGGACAGCATGATGGGACGGTGGCCGATGATGGGACGGTGGCTGCCCGCCCCGACGCACCGCACGGCCGTACCGGCCGACCACCGCGGACCTCCCGCGCGCAGATCCTGGCGGCGGCGCGCCAGATCATCGACCGGGACGGGTGGGACAAGCTGACCATCCGCCGGCTGGCCGCGGAGCTCGGTGTCGGGACGATGACGCTGTACCACCACGTGCGGGACCGGGAGGATCTGCTGGTCCAGCTCCTCAACGACCAGGCCGGTCGGTTCCCGCGCCCTGCCCTGCGCGGCGAGCCACGCGACCGCATCGTCGTGGCGGCCACCGCGATCCACGACGCGCTCGCGGCCTGGCCCTGGGCCGCCGAGGTCCTCACCACCGACGGTTTCCTCGGCCGCCTCGGCGAACCGGCGCTGTGGATGGTGGAAGCCGTCGTGGCCGCGGCGATCGACGAGGGATGCACCCCGGAGCAGGCCGTCGACGTGTTCCGCAGCATCTGGTACTTCACCGTCGGCGAGATCCTCGTCCGCGCCCACACCCGTCGCCGGGCCTATAGCGGGCTTCCTGCCGCAGGCGATCCGTACTTCGCCGGCCTCGACGCGTCCGCGCAGCCGCGCCTGGCGGCCATCGGCGACCGGTGGCCCGCCCTGGCAGCGCGGGACGTCTACCCCCAGGGGCTGCGGGCGTTCGTGGACGGGCTCCTGGCGCAGGCCACCTCGCGATAAGGGGATCTCACCCGGGCGAAGCGCCGGAATCAGCGGTGCCCGGGGCGCGGCGCCCCAGCTCGGCGGTGTGGGCGGCGGCGAGCCGGTGCAGCTCGGCGGCATGTGCCGCGGCGAGGCGGTCGAGCTCGGCACGGTGATCGGCCCGGAGGTCGGAACGCAGCCGGTCCAGGCGCCGGGAGTGCTCGGTGACGAGGTGCTCGACGGCAGCGGCGTGATCGGCCCCCAGCTCGGCCCGGACGACGTCGAGGCGTCGGGCGTGGTCCTCGGTGAGCCGGGCCAGGACGTCGCGGTGGGCCCCGTCGCGCTCGGCGATGTCGGCGCGATGGGCGTCGAGGAGCTCGGTGAGTGCCCGGTCGTGGTCGATGTCGCGGTGCGCCAGCTCCGCGCGGTGGGCCCGTGCGAGCTCCACCTCACGGCGGTCCCGCTCGGCCAGCTCCGCGCGGTGCGCGTCCTGCAGCGCCGCGACCCGCTCCTGCTCGCGGCGGAGCGCCTCGTCGCGGGCACGCAGCGTCGCGGATGTGTCGGCGAGCTCGGCGTCCAGACGGGCGGCGTGCGCGGCGGCCTCAGCGGTCAGCTCCTCGGACCGGCGCAGGCGCTCCTCGACGGCGGTCAGCCGCCCCTCGCCGCGCTGCAGCGCCCGGTCGGCTTCCTGGGCGCGCCGGTCGGCGGCGTCCCGATCCCGGACGGCGGCAGTGGCGTCGGTCTCGGCGACCCGGGCCCGGTCCGCGGCCTCCGCCGCGGCGGCGCGGGCGTCGACGGCGTCCCGTTCGGCCAGCTCTCGGGCACCCCGGTCGGCGGCCGCCGCCTGCAGTGCGGCGTCCCGTTCGGACCGGGCGGCCGTGACGTCGTGTTCCAGCCGCTCCCGGGTCGCGGTGACGGCGTCCAGCAGCTCCCGCAGCGGGCCTGCGGCGGCGTCGAGCCGTGCGGTCAGCTCGGCGATCCCGGCCGGCGGCAGCGGTGCGTCGCCCTGCAGCGAGGCGACGGCGAGGTGCGCGGCCTCGGCCGCCTTGCACGTCAGCTCCTGCGGGCCCCACGTGCGGCCGTCCTGGCAGTACTTCGGCCGGTTCCCGGGACGTCCGGTGGGCGGGGGGAGGGGCGCACCGCAGCCGCGGAACGCGCATCGCCGCTCCGGCGCGGGACCCGTGGGGCCCTGACCTGCGATGACGTCGGCCTCCGTCATGGCATCTCCTTCCTACTATTCGATTACGTAAACACGATATCCTATTGCGACTGCGTAGATGTTAAAGCTCTGCCGCAGTTGGACCTAGATAAACCCTCTTATCCGGGGTCAGACGGCGTGTCGGCGCTCCGCCGGCCCGCGGATGCGGTGGGGTGGTTCGCGTGACGGCGGATCTGGTGGCGACGGACGTGGTGAGGGCCGGGCGCCTCCCGGCACGGGCGGTCGCGCTCGACGACGTGGCCGACCGTTATGTCGACACCCAGCGACCCCGGACCACTCGCAGGGCCTACGCGCAGGACTGGGCGGCGTGGGAGGACTACACCGCCTGGGCCGGGATACCGGTCCTCTCGGGTGGGCGCGGGGCGCTCGTGGGCTTCGTGCTGTGGCTGGAGAGCGGCGCACCCGGCCGGGGCGTCGGGGGTGGGCCGGCGGAATCGACAACTCGCGGCGACGGGATGCGCAACTCGCGGGACGACGGCGCGGGCACGACCGGCGCTGGTGCCGCGCCCGCCACGATCCGCCGCCGCGTGGCGGGGGTGCTGCACGGACTGCGCCGCCATCATGTCCGGATCGACCCCGAGGCGTCCCGGGCTGCGGCGGCCGCGTTGGAGGGCTACCGGCGGCGCCTCGCCGAGGCGGGGGAGACGCGCGGGCGGGGGCAGGCGAGCGCAGTCGACCTCGGCGCCGTACTCGCGATGTCGCGCGCCTGCCCGGACGACCTCGCGGGCGTCCGGGACCGCGCCATGCTCCTCGTCGGCTTCTTCGCCGCCACCCGGGCGAGCGACCAGGCGAACCTGCTGGTGGGAGACGTCGTCGCCGAGCGCACCGGGCTCGTCGTCACCGTTCGGCACGGCAAGACGACCGGCACCAGTGCGCTCCCGGCCCGCCGCCACCCGCAGCTGTGCCCGCGCCGGGCCTGGCTCGCGTGGACGGCTTCGGCGGGCATCGAGACGGGCGCGGCGTTCCGCCCGGTGACCCGCCACGGCAGGATCGGGGACGGGCCGCTGTCCCCCGACGCCGTGACGGGGATCGTCGCCCGCGCGGGCCGTCGCGCCGGTCTGGCGTACGCCGTGACGTGCCACTCCCTGCGTGCCGGGTTCGCGACCGAGTCGTACCGGGCCGGGGCCACGCTGCTGGACATCGCCCGCCAGGGCCGTTGGGCGCCCGGCTCGCAGGAGCTGCTGCGCTACATCCGCGAGGTCGACCGGTGGCGCCACAACGCGGCGGACGCGTTGGACATCGACCCCGTCCCGTCAGCCTGAGCGCGCCACGCGCGACCGTTGATGTAGATCACCCATCCGGCCTAGCCGCAGACGGCA
>JBFWRR010000105.1:3465-13286 GCA_050248815.1 Pseudonocardia sp. | reverse complement strand
CGCATCTCGCCGCCGCGAGTTGCGGGTTCTGTCAGGCCGTCATGTGCCTCTCACCAGCCCCGCAGGTCCACCGGCCAGGTCTCGAGCACCTCCGCGTCGTCACCCTCGCCGCGCACCAGGTGCATCCCGTCGACCAGCGCGAGCAGATCGCCGTCGGCGTCGAACCGTTCCGGGGGGATGTCCCGGGTCGCCGCGGCCATGACGCGGCGGCCCGCGTGGCCCATCCGGTCGACGTGTGCGGCCATCGCCTGCTCGACGTCCCCGCTCCAGCCGACTGTGCCGGACTCGGTCAGCGCCGTGGCCGAGCGGGCCATCACGGCGGGCGCGGCGCCCTTGACGAAGCACCGCACCACGGGCCGGCCGTCGGCGTCGGTGGCGGAGTGGAACGTGGCCATCAGCTTGTAGGTCGGGTCGAACGGCAGCGTCGCCAGCCGGGGCAGCCGCTCGCGGGTGGCCTCGACGTCCAGCCCCGCCTTGTGCCCGAGCACGAGCAGCGCGCCCTCGGTGGGATCGCCGACGACGTGGCCGTCCACCAGACGGGCGTCGCTCGCCACGACGTAGGGCAGGATCGCGTCCTCGATCGACGGTGCGGACCCCGCGGCATGGTGCACCCGCCCCGCGAGGTCGTAGCCGGTGCCCGAGATCGTGTAGCGGTCGGCCGCGGTGACGACCTCGACGGCCGTCATCTGGTTCATCGTCAGCGTGCCGGTCTTGTCGGAGTTGATCGCCGAGGTGAAGGCGAGCGTCTCCACCGACGGGAGCTCCTTGACGATGGCGTTGCGCTTGGCCAGCTCGATCCCGCCGACCGAGAGGATCCACTGGGTGACGGTCGGCAGTGCCTCGGGGATGGCCGCGATGGCCAGCGCGACCGCGGAGATGAACAGGACGTCCCAGGCGTCGCCCCGGCTGCGGCCCAGGGCGAACATCACCACCATCGTCAGGCCGGCGGCGGCGGCGATCCACAGCGTGAGCCGGTCCAGTTCCTTCGTGAGCGGTGACTTCTCCCGCGCCGTGGCCGAGAGCATCGCGGAGATCTTGCCGAGCTCCGTGCTCGCCCCGGTCCCGGTGACGATCATCAGACCGCTGCCGTGGGTCACCGGCGTGTGCATGAACGCCATGTTGACCTGCTCGCCGGGAGCGAGGTCGCGGCCGTCGAGGCTGCGCACCTCCTTGTCGGCCGGGGTGCTCTCGCCGGTGAGTGCGGACTCGTCGATCTGCAGCGCGGCGGCCGCGACGAGCCGGCCGTCCGCGGGCACCTGATCGCCCGCGGCGAGCAGCACGACGTCGCCGACGACGACGCCCTCGGCCGGGATCTCCTGGTCCGTGCCGTCGCGGCGCACGCGCGCGGTCGCCTTCATCATCGACTTGAGCGCGTTCATCGCGCTCTCGGCCTTGCCCTCCTGGCGCAGCCCGATGACGGCGTTCAGCAACGTCAGCGCGACGAGCAGGATCGCCGTGCCCCACTCGCCGACCACGGCCGACACCGCCGCCGCCACGAGCAGGATGATCTGCATGTAGCTGCCGTACTGGTCGAGGAAGCGCAGCCAGCCCGGCTTGGCCTTCTCCTCGGGCAGCGCGTTCGGCCCGTTCGCGCGCAGCCGGTCGGCCACGGTGGCCGCCGGCAGTCCCTGCGCGGGGTCGACGGCGAGTGCCTGCGCCGTCTCCTCGGGAGACCGCGCGTACCACGCCCCGTCCCGCCTGCCCGTCACCTGCTCCGTCCGGTCGGTCTGCACCGCCCGCCTCCTCCTCCGCCCGGCCGCCGTGCCCGGTAGCGCGCGCTGCGCTACCCCTTCTTCGCCTTCTTGCCCTTCTTCTTCCTGCCCTTCTTCGCCTTCCCGGCGTGCTCGACCTTCGCGAGGTACGGGTCGGCGGCCGCGCCCTCGGGGGCCTCGGCCATGAGCTCGCGCCGGATGTCTTCCAGGCCACGGCGGGCCTCGTCGCTCACCTGCGGGAACTGCGGGTCGATGTCCATCAGCGTGTGCGCGATCACGGCCGCCGCGCAGATGCGGGCGAACCACTTGCGGTCCGCGGGGATCACGTACCAGGGCGCCCATTCCGTGCTCGTCGCGGAGAGCATCTCGGAGAAGGCGGTCTGGTAGTCGTCCCAGTGCGCGCGCTCGTGGACGTCCGCGCCGGAGAACTTCCAGTTGTGGTCGGCGAGGTCGAGCCGCCGGAGGAAACGGATCCGCTGCTGCTCCTTGGACAGGTTGAGGAAGAGCTTCACCACCCGGAAGCCGTTCTCGGCGAGGTACCGCTCCCAGTTGTTGATCTCCTGGTACCGGCGCTTCCAGATCTGCCTGCGGCTGCGGGACGGGAGCTTCTGGCGATCCAGGTGCTCCGGGTGCACCCGCACGACGAGGACCTCCTCGTAGTGCGACCGGTTGAAGATCGCGATGTCGCCGCGGGCCGGGAGCCGCTGGGCGTAACGCCACAGGTAGTCGTGGTCGAGCTCCTCGGAGGACGGGACCTTGAAGCTCGAGACGTGCACGCCCTGCGGGTTCACCCCGCTCATGACGTGGCGGATCGTGCCGTCCTTGCCGCCCGCGTCCAGCGCCTGCAGGCACACCAGCACGCCGTAGGTGTCCTGGGCGGCGAGACGGGCCTGGTAGTCGGCGAGCAGGCTGATCCCGGTCGTCAGCAGCTCGACCCCGTCGCGTTTGCGGGGGACCATCGCCGATCGGAACGCGGGGTCGAAGTCGCGGTCGAGGCGCACCGTGTGCCCCGGGCGCACCCGCAACGGATCGATGAACTCCGCGATGCGTGCCGCACGCTCGTCGGCCATGGTCCTGCCCCTTCTCCGCTCCCGGTCGGGCACGGCATACCAGCGTGTAACTCCGCGTGCGCCGGCCACATCACCTGCCCGGGGTGACACGCGCTTCACCTCACGCGGGCGATGCGGAGGCCCGGTCCGGCCGGGAGCGTGCCCCCTCACGGCTGTGGAGGGAGGGCCCGATGTCGGAGCCGGCAGGGCATGCGGGCGGCTCGACCCCGCCCGACGTGCTCGACGCGAGCGAGCGCGACGAGCTGACCCGGTTGCGCGCCGAGGTCGAGTCGCTGCGGGCGGCTGCAGCGACAGCAGCGACTGCGGAGACGGCGGGGACGGCGGGGACGGCGGGGACGGCGGGGACGGCGGGGACGGCGGAGCCGCCGCGCCCGCGCCGCAAGGTGCGCTGGGCGTCGGTGGGTTCCGCGATCCTGCTCATCCTCGGCGTGCTGGCGGTGCCGTTGTCGGTGGTCGCGGTGTGGGTGCACACGGAGGTCACCGACACCGAGGAGTTCGTCGCCACGGTGAGCCCGGTGTTCTCCGAACCGTCGGTGCAACAGGCGGTCGGCGAGCGCGTCACGACCGAGGTGTTCACCCGCATCGACGTCGAACAGATCGTCAACGAGACCGTGGACGCGCTCGCCGCTCAGGGGCTGCCACCGGCGCTGGTCGACCGGCTCCGCGCGCTGAGCGGCCCGATCGCCGACGGGGCGCGCGGGTTCGTCGAGGGGAGGGTCGACGCGCTGGTCGCGAGCCCGCAGTTCATCGCTGCGGCCGAGCGTGCCCTGACGGTGTCGCACCAGCAGCTGAACACGGTGCTCTCCGGCGACTCGCAGGCGATCACGGTGAAGGGCGGGAACGCGGTGCTCGACCTCGCGCCGTTCATCGATGCCGCCAAGCAGCAGCTCGTCGCGTCCGGCTTCGCGCTCGCGGGCCGCATTCCCGAGGTGCACCCGACGATCGACCTCTTCCCGGCGAGCACCCTCGTGCGGGCGCAGTCCGCCTACTCCGCGCTCGACACCCTCGCCGACTGGCTGCCGTGGATCGCCCTGCTCCTGCTCGCAGGCGGGATCATGGCCGCCCGCCGCAGGCGTCGCGCGCTGATCATGGTCGGCATCGGGCTGATGGTCGCCATGGTCGTGCTGGCCGTGGCCCTCCTGGTGGCACGCGGCCTGCTGGTCGGGGCCGTGGCACAGCAGGCGGCGGTGCCCGCGGCGGCCGCGTTCGACATCGTCGTGCGGTTCCTGCGGGTCGCGCTCCGGACGCTGTTCGTCGTCGGGCTCGTCGTCGCGGTGGGGGCATGGCTCGCCGGCCCGTCGCCCGCGGCCGTGCAGGTCCGGTCGACGGCCGCCCGCGGGGTCGCCGCCCTGCGCCGCGGCACGATCGCGACCCGGCTGGCGCAGGGGCCGGTCGGGCCGTGGGTGCACGCCCAGCGCGTCCTGCTGCGCGTCGTCGTCGTCGTGATCGGCGTGCTGGTGCTGCTCTTCCTCAACCGCCCGACCGGACTCGACGTCCTCGGCATCGCCGTCCTCGTCGTCGTGCTGCTCGGCGTGATCGAGTTCCTCGACCAGCCGGGCGCACCCCCCGCCGGCGCGGAGGTGGCCCTGGCCACCGGGTCGACCGGCACGGGGGATGGCGGCGAGGTCGCCGCCCGCGCACCCTGAGCGGGACGACCAGGAGGCGGCGTGGACGAGACGGCGGTGGGCGTGAGGCCCGGTGGCGGACCCGGGACGGTCCTGCTGGGGGCGGCAATCGTCGCGGCCGGGGCGGGATGGCGCGCGACGCGGCCGCTGCGGGCGCTGTCGGCCGCGGTGGCGCGCCAGGTCGCGGCCACGGCCGCAGCCGTGGCGCCCGAGACCACCACGGACCTCGCCCGCCGCGGGCGGGCCGGGCTGGCCGAGCTGGATGCGGCGGTCGACGCCGTGCTGCGGTTCGTGATCCGCCGCGTCGTCACGGCCCTCGTGGAGGCGGTGGACCTCACCGCGCTCGTGCGGGAGAGCGTCGACCTCGACGCGGTCGCGGCGGGTCTGGACGTCGACAAGGTCGTGGCGCGGGTCGACATCGACGCGATCGTGCGCCGGGTCGATCTGGACGGTGTCGCGGCGGGCCTGGATGTGGACGCGGTCGTGGCACGGGTCGACATCGACGCGATCGTGCGCCGGGTCGACCTGGACGGCGTGGCGACGGGCCTGGACGTGGACGCGGTCGTGGCCCGGGTCGACCTGGACGCGATCGTGGAGCGGATGGACATCATCGGCATCGCCCGCGAGGTGGTCGACGGCATCGACCTTCCGGAGATCATCCGCCACTCGACGGGCGCCCTCACGTCCGACAGTGTGCGCACCGTGCGCACCGAGGCCCGCAACGCCGACGACGTCGTCGCCGGTGTCGTCGACCGGCTGCTGGGCCGGGGCCGGACCCCGAGGACCCCGGCCCCGTGAGCGTCCGGCTGCCCGAGGGTGCCGTCGAGGCGCGCACCGCCGGGATCGTCACCCGGTCGCTCGCCGCGGCCGTCGACCTGGGCGTCGTCCTCGCGATGATGGGCTCGACCCTGCTCACCGTGGCGGGCCTGCGGTTCCTGTGGGCACCCCTGACCTTCCGCTGGCCGTCCCCGTCCTGGGCGCTCTCGCTGCTCGTGGGCGCGGTGCTCGCGGCGTCCTACCTGACGGTGGCGTGGGCGGTGTCCGGGCGCAGCTTCGGCGCCGCGGTGCTCGGGCTGCGCGTGCGGTCGCGCGCCGGGGGCCCGATCGGGTGGACGCGGGCGGCCCTGCGCGCGGGGGTGTGCGTGGCGTTCCCGCCGGGGCTGTTCTGGTGCGTGCCGAGCCGCAGGCGGCACTCCGTGGCGGACATCCTGCTGCGCACCACCGTCGTCTACGACTGGGCGGATGCCGGACTGCCCGACCCGGTCGGTGATTCACCCGGTGCGGGTGGGTTGCGAGGGGCCACCGCGGCTCCACCGTAGGAGGCCACCGCCAGTAGAGGAGGCATCCTGATGAGCACCCACGCCGAGCGCCGACCGACCTCCGGGTCCACCACCGCCCAGAACGGTCTCAGCGTGTTCGCCGGGGTCATGATGATCATCGGCGGCGCCTACCACGCCTTCATGGGGCTCTCGGCGCTGTTCAACGACAAGGTCTACCTCGCCACTCCCGAGTACATCTACCAGTTCGACCTGACCGGCTGGGGCTGGATCCACCTGATCCTGGGCATCGTCGTCGCCGCCGCCGGTATCGGTGTGCTCAAGGGCATGACCTGGGGCCGGGTCGTCGGCATCGTGGTCGCCTCGATCAGCCTGATCGTGAACTTCCTGTTCCTGCCGCACTACCCGCTGTGGTCGATCCTGATCATCGCGCTGGACGTCGCGATCATCTGGGCGCTGGCCACGTACGCCCGCGACCCGCTCTGATCCGCGCCCGGGCCGGGGACCGACCAGGACGAGTTGCGACGACAGGGGACCGGCATGACGCTCGCGGCCGTCGGCGACGGGTTCACGCTCTACGACCTGGCCTGGTCCCTCCTGCTCGTCGTCGTCTTCGCCGTGTGGTTGTGGCTCCTGGTCCTGATCTTCGGCGATCTCTTCCACCGCGACGCCTCCGGTCTGGTGAAGGTCTGCTGGACGGTGGCCCTCATCGTCCTGCCCTACGTCGGCGTGCTCGCCTACCTGCTCGTGGAGGGCCGGGGGATCGCCCGGCGGCGAGGGGTCCCGGAGGCGGCCGGGGCCGCCGGGACCCCGGGGGCCGCCGAGGCGGTCCAGGCCGCCGGGGCCCGGCCCGAGGAGCAG
Source organism: Pseudonocardia sp. (assembly GCA_050248815.1). Classification (GTDB taxonomy): domain Bacteria; phylum Actinomycetota; class Actinomycetes; order Mycobacteriales; family Pseudonocardiaceae; genus Pseudonocardia. The sequence continues at coordinate 6,741 of JBFWRR010000105.1, read as the reverse complement.
ATCGCCGCGGCGAAGCGGCTGCTGGACACCGACGCGATCAGCGAGGAGGAGTACGTGCTCCTCAAGCAGCGCATCCTCAGCGGTTCGGACACCGACGCCCGCATCCGCCCGAAGGAGTGGGGACGATGACCGATCGCGCCGCACCGAGCGCGTCGTCGAGCACCGCTCCGGGCACCGCACCGAGCGCCTGGCGCAGGGTCGCCGCCGCGGTCGCGCTGCTCGCCTTCGCCGCGGCACTCCTGACGGCGGTGCTCGTGTTCCTGCGCGACCCGCTGCGGCTGGTTCTCGCCGTCGTGCTCGTGATCGTCGTGATCATGGCCGGGTGGTCGGCCGTCGTCCGGCGCGGGGTCGTCCGCGGCCTCGCGGTCGCCGCGGCCCTCGTGGCCTTCGTGCTGCTGCTCGTGCTGATGGCGACCGGCTCGCCGCTGCGGACGCTGCTCGTGGCCGGCCTGCTGATCCTCTCGGTCGCCGCGAGCCGGGCCGCGCTCGGACACGACCTGGCCGCGGCACCCGCGGACCTCAAGCCGGTCGGGCCCGCCCGCAACGGCGTTCTGATCATGAACCCGAAATCCGGGGGCGGCAAGGCCGAGCGCTTCCACCTGGAGGAGGAGGCGCGCCGGCGCGGGATCCGGGCGATCGTCCTGAACCGCGGCGACGACCTGCGGAAACTGGCCGAGGACGCCGTCGCCGACGGGGCCGACGTGATCGGCATGGCGGGCGGTGACGGGTCGCAGGCCCTGGTGGCGGACGTCGCCCGCACCCACGACGTGGCCCTGGTCGTCGTCCCCGCAGGCACCCGCAACCACTTCGCGCTCGACCTCGGGCTGGACCGCGACCGCGTCGCCGACGCCCTCGACGCCTTCGGTGACGCCGTCGAACGTCGTATCGACCTCGGCCTCATCGGCGACCGGGTGTTCGTCAACAACGCGTCCCTCGGCGTCTACGCGGTCGTCGTGCAGTCGGAGGGCTACCGGGACGCGAAGCTCGCCACCGCCGCGCGGATGGCCCCGCAGCTTCTCGGCCCCGAGGGGCAGCGCGCGGACCTGCGCTTCCAGGGTCCGGACGGGGCACAGGCGGCCCCCGCCGACGTCGTGCTCGTGTCGAACGGCGCCTACCGGCTCGAGGGGCTCAGCGGGGTCGGCACCCGCGCGCGGCTGGACGAGGGCATGCTCGGCGTGGTCACGGTGACCGTCGACGCCGCCGCGGACGTCCCCGTGCTGATGGCCGCGCAGGCGGCGGGCCGCCTGCACGGGTTCCGCGGCTACCGCGAGTGGACGACGCCGGAGTTCGTGGTCGGTTCCGGCCAGGCCCTGGTTGAGGTCGGCGTCGACGGCGAGGCGTTGCGCCTGCCGCCGCCGCTGCGGTTCCGCGTGCTCCCGGGGGCGCTGCGGATCCGGCTGCCCCTCGACTCGCCCGGAGCGGCGCCCGCGGCCCTCGCGCCCCAGGGACCTGCCGACGCGATCGTGGGGATGCTGCACGTCCTCGGCGGCAGGCCCGCCCGCCCGGCCCGCCCGTGAACTTCACGGAGGCGATGGAGCACGTCGCCGTCGGCGTGGAGCTGGTCGGTGTCCTGGTGCTCGTCGCCGGCCTGGTGTGGTCGGGGGTGCGCGCGGTCCTGGCCCTGGTCCACGAGGTCGCGGGCCGCACCGTCTTCAAGGACCTGCGGGAGTCGATCGGCGGGACGCTGCTCCTCGGCCTGGAGATCCTCGTCGCGGCGGACCTGATCAAGACCGTCGCCGTCGACCCGACGTTGGACAACCTCTGGGTGCTCGCGCTGATCGTCGCGATCCGGACCTTCCTGAGCTTCTCGCTCCAGATCGAGATCGAGGGGGTCCTGCCGTGGCGGCGCGGCCGTCGCGCACCGGCCGCCGGGGAGCCCGCGACCGGCCCGTAGACCGGCCCCGGCGGCGCGACCCCGCGATCACCCCCCGCGGGTGACGTGATAAGGGCGGGGTCGGCCCTAACGTCCCTGTGTGACGACTTCTGTGCCCGCCCCGGCAGATCCGCCCCCACCCGTCGTGCCGCCCGCGGTGGACGGGTCGGGTCCGGTGGACGGGGCGGCCGCATCGGACGGGGCGGCTGACGGGGGCCGGCGCGGCCCGTTGCCGCGCGGTCTCGCGATCCTGCTCGGGCTCGCCGCGGCCGTCGTCGTCGGCGCGGGGTTGCGCTCCCTCGCCTGGATGATCGGGCCGACGTTCCTCGCCCTGATCCTCGTGATCGCGCTGGCACCGGTGCACAGCAGGATGCGCGCCCGCGGCTGGCCCAGGTGGCTCGCCACCCTCACTCTCGCCCTCGCCGTCTACATCGTCGTGCTGTCGATCGCGCTGTCGGTCGTCGTGTCCATCGCCCGGCTCGCGACGGTGCTGCCCCAGTACGCCGGGCAGAGCCAGCAGCTGGTGTCGTCGCTGACCGCCACGTTGCAGAAACTCGGCATCGGCCAACAGGAGCTGCAGGCTCTGGCGGGGTCCATGGACATCGGCAAGGTCGCCCAGCTGGCGGGCGCGCTGCTCGCCGACGTGGCGGGCCTGGCGGGCAACCTGCTGTTCATCCTGACGCTGCTGCTCTTCCTCAGCGTGGAGACCGCCACCGCGGACAAGCGCATCGATCTCGTCGCGGCCGACCGGCCCACGGTCGCCGATGCGCTGCGCGGCTTCGCCCGCAACACCCGCACGTACCTGATCGTCTCGACGGTGTTCGGCCTCATCGTCGCCGTGCTCGACACCATCGCCCTGGCGATCATGGGCATCCCGCTCGCCGTCACCTGGGGTGTGCTGTCGTTCGTCACGAACTACATCCCGAACATCGGGTTCATCATCGGGCTCGTCCCGCCTGCGCTGCTCGGCCTGCTGGTCGGCGGCCCGACGCTGATGGTGCTCGTCATCGTCGTCTACTCGGTGCTGAACTTCGTCGTCCAGTCGATCATCCAGCCGCGTTTCGTCGGCGACGCCGTCGGGCTGTCGATCACGGTCACGTTCCTGTCGCTGCTGTTCTGGACGTGGCTGCTCGGCGCGCTCGGGGCGATCCTCGCGATCCCGCTGACCCTGCTGGCGAAGGCGCTGCTGGTGGACATCGATCCGCGCGCGCAGTGGGCCGACGCGTTCCTGCGGGAGACACCGCGCCAGGAGGCCGAGAAGCGCGACGGCGCTGATGCCCCTGATGGCGCCCCTGATGCCCCCGACGGCGCCGACCCGGCGGATGCGGAGCGTCGGCCGGAGGCCGAGCGAGCAGCGAAGTCGTGAGCGACGGCGGTTGCGGCAGGCACACGTGCGCGGTGGA
>JBFWRR010000105.1:0-3365 GCA_050248815.1 Pseudonocardia sp. | reverse complement strand
GCCCCTGATGGCGCCCCTGATGCCCCCGACGGCGCCGACCCGGCGGATGCGGAGCGTCGGCCGGAGGCCGAGCGAGCAGCGAAGTCGTGAGCGACGGCGGTTGCGGCAGGCACACGTGCGCGGTGGACTCGTCGACAGCCGCGCTGCCCTGGCGGCTGCCGACCACCCCCACCTGGGCCGAGCGCCCGTCCACCCCGCTCGCCACACCATCCCAGGAGCGACCGTGACCGCCATCGCGCCCGAAGCCGACCGTCCGCACCACACCGTCGCCGACCGCGTCGAGCGCGGCCGCCGGGCACGCGCGCAGGTGCCGCGCTCGGCGCACGCCGAGCTGGGGGCCGAAGCCCCCGGTCGCGACCCGCTCGCGCTGCTCGCCGCCCAGGACGAGGGCCGGGTCGGCGAACTGCTCCCGCTGCGGTACGCCCGGATGGCGGTCTCGCCGTTCACGTTCTTCCGCGGATCGGCGGTGATCATGGCCGCCGATCTCGCGGACAGCCCGGTGTCCGGCCTCACGGTGCAGCTGTGCGGGGATGCGCACCTGTCCAACTTCGGGTTCTTCGGCTCACCCGAGCGGCGGCTGGTGTTCGACGTCAACGACTTCGACGAGACGCTGCCCGGGCCGTGGGAGTGGGACCTCAAGCGGCTCGCCGCCAGCCTCGAGATCGCCGGCCGCGACCGCGAGTTCGCCAAGGCCCAGCGGCGGGACGCGGTCGGCGCCGCGGTGCGGGCGTACCGCACCGCTATGCACGACTTCGCGGAGCGGACCAACCTCGACGTCTGGTACGCGCACGCCGACGTGGAGCAGATCCTGGACCAGTACCGCAGCCAGCTCGGTGGGACGGGCCGCAAGCGGGTGGGCCGTGCCCTCGCGAAGGCCCGCACCCGCGACAACCTCGGCGCGATGGGCCGCTTCGCGACGGTCGAGGACGGCGTCGCCCGGATCCTCGCGGATCCCCCGCTCATCGTCCCGGCCGCCGATCTCTATTCCGACCGGGTGCAGCGGGAGGACCTGGAGCACCGGATCCACGACCTCCTGGAGGGCTACCGCGCGAGCCTCGCACCGGACCGGCGGGCCCTGATCGAGGCGTACCGGCCCGCCGACATCGCGCGCAAGGTCGTCGGCGTCGGCAGTGTCGGCACCCGCTGCTACATGGTCCTGCTGCTGGGCCGCGACGCGAACGACCCGCTGTTCCTGCAGGCCAAGGAGGCGGGCCCGTCGGTGCTGGAGCCCTACCTCGGGGCCGCCGCCCAGAAGAACTGTGCCGAACGCGTCGTGGTCGGCCAGCGCCTGATGCAGACCACCGGCGACATCTTCCTCGGCTGGCAGCGGGTGGTCGGCATGGACGGTGCCGACCGCGACTTCTACCTGCGCCAGCTGCGCGACTGGAAGGCCTCGGTGGACCTCGAGGTCATCGAGCCCCCCGGCCTGGTCGTGTACGCGCAGATCTGCGGCTGGACGCTGGCCCGGGCGCACGCGCGATCCGGGGACCGCGTGGCGATCGCCGCGTACCTCGGGTCGTCCGGCCGCTTCGACCGGGCGCTGACCGAGTTCGCCGAGCACTACGCGGACCGCAACGAGCAGGACTACGCCGCGCTGACCGCAGCGATCGCCGACGGCCGGATCGCGGTCGAGCCCGAAGGCTAGGCCGCGCGCGGCGACCCCGAAAGGAGACATCGGCATGATCGAACACCGCGACGACCTGGCGGCCCGCCGGGCCCGCCGGGCGTGGCTCCGGCAGGACGAGTGCGTGGACGACGAGCCGCCCGACGTCGGTCCCGGTGCCACCCCGCACGCCGCGGCGGCACAGCGGACGGCGCGGTGGGCCGACCGCCTGGCGGCGGTCCTGCGTGCCGAGATCCACGACGCCGAGCGGCGCGGTGTGATCAGCGTGGGGCAGGGCGAGCAGCTCCTGGCCCGGCTCGTCGTCGTCGTCGACCAGGCGGTCAGCCCCAGCGGGTGATCCGGCCTCACTCCCCGAGCGGTTGCACGGAGACGATGCGCAGCCCGAGAGCGCGCAGGTGCACGATGATCCCGTGCAGGTGGGCGTCGTCGATCACGTCACCGGACAGGACGAGTCCCGGAGGGACCTCCTCGACCTCCATCGCCCCCAGCGCCTGCAGCTCGTCCGCCGGGATCCGCCCGTCGAGCCGGAACTCGTACCGTCGTGGCTTCATCAGCGCGCCCCTCCTTGCCGCAACGCATCCTGGTCGGCCGTGCGCGCTCCGGCATCGCCCGGTCCGGATGAGCGGGGTTCACCTCCGGCGCCCGTGGGCTGAACGACCCGTCCCGATGGGCCTCTCGGCCCTGCCCCGTCCCGTCGGCGCGTGCCATGGTGGTCACCGGACCGGTCGCTGTGGGGGTGAGTGATGCGTTCCGTCGCCCCGTCCATGCTGGCTCCACCCGCGCTGCCGCGTGACTTCGTGACCCGTCCGGCGCTGCGCGCGACACTCGACTCCGGCGCGGACCGCACGCTCACGCTCGTGTGCGCGCCACCCGGCTTCGGCAAGTCGCTGCTGCTGGCCGACTGGGTCCGCCGGGCACCGGACATCCCGGCGGTCTGGGTGACGCTCGAGGAGGACCACGACGATCCGCGGCTGTTCTGGACCGCCGTCCTCGCCGGGCTGCGGGCCTGCCCCGCGGTGCCGGCGTCGAGCGGGCTGCACCGCCTGGTCGTGTCCCGGACCGGGGTGGAGCTGGGCTTCGTCGACGACGTGCTGCGGGCGCTCGTGGCCCTGCCCCGTCCGCTGCGCCTGATCCTCGACGACGCCCAGCACCTGTGCGGCGGGCCGGTGGTGCGCCACCTGCACCTGCTGGCTCGCGACTCCGGGCCGCACGTGCACCCGGTGCTCGCGAGCCGGCTGGACCCACCGCTGCCGTTGGCCCGGCTGCGCCTCGACGACGACCTGCGGGAGCTGCGCGCCGAGCAGCTGCGCTTCACCCGCTCGGAGACCACCACCCTGCTGGAGCGCACGGGGCTGCACCTCGATCCCGGTCAGGCCGACCTGCTGCACGAACGGACCGACGGCTGGGTCGCGGGTCTGCGTCTCGCGGCGCGGTCGCTGCGCGACGGTCCCGACCCGGACGCGTTTCTCGCGGACTTCTCCGGTGACGAGCGGACGGTCGCCGACTTCCTCGTCGGCGATGTCCTGGCGGGTATCCCCGAGGCCCAGCTCGACGTCCTACGGTGCACGAGCGTCGCCGATCCGATCCCGTCCGCCCTCGCCGTCGAGCTGTGCGGCCGCGAGGACGCCGCCGACCTGCTGGACGCGCTCGCGCGCGACCTCGGCCTCGTCACCCGGTGGGGTCCCGACCGTGCCGAGTTCCGGGTCCAGACCATGCTGCGCTCGTACCTCGCCGCGGACCT
>JBFWRR010000104.1:0-13676 GCA_050248815.1 Pseudonocardia sp. | reverse complement strand
CTCGCGTACTGCGCCCGCACCCCGTCGATGATCCGGTGGCAGCGCTCGGTCAGCTGGGGCTCGTCGGTCTGCAGGCGGCCCTTCGTCACCACCACGCCGAGGTCGGCGCCCTTGAACCGGTAGTCGCCCGGCCCGTAGACGCGCAGGAAGAAGCATTCGCTCTCGTCGTGCAGCTCGTGCCAGTCCAGGGCGACCCGGCGGAAGCTCAGCTTGCCGTCGTCCCCGAGGTGCCACTGCCCCGTCCTGGGCGCGGCGTCGATCCGCTCCACGACGTCCGCGGGCTCCTTCATGATCAGCTGGCTCCAGACGTCGACCGCCGCGAGCTCCCGCCACCGTTCGTTGATCTCGTCGACGTCGAAGCGAGCGTCGACGTCGCAGTACTCGAGCAGGTGGAAGAGGAACAGCGGCAGGTCGGCGTACGCGCCCGCGGTGACGTTGGTCATCGACGACGCGCCGGAGATCCGGGGGTTGAGCTCACCCAGGTACACCTCGTCGGTGTCCAGGTCCACCAGCACGTCGACCTCGAAGAAGCCCCGGTACCCCTCGTCGGCCAGCCGGTCACCGAGCCTGCGGACCAGGTCGATCGCGCGGGCCCGGTGTGCGTCGGAGAGTGCGTCCGGGTAGAGGTCGTTGCCGCACCAGCCGCCCTTGTAGGGGGTGAGCTCGGGGTATCCGGTCAGGTCGGTCATGAACGGGCCGACGATCGTGCCGTTGCTGGTCAGCACCGCTTCCACCGCGGCCGCCCTGTTGTTGATCCGCTTCATGACCTTGACCTCCTGGCCGACGATGTCGTCGGCGTGGCGGGCCCACTCCTCCTCGGCCGCCAGGAAGAACGTCGTCTTCCCACTGTCGCCGTAGGCGGTCTGGACCACGAGGTCGGTGCCGAGGCCCGCATCGGTGGCGACCTTCACCAAGGACGTCCACGAGTCGACCTCGGCGATCACGTTCGGCACGCTCGGTGCACCGGCCTCGTTGCCCAGCCTCGTCGTGGTCAGCTTCGAGTCCAACCTCGTGCGGAGGTCGTGCGAGGGGAGGATGAGCTCGTAGCCGAGCTCGCGGCAGATCTCCTCGGTCTCGGCGTCGAAGAACACCATCGCCACCTTCGCGGGCCCACCGCGACGGGCGATGAACTCCTGGACCTCGCGATCGCGCAGCAGGTAGTTGTTGATCTCCTCGCTGCTCCGGAACTCGACGTAGGGCTTGTTGCTCGGGGTGAACACCCGCGGGTGGGCACCGTCCCAGGAGTCGTAGTAGGCGATGTAGAAGAAGTTCCGCACCCACCTGTCGAGCCCGAGCAGGTTGAACGCGGTCGCCCCGACGAAATAGACCGGCTCCTCGTTGGTCCGGAAGAACGTGCGGATCTCCGGGATGTTGCGCAGCACGCGCCTGCCGGACGTGGTGGTCATGGCGATTCCTCTCCCCCGCCCGCTTCCGGCGCGCCGATCCGTCCCTCCAGGAGGGTCGACGGGATGTCGGCCCACGTCTTGCCCGCCCGGCGGAAGGCGATGCCGGACAGGATCTCCAGCACGACCCGGTTCGCCAGGAATGCGGTGACGTCCGCGCTGTCGTACGGCGGCGACACCTCGACCACGTCGATGCCGACGAGCGGTAGCTCGATCGCGATCCGGCGCACGGTGTCGAGCAGCTGACGGGCGGTCAGCCCACCCGGCTCCGGGGTTCCCGTGCCAGGAGCGGTACCCGGATCGACGACGTCGATGTCGACCGAGAGGAACACCCCGTCGCACTCGTCGACCGCGATCGCGAACGCCTCGGCGAGGCAGGTGTCCAGCCCGCGGCGGACGATCTCGGACATCTCGAACGAGCGCATCCTCTGCTCGGCCATCCAGGCCAGCGTCGGCGGCTCCGGCCAGTAGCCGCGCAGCCCGATCTGGAGGAAGCGGTCGCCGCGGGTGGCGCCGGACTCGATGAGCCGCCGCATCGGCAGCCCGTGGCCGATCAGCGACCCGAACTGCTCGTCGCCGGTGTCGGCGTGCGCGTCGAAATGGATCACCGAGACCCGGCCCCATCCGACCGCGTGCGCGACGCCGGTGACGTCCGGCCAGGTGATGGTGTGATCCCCGCCGAGCACCAGGGGGATCGCGTCCGCCTCGGCCACCGTCCGCACCGCGTTCTCGAGCCTGTCCAGCGGTGCGCGGCCCTCCACCCCGGCCATCTCGACGTCGCCGGCATCGCGGACCCGCAGGTCGCGCAGCGGATCGACGCGCAGCGCCAGGTGCGGGCGGGATCCGTCGTGCGGCAGGTAGTCGGTGCTCCGGATCGCCTGCGGGCCGAACCGGGCGCCCGCCCGGTAGGACGCCCCGGCGTCGTAGGGCGCGCCGATCACCACGATGTCCACGTCCCGCAGGGATCCGGGGTCGTCGATGTCGCATCGATCGACCCCGAGGAAGGTCACATCAGGGCCGAACATCCCGCCGAGTCGCGCCATCGCCGCCCCCGTCGCTGCCCGAACGGCTCAGTCCAGAGCCGACATGACGTGCTTGATGCGCGTGTACTCCTCGAACGAGTACATGGACAGGTCCTTGCCGTAGCCCGACTGCTTGAAGCCCCCGTGCGGCATCTCGGCCACCAGCGGGATGTGGCAGTTGACCCACACGCAGCCGAAGTCCAGCCGCCGCGACATGCGCAGTGCGCGCTGGTGGTCCCGGGTCCAGACGCTCGACGCCAGGCCGTAGTCCGTGCCGTTGGCCCACCGGACCGCCTCGTCCTCGTCCTCGAACGGCTGCACCGTGATCACCGGTCCGAAGATCTCGGTCCTGATCAGCTCGTCGTCCTGGTGGAGGTCGTCGACGATCGTCGGCATGTAGAAGTAGCCGCGGTCCCCGGCCCGCTCCCCGCCGGTGATCACCTTGGCGTGCCTGGGCGCCCGCTCGACCAACCCGGCGACGTGGCCGAGCTGGCGCTCGTTGTTCACCGGCGGGATGTACAACGCGTCGTCGTCCGCCTCGGCGTTGGAGAGCTTGATCTGCCGCGCCTGCTCGACGAGCGCCTCGGTGAAGTCGTCGTGCACCCGCCGGGAGGCCAGCACCCGGGTCGCCGCCGTGCAGTCCTGGCCCGCGTTGAAGTAGCCGGCCACCGCGATGCCCTCGGCCGCCGCCGCGAGGTCCGCGTCGTCGAACACCACGACCGGCGCCTTTCCGCCGAGCTCGAGATGGGTGCGCTTGACGGTGTCCGCGGCGGACCGGGCGACCGCCTTCCCGGCCTGCGTGCTCCCGGTGATCGACACCATCCCCGGGATCGGGTGGCCGACCAGGGTGGCGCCGGTGTCGCGGTCGCCGCAGACCACGTTGAACACGCCGGCGGGCAGGATGTCGGCGAAGATCTCCGCCATGGCGACCGTGCTCGCCGGAGTGGTGTCCGAGGGCTTGAGCACAAGGGTGTTGCCCGCGGCGAGGGCCGGGGCGAACTTCCACACCGCCATCATCATCGGGTAGTTCCAGGGCGCCACCGAGCCGATGACGCCGACCGGCTCGCGCCGGATCCACGACGTGAAGCCGGACATGTACTCGCCCGTCGACCTGCCCTCGAGAACCCGGGAGGCGCCCGCGAAGAACCGGATCTGGTCGACCATGGGCGGGATCTCCTCGCTCATGGTGAGGCCACGGGGCTTGCCGGTGTTCTCGGACTCGATCGCGACGAGCCGTTCGGCGTTCGCCTCGATCGCATCGGCGAGCTTGAGCAGGTAGGTCATCCGCTCGCTCGGCGTGGTGTCCCGCCAGCCGTCGTCGAAAGCGCGCTTCGCCGCCCGGCAGGCGGCGTCGATGTCCTCCGGGCCGGAGCGTGGCGCGGTCGCATAGACCTCGCCGGTCGACGGGTTGATCACGTCCATGCTCGCGTGACCCGCCGCGCCGGTGAACGTGCCGTCGATGAAGTTCTGCAGTTCCCGCTTGCCTGTCACCGGTGTTCCCCTTCGTCTGGGCTGCCGTTGTGCGACGCCGTGCACGCCGAAGGCGGGGACGGGGCGACGTCCAGCGCCGGGTTGCGTTCGAAGAAGCCGAACGGCTTCAGCCAGAACGACACCGTGTCGACGGGCATCACCGGCCACTCCTCCATCCGCGTGATGTGGTGGAGCCCGAAGACGTACCAGAGCACGACGTCGGTGTCATCGATCGACCGGTCCCGGGCCGTCCAGACCGGCAGCCCGGTGTCCTCGGCGCTCTGGTTGACGAACTCCCCGCAGGGCCACCGCTCGTCCTGTGCGTACCGGGTGACCCACAACGTGTGACCGATCACCTCTGCCCGCCGGAGCACCGGCGACGACGGATCGATCATGGCCGGGAAGCACGCGCCCGGGACGAGCTTGTACCCGACCGGCGTGCCGAGGCGGTTGGTCACCTCGGGGTTGACCACCTTCCACCCCCGCTGGGTCTCCCAGCGGTAGTCCTGGCGTCCCTCCCGCTCGGTGCGCAACGGCACCTCGCGTGCGACCAGCGCCAGGCCGTGCGGGTTGTCCGACCCGACCGGAAGTGCCTCGGACTCGGTCATGCAGACCAGATTGTCGGGGCCGTCGATGTCGAGGTCCAGCCGCGCCACGATGAAGTGCTGGTGGAAGGGCGCGTACGTGCGCTCGTCGACCTGCGTGCCGTACGGCGGCGCGCTGCCCTCGGCGAACGGCGTGGTGACCATCAGCCCGGTGGCGCGGACCTCGCACTCGATGTTGCCGTCCTGGTAGAAGCGCCAGTAGACCAGGTACTCGTAGTTGGCGACGGTGAAGTGCGCCGAGACCACGAGCCTGCGCGACCGGCGGACCTCGGCGGCCGGTGGGTCGGCGTGCTTCCACAGGACCGCGTTGTCCTCTTCGTGGATGCACACCGCGTTCTCGATGGTGTAGGGCTCGCCGCGGCTGTCGTGCAGCACGGCGTCGACGTACCGGATCTCGCCCAGGCAGTCGCACCCGAGCTTCAGCGAGGTGGTCATGAAGCCGAGGCCCCACTCGCCGATGTCGAAAGCGGTGCGCCGGTAGTGATCGACGGTCGGATCGCGGTACGGCACCACCATCTCGGCGAACGACATCCGGTGCGCGATGGACCGGACCCTGCCCTGGTCCTCGTATCCGACGCAGTGCAGCACCACGCCTTCGCGGTAGTTGAAGCCGAGGCGCATCCGCCAGCGCTGCCAGCGCAGCTCGTAGCCGTCCAACGTGAACGACACACCGTCGGGCTGGCTGATCTCCAGCGGTTTCAGGTCCTCGCGCTGCTCGAGCCCGGGGACGTGCTCCGGCACGTACTCGCCCATCACCGGCGGCGGCTCGACCGCACCGGTGTCCTCGACCTCGAGGAGTTGCATGGAGTTGAGATCGACGACGAAGTGCAGCCCGCTGACGTGGTGCGCGTAGGCGTTGCGGCCCGCGGCGTCCCGGCGCCACACATCGCACCAGCCGATCCGTCTGCCCCGGTACTGGTCCGGGATGAAGGCGTCACCGTAGGTCCACATGTCGATGTGCACCATCGACGTGTCGGTGATGCCCCGGCGGGCCAGCGCCTCGACCACCCGCGGGTCCTCGACGAGCTGCTCGCCGCACTCGTGCCACTCGTCCACGGTGGCGTTCGGCTGGACGCCCGGCTGGTGCTGCCAGGACACGACGCGGTCGTCGGTCAGCGACACCAGCGCCTTGTACACGTCGCCGCTGTCCCGGTCCCAACACACGACGATCGCTTCGCGGACGATCGGATCCGCGTTCCGAAAGGCCGCCACGAGCCCTTTCGGCGGCTCGTTCAGCTCGATCGACGCGATCCGCCACCGGTCGGTCACCCCCTGGTCACGACGCAGGATGGCGACGGTCGTCCGGAACTCCTGTGCGGAGAGCGGGTCCAGCGGGTGCCGTGCCTGGGTCTGGGTCTGCGCCGAGGTCGTTGTGGACATCGCCTAGTCCTCGATGATCAGCGAAGGCGTGTCGTGCTTGAGCGTCTCGCCGCGGAAGAACTCCGGATCGATCACCCGCCAGATGAGCATGAGCACCGCGCCGAGAACCAGGATGCCCACCGCCAGGATGAAGACGAGCCCGACGCCGCCGACCGAGGCTCCACTGCCGTACTCCGGGTCGAAGCTGTCGTACACCGAGATGTAGAAGACCCACGCGAGTATCACGCCCCCGACCAGCGGGCAGAGCAGCTTGAACACGATGCTGCTCGCGCTGGTGAACAGCTCGCGTCGGAAGTACCAGACGCACGCGAACGCCGTGATCCCGTAGTAGAAGCAGATCATGATGCCCAGGCTGGCGATCGTGTCGTAGAGCACGCTCTCGCTCAGGAACGTGAGCACGGCGTAGAAGGCGCCCGTCCCGACGGCGGCCGCGATCGTCGCGAACGACGGGGTGTGGAAGCGTGAGTGCATGTGGGCGAACCGGGGGGGTATCGCCCGGTAGGTGCCCATGGCGAGCAGGGTGCGCGAGGCGGGGATGAACGTGGTCTGCAGGCTCGCCGCGCTGGATGCCAGAACGGCGAGGAACAGCAGCAGCGCCGGCCAGGAGCCCATCACCGGCTCGGCGAGCGCGCCGAACACGTTGTCCGAGGTCTCCTCGTTGGCCAGGCCCAGGCCCTCGGACCCGACGCCGGCGTAGACGATTGCGGCGATGGCGACCAGCAGGTAGGTCAGCAGGATCGTCACGACCGCGACGAGGGCGGCCCGCCCCGGTGTCCTGTCGGCGTCCTTGCTCTCCTCGTTGACCGTCAGGCAGACGTCCCAGCCCCAGAACGCGAAGATCGACCCGGTGAGCCCCGCGACGAACGCACTGAGTTCGAGACCGGTGAACGGGTTGAGCCAGTCCAGGCTGAACGGGGTGAATCCCGGCGAGGCCGGGGCGCCGATGAACGCCATGATCACGAACATCGCCAGCACGATCATCTGAAACCCGACCAGTACGACCTGTACATGGATCGTGGTGGTGATCCCGCGGTAGGCGACATAGGTGGCGATCGCCACGAACGCCAGGCAGGTGGCGACGTTCACGATCTTGTTCTCGGCCAGTTCGGCGATCGCGTCGTTGTTGAAGAGGCGGGCGATGAACAGATAGAAGAATGTGACGGCGACCCCGGCCAGGTTCGACAGCACGATCACCGTGGCGATGACCAACCCCCAGCCGCACATCCAGCCGACATAGGTACCGAACGCCTTTGTCGCCCAGGTGAAGGACGTACCACAGTCCGGCGCGACCCGGTTGAGCTCCCGATAGGCGTACGCGGTGAGCAGCATGGGAATGAATCCCGCGATGAAGATCGCCGGCATCTTCAGCCCGACGGCGAGCACGACCAGACCGAGCGTGGCGGTCAGGGTGTAGGCCGGTGCCACCGACGAGATGCCGAGTGTCACCCCGGAGAACAGGCCCACCTGTCCGTGCGAGAGACCTTTGTCCTTCAGATCCTGCTCGGGAGCATGATGCGGATCATGTGCTTCGATCGTCATGGTCGGTTACCCGCTTCCCCTACGCACACGGCGCTGAAGGATCGGTGGTTGAGGAGCCCGGGAGTGGGGGCGAGACGGCCGGAAGAGACCAGGGGCGCCCAGCCTGCCAGGGCCTCGGTCACCAAATGAGAGCCGAACGCACGCAGCACTGGCGCCCCCTTTGGTGCCGGTTCAGTGACTATAGGCGGGTCCCACTCGACTGGATAGCGGACGAACCGGCGAACCGGACTGCTCCCTACAGCCCGCGGCATGCGCCGGTTTCGCGCCGTTCCGGCCCGCAGCATTTTACTATCGCTTTAGATTGGGCGGCCTTCGGCGACCTGAGAATTCCTTCCAGCCGATGCTCCGCGGCGGACGCCACCGCAGCCGACGGGTCCGGTGGCTCACCCGATGTCGCGCGCCGAGAGTTCCTTCCAGGTCTCCCGGCGAACGACGAGCCGGGCGACCCCGTCGTTCGCGAAGACCACCGGCACGCGGCGGGCTCCGTTGTAGTTGTTGGCCATGGTGAAGCAGTAGGCGCCCGTGGCCGGGACCACCAGGACATCGCCCACCGCGGGAGCGACGAGGTCGATGCCGTCGATGAGCACGTCGCCGCTCTCGCAGTGCCTGCCCACCACGATGACCTGCTCCGGCGTCGGTCGTGTTCCGGCGACGCCCTCGCGCGGCGCGCCGAGCCGGTCCACGATCCCCGCTTCGAACCGCTGCGCGAACAGGGCGACCTCCAGGTTGTCGCCCATCCCCCCGTCGACCGCGACGAAGGTGTGCGCACCACGTTTCACGGTGGTGACCCGGTAGAGCGTCGCCGCGGCCCTCGCCACCATGCTGCGCCCCGGCTCGATGACGATCTGGGCGTCCGCAGGCAGGTGCTCCCGCGCCGCGCCGATCAGCGCGTCCAGGTACTCGCCGACGGCAGGCGGGTGGTCCGCGTAGGTGTACCGCGCACCGAGACCGCCGCCCAGGTCGTAGATCTCGAACTCGCCGAGCGCGGCGACCGGCGCCACCGAGTCCGCGAACGGCTGGGTGTCCAGGATCTGCGAGCCGATGTGCACATGCACGCCGCGCATCGTGATCCGGTCGCTGTGCTCGATCCGCGAGATGAGCTCGCCGGCCGCCGACGGCGAGAGGCCGAACTTCGAGCCCTCGTGGCCGGTCATCACGTGCGCGTGCACGTCGGCCGTCACCCCGGGGATGACCCGGACCAGCACGTCCTGCTTGCCGCCCCGCGGCACCAGCTCCTCCAGCCGGTCGACGTCGTCGGGCCCGTCGACGACCACCAGCCCGATGCCGTGCTCGACGGCCAGGGTCAGCTCGTCGACGCTCTTCGCGTTGCCGTGCAGCACGATCAGCGCAGGATCGACGCCGGCCTTGAGGGCCGTGCGGATCTCGCCACCGCCTGCCACATCGAGGCCGAGGCCCTCCTCCACCATGACCCGCTGCACGGCCGTGCACGGAAACGCCTTGGAGGCGAACACCACCCGCGAGCGCGGCCAGCGTGCGGCGAGCTCGGTCGAGTACTCGCGCGCCCGGGCACGCAGCGCCTCCTCGGCGACCACCAGAACAGGTGTGCCGAACTCGGCGGCGAGCTGCTCCGCGCGGCAGCCGGCGATCGTCAGCGTGCCGTCCGCGGTGACGGCGCTGCCGGGCGGGAGGAGCTCCAGCAACTGGCTCATGTGAGGCTGATCGTGCCACCGGCCGCGGCGGCACGCGAGTGTCTGCACGATGCGCGCGGGCGAGTTCCGCACTCGTCGGCGGCCCTGGAGGAACCGGACGCGTGCGCCCCCGACACTCGCCGGTCAGAACGTGGCGATCGGGTTGACCGGGCTGCCGGACGTACCGGCGAGACGGACCGGTGCGACGGCGAGGTGGAAGTCCCACTGGCCGAGCTCGACGGCCGTCGCCGCGCACGCCTCCAGGTCGCAGTTGTCGAGCAGCCACAGACCCATCGCGACGAGGCCCACGGCGTGCACCGGCATCAACACCTCCGCGTACCCCGACGGCTGCACCTCCTGGGGAGTGTCGGCGCCGATCAGCGCCACCTCCCGCTCCCGCAACCACGGCAGGCAGGACGCGTGCCAGCCGGCCTGCAGGAAGCCCGCCGCCTCGCCACCCTCGCGCCGGACGCGCCCGCGGCCGGTGCGCAGCAGGACCGCGTCACCGGACCGCACCCGCACACCCGAGCGACGCTCGGCCTCCTCGAGGTCCTCGGGGAACACCCCCTGCCCCGGTTCCAGCCACGCCACGTCGCGGACCGCCGCGATGTCGAGCAGGACACCACGTGTGACGATCCCGGTCGCCGCCGCCGTGACCGCCGCCCACGCCGATCCCCTCGCGGCGTCGACCAGCGAGTGCGGCCGGCCGTTGTACATCGCACCGTCCCAGAAGATGTGGCACGGCGAGTCGAGGTGGGTGACGGTGTTGCCGTGGAACGTGAGACCGAGCCGCTCGGTCGAGAAGCCCCAGCGCCGGTCCTCGCGGAAACCCCGAGGCATGTTCTCGGCGCCCGGCATGTCGGCCGCGCACGGACACGCCGTCGTCGACCGCTCCATCTCCCCCGGCACGGCGATCTCCCACGAGCACGACACGCTCCTGCCGTGGCGCACGGCCCGCGCCGCCGCCAGCCGGACGTCGTCGGTGACGTGGTTCAGCGTGCCGAGCTCGTCGTCGTCGCCCCACCGTCCCCAGTTCGACAGCGTGTCGAAGTAACCGAGCACGTCGTCCCCCGTGGGAACCGCCCGCTGCCCCGTCGTCCCCGCATCGTCACGTCGGGTCACTGTTCCACCCGCGGGGCGGCCGACTGGTACAGGCAGTAGCAGGCGAGCCGGTCGGCGTTGAGGAAGGCCAGCAGCCACTCGACGTCCTCGTCGGTGCCGGTGGAGTCGATCTCGTCGATCGCCTCCGGGGTCAGTTCCAGCTGCGTGGCGAGGTGCGCGGTGGTCAGGTGCTGCGACATGGCATGTCTCCTCGGTGTCACGACGCTCCTTGTCCAGGCAGGTCGGGGTCAGGACGCCACGAGCCTGTGTCGGTGGGCGTACGAAGCGGCCTGGGCCCGGTTGGCGCTGCTCGTCTTCGTGAGGATGCTGCGGACGTGGTTGGCGGCGGTGTGCTCGCTGATCGACAACGCGCGCCCGATCGCGCGGTTGCTCCGCCCCTGCGCGACCAGCCGGAGCACGGCGAGCTCGCGGGCGGTGAGCCCGTCCGGCAGCGTCGTGACCGTGGCGGATGTCGGGGTCAGCTCGTCGATGCGGGCGAGCAGCGCGGTCAGCGCGTGGTCCTGCGCGATCCGGCGCGCGGCCACGAGCAGGGCGGCGGCACGTTCGGCGTCGCCGCGACCGCGACGGGCCAGCAGCATCCGCGCGTGGGCGTACCGGGTGTGGGCCGACCAGGTGGGGCTGCCCATCGCGTCGTTGCGCCGCAACGCGTCGGTGAAGTGCCGCTCGGCCTCGTTCCAGCTTCCGCGGGTGGCGCACAGCATCCCGAGGTAGCGGTCGGCGGCGCCGTAGCAGGCGACCAGCCCGGCGACCAGCACGTTGTGTCCGGCGCGGGGTCGCATGGCCCGGTAGACGATCTCCGCGTGCTCGGCGTCGCCGATCAGCCAGCACGCATCCGCGAGGTAGCTGAGCGCGCCCAGGCGGAGACGGTCGTGCGGGACCTGCGCCGACCCGGCGGCGCACAGCCGGGCCACCTCGTCCCTGGCCTGGCCGGTCATGCCCAGTTCCGCATAGAGCACGGCGAGTGCCGCACCCCACGCCGACCCGGCGCCCGGTCGCGCGGCCAGCGTGCGCACCACCGGGAGCAGAGCGGCGAGCCGGCCCTGCTCCCGACGCACCCCGAACATCTGGATGCCGTAGACGCCGACCGCGTCGCGGCCCATCTGCCGGCTCCACTCCAGGGCGCGCCGGGCCTGGTTCTGCGCATCGGCGAGCCGCCCGTCGAACAGCGCCAGCGCGGCACCGACATGCTCGGTGTAGTGCAGGAACAGGCGTTGGCCGAGCCGCTGCGCCATCACGTGAAGGGCGTCGAGATCGTGGCGCGCCTCTTCGACCCGGCCGAGCTCGCACAGGAGCGGCAGCCGCCACGACAGCGCGACGCTGCGCAGCTCCTCCTCCCCCAGCCGCTCCGCGATGTCCTGCGACTCGTCGAGCATCGCGAGCACGGTGTCCGCGGAGTCGTCGCCGCGGGCCCAGATCGCCTGTTCCAGGGCGTTTGCGAGCCCCTTCTCGTCGCCCAGCCTGCGGGCCATGTCGACCGCGCCGTCCCGTGCCGCGACGGCGGCCGGCTGGTCGCCCTGGTGCGCGCGGGCGCGGGCCAGGCCCGCGAGCAGGCACACCCGGGCCGGGCAGTCCTGCTCGCCCGTGGCGACGACGGCCTCCTCCAGCAGGTCGACGGCGCCGGTTGCCGCGCTGATCCCCGGCCGCCACGACGTCTCCTCGAACCCGATCGCCGCCTCCGCAAGCAGCGCGGCGTCACTGCTGTCACGGGCCAGCCGCGCCGCGGCCCGGTAGGCGTCGAGCGCATCGGTCCAGGCCCCGCTGCTGCGCAGCACCGCGCCGAGCCACAGCTGCACCCGGCCCCGGTCGTCGGGCGCGACGCCGAGGTCCACCGCGATGCGCAGCCACTGCGCCGTCTGGTCGAACGCCAGGCGGGCTTGCGCCGCCTCGGCCGCGCGCAGGCACTGCTGCGCGGCCCGCGCCGGGTCTCCCAGCGGGGCCGCGGCGGTCAGGTGCCTGGCGAGCTCGGCCACCATCCGCGGATCGTCGCCGTGCATCGCCTGCAGGGCTTGCGCCACCTGATGGTGGAGCCGGGCCCGGGCCAGGCCCGGCAGGCCGTCGTAGACGGCGCGGCGGACCAGCTCGTGCGCAAACCGGTATCCCAGGAGCGCTCCCGGGCACTCGGCCAGCATGCCGCTGGCGAGCGCCGCCTCGATCCCGTCCCGCAGGCTTTCCTCGTCGGACGGCCACGCCCGCCGCAGCAGGGAGAGCTCCTGCTTCCCGCCGAGCACCGCGCTGACCGACAGCAGCTCGCGGGCCGCGGGCGGCAGCCGCGCCAGGCGTCGACCGACGACCTCCCGGACGCTCTCCGGGCTGCCGAGGCCGGGCGACCGCGTCAGCTGCCACCGGCCGTCCGCGGAGGCGAGCCGGTCCGTCTCCACCAGATGGCGCCACAGCTCACCGACCAGGAACGCGTTGCCACCGGTCTGCTCGCCCAGCATGTCGGTCAGGGCGAGCACGTCGTCGACCCGGCCGCCGGTCAGCGCCGTCACGAGCTCGACCAGCTCGGCCTGCTGCAGGCCGGTCAGCCGCAGCCGGGTCACCCCGTCCGCGCGGCGCAGGTCGGCCAGCGTGTCCAGGACGGTGGACGCGAGATCGACGGCGGTGTCGCGGTAGGTGCCGACGAGCAGCAGCCGCGCCTCCGCGGTGGCGCGGACGAGGTGGCGCACCAGCAGCGTCGTGAACCGGTCGGCCCAGTGGAGGTCGTCGAGGACCAGCACCAGCCGACGGTGCCGCGACATGGTGACCAGCAGGCTCGACACCGCTGTGTGCAGCCGGTGCTGCGCGGTCTCCGGGTCCGCGCTCGGTGCCGCCGGGACCGCGAGGCCGCGGGCGGCGAGGTCGGGGAACAGCCGGACCAGCTCCCCGCCCGTCGCCCCGAGATCGGCGGCGAGGGTGTCCGCCTCGGTGTACCGCAACAGGTGGTCGAGTCCCTCGACCACCGGTTGGTAGGGCACCGCCAGCTCGGGGTCGCAGACGCCGTACAGCACCGTCGCGCCGTCGGCGGCGGCCTCGTGGGCGAACTCCCGGATCAGCCGGGTCTTGCCCACCCCCGCCTCGCCGGCGAGCAGCGCCACGCGTCGCCCGTCGGATGCGGTCTGCGCCCACAACGAGCGCAGCGCGGCGAGTTCGGCGGAGCGGCCCGCGAACGGCCAGGCGGGCGTCAGCCGCAGCGGGCCAGGAAGCGGAGTCACCCGGAGTCTCCCTGGTCGGCAGTAGTCAGTCCTGAGCATCCGCCCCATTCCGACGATCTTCAACTCGGGTCAGCTCTGGTCATGTGGCGCCGCCCCGCGGTTCCTACCGTCGGCGGCACATCGAACGAGTCCCGACCGAGAGAGGCATGAGGTGTCGACCAGCTCCCAGATTCCCGTCAGCGACCCGGTTCCCGTCGCCCCGGAGACGTGGCTGGTGCCCAACCTGGCCGCCGCCGGACCCGGCCTGTACCTACCGGTCAACTCGCTGTTGGTCCGCGGCAGCGAGCCGGTCATC
>JBFWRR010000103.1:0-13756 GCA_050248815.1 Pseudonocardia sp. | reverse complement strand
ATGGACGCCATCGACCGGGCCTACCCGCAGTGACGGCCACGGATCCGACCGCGACCGGTGTCGGGATCCGGCCCGCAGGCCCGGTGGTGTCCGACCTGGCACGCCCCCGGTTGGCGCGCCATGTCCGGCTGAGCTTCTGCCGGACCCGGCAGCGGCCCATCCTGCTGCACCCGGAGACGGTGGTGGTGCTCAACGGCACCGGCGCGGAGATCCTCGAGCTGTGCGACGGACGGCGCACGGTGGCCGACGTCGTGGCCGAGCTGGGCGCGCGCTACCAGGGCGTCCCCGGCGACGAGGTGGCGCGCTTCCTGACCCGGCTCGTCGCGCGGCGCTGTGTCGAGCTCTCCGAGGTCTGCGAGCACCCCGAGGTCCCCGCCGGGCGGGAGCTCGCCGATGGCTGACGCAGGTGAGATCACCAGCCCCTTCGGCCTGCTGGCCGAGCTCACCTACCGCTGCCCGCTGGCCTGCGCGTACTGCTCGAACCCGCTGAACATGGCCGACTACTGCGACGAGCTGACCACCGACGAGTGGCGGCGGGTGCTGACCGAGGCCCGCGACCTGGGGGTTCTGCAGTGCCACCTGTCCGGAGGGGAACCGCTGCTGCGGCGCGACCTGGTGGAGATCGTGGCGGTCGCCTTCGAGCTCGGCCTCTACACCAATCTCGTGACCAGCGCCGTCGGGCTCTCGCGGCCGAGAGCGGAGCGGCTGCGCGACGCCGGTCTGGACCACGTCCAGGTCAGCATCCAGGCCGACGAACCCGCCGTGTCCGACCGGATCGCCGGGATCCCGTCCTTCCGGCGCAAGATCGAGGCCATGGGGGTGGTCAAGGAGCTGGGCTGGCCGCTCACCGTGAACGTCGTGCTGCACCGGCAGAACATCGACCGCGTCGCCGAGGTGCTCGCGCTGGCCGAGGAGGTGGGCGCGGACCGGTTGGAGCTGGCCAACACCCAGTACTACGGCTGGGCGTGGCGCAACCGTGACGCGCTGCTGCCGAGCCGGGCCCAGCTGGACGCGGCCGAGGTCGTCGTGCGGGCCGCCCGCGAGCGGCTGCGGGACCGCATGGACGTCATCTACGTCATCCCCGACTACTACAGCCGCTACCCGAAGCCCTGCATGGGTGGCTGGGCGTCCCGGCAGCTGACCGTGACGCCGAACGGCGACGTCCTGCCCTGCCCGGCCGCCCAGTCCCTGCCGTTCCCGCGGGCCAGCGTGCGCGAGGAGCCGCTGGAGCGGATCTGGGCCGGCTCCCCGGTGATGACCGCGTTCCGCGGCACCGACTGGATGCGCGACCCCTGCCGCAGCTGCGAGCGCCGCGAGCTGGACTTCGGCGGGTGCCGCTGCCAGGCCTTCCAGCTCACCGGGGACGCGGCCCGCACCGACCCGGTCTGCCACCTGTCACCCGACCACGCGGTCGTGACCGAGGCGGTGCGGGCCGCGAACGAACAGGCGCGGTGCACCGACGTGCTGCTCGTCCCCCGGCCGCACCGACCCTGATCACCGCCACATGTCCGGTCCGGGCGACCGGGCCGGATCCCACCCGCGAACGGCGACGCTTCACCGGCCGGAGGAGGTACGTCCGTCATGACGTCGATACTGATCTTCGCGGCCGGTGCGGCCCTGCTGGTCTACAGCGCCGAGAAGCTGCTCGTCTACCTCGTCGGCGCGGCCAGCGGTCTGCGCGTGTCGGTGCTCCTGCTGGCCATCATCTTCACCGGGATCGAGTTCGACGACGTCGCGTTCGGCGTCGTGCTGAACGTCGAGGACCTCGGTGAGGTCGCCCTCGGCACCGTGTTCGGCACGGCGATATCGATGACCGGGATCGTGCTCGCGCTCGCCGCGATCCTCACCCCGACCAGGGTGAACATCCCGGGCGTCTACCTCGTGCTCTTCGCCCTCTCGCCCTTGGTGATGATCCCGTTCGTCCTGCTCGCACCGCTGACCCCCGCGGACGGCGTGATCCTGGTGCTGCTCTTCGTCGCCTTCATCGGCTACGTCGCCACCAGGGAGCTGCGCGGCGCCACGCCGGTGTTCCGCAACGCCGAGATCCTGGAGAGGATCGGGGTGGGAGGCGGGAGCACGCACACCGTCGACGGTGCCGACCGGCCCACCGACAAGCCGCCCTTCACCGTGACCGTGCCGTTCGACAGGACACGGCCGCTCCCCGGGTGGGCCGGTGTCGGGCTCGCCGTGGTCGCCCTCGCCGGCCTCGTCGGCGGCGCCGCGATCATGAGCTTCGGGACCGAGGGCATCCTCGACGAGTACGCGATCGGCGGGACCCTCTTCGGCGCGACCTTCGCCACCCTCGTGCTGACCGTCGAGGATGTGCTCCTGACCGTCGAGCCCGCCCGCAGGGGTGCGCCGGAGATCGGAGCCGGAAACGTCATCGGCAGCGTCGTCTTCGGCGTGACCGCCAAGCTCGGCATCATTCTGCTCGCCGGCGGCAGCATCGCCGTCGACGACGACGTGTTGACCTGGCATCTCCCGGTGCTGGTCGTCATGACCGGTCTCGGCGCGTACGTCATGCGGACCGGTCGGCTGCGCCGCTGGCACGGGTTCGTGCTCCTGGCCCTGTACATCGCCTACTGGGTCGTCAGCTTCACGTTGCTCGGGGACGCCCCGGTCGAAGCGGACTGACCTACCGGTCGACCGATCACCGGGCGGCTCGCTCGTTCGCCGGATTGACCTCCGCGACCGGCTCGTCACCATCGAGTGAGCGGGCGGCCACGGGGGATGGCCGTCGGGGGGAGGGCACCGCCATGCCGATATCGCGCTTTCTGAGACGCGGGCCACGACAGTCGGATCGACCACCGGCCGACGATGGTCCCGGAACGACCCTGCTCGCCCGGGCCCACCCGAAGCGGGTGCTGGTCGAGGAGCGTTATCGGGTGCGGCAGGAGATCTCCCGCAATCCGGACATCGAGCTGGTGGACGGCGCCTCCGGCTCGATTGATGTCGAGGTCCCTTACGACGGGTACGAGCACGTCACCCGCACAACCGTCGACGACGTTCGGCGCTGGATTGCCCACCATCGGTTACCGTCCCGCCCGACCGACGGCCGATCAGCGCGGTCGATCCCGGACACGACCGCGCTGATCGGCCACCTCGTGCTCACCGACCACCAGGACACCGACCTCGCGATCGCCACCGGCATCACCGGGCGCACCATCGCGATGCCCCTGCGGATACCGGTCCGGTCGACAGAACTGCGGTCGGACGAGGTGCTCGTCGCCGACAGCCACACGTTCCGGCAGACCGTCGGTTACCGGCCCGGTCATGCGATACCGGCGCTCATCCCGGTGGAAATCGACGTGGAGGTGACCGATCCCGGGAGCGTGCCCGTGCTCAGGAGGAGCGAACAGAACGAGGACAACCGAAATGCTGCGACCGACCGCTCGCAGAAGTACATGGCCTTCGAACCGTATCTCGTGCTGGACGTCCGGGTCGTCATCCACCTTCCGCCGCGTAAAGGGCCGCGGCCTCCCGCTCCGATCGTCCGCCGAGTGCGTGTCTCACTCCCATCCGGCCTCACCCTCGCGCCGTCGGCGATCAGGCTCGTAGTGAGAGAGCGCGAGCCCGACGAGGTACCGCCGGACGGTCCGGCAGTGCCGGTCGACGCCGAACCGGTCGAGGACGACATGCCGGAACCGGTCGTCCTGCACAACCCCGGCGACGCGTCGATCGAATGGACCGACGTCAAGATGCGGCTGGACAAGCACCAGCCCGATCAACCGATAACGTTCTGCAGCCCGCTGATGCGGGTGCACATACATCAGCCCGGCGAGCTCTTCAACGAACCCGAACTCGTCGTGCGAGCTGATGTCGAGGCCCCGGACATACTGCTCTCCGGGGCGAAAGTCCGGCTGTTCGACGCACGGGGAATGCCGGTCGCGAGGCGGCGCCGTGAACCGCTCGTCGTCCGAACATCGGTGACGGCGGAGGCCACCGTCGTCCTTGATGAGGCGTTCGCGAAGCGACTGTTCACCCCGTTCCAGACCTTCCATTTCGACGAGGTGATCCCCGACTCGCAGCGGGTCGAGGACATCCGAGCGGCGCTCGCCGATCTCCGCTACAAGACCCTGCACGTCGACGAGTGGCCCATGCCGAAGGTGTCGCGTTCCCACACACTGGTCGCATGGATCGTGGCGCGCCGCGGCGACGAGGAGGACGCGATCTTGCTGCAGGTGTTCGTGTTCGGTCGTCGGCATCGCACGCGGCGGCAGTCACAGCACCGCGGTGGCCGGCGATTCACGTCCAAGCTGGACACCGGCGACCTGACGGTCGTCTTCCATGGTGAGGTGCTCCGTGAGTCCGGTCCGCTGATCCGCGACGTGAACGCACTGCAACTCGTGCTGCGTGACCAGTTCCACCGGATGAAGGCTCAACGATGACCACCGTCGACCTGGTCGGCCTTGAGCAGGTCCGGCCCTCCGCGCGGTGCCACGCATGCGGCAAACTCGACGTTCAGGCGGTGTGCAGCGGATGCGCCCGGCTGATGTGCAAGGCGCACGACTCTCTCGCGGGCAGAATGCCCCGGGAGAGATTCCTCGAACTGTTCCGGTTCGGGCCGCGCCAGGACGTCGACGCCCCGCAGAAGCCCTCGCCCGCGGGTGGCGCACCCACGCGGGCGGCGGACCGGCCGACCGGAGTGCCTCCGAACGGTCGTGCGAGCAACGTGGCTGACGGTCCCGGGAACGGCGGCACCGGCGGCGAACCCGACACCGGGCCGAGCGGCACGGACGGCGCGGGTGGGAACGGGAGCGCGAATACGACCGCCGCGACCCGAACGGACGGCGGGCGCGTTTCCCCCACCGCGTTGACCCGCACGCCGCCCCACGGGCCGGGCACACCTGGCCGCACCCGCCTATCGGCAGTGTCCCGGCGCCGCCGCCTGCCCAGGAGCCACCCTCCAGCCGGCTCCCGCCAGCAGCACTACTGCACCGACTGCCGGCCCGTCGTCCGCCCGTTCGACGACGAGATGATCGCAGCGACGGTCACGACGGGCGTCGGCGCGACGCTCATGACGGCCCTGCCTGTTCCAGGTGCCGTGCTGGCCGCTGTCGGTGTGCTCCGCCTCGGGATCCGCACCGCCATTGGGCTGCGCCGGCCCGGCCCCGCCACGGCCCGTGCTGTCGCCAAGCCAACGCTGAACCCGCAAGTCCGCAAGATCACCGTGCGAGAGCGGGTCCGTGGCTCGGTGCGGTTCACCGCATCAGGCGACTTCGAATCCACGATCGATCGTGTGGTCGGCTCCGCAGAGCTGGAAGGTACGTGGAGCAGGCGGCACAGGGAGGTGCTCGACAAGTGTCGCGCCCGGGCGAGCAGTGAACCGCTCGCGGTCGCGGCCGGGTACCTGGTGCTGCACGGTCCCGCCCGCGCAAAGTTCCGGCCGGCACCGGGGGCGCGAGTCGACCACGGCCCGGTGCTCGTCCTGGAACCGCTGATCGCCGACCAGCCGGTCCTGTCTGATCCGTCCGGTCACGGCGACACGCGCTGGAAGCCCACTTTCGAGTACGACATCGCGCCACCCGCCCAGGGCTGGCGCCTGCCCGTATGGATCACTCCCAACGTGGCGGCAGACACCGACCGCCATGTCCTGGAGCTGCATGTCCAGTGGTCGACCGGTGGTCCCGAACCCACCGACCGAGGGGTGCCACTCAAATCGATCGAGCTTCTGGAACTGGACGTCCCCGCGCACTGGGGTGAGGTCGAATACGTCACCCAGCACGGCGGAAGCGCATCCTATAGCCAACCGACGTTCTCCGACGAGCGCGGGATCGGCGTGCGCACCCTGCGGTGGCGAAAGATACCTGCCGGAGAGCCGCGAGATCGCGGATATCTACGCCTCGCCGTCCGCTTCTCCAGGCGCATTGACCTCATCGACACGGTGAATGGGCGCCTGGAGGCCCGGTTCACCGGGGCCGTGTCGGGGTCGGCCGGGGTCGGGCTCTACCGCACCGACGGGGCCCGCGCACCGATCGACGGTATGTGGAAGCCCCTCACGGTGGTCGAGATCGGGGTTGACCTCGACATCGCCGGCCTACGCTATCAGGCGCACCGCTCGGTTCCGGACCCGTCGCGCGCCGAGGATGTCGAACGCCGCGAGACCCAGTTCTTCCAGGGCGTCGTGCCCGATTCCCGGACCGTTGCGCTCCTGACGAACACCCTCGCCGACGAGGGCTACTACATCATCCGGGTGCTGGAGAACCCGGCGCAGTCGAGCCCGCGCCCGGGGGCGCTGAACCGACTGTGGGATATCGCCGGCCGCCATTACGAAGGTCTATACCCTATCGACTTCCACCTCGTACTGAGCGGGGAGGAGGCCGTCCGGGGCCGGGGGGTCCGCGGGGAGACGACGGTGTCGCTCAACGTGCACGGCAGCTATGCGAACGATGCGATGGAACAGCGTGTGGTCGAGGAATGGACCAGACTGTGGAAACGCATCCGGTCCGCCCTGGGCGCGGCTACCCGAGGGCCGGACGGCGGGCTCCGGGCGGCCGAGCAGCCGCTCGCACCGGCCGGCGCTGAGCTGGCCCGGCTGCGCTCCCTCATGGTCTCGGTGATCGCCGACATGACCCGGGCCAGAGCTGACGGCCGCATGGATCCGGACCTTGCGGACACACTGACCACACGCCTCACCGACGAGTTCGACCTGGGAGACCCGGATGCCTGACCAACGACGGCGGGGGTAGCGCGATGTGGGAGTGCGGCGGCTGCGGGCAGCCGGAAGACACCCGTCGAAAGCTCGACCGCGCCTGCCACCATTGCGGGCAGTTGCTTTGTGCTGAGTGCCGCGTCGTCCTGGTCGATGGCGCGTTCGGGGGGCCGCTCGTGTCGGCCGACCGCGTGGCCGTGCACTGCCGGCGATGCCAGCGGCTTCACCATCCAGCGGCGGTCCCGTTGGAAAGCAAGTCCTTCGGATGATCGACGTTGCTGTCGACCCGCCCTGGGTGGCCGCAGGGGCGTCCCGGGTCGTCACCGTCCGACTCACCAACCCCGACCGGCTACCGGTCTCCAACGTCGTGGTCGGCCTGGCCGTGCCACCCCAACTCGGGCTGGAGCAGGGCCGGACGACCTTCGACGTGGACGTGCTACGCCCCGGCGAGGTCCACGAGCATGTCCTACGGCTCCGACCGCCCGGCCCTACGGGGCGGTTCACGATCAACGTGCGGAACCTCAGCTTTCGCAGCGGCCTCGGTCAGGTGGAGCGGGTGCGAGGCCACACCCTCCCGCTGGAGGTCGAGCCCGGCACTGCGGAGGCAGCGCAGCCCTTGCCGTCCCCGGCCGGCGGCCCGGCCCGGCCATCCCGGCGTCCCTCGATCTTCGTGAGCTACCGGCGGGCGGACAGCCTGATGCTGGTTCCGGGGCTTGTCCGGGACCTCGGAGGTGAGCGGAAGCTGAAGCACGTCGACTTCCTCCTCGACCTGGACTACCTCACCACGGGTCAGCGGTTCTGGCCCGTACTCGACATGCACCTGCAGTCGTGCACAGCGCTGATCGCCGTCATCGGACGTGACTGGGCAGGGCCGGATGGAGCCCGGATCGCTGAGTCCGAGGATCCTGTCCGCCGTGAGATCCGGACCGTCGTGCGGCGCGGCGTGCCGATCATCCCGCTGCTGGTCGGGGTGCCGATGCCCCCGCCCGAACGTCTGCCTCCTGATGTGCGGCCCATGACGGAGCGGCAGGGGTTCCGGTTCGATCTCCTCGACTATTCCCACAGTGTCGACAGGCTCGCCGCAGACATCCGGACGCTGATTCCCAGCGGATGCCGGTAGATCACACGACCGTCGCCGGCCATCAGTCCGTGGTCGCGGCCGGGCGTGCGGGGCCGAGCAGTCGCTCGATCATGTGAGGGCTGCCGGGCCAGGCGTCGAGAAGGACCTGCCGAGGAACCGTGCGGGCCGCGTAGCGCAGCAGCAGCGCGACCACGATGACGTCGTCCAACGGGCCGATGACCGGCAGGAACTCGGGGATCAGGTCGATCGGGGACAGCACCCACAGCATCGCGATGATGACGGCGACCCTGGCTCGGCGCGGCACCCGCGGGTCCCGGCGGAGCACCCGCGCGGTGGTCACGCAGTCGGGCAGGAACCCGACGAGGTCCTTGGCCAGTCCGGGCGGCAGTCGCCGGGCCAGCAGGTAGAGCACGAGCCATGTCGTGACCACCACAGCAACGGCGATCAGGATCGCTTGCAGCCAGCCGGGCATCAGCACTCCATGTCCGCGTCACGGTCTCCCGCGGGAGTGGCGGCGAACCCCGAACACTACGCCGTCCGGTGGCGGCCGCAGTGTCGAGCGGGGCGTCGAGCGGGGCGTCGAGCGGGGTGTCGAGCGCCGTCCGGGGCCGGGAGCAGCCGGGGCGGTCTAGCGGGCGAGCCGATCCCACACCGCCCCGTCGACCGGACGCGCCCGCAGCTCGGACTTCCGCACGCGGCCGGTCGCCGGAGTGCGCGGCAGGCTCTCCGCAGCCTCGAGGTAGCGCGGCGTCATGAAGCCCGGCATCCGCTCGGCCAGCCACTCCCCGAGCTCCCCGAGCCCGACCGGCTCGCGCAGCACGACGACGACCTTGATCTCCTGCTCCCCGTCCTCGGACGGCACGCCGATCGCGGCGGCCTCGTCGACGGCCGGGTGCTCGAGCACGTACCCCTCGACCTCGAACGACGAGACGTTCTCGCCCTTGCGCCGGATGCAGTCCTTGAACCGGTCGACGAAGTAGAGATCGCCGTCGGCGCTGCGGCGCATCGCGTCGCCGGTGTGGAACCACCCGTTGCGCCATGCCGCGGCGGTGGCCGCGTCGTCGCGGAAGTAGCCCGGCGTGATGCTCCAGGCCACCGCCGTGCGGACCACGAGCTCCCCCACCTGGCCGGGCGGGGTCTCACGGTCGTGCTCGTCGACGACGCGCACCTCGTACCCGCGCGGGTCGACGGCCTGCCTCCCGCAACAGCCCAGGTCCGTCCCGTCCACGTCGATCCGTGCGATCGCCCCGCCGATCTCGGTGGACCCGAACCCGGTGGTGACCGCCACGTCGAACCGCTTCATGAACTCGACGGTCTCCGGGACGACCGGCGCGGTCCAGATGTGCTGCAGCGGCGTGTCCCGGTCCTCGGGCGTCGGCGGTGCGTCGAGCAGGTAGCGGATCGACGGCGGGAAGAGCTGGCCGACCCGGCAGTCATGGGTCCGGATGTCGTCCCAGAACGCGCGGACGCTGAAGCCGCCGCGCAGCACCAGCGGCCGCCGCTCGACCAGGGCCTGGCCCAGCGCCCCCTTGCCGGACATGTGCGCAGGTGAGAGGAACGAGTACCGCGTCCCGCCCGGGTCGATGCGCTCCGGCAGGTAGCCCGGAGGCTGGTTCATCCAGCCCCACGGAATGATCACGCCTTTCGGCGGGCCGGTCGTCCCCGACGTGTAGATGACGCACGCCGTGTCGTGACGCTCGCCCACCCGGGTCGCCACCGCCCGCTCGCCGCAGGCGAAGGACGCCCGCCCGACCACGCGGAACGGGCGCGGGCCCGGCAGCTCGTCCTCGTCGGCGTCGAGCACGACGACGGTGGTCAGCCGGTCCAGGTCGCGCGCGACGGTGGCGACCTCGGCGAGGAAGCGACGCTCGACGACCGCGACCGCCGCCTCGGAGTGGCCGAGCAGGTAGGTCAGCGTCCGGCCGCGCAGCTGCGGGTTGACGGGCACCTCGACGGCGCCGAGGGCCGCGAGCCCGAGCCAGGCCTGGTAGGCCGCGAACGACGGCCCGATCATCGTCGCGACGGTGTCGCCGGGGCGCACGCCCACCCCCGCGAACCGGCGGGCCCAGACCCGGGTGGTGTCGGCGAGCTCCCCGAGCGTCATCGACTCCCCGGTACCGGCCGCGACGAGCGCGACCGCGTCGGGGCCGGCCTCGGCGAGGTCGGCGAGCAGCCGCGGGACGGTGGTGAGCCCGGCCGTCACCGGACGCTCGCGAGGCTCGCCGGGGCCACCTGCCGGGTGGACGCGGTGTGGCCGACCCTGCCGAGCACCCGGGCCATCACGGTGTAGGTCAGCGAGTCGAGCGGCCACTGGGTGATGACGGTGCCCGCGGAGTTCTTCACGTAGCTGTCGGTCTCCAGCCAGGCGGTCCCCCGGACCTGGCCCTCCAGCCAGCGCACGTACCAGCGCAGCGCGCCGGGGCGGGCCTCCACCGCGGTCACGCCCGAGCGGCGCATCCGTTGCAGGGTGCGGACCGCCCAGCGGGCCTGGGCACGGTGGTTGAGGAAGATCTCGCCACCGTGCGTGCTAGGGCCGTAGAGCATGAAGAGGTTCGGGAAGTCCGGGACGCTGATGCCGAGCAGGGCCCGGGGCTCGTTCCCCCAGGTCTCGTGGAGGGTCCGGCCGGTGCGCCCGACGATCTTCATCGTGGCGAGCGGGTGCTCGGTCTCGAAGCCGGTGGCGAGCACGATCGCGTCGACCGGTGTCTCCACGCCCCGGGCGTCGACCACGCCGTCCTCGGTCAGCGACGAGACGGCGTGCGGGACCAGCTCCACGTTGTCGCGCAGCAGCGCCGGGTAGTAGTGGCCGTTGAGCACGAGCCGCTTCCCCGCGAAGCCGTAGCTCGGGGTCACGGCCGCCCGCAGATCGGGCCGGTCGGCGAAGACCGCGGCGATGTAGCCCTCGGCCATCGCCTTCGACCGCCGCGACCAGCGGGTGCGGGGCTTGTACATCCGCCCGCGGAACTGGGCCCGGCTCACCTGCCACAGGTGCCGGAAGCGGGTCCGGCGGCTGGCGAGGGCGCTCTCGGCGCGGAAACGGGCGCGGTCGTCCTCGGTGTAGTCGCGGTCGCCCTTGGGCAGCACCCAGCCGGGCTCGCGCTGGTAGACGGTCAGCTGCGCGACCTGCGGCGCGAGGGCGGCCACGACCTGGGTGGCACTCGACCCGACGCCGACGACGGCGACCCGCTTGCCGGTGAGGTCCAGCGACTCGTCCCAGCGGGCGGTGTGCAGCTTCGGCCCCGTGAAGCGCTCGAAGCCCGGCCAGTTCGGCAGCTTCGGGGTGTTGAGCAGCCCGGCCGCGCTGATCAGGACCCTGGCCGTCAGCACCTCGCCGGTGGAGACCACCACCCGGTAGCGCTGGAGCTCCTCCTCCCACACCGCCTCGGTGACGGCGGTGTTCAGCACCAGGTGCCCGCGCAGGCCCTGCTCGTCGACGACCTCCTCGATGTAGCGCTGGATCTCGGGCTGGCGGGCATGGGTGCGGCTCCAGTCGAACCGCCTGAACGACCAGGAGTAGAGGTGCGAGTGGACGTCCACCTCGGCCCCGGGGTAGCGGTTCTCCCACCACGTCCCGCCGACGCCGGCGTTCTTGTCGACGATGCGGAAGCGGGTGAACCCCGCCCTGCGCAGCATCATCGCGGCGGTCAGGCCGCCGAGCCCGGCGCCGATGACGAGAGCGTCGAGATCCGTCGCGGTGTGGGGCGCGGGGTCGGACAGGACGTCGGACACGGTGTCAGGCATCGCTTCCCGCCTCCGCCCGCACCTCGACGCCGAACGGCACGGCGGTCTCGGTCTCCACACCGACGACGACGCCCGCCATGACGAACGGCTCGGTCCCGTCGTTGCGCCACCGGTGCCAGCCGCCGAGCTGGACGAGCACGTCGCCGGCTTCGAACGCCACCTCGCTGCCGTCCTCGAGGACCATCGTCAGGACGCCGGACACCGCGACGAGGTAGTCGGTGATGTGCGGCGTCCGGTGCATCGGGCTCGCCGCTCCCGGGGCGATCCGTACGTGCAGGAAACGGGTCTCACCCGGGGCGAGCTGCAGGTTCAGGTCCGTGTGGGCGCCGCTGACGTCGGCGGTGTCCGACACCGGGCGGGGCGCGGCCCAGGCGAGCGACATGCGCTCCCCGGACGCCTCGGAGGCGGCCGCCAGCTCGGGGTCGTCCGGGCCGACCCGGTGGAGTGCACCCTGGTGGACGACGACGTTGAGGCCGTCGGCGCCCCCGCCGCAGACGATGCGTTTCATGTCATCTCCTCGTTGAGGTGAAGCGGTGGGGAGGTCAGATCCGGGTGATCGACTCGTCGGAGTCGTTCTGGCGGAACGCCAGCGCGGCGCGCATCCCGTCGTGGAGCACCTTGCGGAAGAACTCCCGGTCCTCCTCGGCTCCGTGGCCGCTGACGACGTTGCCGACGAGCGCCATGTTGACCAGGCCCATCAGCTCGTACTGGCGGTGGATGCCGGTCTTGGCGGCCTTGGTCTGCTGGGGCGGGACCAGCGCGATCTCCTCGGCCCAGGCGCGGACCTCGTCCTCGAGCCGGTCGGCGGGTACGACACGCTGGACGAAGTCCCACTTCTCGGCCTGCTCGGCGGTGTACCAGCCACCGACCATCATGAGCTTCTTCCAGACCCGCATCGGGAACATGAACACCAGCGGCGACCAGTAGACGACGCCGACGCCCATCCGGGCCTGCTCGAAGCTGAAGCGGGTGCCCTCGGCGGCGATCACGAAGTCGCAGTGCGCCAGGATGTCCTGCGCGATCGGCCCGACGTACTCGTGCACGCCCGCGACGATCGGCTTCGGGAAGTACCACATCGACCGCAGCGCGGGGACCCGGTGCGGGTCGACGCCCGAGGCGACGGCGTTGTCGATGTAGCCCTGGGCGACCTCCTTGAGGTCGTGCCCGGCGGAGAACAGCTTGCCCGCGCCGCGCAACGTCACCACGCGGACCTCGTCGTCGGCGGCGGCGAGGTTGAGCAGCTCGGTGAGCTCGTCCTCCATCTGGAACGTGACCGCGTTGCGGGCCTCGGGCCGGTTCAGCAGGACCTCGAGAACCGGGCCCTTCTTCGCGACGGACAGGGTGTGGAAGTGGTCGTACACGCGCTCTCCCGATGTCGACGGCGACGGTGGCGGCGCCCGGCGGGGCGTGTGGCGAACGGTACGATGAAAAAGTGCACGGTGTGCAGAAAGTGACTCAGCTCACATCGCAGGACGAGGGTGTCGCGGCGCCTACAGTGGCCCCGGACCTGAAGCCGGTCGCGAGGAGGACGTCGTTGGCCAGGACGCGCAAGTCGATCGCCACCCACGCGCAGATCGCGTCGGCGGCGCTCGGCCTCGCCGAGGCGAAGGGCCCGTCGGCCGTGACCGCCCAGGACATCGCCTCGGCCGCCCACGTCTCCCTGCGCACGGTCTACAACCACTTCCCCTCGGTGGCCCACGCGATCCTCGGCGTCGATCCCGACGCACCCGACCGTATGGCAGAGCGGCTCGCCGCCCGACCGGCCGATGAGCCGCCGCTGCGTGCGCTCGCAGCCGCCGCGATCGAACCGGGCGGCGGCCCGGCCCGCTGGCGGGTCCGGTCGGTGCTCGCCCGCACCGACCCGGTCCTGCACACCACCTACCTCGCGAGCTTCAACGCGATCGACGACCGGCTCGTCGTCGCGATGGCCCAGCGGCTCGGCCGCGACCCCGACACGGACATCTACCCGCGGCTGCTCGTCACCGTCTGCCAGTCGGCCATGCGCATCGCCACCGAGTTCGCCATCGAGCACGCCCCGCCGGACCACACCGAGGAGCAGGTCGTCGACCTCATCCTCCGGACGATCGAGGACGCCGTCGTCCAGCTCGAGCAGGGGATGCCGGCATCCGTCGCCCCGCGGGGCCACCCGCCCGCGGGGTGGCTCGTCCTGCACCCCGTCGCCTGACGACGGCTCGTGCTTCCCTCCCGACACTGCGACGGCTGTCGGACCGCCTCGTGTCCCCCGGAGGTGGGAACTACTGTCGAACCGTCAGCCCGCCGCT
>JBFWRR010000102.1:5845-13791 GCA_050248815.1 Pseudonocardia sp. | reverse complement strand
CGGGCCACGCCGGTGAGGCCGACGAGCGCCTGGAAACGGGCGGTGTCGAGCACCCCGGCCATCCCGAGCACGCGCTGCGGTGGGAACCCCGACGCGCGCCACGCGTGCTGGGTCATCTCGTCGAGCGGGTTGGTGACGACGAGCAGGACCGCGTCGGGCGACGTCGCGGCCACCCGGCGCGCGACGTCGCCGACGATCTCGGCGTTCGTCTCGATCAGGTCGGAGCGGCTCATCCCCGGCTGCCGGGGCCGGCCCGCGGTGATGATCACGTGGTCCGCGCGCCCGGCCTCCTCGACCGAGCCGACGCCCCGCACGGCCGTCGCGAAGCCCCCGAGGCCCGCGACGTGGACCAGGTCGAGCGCGATGCCGGCGGCCCGGCCGGAGTCGATGTCGACGAGCACGACCTCCGTGAACACGTCCGCCTCGGCCAGGCGCAGCGCCGCCGCCATCCCGACATGCCCCGCGCCGACGACGACCACCCGCCCCGAGGGCCGGGGCGCGGCCACCGGGGCGCCGCGGCGGTAGAGGGCGCCCGACGGCGGTCCCGGTTCCTCGAGCCGGGGCGCGGCCGTCGCGGCGACGGGCCGGGGGTCGGTCGCGCCGGGCGGCCGGGCCGACCTCGCAGCGTTCCGGGTCACCTCGCGACCGTCCGGCCGGCTGCGGGGCGACCCGCCCGGCTGCGACGTGCGCGGCGCAGACGCCGTGGTGCGGGCCGAGGGCGGCGGGGCCGGTGAAACCGCGAAGACGGCCTGATGAGATGCGGAACTCGCGGGGGTGGGGGTGGCTCGCGAATCTGCGAACTCGGCCTGATGAGATGCGGAACTCGCGGGGGTGGGGGTGGCGGCGACGACGATCTCCACGCCCAGCTCGCGGGCCCGCTCCCGGGCCAGCGGCGTGACGACGGCGCGCGGCCCGACCCGCAGCGGGCCGGGGGCGGCGGCGTCGACGTCGGCGGCGCCCACGACCGGCGGCGGGGGCGTCATCGCCGGTCCTCCCGCCCGTGCACGCCCTCCAGCGCGGCGACGGCGGCGTCGCGGGCGCTCTGCACCTCGCTCTCGGTGCCGGACAGGAACATCCGGCCGAACCGGCCGACGGCCCGCAGCTCGATGACGGTGATGTTCGCGGCCTTCTCCGCCTCGTTCGCGGCGATCGCGATGTAGGCGGCGGGCGCGACCTCCAGGACGAACAGGCTCTGCCCCGGCATGAGCATCGATCCCTTGCGCCACTTGTTGAGCAGCTGCGCCTGGTAGGGATGGACGTTGGTGATGAACTGCGTCGAGGCGATGACCGGCCGGATCCGGTCCGCCTCGGTCATCCCGAGCTGCTCCAGGACGGCCTGGCCGGAGGCGAGGACCTCGGCCTGCTGCTCGGAGTGGATCTCCAGCAGCCCGAACTCACGCTCGATGATCTGCAGGGCCGGGCGCACGCCCGCCGCCTTGAGCGCGACGTCCGCGGCCCGGAACACCTCGTTGCCCGGGGCCAGCTCGATGTAGAGCTCCGCCATGCCGGCCAGCGGGACGTCACCGGGGCTCGTGGCGGCGATGTGGGCGGCACACTGCGGCTGCATCCGGTCGACGAAGGCGTAGGTACGCAGGGTCGGGCTCACGGCGCGCACCTCGCGATCCCGAGCGGCGTGATCAACAGGGCGTGCGGGTAGGTCACGACGGGTCGCTCCAGGTAGCGGGCCAGCACGTCACCGGCGCCGGGGATCATGAGTGCGCCACCCGCGAGGTGCAGCGGCAGGTCCGAGCCGTCACCGGCCCCCGAGCCGGACGCGGTGAGGGCACGCACGTTCTCGGCGATGCGCTCCAGGCCGGGCACGAGGATCGGCAGCACCTCGTCGGGATGGGACCGCTTGTAGGGCTCGGCGTCCTCCAGCCGCAGGCCGAGCGCCCCGGCGAGGACCAGGTCGAGGTGGTGGCCGCCGCCGGGGCGGTCGTCGAGCCGCTCCAGGCACCCGTCGCGGAACACCCCGACCCCGGTGGAGCCGCCCCCGACGTCGACGACCACGCCGTCGCGTACCCCGAGCGTGGCCTGGGCGGCACTGACCTCGTCCACGAGCGTCACGTCGGTGAAGCCGGCGGATTCGCACACGTAGGTGCACGCCCGCGCGTCCGGCACCGGGATGCACGGCGGGTAGGCGGTGGCCGCGGCGGGCAGCTCGGCGCCGACGGCCGCCTGCGCGACCTCCCGAAGGGAGCGGACCGTCTCGATCGCCCGGGCGAAGTCGACGACGACGCCGTCGCGCAGGGCTCCCGACGGCCGGGAGTCGACGTGCACCGGCTCGTCGCCCGCCAGGACGACGAGCACGCAGCTCGCCGTCCCGAGGTCGACGCCCACGCGCAGCTCCCCCGTCACCGGGCCCGTCGCGACCCCGGCGGCCGCGGCCCGGGCGAGCAGCTCCCGCGGGTCGCGGGTCACGGCGATCACAGCTCCACCGGGTCGTGGACGGTGCGCCAGGGCCGCACCTCGTGGGCGATCCGCTTGATGTTGATCAGGTGCAGCGGCGTGACGTTGTCCGAGCAGATGGACCCGCTCCAGGTTCCGGTGCCCAGCTGGAACGACGGGTCGACCTCGCACGAGAAGCCCATGCCGCCGAACAAGGCCGGGCTGTTCACGAGGATGCGCCCGGCGGGCAGCGCCGCGAACGGGGCGATCTC
Source organism: Pseudonocardia sp. (assembly GCA_050248815.1). GTDB lineage: Bacteria > Actinomycetota > Actinomycetes > Mycobacteriales > Pseudonocardiaceae > Pseudonocardia. Next base: position 11,131 of record JBFWRR010000102.1, on the reverse strand, counting down.
GTCGGGGTCGGTGGCGTGCACGCCGGTGGTGTGCCCCTCGCCGTCGAGGGCGAGGATCTCGCGGCAGCGGCGCAGGCCCTCGGCGGGATCGCGCACCCGGTACACCGAGAGCACCGGGCCGAGGATCTCCCGCGACAGCGGCGTGTCCACCCCGACGGTGTCCAGCTCGGCGGCGAGCACCCGCGTCGCGGAGGGCACGGTGAACCCGGCGAGCTCCGCCAGCCGCGCCGCGCTCTGGCCGACCGACGCGGGCCGCAGCGCGCCGCGCTCGTCGAAGAGCACCCGCACGAGCGCGTCCTGCTGCGGGTCGTTGAGCCGGTAGGCACCGCGCTCGGCGAAGGCGGCGAGGAACGCGGGCGCAACCGCGTCCACGACCACGACGGACTGCTCGGCCACGCACGCGGTCCCGTTGTCGAACGACTTCGACGTGATGATCATCTCGGCGGCCTCGGCCGGGTCCGGGACGCTGCGCCCCACGTAGGCGGGGACGTTGCCGGCGCCGACGGCGATCGTCGGCTTGCCGCTGGAGTAGGCCGCCCGCACCATCCCCGGCCCGCCGGTGGCGAGCACCAGGGCGATCTCCGGGCGGCGCATCAGCTCGGCGGTGGCCTCGAGCGTCGGGGTGTCCAGGCAGGCGATCAGGCCCTCGGGGGCGCCCGCGGCCACCGCCGCCTCCGCCATGATCTCCGCCGTACGCGCGGTGCACCGGGCCGCGCGCGGGTGCGGGGCGTGCACGATCGCGTTGCCCGACTTGACCGCGGCGAGGCTCTTGAACAGCGTCGTCGAGGTCGGGTTGGTCACGGGGATGATCCCCGCGATGACGCCCATCGGGGCGCCGACCGCGGTGACGCGGGCCCGCTCGTCGGTCCACAGCACGCCGACGGCCCGGCGCTGCAGCATCCAGCGCGCCACGAAGCCGGTGTTGTAGCGGTTCTTGGAGATCTTGTGTTCGTAGACGCCGTAGCCGGTCTCGTCGACGGCGAGCCGGGCCAGCTCCTCGGCGGCCTTCGTGCCCGCCAGCGCCATCGCGCGGACCACGCCGTCGAGGGTCTCCTGGTCGGCGCCCTCCAGGGCGTCGAAGGCGCGCCGGGCGGCCCGGGCCTTGGCGCGGACGTCCGCGAGCGCCGTCAGATCGGGGTCGATCATGGCCTACTCCCGGGGTCGGGCGGACGTCAGCCCTTGGGCCGGGTGAGGACCGCGAGAATGCCCTCGGTCTCGTCGTGCGGGCGCGGGATGACGTGCACCGAGACGACCTCGCCCGCCTTGCCCGCGGCGACCGCGCCCGCGTCGGTCGCGGCCTTCACCGCGCCGACGTCGCCGCGCACCATCACCGTGACGAGCCCGCCGCCGATCTCGCGGTGGCCCACGAGCTGCACGTTCGCCGCCTTGACCATGGCGTCGGCGGCCTCGATCGCGCCGACCAGGCCCTTCGTCTCGATCAGGCCCAGCGCACCGCGGATCGCCGGTACGCCGCCGGTGGATGCGGCCATGTCGTTCTCCCTCTGTTCCGACCGTCTGCTCTGCTGCCTGGACTGCCGTCGACCGCTGTCAGGATTTCCGGTAGGCGACCGCGCCTGCCCGCACCACGGTGTCGGCGATCGCGACGACCGCACGGTCCGTCGGGGCGTCCGCACCGGCCGCGACCCGGGCGGCGCCGCCGCTCGCCACGAGCACCACCTCGCCCACGCCCGCGCCGACGACGTCGACCGCCACGTACGCGGGCCCGCTCGTCCGCTCCGGGTCGGCCCCCGTCGCGTCCTGGACCAGCAGCAGCGTGAAGCGGGCCAGGCCGGGCTCCTTGGCGGTCGAGACGACCTGGCCGAGCACCTTGGCCAGCTGCATGCCCGGTCACCCCGTCCCGCCCTCGTCGCCGTGCCGGGACAGTAGGTGCGCCGCCCCACCCGCTGCGCTATCCGGGCAGGACAAGCTCGACCGGTCCCGTTGTCCCCCGACACACTGGCCGGGCTCCCGCCGACCGCGCAGGCTCGCCAGGGCCTGCAGAGGAGCAGCCGAGGAGGACACCGGTGATCCGTCCCGAGGACGCCCAGTTCCACGCCCCGACCACGGACGACCCCCTGTGGGCCGAGACCAACTACTTCGGCCTCTACGCGGGGCAGGACACCGGCCACCCGCTCAACATCGGCATCTACGGCCTCTTCCGCGAACCGCTCGGCGTCGTCGGCTCGACCGTGGCGGTCAACTCGCGGCGGGTCAGCATGCCGTGGGCCGCGGACTACTGGGACGCGTGGGAGCACCTGCGCGTCCCGCAGCCGCCGGACCTGCTCGACTACTCCCTCGCCAACGGGCTCTCCGTGCGGTGCACCGATGCCAACCGGGCGTGGGAGGTCGACTACTCCGACGCAGCCGCCGGCCTGGAGATCCACTTCCGGTACACGGCGCTGATGGAGCCCTACGACATCAACGACCCCGAGATGGACCCCATGGCCGCCGGACGGGACATGGCCAAGACCTGGGGGCACGCCTACGCCGGGCACTTCGACCAGACCGGCCGCTACGAGGGCGAGATCGTGCTGCGCGGCACCCGCACCCCCATCGACTGCGTGTCCACCATGGACCACAGCTGGGGCATCCGCGCCGAGCGCCAGACGTCGCGGCTGTCGTGGCAGCACGCCCACGTCTCGCCCGACCTCGCCGTCCACGTCATCTGCGACTTCTCCACGGGGAACGGGCCGGACGCGCCGTCGCGCCAGACCATGACCCACGGCTACGTGCTCGACCACGGCAAGGTCTACGGCCTGAAGGCGGGCGGCGGGACGACGCAGCGCCGCGGGTTCTACCCGGAGCGGATCGAGCTGACCCTCACCGACTCCGCCGATCGCACCTGCGAGCTCACGGGCGAGGCCCTGACGACGTTCCCGTGGCAGGCGTGGCCGGGCACCGTCGGCCACAACTGCCTGCTGCGCTGGAGCGTGAACGGGGAGACCGGCTACGGCGAGTGCATGGACTTCATCGGCCTCGGCGAGCTCGGGGCCGTCTACGGGGCTGTCGACGGGGCCGCTTCCAGCGGGCTGCACGAGCGGGGATGAAAGCTCCCGTCCGAGCGGTGATCTTCGACCTGGACGGCACCCTCGTCCAGACCCGGGTGGCGTCCTGGGACGTCTTCGCCCGGGTCAACGAGCGTTTCGGGCTCGGCGTGGACAGCCCCGACGAGTACTTCGACCTCTTCCGCGGCAACGTGTTCGCCTCGATCCGGGAACGCTGCCGCGACGAGGCGCACGCGGCCGAGGTGAAGGGCTACTTCATGCAGCTGCTGCGCGACGAGTACACGCCGCCGCTCGTGCCCGGGGTGTCCGAGGTCGTCCGCAGGCTGGCCGGCAGCTGCACGCTCGCCGTGATGTCGTCGAACGCGACGGCGGTGCTGCGCCGCGTGCTGGAGGCGGGCGGTCTCGCGTTCTGCTTCGCCCACGTCTTCGGCGGCGACGTCATGCCGGACAAGCGGGCCGCGATCAGCGCGTTCCTCGCCGACTCCGCGAGCGGGTTCGGCCGCCGCTGCAGCGCCGACTACGACGAGACCGGCCCGCGGTCCGCCCCGGACCACGAAGGCACCGTCCTCGTCACCGACACCGCCGGGGACGTCCGGGATGCGCGCGAGGCGGGCATCCGGGCCGTCGGGGTCGCGTGGGGGATGCACTCGGTCGCCGAGCTCACCGACGCCGGGGCGGAGTTCGTCGCGTTGTGGCCGCAGGAGATCGCCGCGCACCTGTTGGGGGACGCGGCGGCGCACCCGCCCGCCGGGGCGTGCGCGGTGCCTGGCGGGTCGGGTGCAGGAGGGGGCTGTGACTGCGGCTGTAGCAGTGCCAGGAGCTGCGGCGGGCCGGGCACAGGCGCCGACGTTGCCCGGTCCCACGCGCACGACGCCGAGCTCGCCCGGGCCGCCCGGGCTCGCCGGGACCGGCGCCGAGCCGCCGCGGACCGCGTCGCCACCGCGACGGGCTGCGGTACGCCGGACAGCGGTGCGCCAGGCAGCAGTGCGACGGGCGGCAGTGCGACGGGCAGCAGTGCGTCGGGCGGCAGTGCGACGGGCGGCGGTGCACGCCGGGCCGCCGACGACGAGCTCCTCGCCGCGATCCGCAGGCTGGTGCGACCGTGACCACCCCTCGTGATCCGCCGCAGGTACCCGACACTCATGTCCGGACGCCACGCGCCGCCTCCGGTGATCATGGGCAGGGGCGGCCCCGGAAGGGGCCCACGATGACCGGCCTGACCGACCTCCCGGGCACCCCGCCTGGTCGGCCCACGATCAGCGGCGCGTTCAACTTCCGCGACCTCGGCGGCCTGCGGGCCGGGCCCGGCCATCGCACCCGTTCCGGTGTGCTGTTCCGCAGCGACACGCTGCAGGCCCTCACCGCCGAGGACGTCGCGCACGTGGTGGACGAGCTGCGCCCCGAGCTGATCGTCGACCTGCGCACCGGCGGGGAGGCCGTCGCCCAGGGCCGCGGCCCACTGGCGAGGGCACCGATCTGCTACCTCAACGCGCCGCTGCACGAGGCGCCGGTGAGCGACCTCCCGGCCGGGGAGCAGACCCTCGCGTTCTACCTCGTGCACCTGGAGTCGCCCACCTCGAAGGCGGCGACGGTGGTGCGGGTCGTGTGCGCGCTCGTCGGGCGGCCGGTGGTGGTGCACTGCGCGGCGGGGAAGGACCGCACCGGCCTGGTGATCGCCCTGCTACTGCGCCTCGCGGGGGTGGACGACGCCGAGATCGTCGCGGACTACATGCGCAGCGCCCCCGCCATGCCGCGGATCGTGGAGCGCTTCCGGACGTGGCCGCACTACGCCGACCACATGGCCGCCGTCGCCCCGGAGGTCTACGAGACCGCGGAGCACACGATCACGGGCTTCCTCGCCGCCCTCGACCGGCGCCACGGCGGCGCCGTCGGGTGGGCGCGGTCGCGCGGCATCACCGACGGGGAGATCACCCGGCTGCGCGCCGGGCTCCTCGTCCCGGACGGGGACGGCCCGGCGGACACGTGAGCCGCCCACCCGGGTCTGCGCCCCCGCCCGGAAGCGCCGGCTACAGGTCGAGGACGAGCCGGGCGGTGAGCGAGCGGGAGCAGCAGATCGTCAAGTACTCGGCGTGTTCGGCGTCGTCGAGGACGAGGTCGCGGTGGTCGGGCTCGCCCGCGAGATAACGCGTCCGGCAGGTGCCGCACAACCCCGCCTCGCACGAGGTCTCGCACTCCACGCCTGCCTCCCGCAGCACCTCCAGGATCGTCCTGTCCTCCGGGACGGCCAGCACCCTCGCGCTGCGTGCCAGCTCCACCTCGA
>JBFWRR010000102.1:0-5745 GCA_050248815.1 Pseudonocardia sp. | reverse complement strand
ACCGCCCGTGAAGCGCTCCACGTGGACCCGCCCGGCCGGCCAGTGCACCGTTGCCGCGGCGACGGCCGCGAGCATCGGGCTCGGCCCGCAGCAGTACAGGTGGGTACCCGCGCCGGGTTCGGCCAGCAGCCGCGCGAGGTCGAGGCTGCGGGCGGGATCGCCCCCGTCGTGGTGCACCGTCAGGCGGTCCGCCGCGAGCCTGCGCAGCCGGGGCAGGAACGCGGTCTGCTCCGGTGAGCGCGTGCAGTACAGCACCGAGAACTCCGCCCCGGTCGACGCCAGCTGCTCGACCATCGCCACGATCGGCGTGATCCCGATCCCTCCGGCCAGGAGCAGGTGGTGGCCCGCGTCGGCGTGCAGCGGGAACGTGTTGCGCGGTGGCGACACCCGCAGCATGTCGCCCACCCGGACGTGGGCGTGCATGGCCCGTGACCCCCCGCGCCCGTCCGGCACGTCGAGCACCGCGATCTCGTAGCGGTCGCGGCGGGCCGGGTCGCCGCACAGCGAGTACTGGCGCAGGAGGCCACCGGGGACCTCGACGTCGACGTGGGAGCCCGCGGTGAACCCGGGCAGGTCCGCCCCGGCCGGATCGGCCAGCTCGTAGACCCTGATCCGGTGCGCCTCGTCGGTGACGGAGCGCACCGTGACGCCCACCGCCCGCCCCTCCATGAGGGGCTCAGAGCCCGCCGTCGAACTCGTCGAGGCGCCGCAGGATGTGCGCGCGCCGCTCGTCACCGCGCACCCCGTCGCCCTCCTGCAGGATCGCGAGGACCTCGCGGGCCACGCGGGCCATGGTCGCCCGGTCGTCCCCGCCCCCCGCGTGTCTCGGCACCCGGACGACGTTGTCCGAGGTGTACATCGGCAGGGGTTCACCGAGCGAGCGCGACAGCGCGCGGGTCGAGTCCTCGCCCGTGCGGCCGTTCACCGCCTCGCGCAGCAGGCGCCGGCACAGGTACACGCCGACGTCGGAGCGGCCCGGGTGCTCCAGGTGGTGCAGGGCGACGGGGCGCTGGCTGGTCATCGCCTCGTAGTCGCCCGGGGCGCGTTGCTTCTCGTCGTAGGTGCGGTGGCGGGTCTGCCCCTCCAGGAAGTCGATCCTGTCGTATCCGCAGTCCTCCTCCTTGCCGTGGTGCTGCGGGTCGATCTCGTCGTTGAAGTGCCGCCAGCCCAGGACGATCATGTTCTCGTCGTCGACCGGCACCTGCCAGCGCGACATCGCCACGGTGGTGTGCCGCTGCTCGGCGGCGGTCGGCACGAGCGAGGCGGTGGCGCAGAAGTTCGGCAGGGCCATCTCGGTGGTCCGCACCCAGATGCGGTCCTCGCCCACCCGGCGCGCGGCCGTGAACAGCATCCCGTTGCCGTCGCGGGTGGTGTGCCACTCGATCACCGGCATCTCCCGGAACCCCTCACCGAGGTTCAGCCCCGCGGCGAGCGCGGCGTCCAGGCCCTCGACGGTCATGTTGTTGTGCAGGACCGCGGAGTGGTAGTGGTCGATGAGGTTCTCGTAGACCTGCAGCCAGTTGCACTCGTAGAGGTTCGAGAACGGGACCAGCCGGGTGCCGGCGGGGCGGGTGTAGGCGTCGTACTCAGGGAACTCCGGCCGGGACTCCGGCGGGCCGAAGTAGCCGAAGACGATGCCGTCGCGCTCGAATCCCGGGTAGGCGCCGTGGAACAGCGTCTCCCGGATGCGGCTCTCCGGCGGCTCGCAGGGAGTCTCGAGGATCCGCCCGTCGACGTCGTAGAGCCAGCCGTGGTAGCAGCAGCGGATGCCGCGCTGCTGGACGATCCCGAACTCCAGCGAGGTGCCGCGGTGGCTGCAGTGCGGCTGCAGCAGCCCGATCTGCCCGCTGCGGTCGCGGAAGGCGACCAGCCGCTCGTGCAGGATCTGCACGACCTTCGGGACGTCGGTGAGCTCCTCGGACAGGCACACCGGCTGCCACGAGCGGCGCATGTACTCGCCCATGGGCGAACCGGGGCCCGCATGCGTGAGCAGCCGTTCGGCCGCCGACACCTCCAGGTCCTCCCGGCGGTGGTAGGCGCCGTAGGGGATCTTCTCCGCTTCCTCGGGCGACACGGACACCTGCGTCGACACCTGCGTCATCGTCTCCTCCTTGACATGACGGGGACACTCAGGAAGCGGTAGCGGCCCTCCCCAGCGCCAGCACGAGCGGCCTGCTCTCGGCGGCGTCGACGGCGAAGCGGCGGAAGCCGAGCGTGTACAGCTGCGCCACCGCGGTCTCGGACACCGCGCCGGACAGGCGCATCCCGACGGTGCCGCCGCTGCGGTCGCGGGCCCGCGCGACCCCGCGCAACAGCTCGTGGACCGTCGGGTCGAGGGTCGCGCGCGGGTCGCAGCTCAGCAGGCCGCGGCGCAGGTAGCCGTCCAGCGGCTCGGCGGTGAGCAGCTGGCGGGCGGGCAACCCGAACATCGCGGCCTGCAGCGTGCGCACCTCCAGCCAGACCAGGTCGGCCGCCGCCGCGATGTCCACCGCCGACAGCGCCGCCCGCGGGCTGGTCAGGTAGGGCCCGACCGCAACCTCCGGGCCGACCTCCGTCGCGAGCGCCCGCAGCGCGCGGGCCTCCGCGGGATCGCTGACGTGGCGTACGGCCAGGTGCACCCGGCCCGCCGACCCGGACGCCCGCAGCGCGCCGCGCAGCCCCTCCAGCTGGGCGCGCACCAGTTCGGGGCGTCCCAGCGGCACCGAGAGCTCCGGGTGGCGCGTCGTCACCGCGGTCTGCTGGAGCAGCTCGCGGGCCTCGTCCGCGACGAGGTCGATGGCGCGCACGCCGACCTCGGCCGCACCGGCCGCGGCGAACAACGGGGTGAACACGGCCTCGACGAGGGCCGCGATGTCACCGAAGCCCGCTCCGGGGCCGGCGGCGAGCAGCCCCGAGACGAGCCCGTCCAGGTGCCCGGTGGCGGCGAGGACGTCGTCGACCGCGGTGACGAGCCCCGCCGCGCCCGCCGCCGTCGCCTCGGCGACGTCCGCGGGCAGCGTGACCCGGCCGAGCACCTCGCACCCGCTGGCCGCCCGCGCCGCTGCGAGCACCGAGCCGAGGGCCTGCGTCGCCGCCGCCGGGGTGGCTGTGCGGAACCGCCCGCTGAACAGCTCGCCCGTGGCGCCGTCGAGCGACACCTCGTCGCCCTCGGCGAGCACGCGTCCGTCGATCGTCAGGGTGCGCGCGGCCTCGTCCACGCGGATCTCCCCCGCCCCGACGACGCACGCGGTGCCCAGCGCCCGCGCGACGACGGCGGCGTGGCTGGTGGACCCGCCGGTGGCGGTGACGATGCCCCGGGCGGCGATCATGCCGTGCAGGTCCGCCGGGCTCGTGACGGGCCGGGCCAGGACGACCTCGTCCCCGGCATCGGCCTGCGCCTTCGCCCGGTCCGAGTCCAGGACGAGGGCGCCCCCGACCTGCCCGGGGCAGGCGCCGATGCCGGTGGTGAGCAGCCGGTGGTCCGCGCGGGCCCGCGCCACCTCGTCGGGATCGAAGCCGGGCCGTTGCACCTGCCGGACCTGCGTCGGGGTGAGCCCGCGCAGCGCTGCGGCGGGTGCCATCCCCTCGGCGAGGAAGTCCGCGGCGATGCGCACGGCCGCCTCCGGCGTGCGCTTGGCACTGCGGACCTGCAGGAGGTACAGCACGGAGCGCTCGACGGTGAACTCGATGTCCAGGACGTCGCCGTGGCCGCGCTCCAGCTCGGCGCAGGTGGCGCGCAGCTCCTCCAGCAGGGCCGGGGCGAGCGCGGACGTGACGGGGTCGGGAGTGCGGACCCCGGCGACGACGTCCTCGCCCTGGCTGTGGGCGAGGTACTCGCCGTAGAGGCCCGGCTCGCCGGTGGCGGGGTTGCGGGTGAAGACCACGCCGGACCCGGAGTCGGTGCCCGCCTCGGACAGGTTGCCGAACACCATGGACTGCACGACGACGGCGGTGCCGAGGTCCTGCGGGATGCCGTGGTGGTCGCGGTAGGTGCGCGCGCGGCGGGTGTTCCAGGAGCCGAAGACGGCCTCGACCGCCCCCAGAAGCTGCGCGCGCGGGTCGTCGGGGACCTCGTCGCCGGTCTCCTCGGCCAGCGCCCGCCGGCACGCCGCCCAGACCCGGTCGTACACCTCGCCCGCGTCCTCGTCCGGCCGGACGGCCGCGACCAGCTCGTCGATCCCCGCGCCGGGCTCGAGTGCGCCCAGCACCGTCTCGGCGTACATCGTGTGGAAGCGGGCCACGAGATCGGCGACGAACCGGACGTCGCCGGTCGCCTCGCCGAGCGCGACGGCGGCGGCACGGTCCAGGCCGAGGTTGAGGATCGTGTCCATCATCCCCGGCATCGAGACGGGGGCGCCGGAGCGCACCGACACCAGCAGCGGGAGGGGCCCGCCGCCGAAGGTCTTGTCCGTGGCGCGCTCCAGGTCGGCGAGCCGGGCGAGCACCTCGTCGACCAGCCCGTCCGGCAGCGTCCCCTCGGCCAGGTAGCGGCGGCAGGCGTCGGTGCCGATGACGTAGCCGGGCGGGACCCGCAGACCCTGCTGGGTCATGCGGGCCAGTCCCGCTCCCTTGCCGCCGAGCCGGTCCACGTCGGCCGGGTCGGCCTGTGCGAACGTCCGGGTGAACCCCGTGAACCCCGCCGCCGGACCGGTGGCCACGCTCATTCGGTCCGTTCCCTGCCGAGGGTGCGCAGCAGGTCCTCGTGGAACTCGAACCAGATGTTGTGCACCGAGTCCCGCACCGGGGAGGAGACGAGGTCGTGGTCGCCCGCGTCCACGGCGGCCAGCGCGGCGGCGAAGCGCTCCCCGTAGCGGCCGAAGCGCGCGTCGTACCCGGCCAGGGCGTCCAGCAGCGGCCGCAGGCGCGCCACCAGCCGGTCCAGCCGGTCCACGATCTTGGCGTCGTAATCCGGATCGGTGTGGTCGTTGGCGACCTTGCGGCCGCCCACGTCGACCTGTTGCCACGCCGACATCGTCGTGAGGAACTGCGCGTTGACGGTCTCGAACCGGTCGACCAGCGCCAGGACGTCACCGTCCGCGCGCGTGGCGGCGTAGCGCTGCGCGGCGGCACCGCGCAGCGCCGGCTCGGCGGTGTCGGTCGGCAGTGCGGCACCGCCCGCGACCGCGACGAGGCCGTAGCCGGCCAGCGCGTCGAGCACCGCGCCCACCCGTCCCGCGTCCACCCCGGCCGCCGCCGCGACCGCGTCGGCGGTGGCCATCTTCTTCAGCACGACGACGTTGAGCACGTCGTAGTCGGTCTCACTCAGTGACAGAGCGGTCACGACGGCGTCCCTCCACGGTCCTCCCGGCCGCCCTGTCGGGGCGGACGCGGCGGGTCACAGCCAGCGGTACTTCGACCGGCGGCGGTCCGCACCGTCCGAGAACGGCAGGTACCCGGCACCGGAGAAGATCTTCTGCGGCACGGTCTCCTGCGCGAACCCGCGCTTGGTGATGTCGTAGTAGTAGTTCGCGATCCGCTGGTCGACCTCCCACAGGTCGTAGTCGCGGCAGGCCTTCTCGTACGTGCCGGCCAGGCGCATGTGCGGGAGGATCATGTCCACGTAGTAGACGTACTGCCCGTTCCAGATGAGGTCGCGACGGTTCATCCGCGCCGTCTTGGCGTAGAGCTTGAGCGTCGCCTGCTGCACGCGGCCCAGGTGCTCACCCAGGTCGTCGATCTTGACCGGGTAGACCTCGCCCATCGGCGTGTTCCACTTCTCCCGGACGAACACCGCTCCGCCGGTGATGGCCTCGATGTAGTTCTTGG
>JBFWRR010000101.1:4021-13846 GCA_050248815.1 Pseudonocardia sp. | reverse complement strand
CCCGCGTCGTCCCGGTCGTGCTCAACGGCGCCGGGCAACCACTCGACGTCGGCCGCGCCACCCGCGTGATCCCGGACGGGCTGCGCCGCGCGGTGGCCGCCCGCGACCGCGGCTGCGCCCGCTGCGGCAGACCGCCGTCCTGGTGCGAAACGCATCACCTGATCCCCTGGGAACACGGCGGCCCGACATCGATCGACAACCTCGCGCTGGTCTGCCGGGGCTGCCACCGCCTGATCCACCACGCCGGCTGGGACGTGCGCCTGCGCGACGGCCACCCCGAGTTCCTGCCCCCACCCTGGCTCGACCCCACCCGCCGCCCACGCGCCCGACCACCCCACCTCCAACCACCGACGGCTACGGCCGAACGACGCACCCCACTGCGGATCTAGTGCCTCGTCGGGCACCGTTCCGTAGGTGATCGGGTCTGCGGATCTTGGATTCGGGGGCGAAGTGTTGCTTGGGTCGGGCGTGGCGGTTGGCCAGCGGACGTCGTCGCCGATGGCGCACCGGGCGGCGACGGTGGACTTGCGGTGCGGAGAGACTTGCGGTGCGGAGAGACTTGCGGTGCGGAGAGACTTGCAGTGCGGAACCAACCCCGGCCCGCCGCAGCCGGATCCGGTCGGCCCCTCCCTTCATCGCCGAGGCGCTAGCCGCGCAGCGACTCCAGCGTCGCCCGCGCCCCCCTGGTGTGCAGGGACTCCAGGTGGCGGCGGTAGACCCCGACGAACCGCGCGTCGTCGACGAGGTCGCCGAACACCTCCCGGTTGGCGAGGAACGCGAGGTCGTCGTCCGGGTACCGCCGGGCCAGCGGCACCAGGGTGTCGCGCAGCCGGTCGACGACCTCGATCTGGGTCCCCTTCTCGTCCACACCGGTGGCGTAGCGGGCCCAGCTCGCGACGACCAGTGCCGAGCGCTCGATCTCCCCGCCGGAGGTGAGGTTGCGGCGGATGACGGGAAGGAGCCACTTGGGGATCCGGTCCGAGCTCTCCGCGCACAGGCGCGCCACGGTGTCGCGGACATAGGGGTTGGAGAAGCGTTCGACGAGCTGGCGCTTGTAGCGGTGCAGGTCGATCCCCGGTACCGGTTCGAGAGTGGGGGTGGCCTCGCGGTCCATGTAGGCGAGCAGGAAACTGGCGAAGAGGGGGTCGCGGCACACGTCGTGCACCAGCTCGTAGCCCGCGAGCCTGCCGAGGTAGCACAGCGCCTGGTGGCTCGCGTTGAGCAGGCGCAGCTTCATCAGCTCGTAGGGCTCCACGTCGGTGACTAGTTGGACGCCCACCCGCTCCAGTGGTGGGCGCCCGGCGGGGAAGTCGTCCTCCAGCACCCACTGCGAGAAGGGCTCGCACACGACGGGCCAGAGGTCCTCGATGCCGAAGCGGTCGGCCACCTCGGCGCGGTCCGCGTCGGTCGTGACGGGCGTGATGCGGTCGACCATCGCGTTGGGGAACGCGACGTGCGCGTCCATCCAGGCACCGAGCGCCGGGTCGCGCAGCGTCGCGAACGCGACGAAGCTGCGCCGCGCCGCGTCGCCGTTGCCCTGGATGTTGTCGCAGGACATCACGGTGAACGGCGCGTGCCCGCGCTCGCGGCGGCGCACGAGCGCCTCGGTGACCAGCCCGAACATCGTCTGCGGGACGGCGCCCGGCGCGAGGTCGTGCACGATGCCCGGGGCGGACGCGTCGAACTCGCCGGTGACGGCGTTGAAGTTGTAGCCGCCCTCGGTGACCGTCATCGAGACGATGCGGGTGATCGGATCCGCCATGCGCTCGATCACGGCGTCGGGGTGGTCGGGCGCGAGCAGGTAGTCGACGATCGACCCGACGACCCGGGGCTCCAGCGTGCCGTCGGGGTGGCGGTGCACGACGGTGTAGAGGCAGTCCTGGTCGTGCAGCGCGTCGCGCATCGCCGCGTCCGACGGCAGGACCCCGACCCCGCAGATGCCCCAGTCCAGCGCCTCGCCCGCCTCCATCAGCCGGTCCAGGTAGAGGGCCTGGTGGGCGCGGTGGAAGGCGCCGACGCCGATGTGCACGATCCCGGTGCGCACGGCGTCGCGGTCGTAGGTCGGGCAGGGGATGCCCAGGGAGCCGAGGGTCTGGCGGCACAGCGGCGTCACGGGCCGTCCTCCTTCTGGGATCGGGGCTCGGCGGGGGTCGGGGCGGGCCGGCCGACCGTGAGGTCGCGGGCCTGCGCGTAGCGGTCGCGGACGGTCCGGACCGGGCCGTCGCCGGGTCCGGGGGAGTGGGTCTCGACGCCCGAGCGCGACCAGGCGGGGGGCTCGGGGCCGCCCGCGAGCACCCAGGCGGCCTGCCGCGCGGCGCCGTCGGCGACGTACTCCCCGGCGGGGGGCACCAGCACCGGCCGGCCGAGAACGGCGGGGGCGATGCGGCGGACGGCCTCGGAACGGGCGCCACCGCCGACGAGCAGCACGCGGCGCACGTCCGCCCCGGCGGCCTCCAGCGCGTCCAGGCCGTCGGCGAGGCCGCAGAGCAGGCCCTCGACGGCGGCGCGCGCGAGGTGGGCCGGGGTGGCGGTGGCCAGCCGCAGGCCGTGGACGGCGCCGGTGGCGTCGGGCCGGTCCGGGGTGCGCTCGCCCTCGAGGTACGGGACGAGGACCAGACCGCCCGCGCCGGGCGGCGCGGACAGCGCCAGCCGGGACAGCTCGGCGTGGTCGACGCGCAGCAGCCCGGCGACGGCGTCGAGGACGCGGGCGGCGTTGAGCGTGCAGACCAGCGGCAGGTAGCGGCCGGTGGCATCGGCGAACCCGGCGACGATGCCGGTGGCGTCCGCGGTGGGGGAGGCAGCGACCGACGACGCGACGCCCGAGGTGCCGATCGAGACGACGGCGTCGCCGGGCCCGGCACCGATCCCGAGCGCGGCGGCCGCGTTGTCGCCGGTCCCGGGACCGAGGACGGCACCGCCCGCGGTCTGCCCCGCCTGCCCGACCGGGCCCAGCACGTCCGGGACGAGGGGGACGTGGCCGAGGGCGCGTTCGAGCAGGTCGGGCCGGTAGGTCCCGGTGGCGGGCGACCAGTAGCCGGTGCCGCTCGCGTCGCCGCGGTCGGTGCGCAGGGCGTCCAGGCCGGGGGAGCCGCCGAGCCGCCAGGTGAGCCAGTCGTGGGGCAGGCACACCGCAGCCGTCGCCGCCGCCGCGTCCGGCTCGTGCTCGGCGAGCCAGCGCAGCTTCGTCACCGTGAACGAGGCGAGCGGCACCGATCCGACGGCGTCCGCCCAGGCCGCACCGCCGCCCAGCTCCGCGACGAGGTCCGCCGCCGCCCGCGCGGACCGGGTGTCGTTCCACAGCAGCGCGGGCCGCACGACCCGGCCGCGCTCGTCGAGGCACACCATGCCGTGCTGTTGCGCCCCCACCGCGACCGCGGCGACGTCGTCGAGGCCGCCGGCATCCGCGATCGCCGACTCCAGCGCCGACCACCACGCGTCGGGGTGGACCTCGGTGCCTTCCGGGTGCGTGGCGCGCCCGGAGCGCACGAGTGCCCCGGTGGCGGCGTCGCGGACGACGACCTTGCAGGACTGCGTCGAGGAGTCGACGCCGGCCACCAGCATGCGCGCGCTCCTCAGGTCTGTGGCCGGACCACGGCCTTGATCGTCGTCGGGTCCCGGCGGCCCGCGACGAGGGCGTCCGCGGCCCGCTCCAGCGGGTAGGTGCCGGTGACGAGCCGGTCCAGGTCGATGCGCCCGTTCGCGACCAGCGCGATCGCGGTGGGCCACGTGTTCGCGTACCGGAACGTGCCCGTGATCTCCAGCTCGCGTTCCTGCACCACCGGCAGCGGCAGCGCCAGCTCGTCCGCGCCCATCCCGACGAGGACGGCCCGGCCGCCGCGCACCAGCGCGCGCAGGCCCGCGACAGCGGCAGCGGGATGCCCGGAGCATTCGAGCAGGACGTCCGGCTCGACCCCGTCCGGCCCGTCGAGATCGGACGGGGTGACCCCGGTGGCCCCGAACCCCGCCGCGACCTCCCGGCGCGCCGGGTCCGGCTCGGACACCACCACCTCCGCGGCCCCGGCCGCGAGGGCGCACTGCACGGCGACCAGCCCGATCGGCCCCGCACCGGTGACGAGCACCCGCGAACCCGCACCCACCTCGCCCTTGCGGCACGCCCACAGCCCGACCGACAGCGGCTCCAGCAGGGCCGCCGCGTCGTCGGAGACCGTGTCCGGGACGGCGTGCGCGAACCCGTCGGGCACCGCGAGCAGCTCGGCGAACGCCCCGTCGACCGGCGGGGTGGCGAGGAAGCGCATCGCCGGGCACAGGTTGTAGCGGCCCGTCCGGCACCACCGGCACGTCCCGTCCGGGATCCCGGGCTCGATCGACACCCGCTCGCCGACCCGGCTGGGTGCGACCCCCGGACCCACGGCCTCCACCACGCCACCCGCCTCGTGGCCGAGCACGAGCGGCTGCTCGACCACGAAGCGGCCGATCCGGCCGTGGTCGAAGTAGTGGGTGTCCGAGCCGCACACGCCGACCGAGCCGATCCGCACCAGCACCTCCCCGGGCCCGGGGACGGGAGCGTCGCGCTCGACGATCCCGATCTCCCCGGGCGCGGTGAGGACCGCTGCTCTCACTTCACGGCGCCCAGCGACAGCCCGCGCACGAGCTTGTCCTGCGCCGCGAAGCCCGCGATCAGCACCGGCAGCGACACGAGCACGGCCGCCGCGCACAGCTGGGCGAGGAACAGGCCCTCGCCTGAGATGAACCCGACGAGGAACACCGGCGCGGTGGCCGCCCGGGTCGCGGTGAGGTTCACCGCGAACATGAACTCGTTCCAGCTGAAGATGAAGCAGATCAGGCTGGTCGCGACGATCCCCGGTAGCGCGATGGGGGCGATCACCCGCCAGAGGATGGTGAGGAACCCCGCCCCGTCGATCTCGGCGGCCTCCAGCACCTCCTTGGGCACCTCGGCGAGGAACGACCGCATCATCCAGATCGCGATGGGCAGGTTCATCGACGTGTACAGGATGACCAGGGTGTAGACGTTGTCGAGCATGCCGACGGCCTGCACGATCAGGAAGATCGGCAGCAGCGCGGCGATCAGCGGCAGGAACTTCGTGGACAGGAAGAAGAACATCACGTCCGTCCACTTCTCCACCGGCTTGATCGACAGCGCGTACGCCGCGGGCAGCGCGAGGATCAGCACCAGCAGGGTGGACACGACACTCGCCGTGAGCGAGTTGAGCAGGTAGGGCGAGACGCCGCGGGCGAACAGCTCCCCGTAGTGCTCCAGCGTGAGCGGGGCGAAGATCCGCGGCGGGTTGGCCGCGGCATCCGACTCGCGGTGGAAGGAGGTGAGCACCATCCAGGCCACCGGGACGAAGAACAGCAGCGTCATGATCCAGGCGACGAGGGCCCAGATCGGTCCCGCCCGCAGGTCCGACGCGCTCTCCGCGGCCTTGCGCTGCCGGCGCGTCAGGCGGGTCGGCGCGGGTGGCGTCCCGGCGCTCTGGACGGTGTCCACGTCCTGCGCCGTCGATGTCGGGGTGGTCATCGGGTCACCTCCTCGTCGAACAGCGACGAGATCAGCCGCAGCGCGAACGTCGCGAGGACGATCGTCCCGATCACGGTGACGACGCCCGCCGCGGCGGCCTCGCCGTACTCGTACTTGCGGAACGTGGTGAGGTAGATCTCGTAGGGCAGGTTCGTCGTCGCCGAGCCCGGCCCGCCCTGGGTGATCGTGAAGACGTGGTCGAAGGTCTGCACGACGTAGACCGAGCCCAGCAGGATCGCGAGCTCGAGGTACTGGCGCAGGTGCGGCAGCGTCATGAAGCGGAAGATCTGCCAGCCCGACGCGCCGTCCAGGGTGGCGGCCTCGATCACGTCGCCGGGCTGCGACTGCAGGCCCGCCAGCAGGATCAGCATCATGAACGGCGTCCACAGCCAGGCAAGGGAGATCACCAGCGCCGTCATCGGGAAGGTCGAGACCCAGTCGATGGTGGGGCCGGTGCCGCCGAAGAGCTGGGCGATCCAGTTGAGGGTGCCGTTGATCAGGCCGTAGGTGGGGTTGTAGATGGCGTGCTTCCACAGCAGCGCCGCTGCCACGGGCATGACGAGGAACGGGGCGATGAGCAGGGTGCGCGCCACGCCCCGGCCCGGGAAGCGGCGGTCCAGCAGCACCGCGAGGGCGAGCCCGAGCAGGACGCTGAGCAGCACCACCGACACCGTCAGGACCACGGTGTTGACCACCGCGGCGCGCAGCCGCGCGTCGGTGAACACCGTGGCGTAGTTCGACAGGCCCGCGAAGCGGCGCTCACCCGGACGCAGGATGTTCCAGTGCAGGCTCGAGATCACGATCGTCAGGAGGAACGGCAGCTGCGTCACGATGATCGAGAACACCAGCGCGGGCAGCAGCGGGCCGCGCCGCAGCCACCGGCTCCTCGAGGACGGTGGAGGCGGCGCCTCCGGCGTCTCGGTGCTCGCCGGGCCTTCGGGTGGGGCCAGGGTGGTCATGTCGCCTCCGGGGATCGGCCCCCGGGTCCGTCCGGGCCCGGGGGCACGTCGTGTGATCGACGGCTCTGATCGAGGCGCCTACCGGCGGGCGTCAGCCGCCCTTGTACTTGTCGCCGGCGGTCTGGGCCAGCTGCTGGCCGTTCTGCAGGGCGGGCCCGACGTCACCGTTGCCGGCGATCGCCGCGCTGATGTCCTGCGAGATCTTGGTGGCGAAGTCGGTGAACTCCGGGATCGCGACGTACTGCACGCCGACGGTCGGCCGCGGCTGCACGCCGGGGTTGGTCGGGTCGACCTCCTGGATGGACTTCAGCGTGATGTCGCCGAAGGCCGCGGCGGCCTGCTTGTACTCGGGGATCTCGTAGGTCGACGCGCGCTTGCCCGCGGGCACGCGGGCCCAGCCGAGCTGCTGGCCGACGAGCTGCTCGTAGTCCTTGCTGGAGGCCCAGAGCATGAACTTCGCGGCGTTGTCGGCGTTCTTCGAGTCGGCGGGCATGGCCCAGGCCCACGTCCACAGCCAGCCGGACGCCTTCGTCTTCTCCACCGGTGCGTAGACGTAGCCGATCTTGCCGGCGGCGTTGCTCGCAGCGGGGTCCTCGAGCGTCCCGGCCGCGGACGTCGCGTCGTACCACATCGCGACCTGGCCCTGGCTCATGGCGTTGAGGCACTCGGTGAAGCCGGCCTGGGCGGCGCCGGGCTCGCCGTGGGTGCGCACCAGGTCGACGTAGAACTTGGTGGCGGCCTCGAACTCCGGCGCGTTCACCTGGGCCTGCCAGTCCTGGGTGAACCAGGTGCCGCCGAACGTGTTGACCACGGTGGTGAGCGGTGCGAACAGCTCGCCCCAGCCGGGCAGCCCGCGCAGGCAGATCCCCTTCATGCCGGGCTCGGCGCCGTCGACCTGCGCGGCGAGCTGCGCGACCTGCTGCCAGGTGGGCCGCTCGGGCATCGTGAGGCCCTTGGCCGCGAAGACGTCCTTGCGGTACATGAGGAACGAGGACTCGCCGTAGAACGGGACGGCGTAGAGCTTGCCGTCCTCGCCCGAGAGCGACTGCACCATCGGCTTGAGCAGGTCCGCGGAGTCGAACGCGGCGTCGGCCTGCGTGAAGGGCGTCATGTCCTTGAGCCAGTTGTTCTTGGCCCAGATCGGCACCTCGTAGGCCCCGATGGTGACGACGTCGTACTGGCCCGCGCCGGTCGCGATGTCCTGGGTGACCTTGTCGCGCAGCTCGTTCTCGGGGAGGATCGTGAAGTTGACCTTGATACCGGTCTGCTTCGTGAAGCTGTCGGCCGTCAGCTTCTGGATGTCCTCCATCTGCGGGTTGCCGACCATCAGGACGCTGATCGCCTGACCCTCCGGCCCGCCGCCGCCACCGCCCGCGCCCGCGCATGCCGCCGCGAGCGTGAGTGCCGCGAGCCCCACCAGCAGCCGGCTTCGTTGCCGCCATCGTCCGGACAAGGTTCCTCCACGGTCCCGTGGCCCGGGCGATCGGCTCTGCTGACCCACGCTGCACCGGGCGACCTGTGACGGGAGTCTCGGTTCCCCGTCCTGGACCGTCAAGAAATCCTTGAGATATGAGCGTCTGAGTGCTCAAATGAGCACATGGTGACCCGGACCACACCAGGTCCTGCGCAGCTCGTCCTCATGGCGTCGTTGGCCAGGCGCTACTTCCTGGAGGGGAAGTCCAAGGTCGAGATCGCCGAGGAGTTCCGGCTCAGCCGCTTCAAGGTCGCCCGCCTGCTGGACGCCTCGCGCGAGTCCGGGATGGTGCACATCGAGATCCGCCAGCAGCGCGAGATCGACGTCGACCTGTCGGCGCGCCTCCAGGAGCGCTTCGGGCTCGCCCACGCCATCGTCCTCAACACCCCGGACAGCCCGGACGATCCACCGGACGCGCTGCGTCGCCATCTCGGCCGGGCCGCTGCCGAGCTGCTCGGGGAGATCTGCACCGCCTCCGACGTGCTCGGCCTCGCGTGGGCGCGCTCGGTCAGTGCCATGGCGGCCGCCCTGCCCCGCCTGCCCGGAGTGCCCGTCGTGCAGCTCACGGGGGTGCTCTCCATGCCCGATGACGACCACAGCTCCGTCGACGCGGTCCGCGACGTCGCCCGCGCGTCGGGTGGGCCCGCGTACGTGTTCTACGCGCCCTTCACCGTCCCCGACGCGAGCACGGCGCAGGCGATGCGCCGCCAGCCCGAGGTCGCCCGCGCGCTCGGGCACATCGCCTCGGTCACCCGCGCGGTCGGCGGGCTCGGCCAGTGGGCGCCGGGACAGTCCACGCTGCACGACGCGGCCGCCGCACGCGACCGCAGGGAGCTGCGACGGCTGGGGGTCGTCGCCGAACTCGCCGGCGTGTTCCTCGATGCGGACGGTCAGCCGGTGCGCACCGAGCTCAGTGAGCGGATCATCGGGGTCACCGCGGACCAGCTCCGCCGCATCCCGGAGGTGATCGTGATCCCCTACGGCACAGTGAAGGCACCGGCCGTCCTCGCCGCACTGCGCAGCGGGCTCGTCGGAGGAGTCGTGACGCACTCCTCGCTCGCGTACCTCCTGCTCGCGGGGGAGGGCTGAGTGGTCGCCGTCCGGCGCGCTTCCGAGGTCCCGCTGCTCGGAGGCACGGCCAACCGCGGGCAGGTCTTCCGGGTGGGCGATACCGTCCGGCGGCCGTCGCCGTCGACCGCGCCCGCGGTACACGCGCTGCTGCGCCATCTCAGAGACGCCGGCTTCGACGGTGCCCCCCGCGCCCTCGGCACGGACGAGCAGGGCCGCGAGGTGCTCACCTTCGTCGAGGGCACCGCCGTCGTCGAGCCCTACCCCGCGTGGGCGCTCACCGACGCGGCGCTCGTCGGCGTCGCGGAGCTGTTGCGGGACTACCACCGGGCGGTCGCCGACTTCGACCCGGCAGGTTGGTCCTGGGGCCGTACCCCGCCCGCGCCGTTCGTCGGTGGCCTGGTCAGCCACAACGACCCGAACCTGGACAACGTCGTGTTCCGCGACGGCCGCGCGGTCGCGCTGATCGACTTCGATCTGGCCAGCCCCGGCTCCGTCCTGTGGGACGTCGCGTGCGCGGCCCGGCTGTGGGTTCCGCTGCGCCCGGAGCGCTACGTGCGCGACGCCCGCCGCGGACGCCTGCGGGAGCGGCTGCGGATGTTCGCCGACGCCTACGGCCTCACCGCCGCGGAGCGGGCGCTGCTCCCGGAGGCGGTGGTGGCCAACCACGGCTGGTGCTACGACACCGTGCGGGTGGCGGCGGCTCGGGGACACCCGGCGTTCTCGGCGTACTGGACGGTGCGGGCGCGCCGGCGTGCCGACGCGTGCTTCCGCTGGCTCGTGGAGCAGGGTCCGCAGCTGCGGGCGGTACTGGGCTGAGCGGT
>JBFWRR010000101.1:0-3921 GCA_050248815.1 Pseudonocardia sp. | reverse complement strand
CGGGCTGAACAGTGCCGGGCTGAGTACTGCTGTGGCCGGGCGTGCCGGGTGCGTGCGAACGGCCTGGACGAAGCTCCGGGGCGCCGGGGGTTCTGCGAGTTCTGCGGGTTGAGCGAGCACCGCACGTGTGTTCGAACGCCGCCGGGTGTGTGCGAGCGCGGCGGGGGTGGCGGGCTCGGGTGCGGGTGCCGTGGGGCAGCGGCGGGCGCGGGTGTGGCGGCCTGGTGCGGACAGCGGCGGGTGCGGGTACCGGGCGCTCGGGCGCCGGGTGCGGGTCGGTCGCACATGTGTTCGGGGGCGGCACATATCTGCGGGAGGTGGCACACATCGCCGGCGCTGTGTGCGAGGGCCACGGGGTGTGTGCCGGGCGTCGCACGTGTGTGCGAGCCGGCGGGCGGCGCCAGCGGGGCGGCGCGGGCGCGGGTCACGGGTGTGTGCCGGGCGCCGCACGTGTGTGCGAGCGCCCGCAAGGCCTGCGCGGCCGCACGTGTGTGCGAGCGCCCGCAAGGCCTGCGCGGCCGCACGTGTGTGCGGGCGCCGCACGTGTGTGCGAGCGCCCGCAGGGCCTGCGCGGGTGTGCGCCCGCAGCGCCCTGCGGCAGGATCGCCGGTGTGCTCATCCCGCGGCCCGTGCTGGACGGGATCCTCGCGGGCACCGTGACGGTCGCGTTCCGCCGCTGGACGCGGCCGCGGGTGCGGCCGGGCACCCGGATGCGGACGGTCGTGGGACTCGTCGAGGTGGTGTCGGTCGAGGAGGCGGGGGAGCTGACGGAAACGGACGCCCGCGCGGCCGGCTACCGGGATCTCGTGGCCCTGCGCAAGGCGGACACCCGGGCGACGACGATGCCCGACGGGCTCCTGTACCGGATCACGCTGCGCCCCGCAGGCGCCGATCCGCGGGTCGCGCTGCGCGAGGACGGTGCGCTCGACGCGCAAGCCCGGGCGGTGATCGCCGCCCGGCTGCAGCGGTGGGACGCCGCGTCGCACCACGGCCCGTGGACGGCCGGGACGCTCGCGCTGATCGCGCGCCGCCCGGCCGTGCGCGCCCCGGAGCTGGCTGCCGAACTCGGCCGCGAGACGGCGCCGTTCAAGCGCGACGTCCGCAAGCTCAAGGAGCTGGGCCTCACCGAGAGTCTGCCGGTGGGCTACCGGCTCTCCCCGCGCGGGCGGGCCTACCTGGGCTCCGACGGGGAGCCGAGTGGCCCGTCGAGTACGACGTCGTGCTGATCGACGGGGCCGCCCGGGCGGCGTGAGTCCTCCCCCAGCAGCGCGGCCACGGCGGCCCGCATCCCGTCGGGCGAGGTCCCGGGCGGCAGGGCGGGCCCCGCAGCCAGTTCGACGCGGTTCCAGATCCCCCGCCGGAAGGGGCGCACCATCGCGCGGCCGGACTCCACCCGCGAGAAGTACGACCCCCACAGGTTGCGCAGGCCCACCGGCACCACCGGCACCGGGCGCCGCCCGAGGATCTTCATGATCCCGCCGCGGAATGGCTGCAGCGCGCCGTCACGGGTGATCGCCCCCTCCGGGAACAGGCCCAGGACGTCGCCGTCGGCGAGCACCCGGTCCGCGGCCTCGAAGGCGGCCCGGTAGACGGCCGGGTCCTCCTTCTCCGGCGCGATCGGGATGGCCTTGGCGAGCCGGAAGAGCGCCCCCAGGACGGGGATCGCGAAGATGCGGTGGTCCATGACGAACCGGATCGGGCGCGGGCTCGCCGCCGTGAGCAGCACCGCGTCCACGAAGCTCACGTGGTTCGCGATCACGATCGCGGGCCCGGTCGTGGGCAGGTGCTCGTCGCCGGTGACCTTCACCCGGTACACGCAGCGGGACGCGACGAACGCGACGAACCGCAGCAGGTACTCGGGCACGAGCAGCAGCACGTAGACGGTGACGGCGGCGGTCAGCAGGCCCGTCACGAGGAACACCTGCGGCACCGTGGCGCCCAGCGCCAGCAGGCCCGAGGCGAAGCCGGCGCTCGCGATCGTGAAGACCGCCGTCATCGTGTTGCCCGCGGCGACGATCCGCGCGCGGTGGCCCTCCGGCGAGCGCAGCTGCACCAGCGCGTACATCGGCACGCTGAACAGGCCCGCCGACACCGCGATCAGGACCAGGTCGGCCACCACCCGCAGGGCGCCGGGGGCGGCGAGGAAGGCACCGAGGCCCGTCGAGGACGCGGGCGCGAACCCGCGGGTGGCCAGCCACAGGTCCACCATGAACACCGTCATGCCGACGGCGCCGACCGGCACCAGCCCGATCTCGACGTGGCGGCGCGACAGCCGCTCGCACAGCAGCGACCCCGCACCGATACCCAGCGAGAACGCCACCAGCAGCAGCGACGCGACGTGCTCGTCGCCGCCGAGGACGTCGCGGGCGAACGTCGGGAAGAGCGCGAGGAACGCCGCGCCGACGAACCACAGCCACGAGATCCCGAGCAGCGACCGGAACACCACGACGTTCTCACGGGCGAGCTTCAGCGTCCGCCAGGACTCGGCGACGGGGGTTCCCGCCGACCCGGACGCCCGGGTGGGCGGGCGCAGCCGAGGGCACGAACCCGGCCGCGACCCGGCCCGCGACGGCGATCAGCACGCACGCCACCGCGACCAGCCGGGCCCCCTGACCGGGCACCGCGACGAGCAGGCCGCCCGCGAGGTTGCCCAGGAGGATCGCGACGAACGTGCCGCTCTCCACCAGCCCGTTGCCGCCGGTCAGTTCCCGCTCGTGCAACACCTGCGGCAGGTAGGCGTACTTGACCGGCCCGAAGAGCGTCGAGTGCACCCCCATCAGCACCACGCAGCCGAGCAGGACGGCGGGCAGCTGCGCGAGGAACCCCCAGGCCGCCAGCGCCATGATCGCGATCTCGAGCGTCTTCACCGCACGGATCAGCACCGCCTTGTCCAGCGCGTCGGCGAGTTGCCCCGCCGTCGCGGAGAGCAGCAGGAACGGCAGGATGAACGCCGCACCGACCGCCAGTCCGGCCTGCGCGGGCGGCAGCCAGCTCACCTGAATCTGGTAGGTGACCAGCACGGTGAACGCGAACTTGAACAGGTTGTCGTTGGCCGCACCGAGGAACTGCGTCCAGAACAACGGCGCGAACCGGCGCTGGCGCAGGAGGCCGAACTGGCCGGTGTGCTCGCTGGTGCTCACGGATCCCTCCCGGGTGCCTCACGACGACGCCCGCAACGATCGCAGCGCGTCGGCGGAGCGGGCATCCGTACGGTTACCGAGACGGTGCGCAGAGATCCCCTGGTTCACCCTCGGGGGCCGGGCCCGCGAGCGAGGATGGGCGGACATCCCCAGCGTCGGGCGCTGCAGGCCGGGGAGTCGATCAGGCCACCCGGGCGCGCGCCCCGTCGGGGCGTGGGGCACCGTGGACACGTGGAGGCACAGCGGCGGATGGAGATCCTCGGGGGCGGGGGCGCGCCCGCGGCCGGGACGCCGCACCGGGTTCCGGACGGCGCCGCGATGCGCGAGGTGCTGGGCCACTTCGCCTCCGGCGTCGTGGTGGTGACGGCGAGCACCCCCGAGGGCCCGCTCGGGTTCACCTGCCAGTCGTTCGCCTCGCTTTCGCTCGATCCGCCGCTGGTGAGCTTCGCTCCCGCCCGGATGTCCACGACGTGGCCCCGCATCCGCGAGATCGGCTCGTTCTGCGTGAACGTGCTGGCCCAGGAGCAGGAGGACCTGTCAGCGGGTTTCGCCCGCCGGGACATCGACCGGTTCGCGGGCGTCGGGTGGCGGCCGGGCCCGACGGACGGGCATCCCCTGCTGGACGGGGTGTGCGCGTGGATCTCCTGCACGCTGTGGCGGGAGTACGACGGCGGCGACCACACGATCGTGGCGGGTCTCGTGCGCGACCTCGCCGCGGACGCGAGCCGGGCGCCCCTGCTGTTCCACCGGGGTCGCTACGGCCTGGCCGATCCCGGATGAG
>JBFWRR010000100.1:0-13945 GCA_050248815.1 Pseudonocardia sp. | reverse complement strand
GCCCACCGTCCTGGTGCGAAACCCATCACCTGATCCCCTGGGAACACGGCGGCCCGACATCGATCGACAACCTCGCGCTGGTCTGCCGGGCCTGCCACCGCCTGATCCACCACGCCGGCTGGGACGTGCGCCTGCGCGACGGCCGCCCCGAGTTCCTGCCCCCACCCTGGCTCGACCCCACCCGCCGCCCACGCGCCCGACCACCCCACCTCCAACCACCCACCACCGCGGCCGAGCAGCGCACCCCGCTGCGGATCCAGCGGGAGGTGGGCGGTGGCTCGGCAGCCTGATGTGTTCGTCCGGGAGCTGACCCCGGACGAGGCGCAGCACCAGGTCAAGATCACCAAGACGGCGCGGGACCAGGCCCGGCTGCGCCGGGCGCGGATCGTGTTGGCCTCGGTGCAGGGCGTAGCGCCGCCGAGGCTGCGGCGATGTTCGCCGCGACCGCGCAGTACGCGCGGGAGGTGATCCACACGTTCAACCAGCTGGATTCGCGGCGCTGGACCCACGATGGAGCGGGGGCCGGCCACGCAAGTTCGGCCCCGATGTCTCCGAGCTCGTCTGCCGGGTCGCCCACACGCCACCGCAGCAGGTGGGGCTGCCGTTCACCACAGGTCGCTCGCAGACGCGCTGCGGGAACCCGTGCTCACGATTCGGGCCCGCTGTGCGTCTACCGGATGAGACCGATCGAGCGGAGCAGGTGGTGATGGACATGGCGACGTCCGGCACGGCGCGGTGGCATTCGGTGGTGCCGACGGTGCTCGGGGAGCTGACCCTCGTGCGAGACAGGGATGCCCTCTTGGGCGTGTACTACCCGAACCACTGGTACCGGCCGGGTGCGGCGGCGTTCGGACCCCGCCGCGACGACGGCTTCGAGGAGGCCGCGGACCAGCTCGGTGAGTACCTGGCCGGGCAGCGGCGCGGGTTCGACCTACCGCTGCGCGCCGAGGGTGACGCCGTCCAGCGGCGCGTGTGGTCCCTGATCCAGCGCGTTCCCTATGGCGAGACCGTGACGTACGGGGCGCTGGCCCGTGATCTCGGTGACGGCTCGACTGCGCAGGAGGTCGGCGCCGCCGTGGGGCGCAACCCGCTCTGCATCGTCCTGCCCTGCCACCGGGTGATCGGTGCCAACGGCAAGCCGACCGGCTATGCAGGCGGTCTGCGACGCAAGCGGTTCCTGCTCGAACTCGAGCAGAGCCAGCGGCCGTTGTGGCCGGTCGGATCTCACGAACCCGCCAGTGGCAGCGTCTACCTGTCGTGAGGAGCAAGGAGCCGTTCGACGCGGTCGTCGCGACGCACGCAGCCATGGTGCTGCGGGTCTGTCGCGCGCTGCTCGGGCCTGCCGACGCCGACGACGCGTGGTCGGAGACGTTCCTTTCGGCCCTGCGCGCCTACCCGGACCTGCCCGCCGAGGCGAACGTCGAGGCATGGCTGGTCACGATCGCGCACCGGAAGGCCCTCGACATCCTCCGCGCCACGGGCCGTCGGGCGGTGCCGACCGCCCACGTGCCCGACACCGAGGCACCGCCAGGTCCGGAGGACCCCGATCCGGATCTGGCGATGGCCGTGACCAGGCTGCCGACCAAGCAGCGGCACGCCGTCGTCTACCACTACGTGGCGGGGCTGCCCCATGCCGACGTCGCCGCCATCCTCGGCGGCAGCACCGACTCGGCCCGCCGCGCCGCCGCGGACGGCATCGCCACGCTGCGCCGCACGTACGTTCCCGCCGTCACAAGGCAGAGGAAAGAGCGATGAGCACTTCCGATGATCTGCACCGTGACCTCGCCCGGGCGTTCGCCGACGGGCCCACCGAGCTGAGCAGGCTGCGGGCTCGCCTCGCGACCGCAGCAGAGGCCGACGGCGTTCTCGACGTCGCCTATCGAACCGTCGACAGCCCCGTCGGGCCGCTGCTGCTCGCCGCGACCGACCGCGGCCTGGTCCGGGTGGCCTATCGCCGCGAGGATCACGACAGCGTCCTGCAGAGCCTGGCCGACCGGATCAGCCCCCGCATCCTGCACGCCCCGGCGCGCCTGGACGCTGCCGCACGCCAGTTGGCGGAGTACTTTGAGGGCGCCCGCCGGGCGTTCGACCTTCCGCTGGACTGGCAGCTCTCGGCCGGATTCCGGGCCGCCGTGCTCCACCGGCTGCCCGACATCGACTACGGCCGTACCGCGAGCTACGCCGCCGTCGCCGCACTGGCGGGCAGTCCGAACGCCGTGCGCGCCGTCGGCACCGCCTGCGCGACCAACCCGCTTCCGGTCGTCATCCCCTGCCACCGCGTCGTCCGCTCGGACGGGAGCCTCGGCGGCTACCTCGGCGGCATCGACGCCAAGCGCACCCTGCTGACCCTGGAGAAGACCTGAGTGGCCCGCGAACGCCCGCCGCACGGTCCGCCGGCGCCATCCCGGATCCGACGGAGCGGAGCCACGACATGTCCCAGCAACCATCGCAGCCCCCGTCCGCCGCGGCGCACCCGAGCAGGGAGCCGGTCGACGCCGTCCTGCGGGCGGCCCGCTGCGGCCTGCAGACCTACCCCGGTCCGGTCGGTGAGCTCATCGACCGTGAGCTCCGTGCCTACGTGGACGGTGGCCGTCGACTGCCACCCGACGCCATGCCGGAACGCCTGCCCGCCATCCTCCTGCACGACCTGGAGCGCGAGGCGGCCGAAGCCAAGGGAACCCTGCCCGCCCGCTACAAGAACGGAACGCCCCTGCGCTGGGAGTACACGCCTCGGGCCACCGACGGTGCCGGGCGCCCGCAGGTGATGTGACTACAGGGCCTCCGCCGCTATCCTGCCCGCCGGGGATCTCGGCGCAGGTGCGCGGCGGGGGTGGGTGGCCGTGGACGGTCGGCGCTTCGGGCCGTACGTCATCGGGAATCTGCTCGGCCGTGGCGGCATGGGCGAGGTCTACCGCGCCTACGACACCGTCCACGACCGGGATGTCGCGCTCAAGCTGCTGCCCGCGCACCTCGCCGCGGATCCGGAGTTCCGCGAGCGGTTCGCGCGCGAGTCGCGGATCGCGGCGCGGCTCGGTGAGCCCCACGTCGTCCCCATCCACGCCTACGGTGAGCTGGACGGAACGCTCTACATCGACATGCGGCTCATCGACGGCCGCGACCTCGCCGCCATCCTCGCCCGGGACGGGGCACCGGCGCCCGAGAGGGCCGTCGCGCTGGTCGAGCAGGTGGCCCAGGCGCTCGACGGGGCGCACGCCAACGGCCTGCTGCACCGCGACGTGAAGCCGGCGAACATTCTTGTCGGCGAGGCAGGTGGTGGACACGCCGAGTTCGCCTACGTCGTCGACTTCGGCATCAGCCGCTCGACGACGACGAACTCGGCGCCGCTCACCGGTGCCGGCGCGACGGTGGGCACCGTCGGCTACATGGCGCCGGAACGGTTCCTCGGCCATCGGATCGACCACCGCGTGGACGTCTACTCGCTGGCGTGCGTGCTGCACGAGTGCCTCACCGCGCAGCGTCCGTTCCCGCGCGGGGAGTTCCTCGCGGTCATGTACGCCCACCTGCACGAACCGCCGCCCCGGCCGTCCCTCGTGCGGCCCGGCGTGCCACCGGCGTTCGACGCGGTCGTCGCTCGCGGGATGGCGAAGGAGCCCGACCGGCGGTATCCGACGTGCAACGCCCTCGCGGCCGACGCGCGGGCCGCGCTGGACGGCCGGACGGACGCCGGTCGCACGCGGGCGGCCGCGGTCGCGCCTCCGCCCACCGCCGTCGCACCCCGCCGCACGTGCCCGGCGCCCCCGCGGCGCGGCGATCGCCGTCGCGGCCGGGACCGCCGTCGTGCTCGCCGCCGTCGCCTGGCTGGTGGTCGCGGGCCTCGTCACCGGCGACCGGACGGGCGCCGCCGCGCCGGATCCAGGTTCGAAGGCGCCGTCCTCGGCCGACGTCCCGACGGGGGCGCTCGTCGTGCGAGGTGACCCGGCCGGCCTCGCGCTGAGCCCCGACGGGAGCAGGCTCTACGTCAGCGACCTCGGTTCCGGCGTCGTGCAGGAGGTCGACACCCACGCGGCGAAGGTCGTCCGCGAGATCAGCGTCGGCGGCTTCCTGCACGGCATCGCCGTGACGCCGGACGGCTCGCGCGCGTACGTGGCCGCGGAGGGCACGGGCGCGGTGTCGGTGCTCGACCTGGCGTCCGGGTCGGTGACCGCGACCATCCGCGTCGCCGACGGGGCCTGGCTCTGGGGCGTGGCCGTCTCGCCCGACGGGCACCGCGTCTACGTGACGTCGCGCAACTCGGGCACGTTCGCGGTGATCGACACCGCGAGCAGCACGGTGCGGACCACCGTCGACGCCGGCACTGCGCCGGACGGCCCGGTCGACGTTGCCTTCTCCCCGGACGGCCGACGTGCCTACCTGACCGACCGCGGGGGCGGGATGGTGACGGTCGTCGACGCCACGACCGACCGCGTCGTCGCGAAGGTGCGGGTGCAGAGCGCACCCAACGGGGTCACGGTCGGGCCGGACGGGCGGGTGTACGTCACGAACGAGGGGGCCGACACGGTGTCGGTCATCGACCCGGGAACGCTCGCCGTCGTCGGCACGGTCGCCGTCGGCGACGCCCCGATCACCGTCGTGACGAGCCCGGACGGCACCAGGGCCTATGTGGTGGACCGCGGCAGCCGGGCCGTGTCGGTGATCGACACGGGCGCCCGGTCCCGGCTGCGGAGCCTGCCGGTCGGCGGTGATCCCGGACCCCTCGCGATCAGCCCCGACGGGCTGCGGCTCTACGTCGGCAACGCGGGCGCAGACTCCGTCGTGGTGCTCGATCCCCAGGCGTGAGAGTCGTGCCGCGCAGCGTCACAGGTGGCTGAACCCGCCCGACTCCTTCTTCGTCATGGACACCGTGACCGGGTGCCTGCCGAAGTGGGCGACGGCGTCCCGGAAGTCGTCGAGCAGCAGCGAGGCCATGTCGCGGCTGACGCCGAGGCGCACCAGGATGCGCTGCACGGCGATGTCGGAGGCGCTCCCGGTGAGGGTGTAGGCGGGCACCTGCCACCCCTTGTTCCGCAACCGGTCGGCCAGGTCGAACAGCGTGTAGCCGGGGTTCTCGCCCTCGCGGATCCGCCAGGTGACGGTCGGGATCCCGGTGTGGGGGTTGCTGTCGCAGAGCAGTTCGAACGGGCCGAGCTTGACGATCTCGGCGGCGAGGTACTGGCCGATCTCGTAGGACGCCTGGTGGATGCGGCGGTATCCCTCATGGCCGAGGCGGAGGAAGTTGTAGTAGCTGGCGACGATCTGCCCGGCAGGCCGGGAGAAGTTGATCTGGAAGACCGGCATGTCGCCGCCCAGGTAGTTGACGTGGAACACCAGGTCGTCGGGCAGCTCGGCGGCGTCGCGCCAGACGACCCAACCGACACCGAGCGGGGCCAGCCCGAACTTGTGCCCGGACGCGCTGATCGACTTGACGCGGGGGAGCCGGAAGTCGAAGACGACGTCCGGCGCGCAGAACGGGGTGAGGAACCCGCCGCTGGCCGCGTCCACGTGGATGTCGACGTCGAGCCCGGTGTCGGCCTGCAGCTTGTCCAGTGCGGCCGCCATGTCGGCCACCGGCTCGTACGCGCCCGTGTACGTGACGCCCAGGGTCGGCACGACCATGATCGTGTTCTCGTCCACCCGCTCCAGCATCGTGGCCGGGTCCATCGCGTAGCGTCCCGGTTCCATCGGGACCTCGCGCATCTCGATGTCCCAGTAGCGGGCGAACTTGTGCCACACCACCTGCACCGGACCGCACACCATGTTGGGGTTGTCCGTCGGCAGGCCGGCCGCCCGCCGCTTGGCCCGCCACCGCCACTTGGCCGCCATCCCGGCGAGCATGCACGCCTCCGACGAGCCGATCGCCGAGGCGCCCACGGTGTTGACCGAGTCCGGCGCGTTCCACAGGTCGGCCATCATGTGCACGCACCGCCGCTCGATCTCGGCGGTCTGCGGGTACTCGTCCTTGTCGATCATGTTCTTGCTGACCGACAGCGACATCAGATCCATCACCTCGGGCTCCACCCACGTCTGACAGAAGGTGGCCAGGTTCTGACGGGCGTTGCCGTCGAGCATCAGCTCGTCCGACACCAGCTGGAACGCGTCCCTCGGCATCGTCCCGTCCTGGGGGAACCGGTACTTGGAGACCGGCCTGGTCAGGTCCCGGTCGGCGAACACGCAGCTGTCGAGCTCGTCACGGACCTCGTCGCGCTGGTGCAGTGGCATCTCGACATCCCCTCGATCGGAGCTCCCGCGCCGGTCCGCCCAGCGGGTCGCCGCGGAGTGGGGCAGCCTGCCTCGGCACCCCGCGCTTGCATGGTCGGTTCCCGATCGTGGTCACCCGCGACGCCCGCGGTCATCGCCCGTTGAGGGTGGTCCGTCGGCTCGCGGTGTCCCCGACGCTTGGCGGGTGAGCCAGTGGGACGTCTTCGAGTTGCCCCCGGAAGCCCGCCTCCAGCGCACGGGAGGTCGTGGGCCTCTAATCAGCCGGGAGCAGTGGCAGCACCCCGACGGCTCGATCGCCACGTGGGAATCCCGGCTGGCCCGCAAGCGGGGCTTCATCGAGGTGGTCAGGGACGGCATCGTCGAGCGGATCATGGCCCGGCCCGCGGTGGCCGTCCGGCTGCGCCGGTGCAACGACCTCTCCGGGGTGTCGTTCTTCCTCGGCGGCGCCCTGTTCACCCTCGGTGCGTTGTTGGCCCAGTACGAGGTCGCGCCGACGCTCACCATCAACTGGACGTTCCTGATCGGCGGATTCTGGTTCTCCACTGGTGCCTATGCGGCCCTGGTGCAGGAAGTGAACTCGCCGCGCAAGATCGGTGACGACGGGAAGCTGGTCGCCCACCCGTGGCGGTGGTGGGCCTACGAGCCGAACCGGCCCGGGTGGCTGGCCGCGTTCGTCCTGTTCTGCGGCACGTTGGCATTCGCGATCAGCCTGGTCGACGCGTTCCTGACGGGACTGAGCACGGGCCAGGCCAACCGGTTGATCTGGGCGCCACAGATGGTCGGGTGCGTCCTGTTCCTGGTGTCCGGACACATCGCCATCATGGAGGTCTGCCACGGTCGGCTCCGCTTCCTGCCCTCCTCGCTCGGCTGGTGGATCGTCATCGTCAACCAGCTCGGGTCGTGGCTGTTCCTGCTGTCCGGGCTCGCCGCGTTCGTGCGGCCGGTGACGGGAGAGGTGATCAGTGTCGGTCTGATCAACTGGGGCACCGCGTGGGGTGCGGCCTGCTTCAGCGCGGCCGGGGTGGCGCAGCTCTTCGAACGGCCCGCGGTCGCGCCCCCGGTCGTCCACGGCTCGGGAGCAGCGATGACGTCGCGGGGGGAACCGGGCAAGGGCGCGGCCTGAGCCTGGTCCCTGCTCCGGCTGCGCCGCCGCGTCGACGATCGGCGCAACGTCACCTGCCTCCTGGTGACCTAGTGTCGACGGGATGGGCGTCCGTCCTCCGGGGCCAGTCGCGCCGTCGCCGCCGTCCACCGACGGTCTCGTGGGTCGCGATGCAGAACTGGCGGTGGTGCAGGGTGCGTTCGAGGCTGCAGTAGCCGGCCGCCCGACGATCGTCCTGCTGCTCGGGGAAGCCGGTATCGGCAAGACCCGCCTCGGCGACGAGGCCGCGGCGCTGGCGAGGGCCACCGGGATGCGGGTGCTGCGCAGCGAGGCGGACGTGACGGTACGCCGCCCGATGGAGCTGTGGCGCGGCGTCCACCGCGCGCTCGACCTGGAGCCCGCGAACGATCCGGCGCTGCCGGCCGAGGAACGCCGGTGGGAGCAGCTCGAGTCGCTGACCGCCGCCCTGGTCGCGGCCGGCCCGGCGGTGGTCGTCCTCGACGACCTCCACTGGGCCGACGCGGTCGCGGTGTGGGTGCTCGAGCACCTGCCGAGGGCGCTCGGGGACGCGCCGGTCGCGTTCGTCGCGACGAGCCGCGACCAGGAACCCGGAATGCCGCGGCTCGACGCGGTCCGGCGGGTCTCCCGGCTGGTGCACCTGAAGGGACTCGACGTCGACGCGGTGCGCCGGATGGCGGACGCGCTGGCCACCGGGCCGGTCGACGCGGTCGAGCTGCGGGCGCGGACGGGCGGCAACCCGCTGTTCGTCCGCGAGCTGCTGAGCGCGCCGGACGGCGGGGGCGTGATCGGGGGCGTGATCGGGGGCGTGATCGGGGAGGTCCTCGACCGGGTACTGGAGCGCTTCGACGCCGCCACGCGGGAGCTGCTGGCGTCCGCGGCCCTGGCCGGGCCGGGTGCGCCGCTCGCCGTGGTCGCGTCGGCAGTGTCGTCGGCAGTGTCGTCGAAAGCGGTGTCGAAAACGGCGTCGAAGGCGGCGTCGTCCGAACCGTCGGCGGAAGCGTCGACGTCCGCGAGCGCCGCCGCGGACCGCCTTGCCGCGGCCCAGCGCGAGGGCGTGCTGGACGGGGTGTCCCGGACGGGCGTGCGCTTCCACCACACGTTGCTGGCCGACGCCGCCGCCCGGCTGGTCGACGCGAGGTCGCTGCACGCACGGCTGGCCGCCGCGTGGGAGGCCACCGGGGGGCTCGACGGCCGGGCCTCGGCGGCGGGGCACCGGCTGCGGGCCGCGGCGGGCCCGGCCGAGACCGGTGATGCCGTCGCCGCCGCCTGCGACCTCGCCGCCGAGCTGATCGCCGCCGGGCACCAGGCGCGGGCGGCAGGCCTGCTGCGCGACGCGCGCGAGGCGGTCGTCGAGTGCGTCGACCGCCCGGAGCTGCGAGCGAGGGTGTCGCTGGACCTCGCCACGATCCTGCGCCGCCTGGGCGACCTCGACCTGGCGCTGGAGCACTACCGGGAGGCGGCGACGCTCGCCCGGGGCAGCGCGGATCCCGTGCTGCGTGCCCGCGCCGCGGTCGGCGCGAACCTGTGGGCCGACGCGTTCGTCCCCGATCCCGCCCGCGTGCGGCGGCTGGAGGACGCGCTCGCCGCGCTTCCGGACGGGGAGCTGCGGCTGCGGGCCGCGGTGCTCGGCCGCCTCGCGGTGGTGGGCGGTGCCGATCTGGATGCCGTGGACCGGGCCCGGGCCTGGGCCGAGGAGGCCGTCGTGGTCGCCCGGCGGACGGGCGACCCGGTGCTCGTCGCGCAGGCGCTCATCAACCGGACCATGTCGCCCGCGAGTCGCGAGGAGCTCGACGCCCGGCTCGCGACGGCCGACGAGGTGGTCCGCCTCGCCGAGCGCGCCGGACGCTCGGACCTCGCCCTGTACGGCCACCAGCGGCGTTTCTGCCACCACCTCAACCACGGCGACGTCGGCGCCGCGCACCACGCGCTGGAGCGCGCCGAGCTGCTGGCGGGGTTGCTGCCGTCACCGGGTTGGGGCCAGCGCACGCTCGTCCAGCGCACCACGCTGCTCGCCGTGACCGGAGACCGGTCGGCCGCGACGTCGGCGATGGACCGGGCCGTGCGCGCCGGGACCGGGCACATCGAGCCGCTCATCCTGCTCGGTTGCGAGCTCCTGCACCGGATCATGCTGCTGGAGCTGTACGGGGGCGCCGACCCTCGGGCGCAGGAGCTGTTCCGCGCGGTCACGTCCATGATCGACGAGCTGCCCTCGCCGCTCCTGCAGGTCCAGAAGGGCTTCATCGCGCAGTGGCTGGGGGACGAGGCGCGTGTGCACGAGGTCGTGCGGCGCTACGCGGCGCAGCCCGACCGGGTACGCCGGTCGATGAGCGGCGACCAGCTCCTGCGGATGCTGGGCGACACGGTCGCGCGGATGGGGGCGAGGGAGCACGTCGCCCCCGTCTACCAGGCGCTCCTGCCGTATTCCGGGCTGCTCAACGTCGGCGGCGGCCAGTGCGCCGGGCTGCCCGTCGACGACGTCCTCGGCCGGCTCGCCGCGCTCGCGGGTGACGTCCCGGCCGCCGTCCGGCACGCGCGCGACGCCGTGGCGCTCGCGCGCGCGTTGCCGTCGCCGCCGATGCTCGTCGCCTGTCTCGACCACCTCGCCGACGCGGTGGCCCGGGCAGGCGACGACGATCCCGGCCCCCTGCGTGCGGAGGCCGCCGCGCTCGCCGCCGCTGCCGGCGTCGGGCGCCCGGGCCGCGCGCCACCGGCCGTCCCGGACCCGGCCGCGAAGGGGGCGACCCTGCGCCGGGAAGGCGTGTCGTGGGTGCTCACGACGCCGCTCGGCTCGGCCCGGCTGCCCGACAGCGCCGGCCTCGGTCAGCTCGCCGGGCTGCTGCGGACCCCCGGGGTCGAGGTGGCCGCCGTCGAGCTCGCCGGGCTGTCCGGCGCACCGTCCACCGGTCTCGGTCCGGCCCTGGACGCGCAGGCCAAGCGTGCCTACCGGCGGCGCCTGCAGGAGTTGCAGGCCGAGATCGAGGACGCGGCGGCGGCCAACGACCCCGTCCGCGGGGAGCGCGCCCATGTGGAGACCGAGGCGCTGCTGCGGGAGCTGAAGCAGGCGGTCGGTCTCGGCGGACGCGACCGGCCCACCGGGTCGGTCGCGGAACGGGCCCGCGTGAACGTGGTACGCAGCCTGCGGCGCGCCATCGCCGCCGTCGGGCTGCAGGCACCCGCGCTGGGCGCGCACCTGGAGGTGTCGGTCCGCACCGGCCGGTACTGCGGATACCGGCCGGAGCCGGCCGCGGCCCTGTCGTGGACGGTCGAGGTCTGAGGCGGCTTCCGGAACGGAACATCGTTCCACGCCGGGGAACGCCGTCACGGGTGTGACCACGCTCGTCGACCTCCAGGTCCCGGCCCGGGGCACGGTCTGCCCGGCCGACCGACCGCCGCTCAGCTGATGGTGGGCCGGGCGGGGCGGCCCTGCGGGGTCAACCACATCGCCGTGGTGACGCCCGATCTCGACAGCTACCGGGCGTTCTACGAGGGCGTCGTCGGCCTCGACACCGCGCTGGTGCTCGGCCCGGGTTCGGGGCACGGCCGGCAGGCCGTCGTCTTCGCGGGCGACGTCATGCTCCACGTGTTCGAGGCGGACCGCGACGTGCGGGTGTCCGGTGCGGCGATGCTCGGGCGGGGCCACCTCGACCACATCGGCTTCACGGTCGCCGACGAGGCGGAGCTGGCCGTCGTCCGGCGCCGGCTCCTGGACGCCGGGGCGTCGAGCGGGGACGTCCGCCCGCTCGGCTGGATGCTCTCGCTGCGCTACCTCGACCCGGACGGTTTCGAGGGCGAGATCAACTGCTTCAACCCCCGTTTCGACCCGTCCGCGCTGCGCGACCAGGACGAGGTCATCGATCCCCGGTGGCCGGCCCGGGTCCGGCGCGTCCTGCACGCCGACGACGGCCACCACCCACGTTGACCAGCACACATTCCGCGGCCCGGGACGGCGGATCGACCGGGCGGCTCGACCACCACCAGGGGGCACGACACATGACCACGCATTCCCGCACCGGCCGGCGCGCCGCGACGGTGGCGGCCGTCGCGGCCGCGGCCCTGATCGCCGCGGCCTGCACGGGCGAACCGGAGCAGACGCCGTCCTCGGCACTCAAGCCGATCGACCAGGCCTCGCTGCAGACCCTCCTCGACGGCAAGATCCGGGAGCTGCACGTGCCCGGCGCGGTGGTGCTCCTACGGACGCCGCAGGGGGAGTTCCGGGTCGGGGCGGGCACCACCGAGCTGGGCGTGCAGAGCCCGCCGGACGCCGCCACGCACTTCCGGATCGCGTCCAACACCAAGACGATGACGTCCGCGGTGATCCTGCAGCTGGCGCAGGAGGGCAAGCTCGCGCTCGACGACCCGGTCTCGCGCTACGTCCCGGGTGTCCCGAACGGTGACGCCATCACGATCGCCCAGCTGCTGGAGATGCGCAGCGGGCTGTACAACTACACGAACTCGCCCGAGTTCGCGAAGACGCTCGACACGGACCCGACGAAGGTCTGGACCCCACGGGAGCTGCTGGACATCGCGTTCGCGCACCCGCCCAACCGGCCGCCGGGCACGGACTACGAGTACAACAACACCAACTACGCGCTGCTCGGCCTGGTCGTCGAGCACGCGGGCGGGCAGCCGCTGGCCACCGCGATGCACGACCGGCTGTTCGCGCCGCTCGGGATGGCGAACACGTTCCTGCCCGACGCCACGTCGAACGCGCTCCCCGCGCCGTACTCGCACGGCTACCTGTACGGCAGTTCCTCCGTCGCGCTGTACGGCGAGCCGGAGTACACCCCGGAGATGAGGACCGCGATCGAGGCGGGCACCGTCACACCGACCGAGTACACCGGCATCAACCACTCGTTCGCCGCGGCGGCGGGCGGCGTCGTCTCCACGGCCGACGACCTCGCCACGTGGATGGAGGCCCTCACCGGTGGAAAGGTGCTCGACGCGCAGTACCAGCGGATCTGGACCGACAGCATCAGGCCCGAGTTCCCGGACAACCCGCACCAGGAGTACGGGTACGGCATCTCGCGGCTGAGCTGGGGTTCCCACGCCGTCACGTTCCACGGGGGTGAGACGCCGGGCTACAACTCGTTCATGGGCGTGGACCCGGCCGCCGGGATGAGCCTCGTGGTGTGGACGAACCAGCCCGTCTCACCCGACGACGCGCCGACCGCAAACGCGATCATGGTGAGCGTCCTGGACCAGATCTACGTCGACTCCCCGTTGGCGGCAGCCGCGGCGACGACCCCGACGGCCGCGTTCGAGAGCGCGCCGTGTCCCAGCCCGAACGTCGCGGGCTTCCCCTCGCTGGACTTCCCGGCGAACGTGCAGTGCGGCTACCTCACCGTGCCCGAGAACCGATCGAAGCCGGACGGGAAGAAGATCAAGGTCTTCGTGGCGCGGGTACCGGCCGCCTCACCGACCCCGCAGCCCGATCCGATCGTGTGGCTGGCGGGTGGTCCGGGCGGCGCAGGCTCGTTCCAGGTCACGGAGCTGACGCGGCAGGGCCTGAACGCCGACCGCGACGTGATCTTCGTCGACCAGCGCGGCACCCATCTCTCCGATCCGCTGCTCTCCTGCCCGGAGTACGACGAGTTCGTCAACGACGCCATCGGCGTCCCGTTCACGGCGGAGTCCACGACGGTGGCGGAGACGGCGGTCATCAAGGCCTGCCGCGACCGGCTGGCCGCCGCCGGCAACGACCTGGCGGCCTACAACTCCGCCGAGAACGCCGCCGACATCGCCGACCTGCGCGTGGCGCTCGGCATCGACGAGTGGAACGTCTACGGCGTCTCCTACGGGTCGAAGCTCGCCCTGACGGTGCTGCGCGACCACCCGGAGGGCATCCGCAGCGTCGTGCTCGACTCCGTGTCACCGCCGGCGAACAACATCGCCGAGACCTGGTGGCAGGCGCCGGCCAGCTCGTTCCGCGGGATCTTCGCCGCCTGCGCGGCCCAGCCGTCCTGCACGGCGGCGTACCCGAACCTGGAGGCGGACTTCTTCGCCACCGTGCAGCGGCTCACCGCGACACCCGTCGTCGTGCAGGCGACGGACCCCGCCACCGGGACGCCCCTGACGGTCAACATCGACGGCTTCCCCTTCGCCTACGCCGTGATCATGGCCAGCGAGCGCGGGGACGCCTCCCGCGTGCCCAAGATGATCGCCGACATGGCGCGCGGCGACGCCGCCGAGACCGTCGCCGCGATGCTCGCACTGCAGACCCCGCCGGAGATCGTCGGGCTGGGCGGGCACGCGCTGGCGTTCACGGTGTTCTGCCGGGAGCACACCGACCTGACGACCGCGGACGCCGCGCTCGCGACGGCCCGGTCGGCGCTCCCGCAGTTCCCGGACCAGGTCCTGAAGGTGCAGCCCAAGCAGGGACGCCTCTTCACCGAGTGCCCGGTCTGGGACGTCGGGTCCGATCCGGCGACGACCGCCCCGACCGTGAGCGACGCGCCCGTGCTGATCCTGGAGGGCGCCTTCGACGCGGCCACCGCCCCCGGGTGGGTCGACATCGTCCGGCCGGGCCTCACGCGCTCGCAGTACGTCGAGTTCCCGTTCACGGGGCACTCGGTGCTGGACAAGCACCCCTGCGCGATGACGATCATG
>JBFWRR010000099.1:1351-14279 GCA_050248815.1 Pseudonocardia sp. | reverse complement strand
GTGGGCCCCCGGGGGATCGAACCCCGAACCCGCGGATTAAAAGTCCGCTGCTCTGCCGATTGAGCTAGAGGCCCCGCACACCACCAGGCGAAACGGCATGGCGGCGCGACCAGCCTATCCGGGAACCGACCGCCGTCCGCACGACCCGCACGGCCGGGACCGGCCGTCGCCGGTCACGGTGTCCGGGTCGGCTCCCTCCGCCCCAGCTACGCGCGCTGCCGGGCCGGCCTGCTCGCCCGCCGCCGTCGGACGGCGTTGATCGCGAGATCGACCAGGAGGAAACCCACGAGGCTGATCCCGAACGCCGGCACGACGTAGCCCAGCACCGCGATGACGAGCAGGACCGCCGCCCGGGCCGGGTGCGTGAGCTGGCGCAGAGCGGGCAGCGGCGCGGGCGGCAATCCGCCGTAGGGGCTGCGCTTGCCCCACCACATCAGGTAACCGACGACGATCAGCACGATCGTCGCGACGGCCAGCAGGGCCAGCAGAATCTGGTTGGCCAACCCGAACAGGGCACCGGTGTGCGCCTCGACGCCCAGCGTGCGCAGCTGCGCCAGGAACGAGTAGTCGGCCCAGCCGACGCGCTCGGTCACCGCGCCCGTGTAGGGGTCGACGGCGATGACGTCCCGCCCGGGCGACCGCTCGGCGACCACGGCGGGCCGGCCGGGGACGGCGGGCGGGGTCACCTGGAGCTCGCCGTCGAGACCCTCGGCCCGGGCGACGTCGAGCAGCTCGTCGACGGAGATCGCCCGCCCGTCCACCGGCACCGCGACCGGGATCAGCGCGAGCTGCGGCACCCGCGCGTCCAGCAGGCCGCCCATCATCAGGCCGGTGACGCTCATCCCCACGAGCCCGACCGTCAGCCACAGCCCGAGCGGGCCGTGCACGCTGCGCAACCTGCTCTGCGGGCCCTTCCCGCGCGGCGCCGGCACCAGGAGCTCCCGGGCACTGCGCCGGCGCCGCCCCTGCTTCCCGACCCACAGCAGCATCCCGCCCAGGACGACCGCGGGCAGCCAGCTCGCCGCGACCTGCGCGTACAGCCGTCCGGTCTCGCCGAGGTGCAGGTTGCTGTGCAGGTCGCGCAGCCAGACGTTCGCCGGTAGGCGATCGTTCATGGTGGTCAGCTCGCCGCTGATGTAGTTCGTGTACGGGTCGACGTAGACGGTGCGCGCCTCGCCACGCTCGGTCAGGCTCGGCACCGCCAGGTTCACCCGGGTCGTCCGGTGCGGATCGGGGGGTGGCACGACGGAGCGCAACTCGGCCTCCGGGTGCGCGTCCATCGCCGCGGCGACCTGCTCGGCCACCGGACGCGGCGCATCGCCCACGTGGTGGACGTAGAGCTGGCGCGCGTAGAGGCTGTCGTGGATCTGCGGGCTGAACACGTAGACGAGCCCGGTCAGGCACAGCAGCAGCACGAACGGCGCGATCAGGATCCCGGCCAGGAAGTGCACGCGGCGGGCGATCGGGCGCAGCACCTGCCCGGTCGGGCGGGTGGGCGCGGCCACCCGGGGCACGTCGGCGGTCGTCAGCATGGTTCCTCCCTCTGCCGGGGTCATCGGGCCACCCGGTCGGTGAGTGCGAGCTGGGAGTGGCCGGGCGCGGTCGCGTCGGCGGCCGTCAGGGCCACGGCCCCGGCGACGGCGGCGACAGCGGCCAGGCGACGCAGGGGCGTACGCCCGGGCCGGGGCCGGCCACGGGTGTCGGCCCGGCGGCGCGCCCAGCTGTGTGCGGCCGGCGCTGCGGCGGTGACCAGCACGGCCAGGGCGGCGAGCGCCGCGAGCTGCCACCCGCGGGCCGTCGCGGCCGCGAGCGCCAGGAGCACGACCGCGCACACCGGCATGAGCCGCGCGATCCGCGGCACGACGACACCCAGCTCGGCGTCGGCGGCGCAGCGCAGCGCCGTCCACAGCAGCACCGGCGCGCCGATGCAGACCGCGACCGCCAGGAGCAGGCCGGTCCCGGAGATCACGGTGAGCAGCGCCGGCCCGCCCGGGTCCTGCGGCCGCGACCAGCTCCACGTCGCTGCCAGGGCGGCGGCGCCCGCGAGCGCCGAGCCCGCGGTGGTCCAGCGTTGGAGGGCCGTCGCGGCGGGGCTTCCGGTGAACATCAGGATCAGCCCGACGGTCACCGGGACCAGGACGAGCAGCCTCGCCGAGAGCCCGGTGCCGACGCCGGTGCCGAAAGTGGCCGCCACCACCGCCGGATCGAAGGACTCCGCGAGCGGGGTCCGGGCAGCGTAGCCGCCGAAGGTCAGGATCGTGCCGAGGGTCGACAGGACGAGCGTCCACCAGGTGGCCGTGACCAGTCGCCGTACCCCGGGCCGTTCGGCGCCCCTGGGCCACACCGCGGCGAGGACGACGACCACGCCCACGCCGACGGTCAACGCGGCGGTCGCGACCAGCCGGGTCGCGGTGTGGGCCGCCGCGACGACCGGGTCCCGCTCGTCGGCGATCTCCGGGAGGGCGGCCGGCCGCTTCGGCGCGAACACGTGGAAGTCGAAGGTGCCCTCGATCGGCTCGAGCCGGCTCGACGGCAGCGACCACGCCACCGCGTACGTCCCGGCGTAGCGGGTCTGCGGCATCGTCACCACGAGGGTGTCGTCCGTTCCAGGGGCGTGCGTCGGCCGACCGGCGACGACCTGCTCGCCCGACGGCCTCGTCATCCGGACGGTGCCCAGCCCGGCGGGCACCGGACGGTCGAAGGTGAGCTGCA
Organism: Pseudonocardia sp.; assembly: GCA_050248815.1. GTDB lineage: Bacteria > Actinomycetota > Actinomycetes > Mycobacteriales > Pseudonocardiaceae > Pseudonocardia. Next base: position 11,567 of record JBFWRR010000099.1, on the reverse strand, counting down.
CGGTGTCGGGCGACTTGACGACCTCATCCCCGGCCGGGGTGGTGGAGATCAGCACCGGGTCGCCGGACGGCGTCGGGAAGGCGAGGAGCAGGGCCGCCCAGCAGGTCGCGACGAGCAGCAGCATCCCGACCAGCCGGCGGGCCGGCGTGGACGGTCGGGGGCGGTGCGGCGTCATCGCCCACCTTCCGGGGAGTGGCGGAGCCCGGCGGGCGCCCGGACGGCGACGGCGGTCCCTGCCGTGCCGCGCCGGTGCCCGCCGGGCAGGAACGCCCCTGCGCCGGAGGGGAGCACCGGCGCGGTGGGCGGGATCGTGGGCCGGTCGGGCACCGCGACGGGTCCGGTCGCGATCACGGTTCTCCTCCCGCGGATGACGGACGTCGTGCGGTGGGACACGAGACGGCTCCTCGGCGGAGGGCCCGGGGCCGGGCGGCGCTGCCCGCCCCCGGGCCGTGTGGGTGGCCCGATCAGCAGGCGGACTTGTCGATCGGGTTGATCTGCCGGCAGGTGAGGTCCTTGCGCCAGGCCCCGGGAATCTCCTGGGACCAGCCGTTGTAGACCAGCGGGATCGCGAGCACGCCCTGGCCACCGACGCCCGGGTGGGCCGTCAGCGCGTCGTCGGTCGTGGTGTCCTTCGTCGCCCCCAGCACCAGCTGCCCGGCGACCTCGGCATCGGCGATGTCGCCGTCACCGTTCGGATCGATGTCGATGACCTGCATCGCGTTGGAGAACTTGTTGGACACGTAGGCGTAGTAGCCGCCGCCCTTCTTGGCGCCGAAGTTGGCGCCGTGGCAGCCGGCGTTGCACGGCAGGTCCTTGATGTGCTTGTTCGTCTTCGGGTCGATCACGCTGACCGTCTGCGACAGCGTGTTCTCCGCCAGCAGCGCCTTACCGTCCGGGCTCACCGGGAGCTGGATGGTCAGGCCGCCCCACGCCCCGGTGGGCCCGGTCAGCGGGTTGTAGTTCTTCCACAGGTCGATCGTCGAGGTGTGCTCCTTCTTGCCGCTCTCGGTCGCACACGCGTCCTCCTTCAGGGAGACACACGTGATGCTCATGCCGAGGAAGTCGGACAGGTACGCCTTCTTCGAGTCCGGCGTCATCGACGTGGCGATCGGGAACGCCCCGACCTTGTCGTGCGTGACGGTGCCCGTCTCCATGTCGACGATCACGGCCGTGTTGGTCATCGTCTCGGGGGCGACGACCGTCCTGCCGTCGTGGCTCGTCCAGTGGGCGTGCGGGTGCGGCGTGAGAGCGCTGTCCGGGTTGACGGCGATCCGGCGGGTGATCTCCGCGCCGCCCGGCGCGAGCTCGACGATGTCCTTGCCGGCGTTGATACCGACGGTGAGCTCGTCGGAGCCCGGTCGCGTCATCACGTGGGCCGGGTTGGGCCCGACCTCGATCTTGTGCAGGAACTCGCCGGTCTCGCGATCGAACGTGTCGGTCTCGTTGCCGAACCACTCGTTCCCGTACACGAACTTGTAGTCCTTGTCGGTCCACATGTTGTGGACGTTGTTCATGTTGATCGAGGGAGCGGCGACCTTCCGGTCGATCGACCAGTCCGCCACGTCGATCTTCGTGAGGGAGCCGTGCTTGTCCTTGCCGGCGTAGTCCTCCATCTGGGTCGCGACCCAGACCTCACCGACACCGGGCGTCGTCGGCTTCTTCAGCGCCGGCAGCGTCCGGGGGTACTTGAAGTAGCTGTCGTAGTAGGCGTCCAGGTTCGGAACCAGCACCTGGTTGCCCGCCGCGTCGTACTGCAGGATCGGCGCCGGCGGCTGGACCGGGTTCCACGACACTTCCTCGGTCTCGCTGAACATCTGCCAGTTGTCCGGGTTGGTGATCGTGAAGAACGCGTTCACCAGCCGCTGGATGATGTCCGCATTCGACGGCACCGCCTCGGGTTTCCCGTTGACGACCAGGCTCCTGCCGAAATCCACACCCAGCGTGAGGGGGTCGTCGACCACGACGGCGCCGAGCATGTAGGGCGCGACCGAGTCCGTGAAGGCGTACAGGCCGGGCTCGGTCAGCTGGATCGTCTTCGTGCCGAAGAAGGCACCCTCCATGGTCTCGTAGGGAAATCCCAGCGCACCCTCGGGAGCGATCAGCCCGATCGGGTTGCGGATTCCTTCGGACCGGGCCGGGTCGACGTCGAACTTGACGGTGACGCCCGGGCCCTTGACCGCGAACTCCTTGAGCGAGTCGAGGATCCGGGTGAGCTCCGCGGCGACAGGGACCTCGTTCAGGTTCACGGGGGAGTCCGCGGGAAGTTTCGCCAGTGCGTCGGGGAGCTGGGCGAGCAGGCCCTCGGCCTCGAGAGCGAGCGGCGCGGCTTCGGGGTCGGACGCGCCGATGCCCTGGACGGCGGCCAGGGTCTTGTCCAGCGCCAGCGCGTCGACCAGGTTCGGCGTGCCCGACTCCGGAGCGGACCCGGGCCCGTGCACCCCGGCGCGGGGGTTCGCCGGGTCGAGGCCGGTCAGCACGGCCGGGGCGTCCATCGACGACGACGAGAGCGCCAGGTTGGGCACGCCGACACCGGACGTGCCGACGCGCGGGAGCTCCGCCACCGCGAGCGACTGGCTGCCGAACAGGTTGACACCCGAGTCGAACCACTTGCCGTTCTCGTCGGTCAGCTCGAACGTGATCGGCACCGGCCCGGCGCCGACCGGTTGCGACGCCGTGGCGGGGAACACGGACACCGCGGTCGCGCCGACGGCGGTCGCCGCCAGCACGGTCGCCGTCGTGACGCGTCGGCGTCGTTTTCGAGACCCCGAAGTACCCTGGGGAGCGGGGACTGACATGGGCTTCCTCTCGTGATTCTCGTCAGCTCTCAATTTTCCACGCAAACAAATTCGGGGGCGTGGAACGCGGACAGTGAATCACGCGGGCCGTTACCGGATTCGTACCGAGAGTTAAGCAGACGTAAAGATGAGCTCGACCCGGCGGCCGGGGCATGTGAGAAAATGTGCGGATAATCGATCGGGTGAACGGGACGGAAAAGGGTTCACATCCGTCGACGGCCGAACGCCACCTGCCCCGCAATCGCGCACGCCGGGATCGGTGGATTCGCAGAATGCCACGGATCCCGGCGCCGGTCATACCCGGTCGGTCCCCGTCACGCGACGGCCGACTCACCCGCCACGATCCGACGGGTGTACGCGCGCAGGTCGTGATCCACGCCGGCCAACTCGGCCTCCAGCGGAACCACCCGCTCCAGGAGCCGGCGCGCGGCGAGATGGGTGCCCGGTTCGTTCACCGACTCGACGGCCGTGAGCAGCCCGTCGCGGTAGCCGAGCACCGAGAACCGGTGCGGCCCGCCCCGGCGTACCAGCCGGTCCGGCTCCGGTCCGAGCTTGACCATCTGCAGCTTCAGAGACCCCTGGTTGCTCCAGAACCACGGCACGGCGGCGTACGGCGACACCCCCTCGCCGAGGATGCGCGCGGCGATGTAGCGCCCCTGGTCGGTGGCGTTCTGGACGGACTCGAGGCGCCTGGTCGTCCCGGTCACGGGATCGCGCACGGCGGCGCAGTCGCCGATGGCGGTGATCCGCGGGTCGCTCGTGGCGAGCCAGGCGTCGACCACGATGCCGTCGGCCGTGTCCAGGCCCGCCCGCGCGGCGAGGCCGATCTCGGGGACCGCGCCCACCCCGAGCACGACGAGGTCGGCCGGAAGTAGCTGCCCGGAGCCCGTCACCACACCGGTGACGCAGCCGTACCGGCCGATCAGCGTCGTCACGGATTCGCCCAGGTACAGGCGTACCCCGTGGGCCCGGTGGTGGGCGGCGACGGCCTCGGAGACCTGTGGCGTCACCGCCCGGCCGAGCACCCGCTCGCCCCGCTCGAGCACCGCGACTGCGAGGCCACGGGCACTCGCGGCGCTGGCCACTTCCATCCCGATGAACCCGCCGCCCACCACGACCACCTGCCGGGCCCTGGCCAGCGCCGCCCCCAGGGCGAGCGCATCGTCGAGGCCGCGCAGCTCGACCACACCCTGAAGGCCCGATCCCGGCACCGCCAACGGCCGGGGGACGGCGCCGGTGGCGAGGACCAGATGGTCGTAGCCGAGCTGCCGTCCGCAGCCCAGCTCCACCCGGCGGCGCGCCCGGTCGATCCCGACCACCGGATCGTTCACGAGCGCGATCTGGCGCTCGTCGAAGAACGAGCGCGGCCGCATCGCGATCGACGTGGGATCGGCGCCGTCGGCCAGCATCTCCTTGGACAGCGACGGCCGGTCGTACGGAAGGTGCCGCTCGGCACACACCACCGTCACGCCACCGCGGTACCCGCCCGCGCGCAGCGAGGCCGCCGCCTGCACGCCGGCGTGCCCGCCGCCGACCACCACGACGCCGCCCACGTCAGGCCTGCTCGGCAGGGACGCGGACGACGAGCTCCATGCCCTCGCGGTCCGGAACGAGCTGGCAGCTGAGCCGGCTGTTCCCCGCCCGCACGGCGGCCGTCCACTCCAGCATGTCCTCCTCGTCCGCGGAGGGCGCGGCGAACAGGTCGGCGCCGCGTTCGAGGTAGACGTGGCAGGTTCCGCAGGTGGCCGAGCCTCCGCACTCGCCGACGATGCCGGGCACCTCGTGGGCCAGCGCGGCCTTCATCAGGCTCGTCCCGACCTCGACCTCGACGGTGCGGCGCGAGCCGTCGTCGAGCAGGTATGTGACTGTGGGCACAGGGTGGTCTCCTCTGGTGATCGGCGGTTCGGTGGGCGCGGGCGTCAGTTCCACGTCGCACGGGTCGCCCGCTCGCGGCCTGCGGACAGCCAGCTGTCCAGCACCGCGAACTGCTCCGGCGGCCAGGAGCAGACGACGATCCGGACGTCCCGCGCGAGGTGCATGCGTAGCCGGTCGCGGAGCTCGTCGAGGGCGGGAACGCGGAAGGGCCGGGGGCTGGCCAGGAAGCTCAGGGAGCCGCGCCCGGTCACGGCGAGCAGCGCGTTCGCTGGATCCGGATCGACCGGCAGGCGGGGCCGGGTCCACCCGATCCGCACGCGGTCACCCGGCGGCCACGCGGGTCCCGGGCAGCAGGCGATCGCCTGGCTCGCCCAGCACGGGTCCGACGTGGTGTCGATGCCCCACCGGTGCAGGTAGCGGCCCACCGTCGAGGCCGCCAGGTTGATGCCGAACTCGCGGTTCACCAGCTCGGCGACCGACCGCCGGGTCCACAGCCGGGCCGGGAGGCCGAGCTGGTCGGGCGGCCCCGTGACGAGGCAGCGCAGGACCTGCTGCTGCTGCGACGCGGCCAGCGCGAGCTGCACGCCGGGCCTGCGGCCGCGCGGCTCGGCGCGGAACGACTCCTCGCCCCGGGCGCGATAGGCGCGCACCCATTCCCCGACGGATTTGCGGGAGACGCCGAACTCCACGGCGACGTCCTTCTGCAATCCACCGGATTCCACGGCGTGGACGGCGCTTCTCCGGAGCTGCGCCAATTCTTCGCAGGATAGGCCTCGGGCATCGCGGACATTACGTTTCACACCATCGCTCATCAGCATTCACACGTATTTCCCTCCGGCCGAACCCGCAGGTCCGGCGCGCGTCTCGGCGTGCGGCACGGATCCGGTCCAGGCCATGTCGCCCGGACGTGGGCAGCACACCCGAAGGTTCCACCGGTACAGCGTCCGAACAGCGGCGCCAATTACGCCGAACCGCCATGTCCGAGAGGTCGCTCGGCCGTAAACGTGGCGTAACATAGCCCTCAACCAATGCGACCCGTGCCGTGAGCAACGGCATACCCGCCCTTGGAGCTCGTCCAACATGGTCGCGCTGCGGGCGATCTGCCTGCCCGAAAGCTCTGTCGGCGCGACAGATGGCCGATCGACAGGGTGTCGACGGTGTGCCGGATCCTGCCCTCGCAGCCCGCCGCCGTGACCTGGCCCACCTCACGGCAGTGCGTCGACGACCACCTGACGCTCCGGTCGTTCGGTCGAGCATGTGACACCCCGATCAGGTGGTATGCCGCCACCCGTACGGGCCTGGGTACAGACAGCCGTTCGCAGTAGGTAATGTGACAGGAATGTGACGGCAATATTTCGACCGCGCGTGCGCGGGCCCGTGACCCAGGGCACACCATGTACCGATGCGAATGTCATGGCACGACATCCGGCACAGCGACCGCCGCCGCCACCCGAGCGCCGTCGGCAGGGCGCGCATACCACTTCTCCTCATCGCGGGACTCGTTCTCGCGGGTTGCGGCGGCGCCCCGGCCGGAACCGACGTCACGGCGAGCTTCAGCGCCCCCGGTGGCGGCCCGGCCGCGACCTACGACCCCAACCTGGTCCCCCAGGGCGCGACGGCGGAGGTCACGGCCGAGGAGTCCGACAGCTCGACCACCGTGACGCTCTCCGTCACGGGCCTGCTGCCGAACCGGGCCTACGGCGCGCACGCCCACGTCAACCCCTGCGGGGCGGACGGCATGGCGGCGGGTCCGCACTACCAGTTCCGGCAGGACCCCGTGACGCCCTCGGTCGACCCGGCGTACGCGAACCCCCAGAACGAGATCTGGCTGGACTTCACGACGAACGCCGAGGGTGCGGGCGAGGCGACGACCACGGTGCCGTGGGTGTTCCCGGCCGACCGCCGGGCCCAGGCCGTGATCATCCACGAGAAGTCGACCTCGACCGAGGCGGGCAGGGCGGGCACGGCGGGCGCACGCCCGGCGTGCATCACCGTGTCGTTCTGAACCGGCGTTCTGAACCGGCGTTCTGAACCGGCGTTCTGAACCGGGCCCCACCGCGACGGCCCCGTCCGAACCGGGCGGGGCCGTCCCCGATTTGCCGCCTGGTGACCAGGGACGCACTCCGGGAGGCTGGAGCGACACGACGCGACAGGGGAAGGTGGGGGCGTGGCGCGCACCGACGAGACGGAACCCGAAGGCGGCGAGGTCGTCGCACTCCCCTCGGTGGGGAGCCTGGTGGCCGGCCTGGCCTCGACACTCGGGCAGGGGCGGACCGTGGCCCGGGAGGCGGCCAAGCTCGGCGGCGAGCTCGTGAGGATCGCGGTCGGCCGTTCCGAGGTGGCGCCGCAACGGGGCGACCGGCGGTTCAAGGACGCGGCCTGGTCGTCCAACCCGCTGTACCGGCGGCTCGAACAGGCGTACCTGGCCGCCGGGACCGCCCTGTCGAACGTCGTGGACTCGATGGAGGACGGTCCGTCGGACACCCGCCGCGTGGAGCAGGCGCGGTTCGCGACCACGGTCCTGACCAGCGCGATCGCACCTACGAACTTCCTGGCGACGAACCCGGCGGCCCTCAAGCACGCATTCGACACCGGCGGCGCGAGCCTCGTGCGGGGGGCGCGGCAGTTCGTCGGGGACGTACGGCACAACGGCGGGATGCCGTCGATGGTGGAGCGGGACGCGTTCGTGGTGGGCCGCGACCTCGCGCTCACCCCGGGCTCGGTGGTGGCCCGCGACGAGGTCGGCGAGGTGCTGCAGTACACGCCGTCCACCCCGCAGGTGCGGGAACGGCCGGTGCTGATCATCCCGCCGCCGATCGGGCGCTTCTACTTCCTGGACCTGCGACCCGGCCGCAGCTTCGTCGAGTACGCGGTGGGCCGGGGGCTGCAGACGTTCCTGCTGAGCTGGCGCAACCCGACGGCCGAGCAGGGCGAGTGGGATCTCGACACCTACGCGGGCCGCGTCCTCGCAGCCGTCGACACGGTGCGCGAGATCACCGGCTCCGACGACGTCAACGTCATGGGGCTGTGCGCGGGCGGCATCATCACGACGACGGCTCTCAACCACCTCGCCGCCCTCGGCGACGAGCGGGTCCACAGCATCACCTACGCGGTGACGCTGCTCGACTTCGGCGAGAGCGCACCGATCACGGCGTTCGCGGCGCCGAGCCTGCTGAAGTTCGCGCGCGCCCGGTCACGCCGCGCGGGGATCATCACGAGCCGCCAGATGGGCTCGGCGTTCACCTGGATGCGCCCCGACGACCTCGTCTTCAACTACTGGGTCAACAACTACCTGATGGGCGAGAAGCCACCCGCGTTCGACGTCCTGGCCTGGAACGCGGACGGCACGAACCTGCCGGGCGCCCTGCACTGCCAGTTCCTCGACGCCTTCGAGCACAACCTGCTCCCCCAGCCGGGCGGCCTGACGGTGCTGGGGACACCGATGCAGCTGGACGCGATCAAGATCCCGATGTTCGTGACGGGCGCGATCACCGACCACCTCACCCCCTGGAAGGGCTGCTACCGCACCACCCAGCTGCTCGGCGGCGACGCCACGTTCGTCCTCAGCTACTCGGGGCACATCGCGAGCCTGGTCAACCCACCCGGCAACCCGAAGGCGCACTACTGGACGGGCGGCGCACCCGGCCCGGACCCCGAGGCGTGGCGCGAGGGCGCCACGCGCCACGAGGGCAGCTGGTGGGAGGCGTGGGTGCAGTGGGTGACGCCGCGCTCCGGGGCGCTCGTCCCCGCACCGGACGGCGAGGGCAGCGAGGCGCACCCCGTGCTCGAGCCCGCCCCCGGCCGCTACGTGCGCGACCTCCCGCCGGACCCCGCCGCGCAACGAGCGGCGCGATCGTCCAACTGAGCTGGACGAACGGCCCGTTCGCACAGCCTGGATGATGGGGGCGTGAGTGCCCCCACCCGCGTCACGGCCCCGCTCCGGATCGGGCCGTACACATCGGAGACCCCGGTCGTGCTGGCGCCCATGGCCGGCATCACGAACCCGGGGTTCCGCCGGCTGTGCCGCGAGCAGGGTGAGGGTTTCTACGTCTGCGAGATGATCACCTCACGCGGCCTCGTGGAGCGCAACCCACTGACGTTCCGGATGATCGAGTTCACCCGGGACGAACACCCCCGCTCCATGCAGCTCTACGGCGTCGATCCGGCGACGATCGGCGCCGCCGTGCGCACGGTCGTCGAGCGCGACCTCGCCGACCACCTGGACCTGAACTTCGGCTGCCCCGTCCCCAAGGTCACGCGCCGCGGGGGTGGGGCGGCGCTGCCGTTCAAGCGCAGGCTGTTCGCGAACATCGTCCGCGCGGCGGTGGACAACGCCGCGGGCCGGCCCGTCACGATCAAGATGCGGATCGGGATCGACGACGCCGTGACCACCTACCTGCAGGCCGCGCGGATCGCGGTGGACGCCGGGGTCGCGGCGGTCGCGCTGCACGCGCGCACCGCGGCCCAGCGGTACTCCGGGACGGCCGACTGGACCGCGATCGCCCGGCTGCGCGATGCCGTGCCGCCGTGGGTGCCCGTCCTCGGCAACGGCGACGTCTTCTCCGCTGCGGACGCGCTCGCCATGGTGGCCCGGACCGGCTGCGACGGCGTCGTCGTCGGGCGGGGATGCCTCGGCAGGCCGTGGCTCTTCGCCGATCTCGAGGCCGCGTTCGCCGGCCGTCCCCGGCCCGAGCCGCCGACGCTCGGGCAGGTGTGCGCGACGCTGCGCCGCCACGCCGCGCTGCTGTGCGCGCACCTGGGCGAGGACAAGGGCATCCGCGACGTCCGCAAGCACATCGCCTGGTACCTCAAGGGATTCGCGGTCGGCTCGGAGCCGCGGCGGCGGCTCGGGCTGGTGTCCTCGCTGGACGAGCTGGACGAGCTGCTCGCCACCCTCGACCCGCACGAGCCCTTCCCCGCGGACGCCGAGGGCCCGCGCGGGCGGCAGGGTTCGCCCGCCCGTGTCGTGCTGCCCGAGCACTGGCTCGAGGATCCGGACGACCCGTCCGTGCCGTTCGGCGCCGAACTGGACCATTCCGGCGGATGACCGCCCGTCCACCCGCCCGAGCCGGTCGACCGGCAGCCGCTTGCACGCCACCGCTCGCCCGGTCGGCTGATACCCCGCCACCATCCCGCCTGCCCCGCTTCGTAAGCTCCGGGCCCGGGGGCGGGAAGGATCGTGAAGATCCGGACCGCCTTTCGTGTGTGGAGACGTCGCTGCACGAGCTGCCCGAGGAGGTGGAGTGGAGTCGGACCCCTACCGCGCGCGGCGCTCCCCCGCCGACGGGCCGGCACCCGGCCGCGGCGGCGCCGATCGGGCCTTCGACGAACTCCTCCGGCGACACGCCATCGTCGGCCCGAAGCGCACCGGGCATCGACCGGTCCTCGCGGACGGCCAGGCCGACGGCCTCTCCGCGAACGGCCAGACTCCACGACACGGCCGCTCCGCCAACGGTCACCGCAACGGCCGCTCAGCCAACGGGCACCGGGCGAACGGGCGGCACACCAACGGCCACCCGACGAACGGCCACCCGACGAACGGCCAC
>JBFWRR010000099.1:0-1251 GCA_050248815.1 Pseudonocardia sp. | reverse complement strand
AACGGCCACCCGACGAACGGCCACCCGACGAACGGCCACGGCCCGCACGGACGCGCGGTCGGTCAGCCGGACGGGCACGCCCCGAACCGGCCCACTCCGACCGGCCGCACCCCCCGCAACGGGCACGCCAGCGACGCACGACCGACGCACGGGCCGACCAACGGGCACAGCACACCCCACCGGACCACCGACACAGAACTGAACAACGGACGCACCCCCCGCAACGGCGACCCACGCCACGCCAACGGGCACACCCCCCGCCACAGCGACCGTGGCGGCCACCCGGCCGGTCGTGGGCCGGGTCCCGGGACCCGGGCGGGCCTCCCCCACGTCGACCCGGCGGAGCCGGAGGCCGGCGGCGTCCCCGGCCAGGGGCGGGGCCCCGCGAACGGACGCAGCCCACGCTCCCGGACGGCCGGCGGACCCGCCGGGCGAGGGGAGGGACCCGGCCGGCCCGTTCGCCCGGGAGCGGTACCGCACGGTTCGGACGGCCGCGGTGCCGATGCCCCGCCCTCCGGCCGTTCCGTCGGCGCGGCCCGCGCAGACCGCTCACCCGCCGACCACGTCCAGCCGAGCCGCCGACACACCGCAGACCCACTGCGCGACAGCCCTGCCGTCGGTGGCGCGCGCACGGCGGGCCCCGGTCGCCCGGCGACACCGCGCGGCGCCGCACCCACACCGATCGTCCGCCCCCTGGCCACTCCTCCCCCCGGCCGCGGGCCGGTCACTCCGGCCACCCCGCCACCCCCCGTCGGCGCACCTACCGGCTCTGGGCGAACGGGCTACACGGGAAGCACGTCCTTCCACCCGGGCCGTTCGCCCGGCCCCGACGAACCGCGGCGTGGGCCCGAGACCGGCCCGCAGACCCGCCACGGCCGCGCCCGACCCGCGGGCCCCGCAGGCCCCTTGTCCACCGGCCGCCCCGCCGGAGCCGGGCCCAGCGGCCGGCCCGCGAGCCCTCCACCCACCGGCCACCTCACGAACCGCCCACCCACCGGGCACCTCACGAACCCCCCGACCACCGGCCGCCCCGCGGGTCCGGTGCCCACCGGGTCCACCTCGATCTCGCGACCCGATCGCATCCCCCACGACGTCCGCTCCCCGCACGGCACGTCGGCCGGCCGCGCGCCCGGGCCGCGGTCCGGGCGCGCGGCCCCGACCGAACCCCCCCCCCCCCGCTCCGCCGGGCCCACCCCCGCCGATCCCGCCCACGACGCCCGCCGCCGGGCCGCCCCCCCCCGCCGGGACGCA
>JBFWRR010000098.1:3643-14504 GCA_050248815.1 Pseudonocardia sp. | reverse complement strand
GCGCGGCGACACCTCCATCCCCCTGCGCGCCCACTACGACAACCTCTACATCGACACCTGGACCCCCACCCTCGACATCGCGATCATCTTCCGCACCCTCGGCCGCGTCCTGGTCAGCGGCAGCTGAGCACCTCTCCCGCGGTGACACCCGGCCCGGAGGCCTCCCGCCTCCGGGCCGGAAGCCGTTCCATCAGACAAACAGTTACAGCTTGTCATGATTAGGGTTAGCATGTGCTCATGCGCCCCTTCCGTTTCGGCGTCGTCGCCGTCCCCCAGCCCGCCACCTGGCTCGACCAGGCTCGCCGGATCGCCGATCTCGGCTACACGTCGCTGCTCATGCCCGACGGCGTCGCGCTGCCGGCGCCGTTCCCGTCGCTCGCGATGGCCGCAGCCGTCACGGACCTGACGGTGGGCACGTACGTCCTGGCCGCGTCGCTGCGTCCGTCGCGCTCCGCGGCCTGGGAGGCGCACACGATGACGCAGCTCACGGGCGGGCGCTTCGAGTTCGGCATCGGGACGGGCCTGCCGCGCACGCGTGAGGGAGCCGAGAGCTTCGGCCTGCCGTTCCGCAGCGCGGCCGAGCGGCTCGCAGACGTCGAGCTGGCGATCACGCACCTGCGCGAGCTGGACGGCGACACGCACACCCCGGTCCTGATGGCGGTCCGCGGCCCCAAGGCCCGGGCGCTCGCGGCCCGGCTCGCCGACGTCGTGACGCCCGCGTTACCCGCGCTGACCCCGCGCGCCGAGGTCGCCGCGCTCGTGGCCGACGTCCGCGAGCAGGCGGGACGGGATCTCGAGTTCTCGATCAACCTGTTCGTGGTCGGGAACGGCCCGTTGCCGCCCTGGGCCGCGCAGAACCTCGGCGCCTCCGTGGACGAGCTCGTGGCCGCCGGCTCGATCATGCTGCTGCCCGGGGCCTCGCCACGGGCCATGGCCGACGAGCTGCTGCGCCGCCGCGACACCCTCGGCATCTCCTACGTGAAGATCAACAGCATGTATCTGGAGGAGATGGCCCCGGTCGTGGAGCTGCTGTCCGGGACGTGACGACGCGCGGCCCGTGGCAGGATCCCCGCCGTGGCCGCCGAAACCCCTGACCCCGCTGCCGCCCCGGACTCCGCCGTCGACGAGATCGACCCCGCGGCTCCCGCCGTGCTGCGCCCGTGCTCACGCTGCGGACGGACGGCGATGCTGCGTCTCGTCGGCCGCTGCGCGGACTGCATCGCCGACCTGACGTTCCACCATCCCGAGGAGTACGCGGAGTTCCGCGCCGAGGTGAAGGCGGAGTACGGCGCGGCGAAGGCCGGCTGAGCGCTGCCCCCGGCGCTTTCGCAAAGGCCGGGTGGCGAGCGTTCCTGGCCGGCGTCAGGGCCGGCGAGTTCGACGACCCGGGCGGCTGACCGGCCCGTCCTCGCGGGGCGATCGGTCCGTAGCCTCGGAGAACGTGGCGACGCTCCTCCACTCCGCGACCATGTCCGCCGATCCCGGTGGCGAACGGGTGCGACTGGAGCCGAAGCCGGGCGAGACGGCCCACTGGTACCGGGTGGTGCGTCGAGCGCCACCACCCGGTGGCCGCTCAGCTGTACCGGAGCGTCCCGTCGTCCAGGTCGGCCTTCGGCAGGATCTCCCGTTCCTGCTCGTGCTCGATCATGTGGATCCACGGTTCGCGGTCGCCCTGCCTGAACAGGAGGTGCTGTGAACGCATGACATAGCCGGGGTTGAAGTTGTCCGGGTCCGACCAGGGGCGGATCTCCATGTCGCGGTCGGTCGGCCGCAGCGTCGGGACGACCACGGTGGCGCCCTTCTCCTGCATGGTCTCGAACAGCCGGCAGACGACGTCGCTGACCAGGTCCGCACGCAACGTCCAGCTGTGCCGGAAGTAGCCGAACACGTATGCCATGTTCGGCACGTCGCTGATCATGATCCCGCGCCAGGTGAGGTGCTCCGGGAAGTCCACCCGTTCACCGTCGACGGTGAACGGGATGTCGCTGAACGCGGACAGGTTGAAGCCCGTGGCCGTCACGACGATGTCGGCCGCCAGCTCCTCGCCCGAACCGAGGCGGATGCCGTTCTCGGTGAACCGGTCGATGGTGTCGGTCGCGATCGAGGCCTTGCCCTCGCGCATCGCCGCGAAGAAGTCCCCGTCCGGGACGGTCGCGATGCGCTGCTGCCACGGGCGGTAGCGCGGCGTGAAGTGCTTCTCGATGTCGGTGCCCTCGGGAAGCAACGGGCGCATCGTCTCGATGAGGAAGGCGTGCAGCTCCTCCGGCGCCTCGATCGAGGTCCGGGCCAGCCAGTGGTACTGCGACTGGTACTGACGCCGCATGATCTCGTGCATCCAGTCCTCGGGGAGGTCGAGGGGCTGCAGCTGCGTGGCGAGATCGTGCGTGGTCGGCACCGGGAGGTAGTACGAGGGGGAACGCTGCACCATCGTGACGTGCGCGGCCTTCTTCGCCAGTGCGGGGATCAGCGTGGATGCCGTGGACCCCGACCCGACGACGACGATCCGCTTGCCCGTGTAGTCGAGGTCCTCCGGCCAGGCCTGCGGATGGATCACCTGCCCGCGGAAGTCCTCCATGCCCTCCCAGGTCGGCCGGTAGGGCTCGGTGTGCTTGTAGTACCCCTGGCACATCCACAGGAAGTCCGTGGTGAAGGTGGCGGGCTCGCCCGCGCGGTCGACCTCCACCGTCCATCTCCGGTCGGCCGAGGACCAGCTCGCGGACGTCACGCGGTGGTGGTAGCGGATGTGCTGTGCGAGGTCGTCCTCCTCGATGACCTCGTCGAGGTACTTGAGGATCTCCCCACCGGCCGCGATCGACGGCCCTCGCCACGGCTTGAAGTCATAGCCGTAGGTGAACAGGTCGCTGTCCGACCTGACCCCCGGATAGCGGTGGGTCCACCAGGTGCCGCCGCGGTCGTCCTGGGCCTCCAGCAGCACGAAGGTCCGGTCCGGGAACCGTTCCCGCAGACGGTGGGCCGCCCCGATCCCGGAGACCCCGGCACCCACGATGAGGACGTCGACGTGGCCGCCGGAGTCGGGTAGCGACCGGGAGGTGGTCTCGGGCGCAGTCGTCGTCGTCATGGCTGGACCTCCGGTGCACGACACTGTGACGTCCGCCATGCGTACCACCTGCGTGCGGTACCTCGGGGATCACGAGACGGCGACGGCACCCCGCGGCCGCGCCGAGGCGAGCCCCGCGACCAGCAGGACGAGCAGGGCCGCCAGCACCACGAGCAGCGGTGCGGCCCACCCGCCGGTCGCCTCGTGCGCGGCGCCGACCACCAGCGGCCCGGCGGCCGCGACGGTGTACCCGCCGCCCTGGACGAGCGCGGACATGCGCCTGTTCTCGACGACGTCGCGCGCGGTGAGCACGACCAACGCGAAGATCACCGTGAGGCCCCCGCCCTGCGCGGCACCGCCGACGGCACTCCACACGAGCCACGCCTCCGGCGCGAGCAGCAGGCCGAGGGGCAGCGCGAGCCAGGCGAGCCCGACGACCAGGACCGCGATCCGGGGATCCGACGCGAGCCGGAGCAGGACCGGGACGCCGAACGCGCCGGCGAGCGCGGCGATCTGGAACACCGACGCGCTCACCCCGGCCGCCGCGGTGCTCATGCCGAGCTCGTCGCGCAGCAGCAGCGGCAGCCACGCCGTCACGCCGTAGTAGGCGAACGCCTGCCCGGCGAAGGCCAGCGTCAGCCCCCACACGACGGGGCGGCGCCACCAGGCGGGCCCACCCGCCGCGGGCCGCTCGGGGCCCGGCCCGTCACGATCGGGCGTCGCGCGCATCGCCCACCACCACACCACGGCGGCGACCAGCACCATCAGCGACCACGCGGCGAGCGCCACCCGCCAGTTCGTCGCGCCCGCGATCGGTGCCGTGAGCGAGAGCGTCAGCATCGACCCGACGTTGAGCGCCGCCGTGTACATCCCGAGGACGGGACCGGCGTGGGCGGGCAGGTCGCGCCCGATCACGACGGGGACCGCCACGTTCCCGACCGTGATCGCCGCCCCGATGAGCAGGGTCCCCGCGATCGCCGCGGGCAGCTCCCCCGTCGAGCGGACGAGCGTCCCGGCCACCAGCACACCCAGCGCGACCAGCACGCCCCGGCCCAGGCCCAGCCGGCGCAGCAGCAGCGATGCGGCGGGGGTCGCGAGCCCGAAGCACAGCACCGGCAGGCTCGTCAGCAGCCCCACCGTCGCGGCATCGATCCCGAGGTCGTCCTGGATCGCCCCCGCGACGGGCGAGACGGCGACGAGCGGCCCGCGCATGTTGAGCGCGAGCAGCAGGATCGCCCCGACCAGCAGCGCGGGAGCGGCGACGGCTCGGTGGACCGGGGGGCGGGTCGTCGGGGCGGCGGTGGTCACCGGATCCACCTTGACAGCCGGGGCGCCTCGTCGCCGCAAATGGTGAGCAATGACAAACGATCCCGGAAGTTCCGACTTCAGGGCTTCAGGTGGGTCCGTGAGCGCACCGGGCGGCACGCCGTAGGTCGCGCCTCCTGCCCGACGGCGGTCACGTTCGGCAACCTGGCGGGCACCCACCGGTCCTGCAGGCCCGACGCGTCACCGCCCCAGGTCGCCGTGCCAGCGCGCGAGCCGCCCGCTGCGGTGCACCGCCCTGATCCGTTCCTCCACCGCCTGCCGCTGTTCCGGCGGGGTGAACACGAGCAGGACATCGCCGGTGCGCAGCCGGGTGTCGGGGCGCAGCGCCTCGGTGGTGCCCGCACGGACCATCAGCCCCAGCGTGGTGCCGACCGGCAGCCGCAGCTCCGCGACGTACACGCCGTGCAGCTTGGAGCCCGGCAGGATGTGGATCTGCAGGAGGTCGGTGCCGAGTTGGTAGAGCGAGTTCGGCCCGACGTCCATCGTCAGCTCCTCGGCGGAGGCGGGGCGTGCGCCGCGGTCGGGCAGCAGCCGCGCGGGGAGCAGGCGGGCCAGGGACTCCGAACGCGACACCGCGAAGGGGCCGACGACGGCGAGCACCAGCACGTAGCCGGCGGTGAAGGAGCCGATGCGCCCGTCAAGGCCCGCGGCGAGCGCGAGCGAGGCGAGGATCAGGGAGAACTCGCCGCGGGTGAGGACGGTCAGCCCGATGTTCGCGGCCTGGACCCGCCCGTACCCGTGCATCCGCGCGGCGATCACGCCGGCGATCAGGCACAGGCCGAGCGTCACGCCGACGGCCGCGGCGACCTGCGGCAGGACGGCGAGCACCCCCGCCGGGTCGATGCTCAACCCGAAGTGGAAGAAGAAGATGGCGGCGAACGCGTCGCGCAGGGGGTGGACGAGGGTGCGCAGCCGGGGCGCCTTCGCCGTCGCCCCGAGCACCATCCCGACCATCAGCGCACCGATCGCGTCGGACACGCCGACCTCCTCGGCGAGGCCCGCGACGAGGACGGCGAGCCCGACCGCGACGACCACGACGATCTCCTCGTCGGTCGTGTCGACGAGGCGACCGACCACGCGGGCGCCGTAGCGGGCCACGAGGGCGAGCGCGAGCAGGAACGCGAACGCGGTCACGATTCCCCGCGCGGCCTCGGCGGGATCGGTGGCGCCGCCGATGACGGGCTGGATCAGCGCGAGGTAGAGGGCGAGGAAGACGTCCTCGATGACGATGATGCCCAGGACGAGCCGCGTCTCGCGGTTGCCGAGCCGGCGCAGGTCGACCAGCAGCTTGGTGACGATCGCGGACGAGGAGATGCCGACGATCCCGGCGACGACGAGGGCCTCGCCCGTACCCCAGCCGAGCGCGAACCCGAAGACGAGCCCGCCGCCGACGTTCAGCACGAGGTAGATCGCCGAGGCGGCGAGCAGGCGCCGCCCGCCCGAGACCAGCTGGCCCAGGGAGAACTCCAGGCCGAGGTAGAACAGCAGGAACACCAGGCCGAGCCGGGCGATCAGTTCCAGCTCCGCCGGGTGGGCCACGAGGTCGAACCCCGGGGTGTGCGGCCCGACGACCACCCCGACGATCATGAACAGCGGGATGGTCGGCAGCCCGATGGGCACTCCGATCCGCGCGATCAGGCCGCAGAGCAGGAACGCTCCGCCGAGGACCACCAGGGCTTCGGCGACGTGCATGTGGACAACTCCCGTCGGATCCCCGCGCGCGGGCGCGGTGGGTCGCGGGCCGTGACGGCACGGGGCCGGATCACGGCGCGGTGGCTCGCCCCGGGCCGGGAGGTGCCCGCAGCGAGACGGTGTCGCCGGCGCGGGCGGTGCGCCGCGCCGTGCCGCGCCCGGCGGGTCGGGTCCGTCGCACCGCCGACGGCGCGAGGATCGACGCGTCCGGGGCCCGGCCGAGTGGCTGGTCGGGCGGTGCCGTCGGCCGTTCCGGGGCGATCGCTGCGATCCCGGAGCCGGTGGCCTCGTCGCCCACGATCCCGATCAGTGCCGGGAGCACGACCGCGTGGTGGGCCGGGGTGAACAGCGTGACCGCCAGGACGAGGGACAGGAGCGCGGACACGACGACCTGCGGGCGTCGGGCCATGCCCCACCCCCTTCAAGTCAAAGAAAGGCTTTACCTTACAGAGCGGCGCGCGCCGCCTCCCCTGATCGGCTGCGGCCCGCCTTGCCGGTGGGACGCGGCCCCCGGCGCGCGGGGGGCCGTCCACCGTGGCGGCGTTCGAGGGCGATCGTGAGCGGTGCGGCGATCGTGACCGTCGACAGCGTCCCGACCACGATCCCGACGATCAGCGCGAGCGCGAAGTCCGACAGCGTCTCCCCGCCCAGCACGAGCAGCGCACCCAGGATGAGCAGCGTCGACAGCCCGGTGTTCACGGTGCGGGGCACCGTCGCGAGGATCGCCGACCCGACCACCCGGTGGAACGGCTCGCGGGCCCGTGCACCCCACTCGGCACGCACGCGGTCGAACACCACCACGCTGTCGTTGACCGAGTAGCCGATCACGGTGAGCAGCGCCGCGACGAAGACGCTGTCCAGTGTGCGGCCCGTCCAGGCGAACACGCCGACGACCACGGCAGCGTTCGCCGCGAGGGCGGCGACCGCACCGGTGCTGAACGTCCACCGGAAGCGCAGCGCGAGGTAGGCGAGCTGGGCCGCCAGCGCGACGCCGAGGGCGATCAGCGCGCCGCGGGTGAGCTCCGCGCCGAGGCTCGGCCCGATCAGCTCGTCCTGCAGCACCCGCGCCTCGCCGCCGCCGATCCCGGCGAGGGCGTCGCGCAGCGCCGCGACGTCCGCGTCGTCGAGACCCGCGCCGCGCACGCCGATCGCGCCGTCGCCGGTCGTGCGCACGACGACCCCGTCGTAGCCGGCGTCGGCCAGGGCCTCCCGGGCGGTGTCGGCGTCGACCGGCACCGTGGTCGTGATGTCGACCGACCGCCCGCCGGTGAACTCCACACCCGGGTCGAGCCCGTGCACGACCATCCCCGCGAGCGCGATCGCGACCACCGCCGCCGACGCACCCAGCCACCGGCCCGGCCGTCGCAGGAAGCCGGGGTCGCGCCGCTCCAGGTCGCGGCGCACGGGCCCGATCGAGGCGATCCCGCTCCACGCCGGGTGCCTGCGCACAGCGGGCAGCCGCACCATCCACAACGTCAGCAGGCGGCTGAGCACCAGCGCGGAGAACAGCGACACCAGCACGCCGACGATGAGCGTCACGCCGAACCCGCGGACCGGCCCGGAGGCGAGGGTGAACAGCAGGGCGGCCGCGAGCAGGCTCGTGACCGTGACGTCGAGGATGGCGCTCAGCGCCCCGCGGTAGCCCGACTCGGCGGCCCGCTCCAGCCGGGGACGGCGCGCGTACTCCTCGCGGGCACGCTCGGCGATGAGCACGTTCGCGTCCACCGCCATGCCGACGGCCAGCACGAACGCCGCGAGCCCCGGCAGCGTCAGCGTCGCGCCGAGCGCGGACAGCGTGGCGTAGGAGATCAGCGCGTACCCGGCGAGCGCGACGATCGCGACCGCCCCGACGAGCCGGTACACGGCCGCCAGGAAAACCGCCGTGAGGCCCGCGCCGATGAGCACGGCCAGGACGCTCGCCCGGATGGCGTCCGCGCCGAGCGACGGCCCGACCGTGCGCTGCTCGATGAGCTCGACCGGCACCGGCAGGGCCCCGCCCTCGATCAGCACGGCGAGCCCGGCGGCCTCCTCCTGGCTGAACGACCCGGTGATCTGGGTGGAGCCGCCGAGCATGCCGACCCCGCAGGCGATCGACGGGTCGAGCTGGGGTGAGGAGATCACCTGGCCGTCGAGCACGATCGCGATCCGCCGGGTCGGGTCCCCCGGGACGGCGCACGCCGCCTGCGCCGTCAGCTCGCGCCAGCGGTCCGCACCGGGCCCGGCGAAGTCGACGGTGACGGCGTACCCGACCGACGCCTGGTCCGGCGCCGACCGCGCGGCCGCGACGTCCTCGCCGACCAGCGCCGCGGGCCCCAGCGCAAGCCCGAGCCCGGTCTCGTCCGGCGGCGCGCCGGTGCCGGGCTCGGCGAACCCGGCGACCGGGTGGATGGACAGCTGCGCGGTGCGGCCCAGTACCTCCGCCGCCTCCGCCGGGTCCTGAAGACCCGGCAGGTCGACGACGATGCGGTGGTCCCCTGAGCGGGTCAGCTCCGGCTCCGCCACGCCGAGCCCGTCCACGCGCTCGCGCAGAACCTCCAGCACCCGGTCCGTCGCCTCGGGCCCGTCGTCGGGCCCGCCCCGTGCCTCCAGCACGATCTGCGTCCCCCCGCGCAGGTCGAGACCCAGGGTCGGCGCACTGGTGAGGGCGACGATCGTGCAGGCGGCGAGCACGGCGAGCGCGACGACGGCGCGCGCCAGGATGGGGCGGTTCACGACAGACCTCGGGGACGCGTGGCGCCGCCCGCGCGAGGGCGCGGGCTCAGGGCGCGGTACGGGGGACGGTGGTCAGGCCGCGACCGCAGGCGGGGCGCGCCCGCACCACCCGCCGTGGCCGCGCTCCCCCGCGGGGGCCACCGGGGCGTCCGCGGTGACCGACCATGCGCACGAGGACGCGACGGCGGCGGACCGCGCCGCCGTGACCGCCGGGTGGTCGCCACCGCCCGGCGCGCGCTCGTCGGCCGTCACCGGCCGCTTCCCGGCCTGTGCCGACGCGAACGCGGCGTGCCCGATCGGCCGCTCCACCTGAAGCGCCGACCCCGGGGGGCCACCGGGATGCCCCACGTCGCCCGCCCGGTCGATCCCGATCAGCCCGAGCGTGGCCAGCACGACGAGCAGGGCCGCGAGCACGCCGGTGCGCGGCCACGCGTGGCGTGCGGGGCGTTGCGGCACCGGTCCGGGACCTCCGACGAGACGATTCGGGTCCGACCCTACGGGACCGGGCTCAGGGGCAGTCGTAGGTGAACGACCCCGCCGCCTCCGTCGGGGTCGGCGCGATGACCCGCAGCGTGGCCGTCGCATCGTGGCGGCCGCGGCCGGTGAGCGTCCACAGCAGGTGGACGTCGACGGACGTCTGCCCGGCCGTGACCGGCTCGGTGAGCGCCGCGGTCGTCTCGCCGTCGCTGCGCGACCACGTGTAGGTGATCTCGCCCGCGCGCCCGTTCGTGCGCACGGTGCCGACGACGTCGACCGTGACGTCACACTCCCGGCCCGGGTCGGTGGCCGCGACGCTCGCGCCCTGCACCTGCAGCGGAGTCGAGTCCCACAGGAGGCCGAACGCGAGCAGCGCGGCCGCGACGAGCGCGGTGCCGAGCGCCGCGGCCACCCGGCCGCCGCTGCGCCGCGTGCCACGCCGTGGCCTGCGGCGGGCCCGCCCGGGCGGGCGGGACGGCACCGGCGGTGCGGCCGGGATCCCGGCCGACGGGTGCGGCACCGTGACCACGGCGGCCAGCGTGCTGTCGGCCCGGACGGTGCGCAGATGCTCCAGCTCGGTGCCGACGGCCGCCCGCGCCGCCGCGGCCAGCTCGCCCGCCGTGCGCGGACGCCGGTCGGGGTCCTTGGCCATCCCGCGCGCGACGACGGCGTCGAAGGCCGCGGGCAGTCCCGGCCGTCCGGCGCTGGGTCGCGGTGGCGGGTCGAGCAGGTGCGCCCGCATGAGGAATGCCGGGTTGCCGGTGAACGGGGGCCTACCGACCAGCATCTCGAACAGGACGCAGGCCAGCGAGTACACATCCGCTGCGGGCCTGCCCTCCACGTGGGAGTAGCGCTCGGGCGCGACGTAGCACGGCGAGCCCGGTACCGCGCCCTGCCGGGTCAGCACGACCCCGTCCGCGCCGTCGGTGCCCGGCCGCGGGCGGGCGATCCCGAAGTCGAACAGATAGGCGAACAGCCGGGCCGGGTCCAGCGGTGGCGCGGTGACGTCGGCCAGGAGGATGTTCGACGGCTTGACGTCGCGGTGCACCAGGCCCTGCGCGTGGGCCGCGTCGAGCGCCTGGGCCACCTGACCGGTGACCACCGCCGCCGCCTGCGGGGGGAGGGGACCGTACCGCCGGATCCAGGCGGCGAGGTCCATCCCGGCGACGAGCCGCATGTCCAGGTACAGCACCCCGTCGATCTCCCCGAAGCCGTGGATGGGCAGCAGGTGTGCCTCGCTGAGCCGGGCCGCCACGCGGCACTCGCGCCGGAAGCGCGCCGCGTACGACGGGTCGTGGGCGAGATGGGGGCGCAGCAGCTTCAGCGCGACGGTGCGGGTGGTGACGGTGTCGTAGGCGACGTGGACCTCGCCCATGCCACCCCGGCCCAGCAGCCGCTGCAGCCGGTAGGGCCCGAAGACCGCCCCGCCCATGGTGTCGCTCCTCCCGACGGGCACGCGTGACCCGGTCACTTGACCTGCCCCTCACCACTGCCGCTGCCACTGCCTTCCCCACTGCTACTGCCTTCCCCACTGCTACTGCCTTCCCCACTGCCACTGCCTTCCCCACTGCCACTGCCTTCCCCACTGCCACTGCC
>JBFWRR010000098.1:0-3543 GCA_050248815.1 Pseudonocardia sp. | reverse complement strand
TGCCCTTGTCGCTCTCGTTGCCCTTGTCGCTCTCGTTGCCCTTGTCGCTCTCGTTGCCCTTGTTCTCGCCAGGCCCGGACGGGGACTTGTTGTGCTCGTCGGGGATGAACGGCTCGTCCACCTCCGGCTCGTCCACCTCCGGCTCGATCACCTCCGGCTCGATCACCTCGGGCTGGTGCACCTGCGGCCCCGGCGGCACCACCACCTCCGGCTGCGGCGACGGGTCAGACACCTGCGGCCCCGGGGGCGGCGCCACCTCCGGCACGGGCGCCTCGACCGGTGTCGTGACGGCGACGCTCGGCACGAGCTCCGGCTCGGGGGGCGGCTTCCGCGCCGCGACCACCGCCACCGCGCCGCCACAGATCAGGACGGCCACGACGGTGCCGAGCACCGCCCTCGCCGACCCCCTGTGCGACGTCCGGCCCGAGCTGTGGACCTCGGTACGCCCCAGCCCCGTACCGCCTACCGCTTCCGGCGGCGGTGGGAAGAGCAGGAGCAGTGCGGCACGGCGGGCGAGAGCGTCACGGCCACGGTCCTCCCAGTCCTCGCCGTACCCGGCTGTCGCGGCGCACTCCAGCTCGTCGAGGAACTCCTCGGCGTCCGCGGGCCGCCACGCCGGGTCCTTCGCCATCCCGTGCCGGGCGAGGTCGCGCACCGCAGCGGGGAGCACGTCCACGGGAACGTCGGCGTGCTCGTGCTGGGCACGCAGCGTCACGAGGTCGGTCCCGGGGAAGGGCAGCCGTCCGGTGAGGCACTCGAAGAACGTGACCGTCGCCGAGTAGGTGTCGCCCCGGGGGCCGGCGATTCCGCCCGCCCACTGCTCCGGCGCCATGTACGCGGGTGTGCCGGACCCGTCGGCGATGCCTCCGGACCGCGCGGCGATCCCGAAGTCCACGAGCACGCTCTCGCCCGCACCGGTGACGAGGACGTTCGCCGGCTTGAAGTCGCGGTGCACCACCCCGGCTGCGTGCGCCGTGCCGAGCCCGAGCAGCGAGCCCTTGAGCACCGACAGCGCCGCCTCGGGCTCGACCGGGCCGCCCCGGGCGAGCGTCGACCGCAGCGACGCGCCGTCGACCAGCTCCATCACGATCGCCGCGGCGCCCGCCCGCTCGACGTACTCGTGGAGGCGCGCGATGTGCGGCGAGTCCAGCCCGGCGAGCAGCCGCGCCTCCGCACGGAACGCCTCCCGGAAGGAGCCGTCGGCGAGCAGCTCCGGGTCGAGGTACTTGATCGCGACGTCGCGGCCGGAGCGGTCGTCCCGCGCCCGCACGACGGTCCCCGCGCCGCCCCGGCCGAGCTCGCACACCTCGGTGTAGCCCGGAACGGACCACGGCCGGCCCGTCGCACGCTCGCTCCACCACTCGCCGGTGCCGGTCGGTGTGCCCATCGCCGCCTCCCCCGTCGGAGCGTCGGCGTCGAGCCTGCGCGACGTGGCTTCCCGTTCCCTTCCTCAGGACCTACCCCCGACCTCCTGCGGAGCACGCCGCCGACGAGGCGAGCGGGGAGCCCGCGGCCCGCCAGGTGCGGCGCTCCTTCCCGTCGTCGACGGGCGGGCGGTAGCGGCCGGGAAGCGGCCCGGAAGGCGACCGCGTGACCGTGGCGTACGTCACACGCGTCCGCGGTCCCGGTGGGCGCCCATCCGGAGAGGACACCGTCATGATCCACCGCACGCACGGGATCGCCGCTCTGCTCGTGACGCTCGCCGCCGGTCTGACGGCCTGCGCCGCCGCCCCGGCGAGTGCCGCGGACCCGGCCCCGGCCGCAGCACCGGCTGCAGACGTCGTGACCATGATCGACCCGACCCTGGAGCGGCCCACCGGGCTCAGCGGGATCGACAAGATCACGTTCGAGCAGCTGTCGGCCAACCTGAA
This sequence comes from Pseudonocardia sp., assembly GCA_050248815.1. Lineage (GTDB taxonomy): Bacteria > Actinomycetota > Actinomycetes > Mycobacteriales > Pseudonocardiaceae > Pseudonocardia. The sequence goes on along the minus strand of JBFWRR010000098.1, from coordinate 1,672 downwards.
GGAAGCGGCGGACCTGGTCAACGGGGGCGAGGACCCGACCTTCGCCTGCGTGAGCGTCCTCGTCCACGCCGAGAGCGACAGCGCCGACGCACTCGGCGCGGCCGCCACGAAGGCGACCGAGCAGTGCGGCCGCGAGATCCCGATCGCCTGGGCCGACCACCAGCTCGACGCGGTGGCGGCCACCGGGGACGTCACCCGATCCATCGGCGAGTGCGCCACCGCCATGGTCTCCCTCGACCAGGTGACCAAGCGCTTCCAGGACCCGCGCGTCGACCAGCTGCGGGCCCGCGCCGCCGAGCTCTGCTCCTGAGCCGCAACGGCAGACGGATCGGAGGCCGGAGATGGCACGGGTTCAGGAGAAGATCGCGCTGCGGGCCGCTGCCCGGCTGGAGCCGGGGGAAACGGTGCAGGTCGCGGTGCCGGCGCAGGCGAGCGTGCTGCTCATGCTGCTGGTGGCGATGGCGGTCGGGGTGGCGCTCGCGGTCGGGTCCGCCGCCCTCGGCCTCGGCGGCGGTCTCGTCATCGGCGCCGAGGCGGCGATCGCCGTGTGCATCGCAGCCCTGTGCACGCCGTACCGGAGCATCGTGGTCACCGACCGGCGGATCGTCGTGTTCCGCTCGGGCACCGGCGGGGCGAGTCCGACGACGATCCTCGCCGCGGTCCCCCGGACCACGCGGCTCGGCCCGCCGCGCGGGTTGTGGTACCGCCCGCCGCTGCCGGTGAAGGTGGTCGTCGGGCGCCGGTTCTTCCCCGACCTGCGCCGGGCCGACGCGTACGCGCCGGGGTTCGGCGCGCCACCGCCGCCACCAGCACCGATGCCGCCACCACCCATGCCACCACCCATGCCACCAGCGATGCTGCAGCCGCCCATGCCCTACCCGCCCCAGCCCGGCCCACCGTCGACGCCGCCCATGCCGTATCCGCCCCAGCCCGGCCCACCGTCGACGCCGCCCATGCCGTACCCGCCTCAGCCCATGCCGCCGGGCACAGCGCCCGCGACGCGGCGGTCTTCGGTCGGGCGGACCGTCGCGGTGATCGCCGTGGCCCTGCTCGCCGTTCCGGCCCTTCTGTTCGGGGTGGCGGTCGTCGCCGTCGCGGCCCGCGGCGCCCCCGCGGTGTCGCCGGGCACGGCGGCGGGCCCGTCGTCATCGGGTCCGGCAGCAGCGACCACACCGGGCGGCCCGCGGCGTGTCGACCTGATCGCGCTGATGAAGGGCGACTGCTTCACGATCTCCGGTGACCTGCCGGAGTCGGGCGAGAAGCTGCACCTCGGCCGGGTGGAGGCCATCGACTGCGCACAGCCGCACAACCGCGAGGTGGTGACGACCCTGGCCTACCCCGGCATCACCTGGGAGGGCGGCGGAGAGGCACAGGCCACCGAGCACTGCCGCAGTGCGGTGGCGAGCGGCGTCCGCGACGAGGTCGTGGCGGACAGCCGCTACCGCACCTCCTACATCCGGGCGCAGGTCCCTGACGCGGGCGGGACGGGCCGCAGCCTCTACGTGCTGTGCGTCGTCGCGTCGACCGAACCCACCACCGGCTCGGTGCTGACCTAATGGGGTCTACCGGGTCCGGTTGTGCCAGGCTCGGCGCTGGTAGCGGCCAGTGGTTCAGCACTCTTCTGACCTGGGCTCCGAGCTCTAAAGTCAGATCGTGCGTCCACTGGTCGTGA
>JBFWRR010000097.1:1730-15725 GCA_050248815.1 Pseudonocardia sp. | reverse complement strand
CCCCGGCGTCGCCGAATCACTGGACTGGGCCCGCGCCCTCATGCTCGTCGGCGCCCGCCACCTCGACGTCGACACCGCCGCCCGCACCCTCGGCGCGATGCTCAAATACCGCGAGGACGCCGACCGCACCGCCCGGCGGCTCGACGACCTGCTCGCGTCATGACCGCGCGGGCACCCCCGGGCAGGAGCACACACAACTCCACACACCGCCGTTCGACTCACAGCGGGAGATCCGGCCGTCCCACCGGGACCGGGCCGGAGCCGTAGGAGCAACTCCTCCCCAGGAATCTCTCAGGCCACCGCACCGCTGCGACGAGGCAACTCTGGAAAGCGCTCCCGCTCGCGCGGGGACCGCACCGAAGGGGCAAGCGGGCCCGGCCCGCGAATCTCTCAGGTCCGACGACAGAGCCGGGGAGACCGCCGACCAGGCGCCTTCGACCCGGAGCCCGCGTGCCGACACCGACCTCCCCCGCACCCCTCCCGTCCTCGCCGCTGCACGCCGAGCACACCGCGCTCGGCGCAGCGCTGACGAGCTTCGCCGGCTGGCAGATGCCGCTGCGCTACGACGGTGAACTGGCCGAGCACCGCGCGGTGCGGACGGCGGCCGGTCTGTTCGACCTCTCGCACATGGGTGAGATCGAGGTCTCCGGCCCGCAGGCCGCCGCGGCCCTCGACCACGCGCTGGTCGGCGAACCGTCTGCGGTCGGCGTCGGCCGGGCGAGGTACTCGCTGCTCTGCAGCGCAGAGGGCACCGTGCTCGACGACCTGGTGGTCTACCGGCTCGCGCCGGACCGCTTCCTCGCCGTCGTCAACGCGGCGAACACGGCCGCCGACCACGCCGAGCTCACCCGGCGGGCCGACGGCTTCGACGCCGCCGTCACCGACCGCTCGGCCGCGACGGCGCTGATCGCGGTCCAGGGCCCCCGTTCCGCGGAGATCCTGCGCGGGCTCGTCCCGTCCGCCCGGGCCCACACGGTGGCGGCACTGCCCTACTACGCCGCGACCCCGGCCACCGTCGCCGGCCGCGAGGTCCTGCTCGCCCGCACCGGCTACACCGGCGAGGACGGCTTCGAGCTCTACCTCGCGCCGGCCCTGGCACCCGCGCTCTGGCGCGACCTGCTCGCCGCCGGCCGTCCCGCGGGTCTCGTTCCCGCCGGCCTGGCCTGCCGGGACACGCTGAGGCTGGAGGCAGGCATGCCCCTGTACGGCCGGGAACTCAGCAGCACCGTCGACCCGTACTCCGCCGGTCTGGGCCGCGTCGTGCGCCTCGGCAAGCCCTTCGTCGGCCGCGACGCTTTGGCGCGACTCGCCGATCGCGAGCCCGAACGCCGGCTGGTGGGACTCCGCGGCACCGGCAGGCGGGCGGCCCGCACCGGCCACGCCGTCGTGGCCGACGGCGGCGTCGTCGGGCGGATCACCTCCGGAGCGCTGTCCCCGACGCTCGGCCACCCGATCGCCCTCGGCTACCTCGACACCGCCCTGGCCGTGCCGGGGACCGGGCTGACCGTGGACGTCCGCGGCCGACCCGAGCTCTACACCGTCGTCACCCCGCCCTTCCACCGCCGCCGACCCCTCGGAGGAGACCGACGATGACCGAGTCCACACTGCCCACCGATCTCAGCTACTCCACGGAGCACGAATGGGTCGCCGTCCCGCCGGGCGCGCCCGTTCCCGATGGCGCCGTCCGCGTCGGGATCACCTCGGCCGCGGTCGAGTCGCTCGGCGAGATCGTCTTCGTCGAGCTGCCCGAGGCGGGCGCGGCGGTGGCGGCGGGCGAGACCTGCGGCGAGATCGAGTCGACGAAGGCGGTGTCCGAGCTGTTCAGCCCGGTCTCGGGCGAGGTGGTCGAGGTGAACCCGGCGCTGGCCGACACACCCGGCCTGGTCAACGCGGACCCGTTCGGCGCGGGGTGGCTGTTCGCCGTGCGGGTCGAGGCGCTCGGCGACCTGCGAAGCGCCGCCGAGTACACCACCTACCTCGCCGAAGGAGGGCAGGCCGGATGAACGTCCTGGACGCGCCGCTGGCCGCCGCCGATCCGGAGGTCGCCGAGCTGATCGGACGCGAGCTGGGCCGCCAGCGGGACGGCCTGGAGATGATCGCGTCGGAGAACCACGCGCCGCTGGCCGTGCTGCAGGCGCAGGGTTCGGTGCTGACGAACAAGTACGCCGAGGGCTACCCCGGCCGGCGCTACTACGGCGGGTGTGAGCACGTCGACGCCCTCGAGCAACTCGCCATCGACCGGGTGCGGTCGCTGTTCGGCGCGGCGTACGCGAACGTGCAGCCGCACTCCGGCGCCCAGGCCAACGCCGCGGTGATGCAGGCGCTCCTGCGGCCGGCGGACACGATCCTCGGTCTCGCGCTGGCTCACGGCGGGCACCTCACCCACGGGATGCGGATCAACTTCTCGGGGCTGCTCTACGACGTCGTCGCGTACGGGGTGGCGGAGGAGGACCACCTCGTCGACCTCGGCGAGGTCGCGCGGCTGGCCCGGGCGCACCGGCCCCGACTGATCATCGCCGGGTGGTCGGCCTACCCGCGGCACCTGGACCTCGCCGCGTTCCGCCGGATCGCCGACGAGGTCGGGGCGTACCTGCTGGTGGACATGGCCCACTTCGCCGGCCTGGTGGCGGCCGGGTTGCACCCGTCCCCGGTCCCGCACGCCCACGTCACCACCTCGACCACCCACAAGACGCTCGGTGGCCCCCGTGGGGGCTTCGTCCTCACCGACGACGCCACGCTCGCCAGGAGGATCGACTCGGCGGTGTTCCCCGGCCAGCAGGGCGGGCCGCTGGAGCACGTGATCGCGGCCAAGGCCGCCGCGTTCCGGATGGCGGCGCAACCGGAGTTCGCCGACCGGCAGCGCCGTACCGTCCGAGGCGCCCGGATCCTGGCGGAGCGGCTGGCGCGCACCGACGTCACGTCGGCGGGCATCAGCGTGCTCACCGGCGGCACCGACGTGCACCTCGTGCTGGTCGACCTGCGGGAGTCGACCCTCGACGGGCGTCAGGCGGAGGACCGGCTCGCCGCGATCGGCATCACCGTCAACCGCAACGCCGTCCCCTTCGACCCGCGACCGCCGATGGTCACCTCCGGCCTGCGGATCGGGACCGCGGCGCTGGCCACGCGCGGCTTCGGCGACGGCGCGTTCGCCGAGGTGGCCGATCTCGTCGCGGAGGCGCTGCTGCTGCCCGCGTGTGCCGGAGACCGGCAGCTCGCACCGCTGCGCGCCCTGGTCGGCGAGCTCGCCGCGGCGCACCCCCTCTACCCGGGCCTGGGGTGAGTGCGACGACGGTGGGACCGTCAAGCTCGCACACCGTCGGCCCCGTGCGGGCGCGCGGTTCGTCACGGAGCTGGACGAGCGCGGCCTGCTCGCGGCGACCGCCGACCTGCGGGCCGAACTCTACGGCTCAGCGGCGTCCTCACATCGGCGGCGAAGCCCGCCCAGGACGATGTCGAGGCCCTCGTCCAGCTCCTGCCTGCCGTCGTAGGTGGCGAGCTCGGCAGCCAGCGAGCGCAGGCGCGGGAACTCCTGGGCCGGCAGCCGGTACAGGCCGAGGCGGAGCAGGTCGTCGGTCTCGTCCGGGTCGTGCACGCGTTCCTGCAGTTCGTTGAGCACGTGGCCGTACAGGAAGCCGACGAAGAGGCGGTAGGCGTGCAGGGCGCCGCGCGGCGGGAACCCGGCGCCGATGAACAGCTCGAGCAGGTCCTCCAGCGGGCGCAGGGTACCCAGCGGCCGCAGAGCCAACGGTGTGGCGAGCGGCCGGGTGACCATCAGGGGCACGACGTGCGGGTGGGCGACCGCGAGGTCACGGAACGCGTGGGCGGTGCTGCGCAGCACCGCCTCCCAGCCGCCGTCCCGAACGGGCGGGACGACGAGCTCGGCCAGCACGAGCTCGACGACGCCGTCGAGGAGCTCGTCCTTGCTCGCGGCGAACCGGTAGAGGCGCATCGGGTCGCGGTCCAGCGCCTTCCCGAGCCGCCGCATCGACAGCGCCTCGACGCCCTCGTCGTCGATCAGCCCCAAGGCCGTCACGAGCACCTCGTGGCGGGTCAGCCGCGGACGTCGGCGTACCCGCGAACCGGCGCCAAGCGGCTCGTCACGTCCCTCGTCCTCCACGGCCGTCTCCTCCCTTCGGGCCGTTTGCCGCCTCCAGCGCGACACTGTAGCCTCTACAGCGTAGCGCTACGGTTCACCGCGATCGGGATGCGCATCACAGGCAGTCCGACCCGGGAGATGATCGTGAACTACGGAACCGTCGAGTGGTTCGATGCCGAGCGCGGTGTCGGCGTGATCGTGGCCGACGGCGGCGGGCGCGAGGTGGCGGTCAGCGCATCGGACATCGACGGCGGCGGCCAGCAGAGCCTGCGCGCCAGCACGCGCGTGGCCTTCACGTTGTTCGACGCACCGCGCGGACCCCGTGCGCTGCGCGTCTGGACGCTGTGACCGCCGGCCCCGAGACCATCCGGAGGGCGCGTCCGCACGTGAGGACACCGACCCCCACGAGGCACGCCGGCCCCGGCGGGCCCAGGCCGGTGCTCGACGGGCGGCGCCGGCCGGGCGAGCAGGTCCTCGTGTACGTGTTCGTCCTGCTCCCCGCGCTCGCCCTGGCCGCGGCCGTCCCGCTGACGTGGGGTTGGGGGCTGAGCCTGCTCGACGTCGGCCTCGCCGCGGTCTTCTACCTGATCTCCGGGCTCGGTGTGACCGTGGGTTTCCACCGCCACTTCACCCACCGCTGCTTCACCGCGACCCGCCGTCTGCGCAACACCCTCGCGATCGCCGGCAGCACGGCCCTGCAGGGCGACGTGTTCACCCGGGTCGCCGACCACCGTCGCCATCATGCGTACTCCGACGCCGACGGCGACCCGCAGTCACCGTGGCGCCTCGGCACGACACCGGCCGCCCTCGCGAAGGGCTTCTGGCACGCCCACGCCGGGTGGCTGTCCGGCCGCGCTCCTGCACCATGTCACCTGGTCGATCGACTCGATCTGCCGGATGAGCGGCGAGCGGCCCTACGAGTCGCGGGACCGGGCGGGCAACGTGTGGCCGCTGGCGATCCCGTCGCTGGGCGAGTCCTGGCACAACCTCCATCACGCGGACCCGACCTGCGCCCGGCACGACGTCGGCCGGCGGCAGGTCGACATCTCGGCTCGGACGATCCGGCCGTTCGAGCGGCTCGGCTGGGCGTCGGACGTCCGTCGGCCCACTCCCGCACGCCCTGCCCGGCTCCGCCGGGCGACCACCCCGACCTCTCGCCGTTCGGCGAGAGACATCACCAAGGAGAAACGACCATGGCACGTGGAACTGTGAAGTGGTTCAACGCCGAGAAGGGTTTCGGCTTCATCAGCCAGGACGACGGCGGCAAGGACGTCTTCGTGCACTACTCGAGCATCGAGGCGGACGGCTTCCGCAGCCTCGACGAGGGGCAGATGGTGGAGTTCGACCTCTCGCCGGGGGAGAAGGGGCCTCAGGCGACGGGTGTGCGACCCGTGTGACAGCACGGTCGCGGACGCGCAGCGCATCGAGGGGGTGTGTTCGCCGCCGAGCGGCTGCACGTCGTGCGGTCGTCGGGTGAGCACCTCCCCGCTCAGATGTCGCGCGACCTGCGCCGGATCGTCCGCGACGGCGAGCAGGCCAGGAACCACCTGCTGGAGGCGAACCTTGCGCCTGGTGGTGTCGCTGGCCAAGCGCCACACCGGCCGCGGCATGGCGTTCCTGGACCTCATCCACGCGGAACGATCAAGTGGTTCAACGCCGTGAAGGGCTACGCGTTCATCCGCCAGGTGGGCGGCGACGCCGACCTGGCACCACCTGATCCGCCGCACCGGCACGATACGGCGGGTCCGGACGTTGTACCTGGCGAGAGGGAGGACGAGAGAGAGGAACGGACATGTCGTCCCAGCCCGAGTACGCCCGCACCGCGGTTCCGTCGGCCGGCACCCGCCTGGCCGCGATCCTCGCCCATCTGTCCGCCCCGATCGCGGCGCTGCTCAGCGCCGGCTGGCTCAGCCTGCTCGGGCCCCTGCTCGTGTGGCTCGTGAAGAAGGACGACCCGTACGCCCGCCGGGCGGCCGCGGGCGCGTTCAACTTCAACCTGGCGTTCTGGCTGCTCTACCTGCTCAGCTGGCTCCTGATCATCACGGTGGTGGGCGCCGTCGTCGGGATCCCGCTGCTCGTCGTGCTGTTCCTGGTCTCCGCGTGGTGCCACATCAAGGGAGCCATCCGCGCGGCGAACGACCAGCCCTACGACTACCCGTTCCAGATCCGCGTCCTGTCCTGAGCCGTCCGCGGGGCGGGCGTGCCGCACCGGCCCGCCTCCCCACGACGGCCGAGATGGTCATCGGCGGGGTTCTCGACGCTTGGGAACCCCGCCGACGTCCATCTCGGGTGCGAGCCAGACCACCACGGGGTCGGCGGGCGCTCGGCACGCCACCCGCGGTGCCCGGTCCGTCCCCTCGTCGCCGAAGACCTGCCGGGGCCTCAGCCGCGCATCCGGCGCGCCGCGTCCAGCACCGAGCTGACGATCGCGTCGTAGCCCGTGCACCGACAGAGGTTGCCCGACAGGCACTCGCGGACCTCCGCGGCGTCCGGCTCGGGGTTCTGTTCGAGAAGCTCCGTCGCGGTCATGAGCATCCCCGGCGTGCAGAACCCGCACTGCAGGCCGTGGTTGTCCCAGAACGCCTCCTGCAGCGCATTGAGCTCGCCCCCGCGGGCGAGGCCCTCCACGGTGGTGATCGTCGCCCCGTCGGCCTGGACGGCGAGCATGAGGCAGGCCCGCGCGCTGCGGCCGTCCACGAGGATCGTGCACGCGCCGCAGACCCCGTGCTCGCAGCCGAGGTGGGTGCCGGTGAGCCCGCACCGGTGGCGGAGGAAGTCCGCCAGCGTGAGCCGGGGCTCGCACTCGCCGGTGTAGGTGTGGCCGTTGACGGTCACCGAGACCGTCATGGCGGCGATGGTGTCCTCGTGCCCGTCCGTACCCATGTCGGTGCTCATTTCGGTACTGATGTCGGTGCTCATGTCGGTGCTCCGTTCCGCTGCGCAGCCTGATCGGTGCCGTGATCGGTGCCGTCGCCGGTGGTGGCGCGCCCGACCGCCGCGCCGATCGCCCGCTGCACGAGGAGCCGGGCCATGTCGCGGCGGTACGACGCCGGCGCGTGGACGTCGTCGGTCGGGTGCACGCTCGCCGACACCGTGTCCGCCGCGGCCGCGATCGCCTCCGCTGTGGGTACCTGCCCGGCCAGGACGGCCTCGGCCGCGTGCAGCCGCACCGGCACCGAGTCCACACCGCTGGCGCCGAGGCGCACGAGGTCCACGGTGCCGTCCGCGGCGAGGTGGACGGCCGCGACGGCGCCCACGATCGCGAAGTCGCCGTGCCGGCGGGCCAGCTCCTCCACCGCCACCCCGGCGCCCCGCGGGAGCCGCGGCAGCCGGACCCCGACGAGCAGCTCGTCGGGCTCCAGCGCGGTGGTGAAGGTGCCGGAGAAGAAGTCCTGCGCGGCGACGGTGCGGGTGCCGCGGGGGCCGTCCACCTCCAGCTCGCCGCCGAGCGCGGCGACCAGGCAGGGCAGCTCCGCCGCCGGGTCGGCATGGGCGAGGCTGCCGCCCACGGTGCCCCGGTTGCGAATGGCGACGTGGCCCACGTGGCGCAGCGCCATCGGCAGCAGGGGGACGGCGTCCGCGACGACGTCGCTCAGCTCGACGTCGCGCTGGCGGGCCATCGCCCCGATCACGAGGCTGCCGTTCTCGGTCGTGACGGTGTCGAGGCCGGGCACGCGGTTGATGTCGACCAGGACCGTCGGGCGGGCCAGCCGGAAACTCATCAGCGGGACGAGGCTCTGGCCCCCGGCGAGGACCTTCGCCTCCGGACCGTGCTCGGCGAGGAGCGCTACCGCCCCCTGCACGTCGGTGGCGCAGGCGTAGCGGACGGGTGGTGGCTTCACGGGGTCGCCTCCGGGGTGCGGGCCTGCGCGGCGCGGATCAGTTCCAGCAGGCGCGGTGGGGTGATCGGGAACCGCGTCACGGTGACGCCGAGGTCGGACAGCGCGTCGTCCACCGCGCTCGCGACCAGCGAGACGCCCGCGATCGTGCCCGCCTCGCCCACCCCCTTGATGCCGCCGGGGATGTCGGGCGCGGGGGTCTCGGTGTGGAAGAAGTGGAACGGCGGGATCTCCATCGCCGTGGGCAGCAGGTAGTCCATGAAGCTCGCCGTGCGCAGCTGGCCCTCCTCGTCGTAGACGAGCTCCTCCAGCAGCGCCCCGCCGAGTGCCTGGGCGAGGCCGCCGGCGAGCTGGCCGTCCACCAGCATCGGGTTGATCACCGTGCCGCAGTCGTGGGCCTGCAGGCAGTCGAGCAGCGCCACCACGCCCGTCTCCCGGTCCACCTCGACCAGCAGCGCGGTGCAGCCGTAGGAGGTGGCCATGTTGGGCGGGTCGAAGACGTCGACCTCCTCCAGGGTCGGGACCTCCGCCTCGGGCATCCGGTCGAGCAGGCGGCGGTAGGCGGCGTCGCCGACGTCGCGGGTGGTGACGGTCCGCCCGGAGGTGCCCGCGACCCCGATGACGCCCGCCTCGATCTCCAGGTCCTCGGGCGCGGCCTCCAGCAGCTCGGCCGCGACCCGCAGGATCTTCGCCTTGAGCCGCCCCGAGGCACGCAGGATGGCCGCCCCGCCCAGCGGCGCGGCCCGGCTGCCGCCGGTGCCGTAGCCGGTGTAGGGGCAGGAGTCGGTGTCGCCGGTGACGACGACGACGTCCTCCATCGGGACGGCGAGCGCGTCCGCGGCGAGCTGGGCGTAGATCGTGTGGGTGCCCTGCCCCATGTTGATCTGTCCGGAGTAGACCGTCACCTTGCCGACCGAGTCCATCCGCACGGTGACCTCGTCGAAGCCGGAGTGGGCGAGGCCGACGAGGTTGAGGATGCGGCTGGGACCGTAGGCGCTCGGCTCGACGTGGAACGAGTACCCGATGCCCACCGACCGGCCCTCGGCCCGGGCCGCCGCCTGCCGCCGGCGCCAGCCGAGCTCGTCGACCTTGCTCATCGCGAGGTCCAGGCAGGCGGGATAGTCGCCGCTGTCGTAGGTGAACGCGACCCCGCTGAAGAAGGGGAACTCGTCGGGCGTGGGGAAGTTGCGGCGCCGGATCTCCGCACGGTCCATGCCGAGCCTGCGGGCGGCGATCTCGATGAGCCGCTCGTGCACGATGTTGGCCTTCGGCACCCCCCAGCCGCGGTAGGAGCCGTAGGGGGCCCGGTTGGTCATCACCGCCTTCACCGTGAGGTGCAGGTTCGGGATCTTGTAGGGCCCCATGCAGGTCAGCACGGACGCCCACGGCGGCCCGGTGCCGACGGTACCGAGCGCCCCACCGAGCACCCCGTACGAGACACCGCGCAGGCCCAGGATGGTGCCGTCGTCGCGCAGCGCCATCTCGAAGTCGAGGCGCTGGTCGCGCGAGTGCGAGGTGGCGAAGAAGCTGTCGGCCCGGTCCTCCAGCAGTTTCACCGGGCGCCCGGTGCGGCGCGAGAGGACCGCGGCGATCACCTCCTCGCCGTAGAAGTCGAACTTGTTGCCGAACCCGCCGCCCAGGTTCGGGGTGCGCACCCGGATCTTGTGCACGGGCACCCCGAGCACCTCGGAGAGCAGGTCGCGGGCGAGGTTGGGCGACTGCGTCGAGAGGTGGACGTCGACGGTGCCCGCGAAGGCGTCCCACTCGACGATGCATCCGCGCGTTTCCAGCGGGCATCCGAACGCCCGGCCGTGGGTGAACCGCTCCGAGACCACCAGGTCGGCCGCCGCGAACGCCGCGTCCGTGTCGCCCTGGGTGTAGGTGAGCGACCCGCTCACGTTGTCGGGCCAGTCGTCGTAGAGCCGCGGGGCGTCCGGGGCGAGGGCCGCGTCGAGATCGGCCACCACCGGCAGCGGCTCGTACTCGACCTCGATCAGCTCCAGCGCGTCCTCGGCCACGTAGCGGTCCACGGCCGCCACCGCGGCCACCGCCTGACCGACCCAGCGCACCCGGTCCGTGGCGAGCGCGTGGGTCCGCGCGATCCGCTGGTCCGGCACCGGGAACCAGATCACCGGCTGCTGGCCTGCCACGGCCGCGAGCTCGGGCCCCGTGAGGACGTCGAAGACGCCGGGCAGCTCGCGCGCCCGCTCGGCGTCGATCCGCGTGATGCGGGCGTGGGCCACCGGGCTGCGCAGCACGGCGGCCTCGATCATCCGCGGCACCGTCACGTCGTCGACGTAGCGGCCGCGGCCCGCGAGCAGCCGCGGGTCCTCGGTACGCCGGACACGGCTTCCCGTGTAGGTGGTCCTGGTCGGTTCGACGATCGTCATCGCGGCAGCTCCTCACCGTCGCCGGCCGCCTGCAGCGCGGCGAGCACGTCCTCGGGGGTGATCGGGATGTCGTCCAGCGGCCTGCCGATCGCATCGCTCACGGCGTTGGCGATCGCCGCGGCGGGCAGCAGCACAGGCCCCTCCCCGACCCCTTTCGCCCCGTACGGGCCGTCCGGGTCGGGGTGTTCGAGCGGCAGGAACTCCACGCGCGGCACGTCGCCCGCGAGCGGGAGCCGGTAGCTCTCCAGCGTCCGCTCGACGTAGCGGCCGTCCGCGCCGATGCGCAGGCTCTCGTGCAGCGCGTAGCCGACGCCCTGGGTGACACCGCCCATGACCTGCCCGTACGTGCCGTCCGGGCTGATCACCCTGCCGACCTCCTGCGCCACGACGTAGCGCAGCACCCGCACCGTGCCGGTGACCGGGTCGACCTCCACCTCGGCGAGGTGCACGTGGTAGGTGGGCGTCGGGAACGACGGCAGCATCAGCCCGGTGGCGCAGCCGGGGTTGAACTCGGGGAACGGTGTGACGAACGAGCCGGTGCCCTGGATCGGCCCGACGGTGTTCGTCGCGGTGGCGGCGACCATCGCGATCGGCACGCTGGTGCCCGGCGCGCCCGCGACCCGCACGGTCCCCTCGGCGACCTCGAGGTCCGCCGCGGATGCCTCCAGGATCCCCGCCGCCACCTCCTTGAGCTTCTCGATCACCTCGTCGGCCGCGATCAGCGACGCCTTGCCGACGATCCGGGTCGTCCGGCTGCCCTGCGAGCCCGCGTCGAACCCGGCGACGTCGGTGTCCGGGAGCGTGACGAACACGTCCGACGGCGGGATGCCGAGGCGGTCCGCGACGATCTGGGTGACGCCCATCGACACCGCGCCGGAGCCGTTGTCGGTGGCCGCGGTGACGACGGTGGCGGTGCCGTCGTCCTGGATCTTGACGACGGCGGTGCCGGGCATCGGGTTGGTGAGCCACCACGCCGCCGCTATCCCGACGCCTCGGAAGGGCCGCCGGGCGGCCTGCAGCTCCTTCCACGGGGCCACGGACTCGACGGCGTCGAACGCCTCGCGCAGGATCCCCGCATCGTGCAGCACCTGGCCGTTGAGCAGCTCCTCGCCGTCGTCGAACAGGTGGCGGCGCCGGTACTCCATGCGGTCCGCGCCCAGCTCGGCGGCGATGTGGTCCATGTGCCGCTCGACGGCGTGGTAGAGGTAGGTGCCGTTGACGCCGCGGAACGCGCCGGTGGGCGTGGTGTTCGTGTAGACGAGCCGGGCCGCGACCCGGGTCGGCCCCGCGCGGTAGACGCCCCTGGCGCAGTGCAGCGCGATGCTCGCGAGCCACGGCATCTCGCCGCTGTAGGCGCCGTTGTCCGCGATCACCTCCAGCTCCCTGGCGATGATCGTGCCGTCCGCGTCGAGCGCGGAGCGGATCCGGGTGACCGCGCCCTCCCGGCTGGGGCAGGTGATCAGGTCCTCGGTGCGGGTGTTGACGAGCTTCACCGCCCGCCCCCGTAGCGAGCGCGCGAGCACCGCGGCGTAGGGCTCCAGGGCCGCGTCGAGCTTCGCGCCGAAGCCGCCGCCGATCGTGTGGCCGACGACGCGCACGGCCGAGGTCCGCACGTCGAGGAACTGCGCCACGCGGTCGCGGACGTTGTAGGGGAACTGGTGGGCGGTGTGGATCGTGTAGCGGCCGTCGCGGTAGCTCGCGACGGCGCTCTTGGGCTCGATGTAGGCCTGGTACTGGCGCTGCACGCGGTACTCGTCGGCGACGATCCGGTGCGCGCGGGCGAACGCCTCGTCCACCCCGGGCGGGTCCGAGACGGACTCGGCCGCGAGGTTGCCGTGGCGCGGGTAGTCCGCGTCCGGGCCGCCCGCCGGGACGTAGCTCGCCCAGTCGGGGTGCACCAGCGGGGCGTCCGGGGCCAGCGCCGCGTCGAGGTCGACGACGGCGGGCAGCGGCTCGATCTCCAGCACGATCGCGGCCGCGGCGGCCCGGGCCAGCTCCAGCGACTCCGCCGCGACGGCGGCCACCGGCTGTCCCTCGTAGCGGACCCGGTCGCCGGCGAAGAGGCGCTGGTCGCGCAGTACCCAGCCGGCGTAGGCGTCCGGGGCGTCGGCCGCCGTGACGACGGCGTGCACGCCCGGCATGTCCGTGGCGGGCGACGTGTCGAGCCGCGTGATCCGCCCGGAGCTCACCGGGGACCGCAGGAGCGCCCCCCAGAGCATGCCCGGCTCGACGTGGTCGACCCCGTAGACGGCCTCGCCGGAGGCCTTGGCGCGCCCGTCGGTGCGGGGCACGCGCTCGCCGATGACGGTCATCGCCCGTTCCTCCCCGAGATCGTCGCGGCCACCGCGTCGAGGATCTGGCTGTAGCCCGTGCAGCGGCAGATGTTGCCCGCCAGCGCCTCGCGCACCTCCGTCTCGGAGGGCGCGGGTTTCTCCCGCAGGACCGCCACGAGCGTCGTCAGGAACCCGGGCGTGCAGAACCCGCACTGCACGCCGCCCGCCGCGACGAAGGCGGCCTGCAGGTCGCGGCCGAGCGCGTCGTCGGCGAGGCCCTCGACGGTCTCGACGGAGCGCCCCGCGGTGGCGCCCGCGGCGTAGATGCAGGAGTCGACCGGTAGCCCGTCGACGAGGACGGTGCATGCGCCGCACTCGCCCTCGTTGCAGCCCTCCTTGGTACCGGTCAGGTGCAGCTCCTCGCGCAGCACCTCGAGGAGCGGCGCGGCCGGGTCTGTCGCGACCGTCGCCCGCCTGCCGTTCACGGTGAACGTGACGTCCACGATCCTCATCCCTCCGCTCGCTGCGTGCAGATGCGCACGGCCCGATCCACCAGGCCCGGGATCACCCGGCGCCGGTACGCGGCGGTGCCGCGGACGTCGTCGACGGGGTCGACGTCGGCGAGCAGCGCGTCCGCGGCCGCCCGCACCGCCCCGGCCTCTCCCCTGCTCCCGACCAGCGCCGCCTCGGCGGCGGTCGAGCGCACCGGCCGGGGCGCGACAGCGGCGGCGGCGACCCGCGCATCGGTGACCGTCCCCGCGCCGTCGAACGTCAGCCGCATCGCGAGCCCCACGATCGCCACCTCCATGGCGCTGCGCCTGCCGACCTTGAGGTAGACGTCCCCGCTGCGTGGAGGCTGCGCGGCCAGCGTGACCGCGGTGAGCAGCTCGTCGGGGGAACGGGTGGTGGCGCGCCTGCCGACGACGAAGCGCTCCAGCGGCACGCTCCGCTCCCCGGCCGCGCTGCGCAGGGTCACCTCGGCGTCGTGCACGATCAGAGCGGGCAGCGTGTCCGCGGCGGGCGAGCCGTTGCAGACGTTGCCGCCGAGCGTGCCCACGGCCTGGGTCTGCAGCCCGCCGACCGTCCCCGCGGACTCGGCGACGGCGCGGTAGCCCGTGCCGAGCGCCCCGGTCGCGAGTGCGCGGTGGGTGACGAGCGCGCCGATCCGGGTCGAGCCGTTGGCCGCGACCGTGCGCAGCTCGTCGAGCCGCTCGATGTGCAGCAGCAGCGAGGGCGTGATCTCCCCACGGCCCAGCTGGATCATCACGTCGGTGCCGCCCGCGAGGACCTGGCACCGCTCACCGTGGCGCGACAGCACATCGAGCGCTGTGTCCAGCGAGTCGGCTGCGTGCAGCTCCATGGCGCCTCCTTCCGTCGTGGGTCTGCTCAGTGGGTCT
>JBFWRR010000097.1:0-1630 GCA_050248815.1 Pseudonocardia sp. | reverse complement strand
GTGGGTCTGCTCAGTGGGTCTTCAGGGGGCCGGCCGCCTTCACCCGCACCCGTGCGACGGGCTCCGTGAGATAGGCCAGCGGGACCTCCTCGATCTCCACCACCTCCACGTAGGCCGGGTCCGCGCCGGCCCGGATCGCCTCGTCGCGGGCCAGCCGCACGGCCTCGGCGATCGACTCGTCCCGGCCGTCCTTGCCGTAGGCGAAGACGCGGTCGAGCTCCCCGGACACCGACGCGATGGCGGCCCCGATCGCGTTCGCGACGTCGTGGTTCTCGGGACGGTGCACCCCCGCGACGCCGGCCAGCACCTCGGGGATGAGCCCGCTCCCGCCACCCACGGCGATCAGCGGCAGCTCGCGCCCGGAGGTCTTGACCCGGTCGACGCCCTCCTCGATCCGGGCGTCGACCTCGACGATCGCACGGCGCAGGAGCTCCTCGTGGGCCGCGGCGCGCGTCGCCGCGTCCGGGCCCCCGATCTCGCCGATACCACCGCCGCGGCCCGACGCCACGATCGCGTCCGTCAGGGTCGGGACCGGGCCGCCGAAGACCAGCGCCTCGGCCGTCAGCCGGTAGCCGACGCTGCCCGGGCCGAGCGTCACCCGCCCGTTCGCCGAGCCGACGATCGTCCCGCCGCCGATGGCCAGGGACACCAGATCGGGCATCCGGAAGTTCGTCCGGACCCCGCCGATCTCGACCGCCGTCGACGACTCCCGTGGGAAGCCCGAGGTCAGGATCCCGATGTCGGTCGAGGTGCCGCCGACGTCCACGACCAGCGCGTCCGTGACACCGGTGAGGTAGCTCGCGCCGCGCATGCTGTTCGTGGGCCCGCTGCCGATGGTGAGGATCGGGTAGCGGCGCACGTAGTCCAGGCTCATCAGCGTGCCGTCGTTCTGGGCGATGTAGGCCTCGGCGGAGATCCCGTTGGCGTTCATGGCATCGCCGAGCCCCGCGGTGACCCGCCCGGCCACCGCGACGAGCGCGGCGTTGAGGACGCAGGCGTTCTCGCGCTCCAGCAGGCCCAGCGAGCCGATCTCGTGGCTCAGCGACACCGGGACGTCGCCGAGCACCTCCCGTACCAGCTCCTCGACGCGGAACTCCTGGTCGGAGAGCACCGGGGAGAAGACGCCCGAGACCGCGACCCCCTCCGCCTGCTCGGCCACACCGTCGAGGAAACGGCGGACGGCGTCCTCGTCGAGCGGGACGATGGGCTCGCCGGTCATCTCGACGCCGCCGTCGACCACCACCGAGCCGCAGGCGATCGCCGTGCGCAGGTCGTCCGGCCAGCCGGTGAGCGGCGGAACGGCGTGCGTCGCCGGACCACCGAGGCGCAGCGCGGCCACCCGGTTGAGGTTGCGGCGCTCCAGGATCGCGTTGGTCGCGTGTGTGGTGCCCAGCATGACGTGGCTGACCCGTGCGGCCGCGCCGTCGAGCTGCGCGAGGACCAGCCGCAGCGCGGAGAGGATGCCGGTGGTGACATCGGCGGTGGTGGGGTGCTTGACCTTGGCCAGCAGCCGATCCCGTTCGTCGACGATCACCGCGTCGGTGTTCGTGCCACCGACGTCGATGCCGACGCGCAGGCGGGCCTCCGGCGCGACCGGGGCGGGCGGGGAGGTGGACTCGGAGGTGGACTC
>JBFWRR010000096.1:0-15734 GCA_050248815.1 Pseudonocardia sp. | reverse complement strand
CACACACCGCCGGGTGCCACACACACCGCCGGGCGCCACACACACCGCCGGTCCGTCGCACACACCGCCAGCGGTATGTGCGAACCCCCCGGGGTGCGTGCCAACGCCGGAACACATGTGCGAGCGACGGGCTGTGCGCCACCGGCGACCCCGAGCGACCCCCACCGTCGCGAGCGGCCCGCTCTCACCGCCCGCCGAGCAGCGCCTGCGCGTCCCGCCACATCCGCGCCACGACCTCACCGGCCGGTTCCTCGGTCGCCATCGCCGCGGACTGGCCCGCCCAGTGGTTGGCGCGGTCCAGCCCGTCCGGCTCCCCACGACGCCACCGCGCGACGAGCGCCCGTTGCTGGGGGTACGGGGCCGGACGCGGCGCACCGGATCCGGCCCACGCCGTGACGTACGGCGTGGGCGCGGCACGGCCGAGCCGCCCGCTGTACGCCCGGGTGGTGACGGTGGCCTCGGGCGCGAGCCCGTCCAGATCCGCCGCCCACGCCGTCGCGATCCCGGTCTCGGGGCAACGCAGCAGCGCCGTGCCGACCTGCACCGCACTCGCCCCGAGCGCCAGCGCCGCGGCCACACCCCGCCCGTCCGCGATCCCGCCCGCGGCGATCACCGGCACCCGCAGCGCGTCGGCCAGGCGCGGCACCAGCGCGAAAAGCCCGACGGACGTCTGTTCGGCGGCCTCGGGATCGAACGTGCCCCGGTGCCCGCCCGCCTCCATCCCCTGCGCGACGACGGCGTCCGCACCTGCGTCCTGCGCGGCGAGCGCCTCACCGAGCGTGGTCGCGCAGGCGAACCAGGCGATGCCCGCCGCGTGCATCCGCGCCACGAACGGCGCGTCGAACAGCCCCATGATCGACGAGATCGCGGTGGGCCGCGCGGCGAGCATCGCCTCGCACTGTTCGGCGAACTCCGGACCGGCGCCCGCGGGCGAGCCGGGCGAGCCGAACCGGCCGAGGAACCGCTCGGCCGCCGCCACCCGTCCGGGATCGTCGACCGGCTCGTCCGGGATCCAGATGTTGAGCTGGAAGGCACCGTCGGATCCCGCACGGAAGCGGCGGGCCCACTCCGCGATCGCCGCCGGCCGGTCCAGGACGACACCCGCCCCGCCCATCCCACCCGCCGCGGCGACCGCGACGGCCAGCTCGGGCGGGCACGCCCCCGCCATCGGGGCCTGCAGGACGGGCACCCGCAGGCCGTAGCTCGAGCAGAACGCCGCGACGCGCTCGGCGCCGGTCAATGGTCGCCGCCGGGGGGATGCGGGTCGCGGCCGGTGCTGAGCAGGAAGCGGTCGCGCCACGAGACGTCCGCCGGCAGCTCCATCGGCTCGCCGAACAGCCCGGCGTCGCGCCACCGCTGCGCGACCGGCCACGTGCCCTCCCACATGCCGCGGGCGAGCTCCTCGGTGAACGGGCACGCGCGCGACCCCAGGTGCATGGCGACGTCGTGGGCGAGGAAGCAGCGTGCGATGTCGCTGCGCCACAGGTAGTCCGACACCGAGGCCTCACCGGAGGCGGGATCGACGGGCGCCGTCGGGTCGGTCACCTTCTCCACCGCCGCGCAGGCCGCCTCGGACAGCCCGGTGACGGACGCGTGGGGGTCGGGGCCGAGGAGGTCGCCGTCGTGGGCGTCGCCGATGTCGGCGAGGTTGCGCCCGGCGAGCAGTTCGGGGAGAAGCGCGTTGGCGCGGGCGTAGTGGCGCACCGCCTGGCGGATGGTGAGCGGCTTGGCCGTTCGCGGCATGTCGGCCGTCGGCGGCATGACGATCCGCCACTGCCCCGCCCGGATGCGGCCGAGAACCTCGACGAGTACCGCCTCGGCCCGCACGAACAGCTCGGCCTCTCGGATCATTCGGGCTCCTCTGCACGCGCGGTGTCAGCCATCATCGGGAGTGGGGCGGCTCACGACAAGGGGCGGATCATCGTGAGACGTCCCGGACGGGTACAAGTCCGTCGCGTTCGGTGACTGATCACGGCTAGCCTTCGGGCATGCCGTTTCTTTGACGCCGCCCCAGCCCCCTGACGCCCGCCGCCGGCAGGCTCGCCCGCCTCGCGGTGGCCTGGGCGTTCCTCGCCGATGCGTTGCCGCTCTACCCGCTGTACGCGCTCCTGTTCCTCGACACCGGGCTCTCGGTGGCGCAGGTGTCGGCGCTGTTCGCGATCTGGTCGGGTGTCGGCTTCGTCGCCGAGATCCCGACGGGTGCACTGGCGGACCGCTTCTCCCGGCGGGCGTCGCTCGCGGTCGCCGGGGTCGTGCAGGCGGCCGGGTTCGCGGTGTGGATGACGCTGCCCGGGTTCGCCGGGTTCGCCGTCGGCTTCGTGCTGTGGGGACTGGGCGGCACCCTCGTCAGTGGCGCGTTCGAGGCACTGGTCTACGACGGGCTGGCGGACGTCGGGGCCGAGCAGCACTACGCGACCGTCAACGGATGGGCGTCGGCCGCAGGGATGCTGGGCCAGCTGCCCGCCGCTGCGGCCGCGACGGTGCTCTACACCGTCGGGGGGTACGCGGCCGCCGGTTGGGTGAGCGTCGCGCTGTGCCTAGGCGCGGCCGTCCTCGCGACCCGGTTCCCCGAGCCGCCCCGGGCCCCGGACGACGAGTCGGCGGGCCCCGGCTACCTCGCCACCCTGCGCGCGGGCGTGTCGGAGGCGGCGACGAGCCCGGGCGTGCGGGCCGCGGCCGTGGCGGTCGCGCTGCTCACCGGCCTGGACGCGCTGGAGGAGTACTTCGGCATCCTCGCCGGGCAGTGGGGTGTCCCGACGGCCCTGGTGCCGCTCGCCACGGTCGCGATCCCGCTGGCCGGAGCGGCGGGCGCGGCTCTGGGCGGACTCGCGAACCGGCTACCCACGGCCGTGCTCGCCGCGGTGCTCGCCGGGGGCATGGTGCTGCTGGGCGGCGCGGGGATCGTCGCGCACCCGGCCGGGCTGGTGGCCCTCACGGCGTTCTACGGCGTGTACCGGGCGGCCGTGGTGGTGGCGGACACGCGGCTGCAGCAGCGGGTGGCGTGCCGGGCACGGGCGACGGTGACGTCGGTGGCATCGCTGGGCACGGAGATCGCCTGCCTCGGGGTGTACGGGATCTGGGCGCTCGGTGGCCTGCTGCCCGTCGCGGCGACGTGGCTGCTGGTGGCGATGGCGCTCCCGTGGCTGCTGCGGGCGCAACCCGCGCGGCCGTCGGTGGCGGCGGACAGGTGAGCTGCACCCGCCGCCGCCCCGCCCGATCCCCCGCAACGAGCGGCGCGTTCGTCCAACTGGTTTGGACGAACGCGCCGCGCGTTGCCGGGGGGTGGCGCCGCGCGGCCGGACCGATCGGCGAGGAACGCCCGCGCCCCGGCGGCCCGGAACGCCGGGTCGTCCACCCCCCACAGCTCGCGGGCCGAGTGCATGGACAGCACCGGGATCCCGACGTCCACGGTCCGGATCCCGAGCCGCGTCGCCATGATCGGGCCGACCGTGCTCCCGCACGGGATGGTGTTCTTCGAGACGAACAGCTGCGACGGCACGCCCGCGGCGCGGCAGGCACGCGCCCAGGCAGCGGCGCCGGGGGCGTCCGTGGCGTAGCGCTGGTTCGCGTTGACCTTCAGCGCCGGGCCGCGGTTCGGCACGCTGCGGTGCTCCGGATCGTGGTGGCCCAGGTAGTTGGGGTGCGCGGCGTGGGTGACGTCCACGGACAGGCACCGCGAGCGGGCGAACGCCGCCATCCGGGCGTCGAATCCGCCCGCGAGGTGGGTGAGCACGGTCTCCAGCAGCGGGCCCGCCGCACCGGAGGCGGTGGCCGACCCGATCTCCTCGTGGTCGAACCCGACGAAGACGGGGATCACCCCGTCCGTCCCGGAGGCGGCGAGCAGCGCGCCGAGCCCCGCGTGCACCGATGCGAGGTTGTCCAGCCGGGGAGAGGCGAACAGCTCCTCGTCGCCGCCGAGACGGGCGGGCGGGGTGAGGTCGCCGACGACGAGGTCGTGCGCGGCCACCTCGGCCGCCGGCAGTCCGGCCTCGGCCGCGAGGAACTCGACGAGCTCGCCGTCGTAGGCCGTCCCGAGGCCCCACACGGGCAGCAGGTGCTGCTGGGCGTCGAGGGTGAGCCCCTGGTTGACGGCACGGTCGAGGTGGATGGCGAGCTGCGGGACGCGCAGCAGCGGCCGGTCCACGCGTACCAGCACGGTGGCTCCGTCGTAGAGCGCGAGGCGCCCGGCGAGGCCGAGGTCGCGGTCCAGCCAGGAGTTCCACAGGGCACCGCCGTAGACCTCGACGCCGACCTGCCGCCAACCGGCCGCGCCGCCGTCCGGGCGGGGCTTGACCTTGAGCGTCGGTGAGTCCGTGTGCGCCGCGAACACGCGCAGCGGTGTACCGGGCTCCGCGCCCGCAGGCACCGACCAGGCCAGCAGCGTGCCGTCGCGGACCAGGTAGCGCCCGCCGGGCCCGCGTTCCCACGCGCCGGTCTCGACCTGCTCGACGAACCCGGCGTCCTGCAGCCGCCGCACACCCTCGGCCACCGCGTGGTACGGCGACGGGCTCGCGGTGACGAAGGCGGCGAGATCGGCGATCAGGTCGGGCGTCACGGTGGGGCTCCTCGCGTCGTACGTGGGCGGGTCGGCCCACGAGAGGGCATCCTCCACCCGTGCCTGCAGAGGGGTTCGACGTGGTGGTCGTCGGTGCGGGCGCGGCGGGGTGCGCGCTCGCCGCGCGGCTCGGGGCGGACCGGCGCGTCCTGCTGCTGGAGGCCGGGCCCGCGGCCGTCCCGGACGCCCTGCGCGCCGTGTCGTCGCTGGCGGCCACCACGATCGGCCATCCCCTCAACTGGGCGCACCCCGCCGAGCTACGGGCGGGCCACGCCACCGTCGTGCCGCGGGGGCGGGTGCTCGGCGGTTCGAGCGCGATCAACGGGGCGGTGTGGATGCACGCCACTCCCGCGGACCAGGCCGCCTGGGGCCTCGACCTCACCGACTGCTACGCCCGCGCCGCCACCGATCTCGACACCGGCCGCGGCCGCGGCCCCGTCCCGGTGCGCAGGCCGGCCGGGCCGCTGCGCCATCCGGCCACCGACCGCTTCCTCGCCGCGGCAGATGCGCTGGGCCTGCCCCGCGAGGAGGACAAGAACGCGGGCGGGCCGCCCGGTGCCGGGCTCGTCCCGTCCAACAACCGCGACGGCCTCCGGGTGGACGCGGCGACGGCCTACCTGGGGCCCGCCGGACCGGGCCGCGGCGCGGAGCCCGTGGGCGACCGGCACCCCGGCGCGGCGCCCGCCGGGACCGGTGTCACCGTCCGCAGCGGCGTCACCGTCCGGCGGATCCTGATGCACGGCCGCCGGGCGGCCGGGGTCGAGCTCGCCGACGGCACGCGAATCCGGGCGGACGTCACGGCGCTGGCGGCCGGTGCGGTCGGCACTGCGCACCTGCTGCTCGCGTCGGGGATCGGACCGGCGGACGAGCTGCGGGCCGCCGGGATCACCGCGCGTGCGGACCTGCCGGTGGGCCGCGACGTCACCGACCACCCGGCCGTCTTCCTCGGCTTCCGCGCCGGCTCGGACGCCCCCGATCCGCCGCCGCACCCGCACGCCCCGGCCGCGCAGGCCGCCGCGGACCTGGACTCGGGCGCCGATCCGGCGGGGGACGTCGAGGTGCTGCTCTTCGCGCGCCCGTTCACCCCGGCCGGGGAGCTGCACCTCATGTGCCTGCTGCAGTACCCGGACAGCCGTGGGGCGATCACCCTGCCGCAGGCCGGGGGCGCGCCCCGGATCGAGTACCGCTACCTGCGGACCGAGTACGACCGCCGCCGGTTGCGCCATGCCCTGCGAACGGCCGCGGAGCTGCTGCGGGCCGGGCTGGGCGAGCGGGTCGGGCTCGACGCGGCCGACCTGGCCACCGACCGTGCGACGGACGGCTGGATCGCCGCGCACCTCACCACGGCGGTGCATCTGTGCGGGAGCGCCGCGATCGGGCGGGTGGTCGACGCGCGGCTGCGCGTGCTCGGGATCGAGGGGCTGCGGGTGGCCGACACCTCGGTGCTGCCCGCCGCGCCGCGGCGGGGGCCCGCGGCGACGGCCGTGGCGCTCGGCGAGCTCGCGGCGGAGCTGGTCCGGTCGGGGTGAGCGCGCCGCGACAGGTGCGGGCCACGCCACCTCGCAGCACCGCGGGCCACGCGTCGCAGCCGTCCGGCCCGCCCCGGACGTCGTCGCAGATGTTGCGAGGTCGGGACCTCAGGCGGGCGGCGCCTGCGGAAGCATCTCGGCGATCGACTCCTCGACGGCCTCCTTCCGCAGCCCCAGCCCGGTGAGCACGCCGGCCTCGTCCTCGGCCTCCAGCAGCGCGAGCAGGATGTGCTCGGTGCCGATGTAGTTGTGCCCGAGCCGCAGCGCCTCGCGGAACGTGAGCTCGAGGGCCTTCTTGGCGGCGGTGTCGAAGGGGATGAGCGCCGGGAGGTCCTCGACGCGCTCGGGCAGCGCGATCGCGGCACGCACGACGTCCTCGGTCGCACCCCCGGCGGCCATGGCCCGAGCGCCGATGCCCGCGGACTCCTCCATCAGGCCGAGGGTCAGGTGCGCGGGGGTGATCTCGGCGTTGCCCGCGCTGCGGGCGAGGTTCTGGGCGCGGACGACGACGCTGCGCGCGCGTGGGGTGAAGCGGGCGAAGCCGTCGGCGGGGTCGCCGGGGACGAAGCGCTTCTGGGCGGCCTGCTTGGTGACGCCCATGCTGCGGCCGATCTCGGTCCACGACGCGCCCGCGCGGCGGGCCTGGTCGACGAAGTGCCCGATGAGGTGGTCGGCGAGCTCGCCCAGGTGCTCGCCCGCGACGACGGCGCTCGACAGGCGTTCGAGCGGCTCGTCGTGGACCTTGACGATGCCGGCGATGAGGTCGTCGAGGCGGATCGGCGGATCGGGTTGAACAGGAGCCATGCGTCAACCATAGGTTGACGATTTGGGAACGTCAACCCGAGGTTGACGGCCTCGGATCACGATAATGACCACATGAACCCGTTCGCGGAGCCCAGCCCCCTGCCGTTCGGCTACCCGCCGCTCGACGTGATCCGCGAGGAGCACTTCCGACCCGCGTTCACCGAGGCCATGGCCACCCACCGGGCGGAGGTGGACGCCATCACGGCCAACCCCGAGCCGGCGACGTTCGCCAACACGGTCGAGGCACTGGAACGGTCCGGGACCATGCTGCGGCGGGTCTCGGCGGTCTTCTTCACCCTGGTCAGCTCGGCGTCGACGCCCGGGATCCGCGCGATCGAGGCCGAGGTCTCCCCGCAGCTCGCCGCGCACCGCGACGCGATCGCGCTCGATCCCGCGCTCGTCGCCCGCCTGGACGACCTGCACGCCCGGCGCCACGAGCTGGCGCTGGACGCCGAGTCGCTGCGCCTGCTGGAGGAACGCCACCGCGACGTCGTCCGCGCGGGAGCGCTGCTCGACCCCGCGGGCCAGCAGCGGCTGCGGGCGCTCAACGCGGAGCTGTCCACGCTGTCCTCCGAGTTCGGCAACCGGCTGCTCGCCGAGGCCAACGACTCGGCGGTGCTCGTCAGGGACCCGGCGCGGCTGGACGGCCTGCCCGCCGACGCGGTGGCGGCCGCCGCCCGGGCCGCCACGGAGCGCGGCCACGACGGTGCCTGGCTGCTGCCCATGGTGCTGCCGACGGGCCAGCCCGTGCTCGCCTCGCTCACCGACCGTTCGTTGCGCGAGGAGATCCACCGCGCCTCGACGGCCCGCAACTCCCGCGGCGGCGACCACGACACCCGCGAGATCGTCCGCCGCACGACGGCGCTGCGGGCCGAGCGCGCGGCCCTGCTCGGCCACCCGCACCACGCGTCGTGGATTGCCGAGGACAGCACCGCCGCGACCACCGACCGGATCGACGACCTGCTCGCCCGCCTCGTCGCGCCCGCCGTGCGCAACGCCCGCATCGAGGACGAGGAGCTCGCCGCCGTGGCCGGGCACCCCGTCGAGGCCTGGGACCGCGCCTTCTACGCCGAGCGGGTGCGCCGCGCCCGCTTCGACGTGGACGCCGAGGTGCTGCGGCCGTTCCTCGAGCTGGAACGGGTGCTGCACGACGGGGTGTTCTTCGCCGCCAACCGGTTGTACGGCCTGGAGTTCACCGAGCGCCACGACCTGCCCACCCACCATCCCGACGTGCGCGTCTTCGACGTCACCGACGCCGACGGCGAACCGCTGGGCCTGTTCGTCGCGGACCACTTCGCGCGGGCGTCCAAGCGCGGCGGGGCATGGATGAACAGCTTCGTGAGCCAGTCCCGGCTGCTCGGCACCCGCCCCGTCGTGCTCAACACCCTCAACCTCAACCGCCCGGCGGTGACCTCCGACCCGCCCACTCCCGTCCTGCTCACGCTGGACGAGGTGCGCACGATGTTCCACGAGTTCGGGCACGCGCTGCACGGCCTGCTCTCCGACGTCACCTACCCCTCGTTCTCGGGAACCTCCGTGCCCCGGGACTTCGTGGAGTTCCCCTCGCAGGTCAACGAGATGTGGATGGTGCATCCCGAGGTCCTCGCGCACTTCGCGCGCCACCACGACACCGGCGAGCCGATCCCGGACGACCTGGTGGCGAAGCTGGAGGAGAGCCGCCACTTCGGCGAGGGGTTCGCCACCACCGAGTACCTCGCCGCGGCACTGCTCGACCAGGCGTGGCACCGGCTCGCACCGGACGCACAGGTGGACGACGTCGAGCGGTTCGAAGCGGCGGCCCTGGCCGCCGCGGGCTGCGGTAACGACACGGTGCCGACGGCGCCGCCGCGCTACCGCAGCGCCTACTTCAACCACGTCTTCGGCGGCGGGTACAGCGCGGGCTACTACTCCTACATCTGGGCCGAGGTCCTCGACGCGGACGCCGTCGAGTGGTTCGCCGAGCGAGGTGGTCTGCGCCGGGAGAACGGGGAGAGGTTCCGCCGCGAACTGCTCTCGCGGGGCGGATCCGTCGACCCGATGGCGGCCTACCGGGCGTTCCGGGGGCGCGACCCGCGGATCGAGCCGCTGCTGGTGCGGCGCGGGCTGGCCTGATCGGCGCGCCCGCCCTGATCCCCCGCGCGAACGGCACGTACGGGAAAACCTAGCTCCTGTACGTGCCGTCCGCGGGCACACCGCGGGGCATGCCGGGAGCCCGTCCCGCCCGATGGGGAGCGCCGGGCGGGACGGGCGCGTTCAGGGAGCCGCGGGCTCCGTCCGCCCACCGGGCATCCCCGGGGTGGGCGTGACCAGGTCGGCGACCGGGAGCGGGAAGCCGGGCGCGGCCCGCTCGGGGGCGGACGTTCCCGCGGAGAGGCCGGCGGCCAGCGCCGCGACCACGGCGAGCACGGCGAGCCCGAGGGCCGGCAGCACGACGCCACCCGGCGTCGCCGCGGCCGAGGGCCGCAGTGCCGGTCCGGACAGCTGTCGCATGGCGTGGGAAGTTAGGGCTGAACCGCTCCAGGTGGGAGTTTTCTGAGAGCGCTCACGCTCGGTGAACGGTCAGGGGTCGGTCTCACGCGCCGAATCGCGCCCCAACGGGCCGGTTCGGCGGAAGGCCTGCTCCGATCGGCACAGCACCCCTCTCAGCCTGTGTCACCCGACGCTACGGCCGACCACCGACCGGATTGCTTCCGAATCGGAGGCAACCTCGACCGGTCACCGGCGTCTTGTAGACCGTTCCACGTACGTCGCCTTACCGGCCTATTGCCTCACGCCCGCCCCGCGGACACCCTCGTCCGCGATGCTCCCCGCTGCTCCCCTGAGGGAAGCGTCGGTGCCCTCCGTACCGGTTCCCCGCACCCACGCGTTCCCGAACGACGAGATCCTGCTGGCGCTGCCGCCCACGACGGCGTCGACGTCCGTGCTGCGCGGCCTGCGCGCGGACGGCTTGCGGGTCCAGGCGGCCGCCGACGGTATCGCCGTGCTCGACGCCGTGCGCACCACACCGCCCGCACTGCTCGTTCTCGACGCCGATCTCCCCGGACCGGATCAACGGGTCGTCCTGTCGGCCGTGCACTCCGAGGCACCGCACGTGGCGGTCGTCGCGCTCGTCCCCCGCGAGCGCCGGGCCTCGCTGATCCCCCAGCTGCGCGGCGACCGCGACGACTACCTGCTGCGTCCCTTCGCCGTGGACGACCTCGCCGCCCGGATCCGCCTGCGCCTGCAGCTCGGGCTCGCGGTCCCCATCGACCGGACGGTGCTGCGCCGCGGGGAGATCGTCGCGGACGTCGAGTCCGGCGAGGTCACGGTCGAGGGCCACGCGGTGGCACTCTCGCCCACCGAGTTCAACCTGCTCGTCGAGCTGCTGCGCGCCCCCGGGGAGATCGTCCCCCCGGACCACCTGGCCCGCGAGGTGTGGGCCGAGCCGGCCTCCACGAACCTCGTCCAGGCCTACATCTCCTACCTGCGACGCAAGATCGGCCCGGAGCGGATCCGCACGGTCCGCGGCGGCGGCTACGTGCTCGAACCATGAACACACGGCTGAACGGGTGACGTCGGTCGGATAACAACTCGGCCCAGCGGCCTTTCAGACCGTGTGAGATCGGCCACGCTCTGCTACCAAGAGCGCACCCGGGCCGGGCCGCGGCCCGCGACCTGGAGGGAGCACCTCATGGACATCTCGTTCTGGGGGGTCATCTGGACCCTGCTCATCGGCGTCGTCTTCGGCGTGCTCGGCCGGCTGATCCTGCCCGGCAAGCAGAACATCTCGTTCCTCGTCACCGTCCTCGCCGGTGTCGTGGCCGTCGTCTTGGGACTCTTCATCGCCGAATGGCTCAACGTCGCCACCACGAACGGCGTGGACTGGATCGAGCTGCTGATCAAGATCGTGCTCGCCGTGGTCTTCGTCGGTCTCGCGGCGAAGTTCTTCTCCAAGGGCAAGGCGCCCGCCTGACGGAGCACACTTCGACGGCCCGGCCGCGGCGCGCGGCCGGGCCGTCGGGCGTCAGGAGACCATCCGGATCGTGAGCGGGTAGCGGTACTCCTGGCCGTTGTTGGCCGCCACCGACGCCATGATCACCACGATCAGCCAGAACACGGCCTGGGCCAGCAGCACGAAGAACCCGATGAGCACGAAGGTGAGCACGACCGCGACCGCCCACACGATGATCATCGTGATCTGGAAGTTCAGGGACTCGACGGCGTGGCGGCGCACGAACGCGGACTCGTTGCCCTTCGTGAGCATCACGATGAGCGGCGCGAGCCAGGCCAGGAACCCGCCCGTGATCAACCCGATGATCAGGCACCCGAGGTGGGCGAGCATCGCCCAGAGGCGCTCGTCGGAGCTCAATCCATAGGGGCCGCCCGCCGGCGGCGGGGGAACGGACGGCCCGGTGGGGGGCGGGTAGTAGCTCACGTGAGATTCCTCTCCTCGTGGTGCCGGTCCGTTACGTTCCTCGTGGTACCGGTCCGTGACGGCCGTGGCGGCGGTGGCGTCAGCGCGGGAACGACGTCGCCGCGGCGATCAGGGCGTCGTTCTCCTCCGGCAGCGCCACCGTGATGCGGCAGCCGTCGGGATGGAACGGCCGCACGATCACCTTCTGCTCCAGGCAGTGCGACGCGAACTCCCGGGTGCGCTCCCCCAGGTGCGCCCACACGAAGTTCGCCTGGGTCGGCGGCACGGTGTAGCCGAGGCCGACCAGGGCGTCGCGTACCCGCACTCGCTCCTGCACGACGTCCGCGACAGCCCGCAGCAGCTCCTCCTCGGCGTCGAGTGCCGCCATCGCCGCAGCCTGCGCGATCGTGCTGACCGCGAACGGCGAGCCGACCTTGCGCAGGGCCGTGACCACCTCGGGCGCCCCGATCGCGTACCCGACCCGCACCGCCGCGAGGCGGTACGCCTTGGAGAAGGTGCGCAGCACGACGAGGTTCGGATAGCGGTCGATCAGATCCAGCCCGTCCGCGGCGTCCGGCTCCCGGACGTACTCGCGGTAGGCCTCGTCGAGCGCCACCAGCACGTCCGGCCCGACCGCGTCGAGCAGCCGCACCAGCTCCTCCCGGTGCACCACGGTGCCGGTGGGGTTGTTCGGCGAGCAGACGAACACGAGCCGGGTGCGCGGGGTGACGGCGGCGATCATCGCGTCGATGTCGTGGCGGAAGTCGGCGTCCAACGCGACGGTGACAGCCCTCGCCGCGCCGATCTGGGTCACGATCGGGTACGCCTCGAACGAGCGCCACGCGTAGACGACCTCGTCCGTGGTCTCCCGGCAGGTGATGTTGACCAGCTGCTGGCAGAGGCTCACCGAACCGCAGCCCACCGCGATCCGCTCGGGCGTCACTCCGCGTGCCGACGCGAGCCGCTGGGTCAACCCCGTCACCGCCAGATCGGGGTACCGGTTGCTCACGGCGGCAGCCTCGGCGATCGCCGCGAGCACGGACGGTAGCGGGGGCAGCGCGACCTCGTTGCTCGCGAGCTTGATCGCTCCCGGGATGGCCCGCCCCGGCACGTAGGCCGGCAGCGCGTCGAGATCGGGGCGGATCGGAGTCATGCTGGTCACCGTAGGCGGTCCCGGCGGGCCGTCACAGGCGGGTTCTGCCAGGCTGGGGGCATGACCGACCTCCGCACCGAGACCGTCCCACTGGTCGACGGCAGCGCACTGCGGCTCACGGTGGCCACCCCGGACAGTGCCGTCCGCGGCGGGATCGTCGTCCTGCACGAGGCGAGGGGCGTCACCGACGACGTGCGCGGGCTGGTGCACGGCCTCGCGGGCGACGGCTGGCTGGCCGTCGCGCCGCACCTCTACCACCGCGACGGCGCGGACGAGATCGACGGGTCGGACGAGGCCGTGCAGCAGCAGGTCGACCGCCTCGACGGCGAACAGGTCCTCGCCGACACCGACACCGCCTTCGGCTGGCTCGCCGACCACGACATCAGCCCGGACCGGATGGGGGTCGTCGGGTTCGACCTGGGCGGCTCCGTCGCGCTCATCGTCGCCGCCCAGCGCACCCTCGGCGCCGCCGTCAGCGTCGCGGGCGAGGGCTCGATGCACCCGGCGCCCGGGCTGCCCTCGCCGGTCGAGTTGGCGGGCGAGCTCACCTGCCCCTGGCTGGGCCTCTACGGCGAGACCTCCGACGGCGGCGACCCGGACGTGGACAAGCTCAAGGAGGCCATGAACCGGGCCGAGGTGGCGGCGGACGTGGTCGTCTACCCGCACAGCGGCCACCGGTTCGACGCCGACCCCGAGGCCGCCGCCGACGCGTGGCAGCGCACCCTGAACTGGTTCGACTCGCACCTGCGCTGACCGGCCCCGCCCCACCCTCGGTTCGGCGCCGTCCCCGCCCGCCCCGCGAGTTGCGCATTTCGCCGGGCGGAGTTGCGCGTCCCGCCCGCGAGTTGCGCATTCCATCAGGGCGTGTGGCGCCGTCCCCCCGCGAGTTGCGCATTCCATCAGGGCGTGTGGCGCCGTCCCCGCCCGCGAGTTGCGCGTCCCAACACTCCGTGTGGCGCCGTTCACCCGGCGTGTGCCCGCACCACACCCGGGCCGCGCCAGATGTGGCCGGACACCTGTGGCGTGTCGCGCCCGAGGCTTGCATGCTGGCGACCATGGCCGACGCTGCCCCGGACGTGCTCTGGACTCCCGATCCCACCCGCCCCTCCGCGATGGCGGACTTCCACGCTCACGTGCGGGAGCGGCACGGGGTCGACGCCGGGGACTACGCCGCCCTGCACCGGTGGTCCGTCGACGACCTGGAGGGGTTCTGGTCGGCGGCGGCGGAGTTCCTCGGCGTCCGCTGGCACGACCGGCCCAGCGCCACCCTCGGCGACCGAACCATGCCCGGCACCGAGTGGTTCCCGGGCGCCACCCTCAACTACGCCGAGCACGCGCTGCAGGGCGGCGACGACGACGTGGCACTGGTGTTCGCGCGCGAGGACGGCCTGCGGCGCACGGTCACCTACGGCGAGCTGCGCGATCAGGTCGGGCGCGCGCGAGCGGGGCTCGTCGCGCTTGGCGTCGGCCGCGGCGACCGGGTCGTCGCGCTCGCCCCGAACAGCATCGAGACCCTGGTCGCGTTCCTCGCCGTCGCCTCCCTCGGCGCCGTCTGGTCGTCCTGTTCGCCGGACTTCGGCGCCCGCGCCGTGCACGACCGGTTCGCCCAGACCGAGCCCGTCGTCCTGATCGCCGTGGACGGGTACTGCTACGGCGGCAAGCGCTACGACATCCGCTCCGCCGTAGAGACCCTGCGGTCGAACCTCCCGACGCTGCGGGCCACCGTCCTCATCCCCTACCTCGACGAGCAGGCCACCCTCGACGGCACCCTGCCCTGGTCGGAGCTGACGGCGACCCCCGGTGAGCTCCTCTTCGAACCGGTCCCGTTCGACCACCCGCTGTGGATCCTCTACTCCTCCGGAACCACCGGCCTGCCCAAGGGCATCGTCCACGGGCACGGCGGCATCGTCATGGAGCACCTCAAGGCGCTGCGCCTGCACATGGGCCTCGGCCCCGGCGAGCGGTTCTTCTGGTTCACCACCACCGGCTGGATGATGTGGAACCTGCTGATCGGGGGGCTGCTCGTCGGCGCCACCGTGGTGCTGTTCGACGGCAACCCCGGCCATCCCGACCTCGGCACGCTCTGGCGGCTGGCGCAGGACGAGGACATCACCTACTTCGGCGTCTCCGCCCCGTACGTGCAGGCGTGCCTCAAGAAGGGGATCAAGCCCGCCGAGGAGTACTCGCTCGGCTCGCTTCGCGCATTGGGGTCCACGGGCGCGCCGCTGTCGGTCGAGGGGTTCCGGTGGATCGGCGAGCACGTCGGCGCCGGCGTCCAGATCTGCTCGGTCTCCGGCGGCACCGACCTGTGCGCCGCATTCGTCGGGGCTTCCCCGGACGTGCCGGTGTGGCTCGGCGAGATCTCCTGCGCCCAGCTCGGCGCCGCCGTCGTCGCCTACGACGAGAAGGGCGAGGAGGTGATCGACGAGGTCGGCGAGCTGGTCGTCACGAAGCCGATGCCGTCGATGCCGGTCATGTTCTGGAACGACCCGGACGGCACCCGCCTGCGCGAGGCCTACTTCGAGGACTTCCCCGGCGTGTGGCGCCACGGCGACTGGGTGAAGCTCACACCGCGGGGCTCCTACATCATCTACGGCCGGTCCGACTCGACCCTCAACCGTGGCGGCGTCCGGATGGGAACCGCCGATTTCTACGCCGTCGTCGAGGGCTTCGACGAGATCGCGGACTCCCTCGTCGTGGACACCTCCGAGCTCAGCGCCGCGACCGAGGGCGAACTCCTCTGCTTCCTCGTCCTCGCCGAGGGCGTCTCCCTTGCCGACGTCGAGCCTGCGCTGCGCAAGCAACTGCGTACCGAGTTGTCGCCGCGCCACGTCCCGGACCGCTTCATTGTCGTCGACGCCATCCCGCGGACCCTCAACGGGAAGAAGTGCGAGGTGCCCGTCAAGAAGATCCTCGCCGGAGTCGACCCGGACAAGGCAGTGAGTCGCGGTGCCCTCCAGAACCCCGACGCGCTCACCCCGTTCCTGGAGCTCGCGGGCGGGTGACGCCCGATGGGGTCCCCGGGCGCGAACCTGCCCGGGGGCCTCGGGTAGGCTGTGCTCCGCTGAGGCCGAGAGGCCCCGGGAGGCTTCGCCTAGTCTGGTCTATGGCGCCGCACTGCTAATGCGGTTTGGGGTAACCCCCCATCCCGGGTTCAAATCCCGGAGCCTCCGCACTGGCGCAGCCGATCCGGGTCGGCTGCGGCGGTCACAACTGAACACGCACTGCGCCCGTAGCTCAACGGATAGAGCATCTGACTACGGATCAGAAGGTTAGGGGTTCGAATCCCTTCGGGCGCGC
>JBFWRR010000095.1:0-15933 GCA_050248815.1 Pseudonocardia sp. | reverse complement strand
CTTGGGCGCCCTGCTCCCGGCGATCCGGGAGACACCCGCGGACTTCCCCGCGGTCGTGCTCTACGACTTCCGCCTGGCCTCGATGGGCATCCAGATCGTGTTCTGGACCGTCCTGGCCCTCACCCTGCCCACCCTGGTCCAACGGGCCTCGCGGTCGACACCCTCCACCACCGCACTCGTCTCCTGAACACCACACCACACGCGGCCGCCGTCACCCTGACGGCGGCCGCGTCAGCCCGTGGCCGGTCTTCACCCCCAGCGTCGTGACCCCCTGGTCGATCGTCCAGCGCGCTCAGCAGCGAGCACCGCTTCGGCCTCGGGACGCTGGTCGCCCGCGGGGCCCGCGCCACCGTGCTCGGCGTGCTGCAGGGCGCGCCCGTGGCGGTGGAGATGGTGGTCAGCCGGCCCCCGCGCGGAGCGCGAGGACCCACCGCGCGGCGTCCTGCACCGTCGGGACCGCGTCCACCCCGGGCGGCAGCGGCGGCCGGGCCTGGATCACCACCGGGACGTCCAGCGCGGCGGCGGCGTCCAGCTTGGCCGCGGTCATGTCGCCGCCGCTGTCCTTGGTGACCAGGACGTCGATACGGTGCTCGCGCAGCAGCGCCGTCTCCCCCGCGACGGTGAACGGGCCACGGTCGAGCAGGACGTGCAGGTGCGGCGGTACCGGCGGGGTCGGCGGGTCGACCGAGCGGGCGAGGAACCACCGGTCGTGCAGGTGGGCGAACGCGGCGAGATCGACCCGGCCGGTGGTGAGGAACGCCCGCGAACCCAGGCCGGGCAGTACCGCGGCGGCCTCGGCGAGCGAGCCGACCCACGTCCAGTCCGGGGTGGCCCGGTCCGCCCAGCCGCGCCTGCGCAGGACGAGCAGCGGCACACCGAGCCGGGCCGTCGCCGCGGCCGCATGCGCCGTCATCCGGGGGGCGAACGGATGCGTGGCGTCGACGACGGCCGCCACGTCGTGTGCGCGCAGCCACCCGCACAGCCCCTCGACCCCGCCGAAGCCGCCGATGCGCACCTGCGACTCCGGCACAGGGGGCGCGGCCACCCGGCCCGCCAGAGAGGTGGTGACCCGCAGGCCGGGCGTGCCCGCGAGCACCGCGGCGAGCCGGCGGGCCTCGGCGGTGCCGCCGAGCACGAGCAGGTGCACGGTCAGGAGCGGCACCGCACCCGGCCCGGCGCCGATGAAGTGCACGGTCATGTCGTCTCCTCCGTCCCGGTGGCCTTGTCCGCGCACCAGGTCGTGACGGGCATCGCGGGCCGCCACCCGGTGAAGCCGCCGACCGGCGCGGCGCGGGACACGGCGAGCCGGGTCAGTGTGCCGCCGAGGCGCGCGTGCCCGGCGGCGAGCGAGGCCTCCGCCTCGACGGTCACGGCGTTGGCGACCAGCCGCCCGCCGGGGCGCAGCGCCGCCCAGCAGGCTTCCAGCACTCCCGCCACGGTGATCCCGCCGCCGACGAAGACCGCGTCCGGGTCCGGTAGCCCGGCCAGCGCCTCGGGTGCCCGGCCGACGACGACCTGCAGGCCGGGGACGCCGAGGCGGGCGGCGTTGGCCGCGGCGCGCTCCGCGCGGACCGGGTGGGACTCGACGGCCACCGCGGTGCAGGTGGGATGCGTGCGCATCCACTCGATCCCGATGCTGCCCGCCCCGGCACCGACGTCCCAGAGCCGCAGCCCCGGCCGCGGGGCCAGCAGCGCCAGCGTCACCGCGCGGACCTCACGCTTGGTGAGCTGGCCGTCGTGGTCGTAGGCGTCGTCGGGCAGCCCGGGGGTCTCCCCGAGCACGCGGGCCGCCGACGCGGCGACGCACTCCACCCCGACGACGTTGAGCGCGTCGCCCGGCGGGTGCGCCCAGTCCGCGGCGGTACCCGAACGGCGCCGCTCGTCCGGCCCGCCGAGCTGCTCCAGCACCACGAGCCTGCTTGCCCCGTAGCCGTCCGCGTCGAGCAGCGCGGCGAGCTCGCCCGGGGTCTGCGCACCGGTGCTCAGCACGAGCACGCGCCTGCCGGGCCCGAGCGCCCGGCGGACGGCCGACAGCGGTCGCGTCACCGCGCTCACGACCGTGACGTCCTCGGCGGGCCAGCCGAGCCGGGCACAGGCCAGCGCCGCCGACGACGGGTGCGGGAGCACCCGGATCCTGTCCGGGCCGAGCAGCCGGGCCAGGGTGGCCCCGATCCCGTGGAACATCGGGTCGCCGCTCGCGAGGACGCACACCGCCCGGTCCGCGTGGCGGTCCAGCAACCCGGGCAGGGCCGGCAGCAGCGGCGAGGGCCACGCGACCGGCTCTGCACCGGTGTGGTCGGCGACCAGCTCCAGCTGGCGCTTCCCGCCCAGGACGACCTGCGCCGCCCGGACCGCGCGGCGACCCTCCTCGCCCAGCGTCGCCCAGCCACCCGCGCCGATACCGACGACCGTGACCGTCCCGGGCATCTAGGCGTCCTTGTCGGCGACGCCGGCGGAGTCGAACGTGGCGACGTCGTGCAGGGCCCGCACCGCGCCCTGCACGACCGGCTGGGCCAGCAGCGCCCCGGTGCCCTCGCCCAGGCGCATCCCGAGATCGAGCAGCGGTTCCAGGCCGAGGTGGGCCAGCGCGATCCGGTGGCCCGGCTCGGCGGAGCAGTGCCCTGCCACGCAGAAGTCGACGGCGGCGGGGCACAGCGCCGTCGCGACCAGTGCCGCGGCCCCCGCGTTGACGCCGTCGAGCAGCACCGGCACCCGCAGCGCCGCAGCGCCGAGCACGAACCCGGCGAGCCCCGCGTGTTCCAGCCCGCCGACCGCGGCCAGCACGCCGACCGGATCGGCCGGGTCCGGGCGGTGCAGCGCCAGCGCGCGGCGGACGACGGCGGTCTTGCGGTCCAGCGTGGCGTCGTCGATGCCGGTGCCGCGCCCGGTCGCCACGGCCGGGTCGGCGCCGGTGAAGGCACAGATCAGTGCGGCGGCCGCGGTGGTGTTGGCGATGCCCATGTCGCCGGTGACGAGCAGCCGGTTCCCCGCGGTCACCAGCTCGCGGGCGGTCTCGATACCGACCTCGACCGCCCGCCGCGCCTGCTCGCGGGTCATCGCGGGCCCGGCGAGCATGTCCGCGGTGCCGTCGGCGACGCGCCGGGGCAGCAGGCCCGGTACGGGATCCAGCACGGCGGTGACCCCGACGTCGACAACGCACACCTCCGCCCCCACCTGCCGGGCGAACGCGTTCACCACCGCACCGCCCGCCAGGAAGTTGCCCACCATCTGGCCGGTGACCTCCTGCGGCCACGGGGTCACCCCCTGCGCGTGGACGCCGTGGTCCGCGGCGAACACCGCCACCGCGGCGGGCTCGGGCAGTGGCGGCGGGCAGGTGCCGGCGATCGCCGCGAGCCGGACGGCGAGATCCTCGACACGCCCCAGCGCACCGCGCGGCTTGGTCATCCGGTCCAGCCGGTCCCTGGCGGCGGCAGCGGCCTCGGCGGACGCGGGCTCGACCGCCGTGACGGTCTCCTCGATCAGGTCCATGGGTTCCTCCCCGGGCAGGGCCCGTCGTCCGTAGCGGTCGTGGTGAACGGCCCAGGCGAGCGGCCTGCGCCGGGCCCAGCCCGCGGCAGCGAGCTCGGGCTCGGCCGGGAACCCGGTGACGTGCCCGACGCACAGGTAGGCGATCACCTCCAGGTGGGTGGGCAGGTCCAGCAACGTGCCCAGCTCGCCGGTCCCGGCATCGTCGAGGAAGCTCACCCACCCGACGCCCAGGCCCTCCGCCCGGGCGGCCAGCCACAGGTTCTGCACCGCGAGCGCGGCCGAGTAGGGCGCCGTCTGCGGCTGGGTGGCCCGGCCGAGCACGTGGCGTCCGCCGCGGGTCGGGTCGCAGGTGACCACGACGTTGAGCGGGGTGTCGAGGATCGCCTCGATCCGCAGGCCGCGGAACGCCGCCGCCCGCCCGGCCGGCAGGGACGCGGCATAGGCCTCGCGCTGTCGCGCGACGAGTCGCTGCACCCGTTGCCGCGCGGCCCGGTCGCGCACCACCACGAAGTCCCACGGCTGGGAGAACCCGACGCTCGGCGCCGCGTGCGCCGCGGCGAGCACCCTGGCGAGCACCGCGTGGTCGACCGGCACGTCGGGCCGGAACCCCGTCCGGACGTCCCGGCGCCCCTCGACGACCCGGTAGAAGGCCCTGCGGGCGGCGTCGGCCTCCGCGCTCAGCACGGCTCGCCCACCTCGCAGGCCGGGACGACGACGGTCGCCAGGTACGGGCATCGGTGGGCCGGCACCTCGCGGGCCGGGCGGACGGCACCCGCGGCGACGCGGACGACCGCCCCGTCGAGCCTGCCCGCCCGCTCGATCACGGCCAGGATCTCCGACCACCACGGGCCGGCCTTCGTCGCCACGACGGTGTCGAAGTCCCGCAGTGCCGCCGCGAGCCGCCGACCGCCCTGCCCCGCGGCGGCGCCGGGCAGGACCGCCGGCGTCCCCGACGCACCGACCAGCGGCCGGGCGGTGAGCGGCGGGACGTCCTGCATCGGGCACAGCCCGGGCACGATGTCGATCTCGACCGGGCCGACCGTCCGGCACACCGCCTCGGCGAGCCGCCCGAAGTGGGACCCGATCCCCGGGTCGCCGAACGTCGCGAGGACCGCGGTGCCGCCGGGATGGCGGAGGAACCAGTCCCCGATCCGCGCCGTGGCACCGTCCCAGCCCTGGCCCGGCCGCCCGCGGCCGCGCAGGAGCAGCGGCTCGACCCGCCACGCCTCGACGTGGTGCAGCACGACGCGTTCGGCCGTGCCGGTCTCGTCCGGGCCCGCCACCAGCACGAAGACGACATCGGCCGCGGCGAGCGCGTCCGCCGCGCGGACCGTGACGAGGTCCGGGTCGCCCGGACCCGTCCCCACCCCCACGAGCCGTCCGAGGGACACCGCGGTGCCGTCACCGGCCCGTGTCGCCGACACGACCGAGCGTTCCTGGGCCATCCTGCCTCCCCGGTCCGGGCTGCGATCCGTGCTCGATCCGTGGTCCGTTCCCGGTGCCGTCACGGTGTCCGCACCGCCCCGACGGTCGCCGGGAACCCGGCGGGTTCCCCGGCGACGATCCGGAGGACGTCGCGCACACGCGGATGCGGGTCGTCCCACGCGCCGACCCCGGCCACCCACGGCACCCGCCGCGGGCCGCGCAGCGCGTTGGTGACGAACGCGCCCTCCGCGCGGACGAGGTCGGCCAGGCCGAGCACCGTGAGCTCGTACGGGATCCCGGCCGCGTCGAGCCGGTCGAGCGCGGCCTGGCGTCCCACACCGGGCAGCAGCCGCCCGTCCAGCGGCGGGGTGCGCACCACCCCGCCACCGATCACGAAGACGTTCGACCGGGTGGTCTCCAGCAGCCGCCCCCGGTCGTCGGCGAGGAGCGCCTCGACCCCGGGGGGCAGGCCCGCCTCGATCCGCTCGATCCATCGCCGGTCGGCCCACTTGTGCGGGTGCGCCCCCGCGGCGCGCAGGGTCTGCACGACCAGCCCGGTGTCCGCCCGCTCCGCGGCCGCGGCGAACGGCTCGACCCGCACCTGCACGCGGGCCGGGTCGTCGGGGTACGCGGTGATCCGCACCGCGTGGTGGCGCGACCCGTCCGGGGGCATCGACGCGGCGGCAGCGCCCACCGCCGCCTCCACGTCCGCGTGCAGGACCCGGCCATAGCACTCCCAGTAGGACCGCCGCAGCCGCCCGACGTGCTCGGCCAGCCGCACCGGGCGGCCGTCCACCAGCAGCAGCGTCTCCCGCAGCCCGGCGGCCGGGTCGACCCAGGGCGCGCCGCGGGAGGTGCGGCGGGGCCGCAGGTCCGGGCAGCCGAGGGTGTCGAGGATCGGCGCGGCCTTGTCCAGGCACTCCCGCCACTCGCGCCACGGCGTCGAGTCGACGGTGATCCCGCCACCGACCCCGAGCCGGGCGCGGCCGTCCGCGGCCACCTCCAACGTGCGGATGGTCACCGCCAGTTCGAGCCCGGCGAGCGGTCCGGCGTAGCCCATCGCCCCGGTGAACAGGCCCCGCGCAGTGTCCTCCACCTCCTCGATGATCTCGACCGCACGGATCTTCGGCGCGCCCGTGACGGACCCGGGCGGGAACGCCGCCCGGACAAGGTCGGCGTCGTCGCGGCCCGCCGAGAGCTCGCCCGCCACCGAGGAGACGAGATGCCACACCCCCGGGTGGGGCTGCACCGAGAGCAGCTCGGGCACCGCCACCGAACCCGTGCGGCACACGCGGGCCAGGTCGTTGCGCACCAGGTCGACGATCATGACGTTCTCCGCGGCGTCCTTCTCCGAGCCGGCCAGGAGCAGCCGCTCGCGCTCGTCGTCGCGCCCACCGACCCGCGGCCGGGTTCCCTTGATCGGCCGGCTGAGGACCGTACGGCCGGTGCGGAGCAGGAACTGCTCGGGGCTCGCCCCCACCGCGGTGCACCCCGGCTCGGCCACGAAAGCGGCGTGATCGGGATCGAAGCGTTCGACCAGCCGGGCCCAGGCGTCGTGCGGGGATCCCGAGAGCTGCAGGTCCAGGCTGGTGGCGATGTTGGCCTGGTAGATGTCGCCGCGCCGGATCGCCTGCTGGCAGCGTTCCACCGCCGCAACGTGGCGGGCCTGGTCGGGGCGCACCCGCAGCCGTAGCCGGGCGGGCGGCAGGGCCACGGGGCGGCGGAGATCGGCGAGCAGGGCCGCGCGACGAGCCGCCGGCGCGTTCTCGTCGTCCCCGTCGGTGACCAGTGCCTCGTACCACCAGCGCCGTCCGTCGTGGCGCAGCACGTCGGGGTACCAGCCCAGGCTCGCCGCGGGCACGCCGGCGTCGCGGGCGCCCGGGAAGGCGAGGTAACCGAACCAGCCGCCGCCGACGGCGTCCGGATGCGCGGGATCGGGCGCGACCACGGGCACCCGTGCCAGCACGGCGCCGGGGTCCTCCCCCGCCGGGACGTGGACGACGTGCTGCGGGTCGCAGGTCACGAGCGCCCCCCGGGACCAGGCCCCCGACCAGGCGGTGACCCGGGCCCGGTGCGCGAGGCGGCGCACCGCCTCGGCCGCGGTCACGTCGACGGCGAGCGGTGCCACGACCAGCCGGGCCCGCCCGGACGTGGGCCCTCTCGACCGCCCCGTCGAGGACGTGCGCGCACCCGTGCTCATCGGACCCCCGCCAGGACGGGCCCGGCCGGACGTGGCACCGCGACCGTGCGGACGCTGCCGTTGCCGGGCAACGCACGGGGCATGGCCTCGGGCGGGTGCCCGGCCAGGACGGCGAGGAGCGCGCGCAAGGTCTCGCCGTGGGTCACGACGACCAGGTCGCCGTCGGGGGGCGGCTCGCGGTGCAGGCGCCGCACGAGCACGGCGACGCGCCCGTGCAGGCTGCGGGTGCTCTCTCCGCCCGGCGGCGCCCAGTCCGGGCCCGCGGCCGCCAGGAGCGGCCCGTACACGGCGCTCGCCCGCCCCTCCCAGCATCCGTGGGCCTGCTCGCGCAGCGCCGGTTCGGGACGGACGGGGACCCCGTGGCGCGCGGCCACGAGCTCGGCGGTCTCCATGCACCGGCGCTGGTCACTGCTGAGCACCGCGGCCACCGGGGCGCCCGCGAGCGCCGAGGCGACCACGCACGACTGCCGTCCCCCGCGCACGGTCAGGCCGACCTCGGCGGTGCGCCCCTGCAGCAGGCCGGAGGCGTTCCACGCGCTCTCCCCGTGCCGGACCAGGTGCCAGCGCACACGCACGGTCGTGGGCACGGTCGTGGGCACGGTTGTTGGCACGGTCGTCGGCGGGGTCATCGGCCGGCCGCCAGCGCGGTGTGCCCCGACGGGCGGGCTACGGCCGCACGTGCCACCCGGGCACGGAAGACCCGCGCGGTCTCCTCGTGCAGGCTGCGCATCCGGACCGCCGACGGGGTGGTCGAGTCGCCGAGGTAGCCCTGCGGTGCCGTGCCGGTGAGCGCGCGGACCGTGGCGATCATGCCGCCGTGGTACTGGTAGTAGTCGTCGGAGTCGGCGATGTCGTGCTCCCGGGTGTCCACGTTCTTGGCGGCCACGGCGATGCGGCGGTACGCGGCCTGCATGTCCTCGCGGGCCGGGGCGCCGTCGAGGCCGCGCCCGTAGGCGTAGCCGCCCCAGCTCGTGTAGACCTCGGCGAGGTCGCCGTCGTCGCGCCAGCTGCGCGAGTCCACCAGCTGCAGCACTCCCGCCCCGTACGTGCCGGGCTTCGAGCCGAAGATCCGGGTGGTCGCGCGGCGGCGGTCGCCGGTACGGGCCTCGTCGTCGGCGACGTGGGCGTCCCGCAGGTCCGGGGGCAGGGTCGCGAACCAGCGCCGGTAGCGGGCGGCGGAGATCCGTACCGGGTTGCCCTCCAGCTGCTCCTCGCTCAGCCACTCGGGGTCCTGACCACCGGCGGCGATCAGCGCGTGGACCAGCGCGTCGCCGTCGCCCGTGGCGAGCCCGGGCAGCGCATCCGGATCGTCGAGAGGACCCACGTCGTGCCCGGCGGCGCGCATGGCCGCGAGCAGCGCGACCGCGCTCGCCGGGGTGTCCGGGCCGACCGCGTTGCCGATCCGGGCGTGCCTGGTCGGGTAGGCCGACAGCATGAGCACGATCCGGCGCTCCCCGGGCGGGACGTGGCGCAGCCGCGCGTGCCGCACGGCGATCCCGGCCACGCGCGCGGCGCGCTCGGGATCGGGCGCGTAGGTCGACAGGCCGTCCGCGTCGATCCCCTTGAACGAGAACGGCACGGTGATCAGCCGCCCGTCGAGCTCCGGGACGGCCACCTGCGAGGCGACGTCGAGCGGGCTCAGGCCGTCGTCGGCGGCGGCCCAGCCCGCCCGGCCCGAGGTGAGGCACAGGCCCTGCAGGACCGGGATGTCGAGCGCGGCGAGCACCGTGACGACCATCGCGTCGGCCATGGCGAGGGTCTGCAGGAGGGCCGGATCGGCCTGGCGCAGCGACGCGCAGTACACGGGTAGCGCGCGCCCGCCCGCGTCCTCGATCGCGGTGCACAGCGCCTCGACGTGGGCGGTGTTCCCGGCGAGGTGCTGCGCGCGGTGGTAGAGCACCGCCACCGTCGGCCCCGCGACATCGCGTGCGGTCCGCTCCGGGAGCCCCCAGGCGGGCAGCACGACCGGCGAGGCGAAGCCGTGCCCGGTGAGCAGCACGGGGTCGGAGAGGAACGCGTGCAGCTGCGCGAGGTTGGCGGGGCCGCCCTGCGCCAGGTACACGTGCGCCTGCGCGGCGACACCCGCCGGGACGGTGGACAGGCTCATCATCACGGCGTCGGGGGCGGGCTCGCCGCCGAGCGCGACGACCGGCAGCCCGGTGGCGCGGACCGCCGCGATTCCGTCCTCCCGGTAGCGCTGCCCGCCCAGGATCCGCACGACCACGACCTCGGCCCCGGCCCCGGCCAGCAGCGGCGGCAGGTCCTCGAGACGCACCCGGGCCGGGTTGGCCGTCCGCCAGCCCGTGCCGCAGGCCCGGGCGGTGAGCAGGTCGGTGTCCGAGGTGGACAGAAGCAGCATCGTCGTCGGGACCTCACCCGGTGACACGCACGCGCGGGAGCGGCGCACGGCGGTTCCCCTTCCTCGGGATCCTCGTCCCGGGCGGTGGAGCGAGCGCGTCGCGCTCGGGCGGGCAGGGCAGTGTCCTGGCTCCCGGATCGTCGCTCGCCCCGGCCTTCCAGGCTCTCGCCCGTGGCCGTCGCGGAGTCCGCTCCCCGGTGACAGTGGCGGGACCGCGCCGGACTTGCACCGGCTTCCTGGTCCCTGCTCGCGTCTCGTGTTGTCGCATGTGTTGTTGTCGCATCACTGTCGGCGGCAGCGCACCGCGGCGTCAAGGCTGCGGGCCGGTCCTTCGGGTCCGCTCCCCCGCAGGGGGGAGGACATCGCCGCAGACCGTTGCCTACGGTCCCTCGCCGTGGGAACCGGCGCCGCTCCGCGATCGGCCGGACCGTTCCCGGCCGCCTGCGGACCTACGCCTGCCGGATGTCCGGCGGCACGCCCACGGGCGGGCGGGCCGGACCCCACGAGATCGCCTGGTCGGTGGTGGGAACGCTCGTCGGGCTCGTCCTGACCGCCGTCCCGGCGCACCTCACACACATGCCACCCAGCGCGCAGATGTTCGTGATCGGCTCCTTCGGCTCGTCCGCGGTCATGCTCTTCGCGGCGCCGTGGGCCCCGTACTCGCAGCCGCGCAACCTGGTCGGCGGCCACGTCCTGTCCGCCGTCACCGGTGTGACGGTGGTCGTCC
Organism: Pseudonocardia sp.; assembly: GCA_050248815.1. Taxonomy (GTDB): domain Bacteria; phylum Actinomycetota; class Actinomycetes; order Mycobacteriales; family Pseudonocardiaceae; genus Pseudonocardia. The sequence goes on along the minus strand of JBFWRR010000095.1, from coordinate 5,733 downwards.
TGCTGCCCGTCGAGGCGGTCTACACCGGCGCCGTGGCAGCGGCACTCACGCTCATCCAGCTGACCCGGACGGTGCACCCACCGGCCGGGGCCACCGCGCTGATCGCCGTCGTCGAGCCCGGCATCCGCCCGCTCGGCTTCAGCTTCGTGCTCGCCCCCGTCCTGGCGGGCGTGCTGATCCTGCTGGTGGCCGCCCTCGTCGTGAACAACCTGTCCGCCGACCCGCGGCGGCACTATCCCCGATCCTGGTGATGACCCTGTGATCTCCCCCCGCCCCTCGACAGCCGCGCTGGCCGCAGGCCGTGCCCGCATCCTCGACGGGGCCGGTAGCGCCGCGGCGATCAAGGCCGAGCTGGCCGGGAGCGTCGTGCGGCTGCGGGAACGTGGCGTGGTCCCCGGCCTCGGCACGGTCCTCGTCGGCGACGACCCGGGCTCGCGCTGGTACGTCGCCGGCAAGCACCGCGACTGCGCCGAGATCGGGATCGCGTCGATCCGGATCGACCTGCCGGCCTCCGCGACGCAGGGCGAGATCGAGGACGCCGTCGCGACCCTGAACGCCGATCCCGCCTGCAGCGCCCACATCGTCCAGCTGCCGCTGCCGACGGGCCGCGACGAGAACCGGGTGCTCGGGCTCGTCGATCCCGCGAAGGACGCCGACGGCCTGCACCCGGCGAACCTCGGCCGGCTCGTGCTCGGCGAGCCCGCTCCGCTGCCGTGCACGCCGAACGGCATCGTCGAGCTGCTGCGCCGCCACGGCGTGCCGATCGCCGGGGCGCACGTCGTCGTGATCGGGCGCGGGATCACCGTCGGGCGCCCGCTCGGGCTGCTGCTCACCCGACGCCCGGAGAACGCCACCGTCACGCTCTGCCACACCGGCACCGCCGACCTGCACGCCCACGTGCGTCAGGCGGACATCGTCGTCGCCGCGGCCGGCGTGCCGGGAATCGTGACCGCCGACATGGTGAAGCCCGGGGCGGCCGTGCTCGACGTCGGCGTCTCCCGGGAGGGCGGCCGGATCGCCGGCGACGTCGCCGAGGACGTCGGGGACGTCGCCGGCTGGATCTCGCCCAACCCCGGCGGCGTCGGGCCGATGACCCGGGCGATGCTGCTCGCGAACGTCGTCGCGCTCGCGCAGGCCGCGCACCGGCCGAGCGGCGGTGCGGGCGGGAGGCCGACCGCCGGGTGAGGACCCGGCATCCGGCGGTGCGCACCCCCCGCCGGGCCGGTTGCCCGCGACGTCGGGCCGGAAGTCTCTGGAAGCGACGTCCCCGACCGCGCACCGTGAGTACAGGAGCCGCACCGGCCGGCGGGAGGACGAGCGGCGATGGACGACGAGCTCACGAGGCGGGCGGTGACGCAGGCGCTGAGGGCGCCGTCGCTGCACAACATCCAGCCCTGGCTGTGGCGGGTCGGGGACGGTGTCGTCGAGCTGCACCTCGACGCGTCGCGGCGGCTGCCCGCGACGGATCCCCTCGACCGGGAGCTCGTCATCAGCTGCGGCGCCGCACTGCACCACCTCCAGGTCGCGCTGGCCGGACTCGGCTGCGGCGCGCGGGTCCGGCGCCTGCCCGACCCGGCCGACCCGAACCACCTCGCGACCGTGACGACGGTCCCCCGGGTGGTCGAGGACGACCTCGCCCTGACCCCGTTCCTGGCCCGGCGCCGTACGGACCGGCGCCGCTACAGCGGCTGGCCCGTCCCGCCGGAGACCCTCGGCGAGCTGGCCGAGGTGGCCGATCTGCGCGGGCTCGTCCTGACCGTGGCCGCCGACCCGGAGCAGCGCCGGAGGGTGTACCGCGCCGCCACGCGGGCGGCGACCGCCGCGGGCGCCGATCCCGCACGGGTCGCCGAGACCGCCGCCTGGAGCGGCCGTCCGGCCGGCGCCGACGACGGGGTCCCCGCCGCCGCGGCGGCCGAGGTGGCACCGATCCCCGGCCAGGTGCCGATGCGCTCCTTCGCCCGGCCGACGCTGGCCCAGCCCCCGGCCCCGGGTGAGCCCGAGGGTGCGGCGCTCCTGGTGCTTTCCACGCCCGGCGACACCCGGCTGCAATGGCTGCGCGCGGGCGAGGCGCTCAGCGCCCTGCTGCTGACGGCGACGCGCGCGGGCCTCTCGACCTGCACCCTCACCGAGCTCCTGGAGAGCGACGAGGCCCGTGCCCTGCTCGCGGAGGCGCTCCTCGGTTCGGCGCAGCTGCGCCCCCAGGTCATGATCCGGGCGGGCTGGCCGCTCGTGGGCGCCGCCGAGCTGCCCGCGACGCCACGCCGGCCGCCGGAGGCCGTGATCGTGGCGGGGCCCTGACCGTCGCGGGGCCCGCTCACCGGTCGGGGTCAGATCTCGGTGCTCGCCTCGACCCTGCCGTCCGTCACCGCGGCCTGGAACGCCGCGTAGTCGCGCTCGTTCTGGTCGGCGTAGGTCTCGGCGAACACGGCGATCGCCTGGTCGAACTCGTCCGAGCCGCCGAGGTAGGCGGCCATCGCGATGCGGTCACCGGAGCGGGCATGTGCCCGCGCGAGGGTCCACCCGCACAGGCGGCCGTACTCCTGCATGCCCGACGGGCGGAGCTGCTCGATCGGCACGGAGAACTTCCAGTCCTTCAGCTGCCGCACGTAGAAGTCGCGGTCCACGCCGTCCGGACCGGTCGTGTGGGTCCAGCCGAGGAGGATGTCGCTCTCGGCCTGCATCAGGCGCTGTCCGGCGACCACCCGCTCGCCCTCGTTGTGGTACTGGCTGCTGCCGCAGTAGGCCGCGAGCACCGACGTCTGGGCCTCCTTGGCCTGCAGGAACAGCGGCTCGGTGCCGTCCGCGCCGTCCATGAGGACGATCCAGGCCCGGGTGCCGACGCTGCCGACGCCGACCACCTTGCGCGCCGCCTGGACCACGGCGAAGTGTTCGAGCAGGTGCTTGCGGTCGGACTGCAGGCTGCGCCGGTACTTGCCCAGCATGGTCCCCAGCAGCTCGTAGACCGCGGCGACCTGCATGCCGGCGAAGACGTCCTCGACCGGCTCGATCAGCGGGGGCTCGCTGATGATCCGCCGCCGACCGTCGACCACCTCGGTGAGCTTGCTCAGTGCCTGCATGCTGTCGCGCGTGTGCGCCTTGGCCACCATCTTCTCGGTGGCCTTGATCTGCTTCGACTTCAGCTGCGAGCGGAGCCCGCTGACGGTGTCCTCGACGTCCAGGTGCGCATACCACACGTCCATGAAGTGCTGCTGCGCGAACGACCCCATCGCCGTCCGGTACGCCTCGACCGCCGACCGCACGATCGCACGGCGGTCCTTCCTGCCGAACCCGTTGTCCCGGCCCGCCACGGCCAGGCTCGCCGCCAACCGTTTGACGTCCCATTCGAACGGCCCGGGCAGCGTCTCGTCGAAGTCGTTGACGTCGAAGACCAGCCGCCGCGCCGGTGAGGCGAACGCCCCGAAGTTCGACAGGTGCGCGTCACCGCACAGCTGCACCCGCAGCCCCGACGTCGGCGTTGCGGCCAGGTCGGCCGCCATCGGAAGCGCCGCGCCGCGGAAGAAGGTGAACGGCGAGACCAGCATCCGCCCGTGGCGGATCGGTACCAGCTCCGGCACCCGGCTCGCGGCCTGCTCCAGCAGGAGACCGACCGGGTCGCGCGACGTGTCCGGCGTGAAGTCCGCGTGCGACTCCAGCGGGGCCGCGGCTCGGGCATCCTCCCCCCGGGCGACCCGGTCGATGCGGGTCGACCGCTCCACGCCCTCGTCCGATCCGCCGGACGCCTGCGAGACGTCCGCACTCTTCGCCGCCATGGCGGCCCCCTCCTCGTTGCGCGTTCTGACCACCGGTACCTGTCCCGTCACGGACGGATCCGGACGGGGCCGACGGCGAGCTCAGCGCGGCCGGGGGCCCGGGCGCCAGCTCACGCCGAGTCCACCCTGCGCGGCGGCGACCCCGCTGCGGCCGCCGCCGGAGCCCCGCAGGACGTAGGCGATCCCCACGGCGATGACCGCGCCCGCCAACGGCCCGACCAGGTACGCCCACCAGGCCGTCCAGTCGCCGAGTACCAGGGCGGGCCCGAGGGAACGGGCCGGGTTCATCGACGCGCCGCTGACCGGCGCCCCCCACAGCCCGGCGAGGGCGATGTAGCCGCCCACGCCGATCGCGGCCAGGGGCCCGATCTGCTGGGCACCCGACGCGGTGCCGAGGATGACGCTGACCAGGCCGGTGGTGAGCACGAGCTCCCACACCATCGCCGTGGTCGTCGAGATGCCCGTACCGGGCAGGGTGAGGCCGGCGCTGCCCTGCTTGCCGAGCAGTGCCCACAGGAGCAGCGTCGCGAGGATCGCGCCGACCAGCTGGGCCACGACGTAGGCCGGTACGCGCTTCCACGGGAAGTCGCCGCGCAGTGCGAAGGCGACGCTCACCGCCGGGTTCAGATGTGCCCCGGAGACCGTCCCCATGAACAGGATGATCGCGGCCACCATCAACGCGGGCGCCACCACGCGCGCGCCGGACGGGACCGCGTCATCCCCGAACAGTGCATTGACCATTCCGCCGCCGACGGCGACGAGAACGAGGAAGAAGGTGCCGAGCAGTTCGGAGAACAGCCGCCGCCCCTCGTAGCTGTTGTCCCAGAAGTCGAACTCGCCGGTCACCGAGTTCGGCTGCCCGATCGACCGCAGCGCGATCTCGGTATGACGCTCGGTCTCGCGCCGATCGGGCTCGGCCGGTGTGGCCGGCCCACCACGCTTGTCGCTCACATCGCACCCCTCGACCACCGGTGGACACCCACGCGCGCCACGCTCTGGCGCACCGGTGTGCCTCCCCACCAGGCCAGGATCGTGTCGGTGCGCCGGCGTGTCATCACCCGCGCAGGACCAGGAGGTCGCGAACCGCTCAGCCCGGTGTCGCCGGTTCCCCCCCGGTCGCCGGCGCTTCCTTGCGACGTGCGACGAGGTACTTCACCCCCTCCATGGTCAGGAACCCGGTGACGACGGCGATCAGGATCGGTGCGGTCTGCAGCGCGCCGACCTGGGTGAGGAACGCGGCGAGCAGCACCATCGAGAACGGTGCGGTCACGAGCGCACCGGGAACGGCGGCGAGCATGCAGGTGAACGCCAGACCCAGCGGCACGTCCGGGAACACCGCATGCACGAGGACACCCATGGTTCCCCCGACGAACAGCGCGGGGAAGATCGGCCCGCCGATGAACCCGCTCGCCTGGCTCACCGCGAACGTGAACTGCTTGGCGATGACCAGGGCGACGAGCAGCCCGACGCCCAGCGTCCCCGCATGCTCCAGCACGGTCTTCAGCTGGTCGCTGCCCGTGAACATCGTCAGCGGCAGCGCCACACCGACGACGCCGAACACCAGACCGCCGAGGGTCGATCGCACGACGCCCGGGAGCTTCACCAGGCCGAACAGCCGCGTCGTCCCCTGCAGGATCAGCACCATCACCGTCACCGTCAGGGCCGCGAGCACGCCCAGGGGGATCGCCGCCAGCAGGTGCCAGTCCTCGAACGCGTACTGCGGCACCTGGTAGGCGTCGAGGAACACCGCGCCGGCGATGGCGAAGTAGATCCCGAACGAGACGCTCGACGCCACGATCAGCCCGACGAGGGCCTTGGCGAACCGGCGGCCACCGGGGCGGGCGAGTTCCAGGACGAACATCACCACGATCACCGTGCTGGAGAACAGCCCGCCGTACGCGCCGCCGAAGCCGGACAGGGTGCACAGCCGCGAGGCCTCGGGGCCGGCCTTGCGTCGTTCGGA
>JBFWRR010000094.1:6863-17263 GCA_050248815.1 Pseudonocardia sp. | reverse complement strand
GCGCGGCGACACCTCCATCCCCCTGCGCGCCCACTACGACAACCTCTACATCGACACCTGGACCCCCACCCTCGACATCGCGATCATCTTCCGCACCCTCGGCCGCGTCCTGGTCAGCGGCAGCTGACGGCTCGCCGGTCCACCTGGTCACCGCACCGACCCGACCGACATACTGCGGCCGACACGAGCGCGAGTTGAGCACCCGATGAACGCGTACACCGGAGGGGGACAGCTGAAGAGCGACACCGAGCGTGCCGCGTCCCCGGCCACCGAGGGCGCGGTCGCCGCGCGTCCGGCGTGGCGGCGGTTGTTCAGCCCGGCCGGGGTCGTCGGCCTGATGGTGCTCCTGATCTGCGTGCCCGTCCCGCTGGGCGGCGGCGCGTTCCCGGCGGACGCCCTGGGCGGCGTGCTGCTCGTGGTCGTCGGGATCACCGCACTGCGGGACCGGCTGCGGCTGTCCGCCACGACCGCGGCCCTCCTGGGCGCGACGGTGCTGGCCGCGTCCGTCGTGGCGCTCACCGGCACGAACGCCGCGGAGAGCTTCGAGGCATGGGCCCGCTACCTGCAGCTGTTCGCGCTGGTGCCGCTCGTGGTGGTGCTCTCGATCCGGGACCGCGCCGGCGCCGAGCTCGTCGCCCACGCGATGATCCTCGCCGGCGTGATCCAGGGTGTGGTGAGCGTCGTGCAGGTCGCCACCGGCTCGGGCGCGACGTTCCAGGGCTCGAACTCGCGCGCGACGGGCACGTTCGGGGCCGAGGACGTCATCGCCGCGTCCGTGATCATCGGGATGGCGATCACCGTGTGCGTCGGGCTCGCCATCTCCGCGACGGGCCGGCGCAGGCTGGTCTACGTCGGCACCGCGCTCGCGCTTCTGTTGCCGATGGGGCTCACGCTGAGCCGCGGCAGCTGGCTCTCGACGGGGTTCGCTCTGGTCATCGTGCTGATGTTCGCGGGATGGCGGGTGTTCGTCGCGACGGCGGTGATCGGTGCCGCCGCTCTGATGGTGCTCGTCGGCGGCTTCGGCATCGGCCAGGACCAGGTCGGGGATCGGCTGACCTCGATCGGCGAGGCGGACTCGTCCACCAACGACCGCATGGCGCTGTGGCAGACGGCCGTCGCCATCTGGATCGACCACCCCGTCACGGGCGTGGGGCTCAAGGAGTTCCCGCGCTACCGCGACACCTACGCGCCGCTGGACCTCAGCTCCGGCTCCACCGTCGGCCAGTCCGGCGGCGACGGGGACGGGCTGGGGCAGCAGGAGCTGCTCTCCCCGCACAACCAGTACCTGCTCGTGCTCTCCGAGCAGGGCGTGGTCGGCTTCCTTCCGTTCGCGGCCCTGCTGCTGGTGTCCACGGTGACGGCCGCGCGCGCGGCCTGGCAGGGCCCGCGGGCGGCGCGGGGGCTCGGTGCGGCGATCGTCGGCCTGTCGTTCTGGCAGCTCTTCCAGTTCGTCTACGGCGACCTGGGCGGGGCGACGAGCCTGGTCACCTCCGTCGTGATCGGGCTCGCGCTGTGGTTCGGGCTGGAGCAGGGGCCTGAGGAGGCCGGCTCGTGAGCCTCCCCAGCCACTCCGTGGTCGCGCGCGCCGCGGCGGTCTCGGCGCTGCTCGCCGGGATCGGATCGGCGTTCGGTCTCGTCCGCGACGTGCTCGTCGGGGCCCTGTTCGGTGCGAACCAGCAGACCGACGCGTTCTTCGTCGCCTGGACGGTGCCCGAGGCGACGGCGCCGCTGCTCATCGAGGGCACGATGGCGTTCGTCATGGTGCCCGCGTTCGGGCGGGCGCTCGCCGCGGCGGAGGCACGGCGGACGGGCACGCCCGGGGACGACGCCGACCCGATGCGCGAGCTGATCGAGGCGACGTTCCTGCGGATCGTGATCGGGCTGGGGCTGGTCGCGGTGCTGATCGCGGTCGCGGCGCCGTGGCTGATCGGCGTGCTCGCGCCGGGCCTGGAGGACCCGGGGCTCGCCACCCGTTGCCTGCGCGCCGTCGCCGTCACAGTGCCGCTGTTCGGGATCGCGGGCTACCTCGCGGCTGCCCTGCGCACCCATTACGTCTTCGCCCCGCCCGCGGCGCTCAACCTCGCCTACAACGTCGGGATCATCACGACGATCCTGCTCACCTACCAGTGGCTCGGCGTCCTCGGCGCGGCGATCGGGATCTCGGTGGGCGCGGTGCTCATGGTGGTGATCCAGTCGCCGTCCGCGTTGCGCAGGCTGCCGATGCCGCACCGGTTCTCCCTGCGCCGGACGAGCACCCTGCTCGCCTTCGCCGCGTTCCTCCCGGTGGCGGCGCACTCGCTGGCCCGCCAGGCCCAGGTGCTCGTGGAGCGCTTCGCGGCCGCGCCGCCCGCGTGGTTCGGTGCCCCGCTGGCCGAGGGCACGATCTCGCATCTCAACTACGCGCAGAAGATCGCGCAGATCCCCATCACGCTGTCGTTCATGGCCGCCGCCGTCACCTTCCCGATCTTCGCGAAGAGCGTGGCGAGCGGCTCGCTGGACCAGGCCCGCCGCCGCATGGAGATCGACACCGCCGTGCTCGGCGGGATCGCACTGCTCGTGATCGCCTACCTGACGCTCTACGCGACCCCCGTCGTCGAGGTGCTCTTCCAGCGCCGGGAGTTCGACGCCGAGGACACCGCGGCGACGGCGGCGATCCTGCACATCTACGTGCTGGGCATCCTCGGCCAGGCGCTGGTGAGCCTGCTGGTGCGCCCGTTCTTCACCTTCCACAGCCGGATCTGGTTCCCGGCCATCGCGATGCTCTGGGGCCTGCTCGTGACCGTCGTGGCGACGTTCCTGCTGGTGGGGCCGTTCGGCGCGCAGGGGATCGCCGGGTCGAACGCGCTCGGCATCTCCGTCACCGCGGTGATCCTCGCCATCGGCGCCCGCACCCGGCTGTCCACCGCGCCGACGCTCGCCGCCTACGGGCGGATGGCGCTGCTGGCCGTGCCCGTCGGGATCGCTGCGCTCGCCGGGTTCGGTGTGCACCAGCTGCTGGCGGGCGCGCCCGCGATCGTGCTCGCCGGTGTCGGCGGGATCGTCATGGTGGTGGTGGCCTGCGGGCTCGTCGCGCTCGCGCTGCGGTGGCGCGCCCGGCGCGCGGCCGATCACGCGGCCGGTCATGCCGCCGACAGCGCGGCCGACAGCGCGGCCGACAGCGCGGCCGACAGCGCGGCCGACAGCTCAGCCGACCCGGGAGGCAGGCCGTGAGGTACCCGTTCGTGCTGATGTACCACTCGGTCGGCCCCGGGGTGAGTGCCACGGAGGATCCGTACCAGCTCACCGTCACCCCCGAGCGGCTCGACGCCCAGCTGCGCGCCCTGCGCCGCCAGGGGCTGCGGGGGATGTCGATGCGCGACCTGCTCGCCGCGGGCGGGCGCGGGGTCGGGCTCACCTTCGACGACGGCTACGTGGACTTCGTCGAGGAGGCCGTGCCCGTGCTGCGCCGCCACGGCGCCACGGCCACCGTCTACGTCCTGGCCGGTCGCATCGGCGGCGACAACTCGTGGGACGGCGACGCCCCGCGCAAGCCGCTGATGACCGCCGCGCAGGTCCGCGAGGCCACGGACGCCGGAATGGAGATCGGCTCGCACGGGCTGATGCACCGCCACCTGCCGCAGCTGGATCCCGACGAGCTCACCGAGGAGCTGGTGGGCAGCCGGGCCCGGCTCATCGAGCTGGCAGGAAGCGGCGTAGACAGCTTCGCCTACCCCTACGGCGACGTCGGGCCCCGCGAGGTGGCGGCGGCCCGCGCCGCGGGCTACGACCACGCCGTCGCCGTGGACGCCCGCGCGGTCGGCGCGTCGCGGCACGCGATGCCGCGCAGCTACGCAGGGCAGCGCGACGGCGGCCTGCGACTGCTCGCCAAGCGGGCCCGGGCGCTGGTCCGGGAGGTGCGCGGATGAGGGTCCTGCACATCATCACCGGCCTGGACGCGGGCGGCGCGGAGCAGTGGCTGCGCCTGCTGCTGCGGCACAGCGCGGCCGACGCGGACGTCGTCGCCCTCACCAACGCCGGGGTGCTCGCCGAGGCGATCCGTTCCGACGGCGTGACCGTCACCGATCTCGGGATGCGCGGCAACCGCGACGTGGCCGCGATCCCGCGGCTCGCGGCGCTCGTCCGTCGCGGCCGCTACGACCTCGTCCACACCCACCTCTTCCGCGCCCAGCTCTACGGCGCGATCGCCGCGCGCCTGGCCGGGGTGCGTCGCGTCGTGAGCACCGAGCACTCGCTCAACGACACCCTCATCGAGGGCCGTCCGACGGACCGGCCGGGCGTGCGCGCGCTCTACCTCACCGGGGCGAGGCTCACCTCGCGCGTGATCGCGGTGTCCGAGCCGGTCGCGCGCCGCCTCGTCGCCTGGGGGGTGCCGCGGGAGCGGGTGCGGGTCGTGCCGGTCGGCATCGAGACGGCGGCGTTCGCGTTCGACCGGGCGGCCCGCGCGGACGTCCGTGCTGAGCTGGGGATCGCGGCGGACGCGTTCGTCGTCGGCGGGGTGGGGCGAATGGTGGAACCCAAACGGTTCGACATCCTGCTGCGCGCGCTCGCGCCGCTGCCCGGGGCCACCGCGCTGCTGGTCGGCGAGGGGCCCGCGCGGGAGGGGCTCGCGGCGCTCGCGACCCGGCTCGGCATGGCGGAGCGGGTGCGGTTCGCGGGCAGGCGTGTCGACGTCGGGCGCGTGCTCTCGGCGATGGACGTGTTCGCCTCGCCGTCGCCGGAGGAGACGTTCGGCGTGGCGATCCTCGAGGCCATGGCGTCAGGGCTGCCGGTCGTCTACGCCGCCGCTCCCGCCCTGGACGCCCTGCCCGAGCAGGCCCGGGCCGCGGCGACGCGCGTCCAGCCCACGCCCGCTGCCGTCGAGGCCGCCGTGGCGGGGCTCGTGGCCGGTGGCACGCCGGGGGATCGGCCGACTGATCGGTGCAGTCCACCGGCGGCGCTGGCCGACTACGATGGGGCGACGCTGGCCCGCCGTATCGATCTGATCTACGCAGAGTGCCTGGGTCCGGCGCGGTCGGCGTCCGGGCGGACGGGCTGAGGGGAGCGCGGTATGGCTCGCGGTATCGCGACGGCGGGAGGGCCACGGTGAGCCTGCGCTGGGTCATCGCCGTCCTCTGCGTCCTCCTCGGGGTGGCGGGCGGGTTCGCCTACACCCGCATCGTCACGCCCTCCTACGAGTCCTCGGGCTACATCATCGCGACGGCCCAGGCCACCACCAGCGGCGGCACGACCATTCCGGGCGACGAGCGCCGGGCCGTCCAGGTGGCGCAGACGCTGTCGCGCCTGGTCGACCAGCAGGAGGTCCGGGTCGCCGCCGCCACCGCCGCCGGGCTCACCCCCGAGCAGGTCGGCAAGCAGGTGCAGGGCCGGGCGATGCCGGAGTCGTCCACCATCGAGATCACCGGTACCGCCACCACGGCGGACGGGGCCGCGCGGCTGGTCAATGCCGTGGCGGACGAGCTCGTCAAGCTCAACACCGACCGCATGGCCGCCACGGGCGTGACGCTCGCGGTGCTCAGCCCGGCATCGGTGCCCTCCTCGCCCAGCTCGCCGGTGCTCGTCCTGGACGTCGGGGTCGGCGCGGGCGCGGGCATCCTGCTCGGCGCGCTGTACCTGCTCGCCACGGGCGGGTCGCGGCGATCGCGGGAGCGGGCGGCCTCGGCCGCACCTGCCGCGCTCCCCGGAGCCTTCCCTGCCGGGCCACCCCCCGCGGGCCCCCCTCCGGGCTACCTGCAGGGGCCGGCGCAGCCCTACCCGCAGCAGCCGCCCGCGCGCCAGGCCCAACCCCAACCTCAGCCCCAACCTCAACCCCAGCCCCAGCCCAACCGCCCCGCCGGTCCGCCCGGGTTCCGCCAGCCCCCGCCGCCGCCCCCGCCGCGGCAGGGCATCGCGCGGCCGCCGGGGCCGCGCCGCTGACGCGCACCCGCCGACCCTCGATCCGGTAGGGGTGGCTCAGAACGTGAACGGCATCCGGAGCACCCGGTTGTCGAAGCTGGACGCGGCGATCGTCGGCTCGCCCGCCATCCGCACCTCCGGAAGGCGCCGCAGCAGCTCGCCGAACAGCGCCTTCATCTCGGTGCGGGCCAGGTGCGCGCCCAGGCAGAAGTGCGCCCCGCCGCCGCCGAACCCGACGTGCGGGTTGGGCGCGCGGGTGACGTCGAAGCGGTCCGGGTCGGGGAAGACGTCCTCGTCGCGGTTGGCCGAGACGTAGAACAGCACCACCCGGTCCTCGGCGTGCAGGCCGTACCCGCGCCACGTCTCGTCCCGGGTCACGCGGCGGCGGAACTGCCGGATGGGGGTGGCGAACCGGACCATCTCGTCCACCGCGCCGGGCAGGAGCCCGTCGAGGTCGCCGAGCAGGATCTCGCGCTGGTCCGGGTGCTCGGTGAGCAGCTTCAGCCCCAGCGCGATCGCGTTGCGGGTGGTCTCGATGCCCGCCACCAGCAGCAGGGAGAAGAACGAGCCGAGCTGGCGCCCGGACAGGCGCTGGCCGTCCACGTTCGCGGTGACGAGGGCGGAGACGAGGTCGTCGCGCGGGTCGCGGCGGCGCTCGCGGCCGACGGCACGCACGAGCAGGTGCAGCTTGGCGAGTGCCCGCAGGTTCTGGCCGGGGATCCGCAACAGCGGGCGACGCACGCCGATGTGCTCGGTGGAGTCGCTGACCTGCGCCAGCACCCACTCGCGGTCCTTCGGCGCGATGCCCATCATGTCGCAGATCGTGCGCACGGGCAGCTGCGCGGCGACGGCGTGCACGAAGTCCGCGGGCCGCCGCGCGATCACGTCGTCCACGATCTCCCGGGACGCGACGTGGATGTCGTCGACGATCCCGGCGACGCGCCGCGGCGTGAACGCCTTGGACACGACGGTGCGCAGGTTCTTGTGCGCCTTGCCGTCCATGTTGACCATCGACTCGCCGAACACGGTCTTCACCCAGGCGGGCGGCTCCGGCGTCGTGACGGCGGGCTCGTTGGAGAACAGCTCCGAGTCCTTGCTGGCCGCGACGACGTCCGCATGCCGGACGAGGGCGTGGTAGCCGCGTCCGCCCGGGGGCTGCACGAACACGGGCTGCTCCAGGCGGCGTAGCCGGGCGAACACCTCGCGCCGCTCTGCCTCCGGTCGCTCCCAGAAGCGGGGATCGGCGAGGTCACGGGCGAGTTCGGGGGCAGCGCCCGCGGACGTGACTTCGTCGTGATCGGACATGGCGGTCAGTCTGCTCCGTCCGGGCGGTGCCGAGGAAGTCGCGGTGTCTTACGGTCCGGTGCACGTCGGCGGCCACGGACGGCCGGTGCTGGTCATCGCGCACCGTGATCGCCATAATTCCCGCGGCCGCGACTCTGGGGGCGACTGTGACACGTGCGGTGAGACCGCAGCTGGGCATCGACCTGGGCGACGGGTGGTCGGCGCGGGTGCACCGCAGCGACGCCGCGCTGCACGAGGTCGCGCAGGAGTGGGACGAGTTGTGGGCGCGCTGCCCGTCGGCCACCCCGTTCCAGGCGAGGGCCTGGCTCACGGCCTGGTGGCGGCACTACGGCAGCCCGGGTGCGCTGCGGCTCGCCGTCGCGCGCCGCGACGACGAGTTGGTCGGCCTCGGCGCGTTCCACACCAGCCGGGGCGGGCAGGTGCTCGTGCCGCTCGGTGGCGACCTCTGCGACTGGACCGATGTGCTCGCCGACCCGTCCTGCGAGGCGCAGGCCCTGGACGCGCTGTCGGCGGCGCTGCTGTCCGAACCGGGCTGGCGGGTCATCGACCTGCCCGAGGTGCGCGCGGACGCCGTCGCGCTGCGCTGGGCGCCGCGGTGGCGCGGCACCGTCCGCCACGAGGCCGGCTCGATGTGCGCGGACCTTCCCGCCCGCCCGTTCGACGAGGTCGTGGCGGCGATCCCCGGTTCGTCCACCCGCCAGTCCATGCGCCGCTCGCTGCGCAAGATGGACGCCGCGGGCCTCACCGAGACCCCGGTGGACCGCGACGGTGCTCCGGACGCGGTGGCGCGGCTGCTCACCCTGCACGCCGAGCAGTGGGCCGAGCGCGGCGGCATGACCCCCGAGCACGGCAAGCCGCGGTTCGCCAGGTTCCTCACCCTGGCGGTGCCCGACATGGTGGCGCGCGGCCAGGCGACGCTCACCGACTACCACCTGGACGGCGAGACGGTCGCCACGAACCTCAACCTCGTCGGCGCTGACGTCGTCGGGGGGTACCTCTACGGCGCCCGCCCGGACCTGTTCGGCCGCGTCAACGTCACCGCGATGCTCATGCGCACCTCGCTGGGTGACGCCGTCGCCCACCACGCGAGCACGTTCAGCATGCTGCGCGGCCGCGAGACCTACAAGAGCACCTGGCAGGCGCACGAGGCGCCCAACCAGCGGCTCCTGATGGGTCGCCCCGGCCGCCGCGAGGTGGTGGCGTACGCGGCCGCGCTGCGGGCCCGCGCCGGCCTCGCCGACGTCGCGCGCGAGAGGGCGCCCGCGGTGCGGGCGGGGTTGCTCAAGGCGCGCAGCTGGCTGCGCAACCCGGCCCGGGCGAGGGAGGAGATCGGCGCGGCGGTGAAGGCGGGCGCCGGCACGGTGCGCTCCGGGCTGGGCAAGGCCCGGGAGGAGCTGCGCGATCCGGCCGCCCTCGCCGGGAAGGCCGCCGCGGCGGGCCGGACGGCGCGGGAGAAGGTCGAGGGTGCGGCCAAGGAGGTCGCGGGCGTGGCGCGGGAGAAGGCGCCCGCGGTGCGCGACAGCGTGAAGGACACGACGAGGGACGCGCTGCGCCGCACCTGGAAGGCGGCCACGACGCTGCGCCGCGGGTCCGCCGAGCCCGCTCCCACCGCGACTCCTGCGGACCCGCCGGCGCAGGGGTAAGGCCCGAGGTAAGAGAAGTCTTACCCGGGGCTACGAGACCCTGACCTCCGCGGCGATGTCGACGAGAGCGTGATCGGACGACCCTGAATCCCGTCAGGACAGGCGGGACCAGGGGAGTCACGATGACCACCACGACGATCACCACGATCGACACCACGGTCACCGTCGAGCTGCGCAGCGGCGCCACCACCCCGTCGGTCCTGCACGTCGCGCAGCCGGTCGACGGCGGCGTCGCCCGCTACGTCGTGGACGCGGCCACCGACCAGATCGCCCGCGGCTTCACCGTCACGGTCGCCTGCCCCGCCACCGGTTGGCTGCCGCAGGAGCTGGACCGCCGCGGCATCGCCCGCGTCGAGTGGAACGCCCGCCGCGCCCCCGGCCCGACCGTCCCGGCCGAGACCGCCGCCCTGCGCCGCATCGTCGCCGACGTCACCCCCGACCTGGTGCACCTGCACTCCGCCAAGGCCGGTCTGGCCGGCCGCCTCGCGCTGCGCGGCGCCCTGCCGACCCTGTTCCAGCCGCACGGCTGGTCCTGGCTCGCCGCCACCGGCGCGATCGCCACCGTCTCGCGCGTGTGGGAGCGGTTCGCCACCCGCTGGGCCGACGCGATCGTCGCCGTCGGTGCCGGCGAGGCCGCGCAGGGCGTCGACGGCGGCATCGATGCAGGCAAGAGCCGCGTCGAGGTCGTCCGCAACGGCGTGGACCTCTCCCGCTTCGAGATCGCCGACACCGCCGCCCAGGCCGCCGCGCGCGCCGCTCTCGGCCTCGACACCATGGCCCCCCTGGCCGTCTGCCCGGCCCGCTGGGCGCGCCAGAAGGGTCAGGACGTGCTGCTGGCCGCGTGGGCCGCCGTCCGCGAGCGCTGCCCGAACGCCCAGCTCGCCCTGGTCGGCGGGGACGTCCCGGCCGAGCTGGCCGACGACCTGCCCGAGGGCGTCCTCCTGGTCGGCGACGTGAACGACGTCCGCCCGTGGCTCACCGCTGCCGACGTCGTCGTGCTGCCGTCGCGCTGGGAGGGCCTGTCGCTGGCGCTGCTCGAGGCCATCGCCACCGGCCGCTCCACCGTCGTCTCCGACATCCCCGGCCTGGCCGACGTCGTCGACGCCACGATAGGCGCCACCGTCCCGGTCGAGGACGTCGCCGCGCTGGCCGACGCGCTGGCCGACCGGCTGGCCGACCCGGCCCTGACGATGACCGAGGGCACGGCCGCCGCCGCGGCCGCCGCCGGGCTGGACGCGCGCATCACCTTCGAGACGCTGGCCGGTCTGGTGCAGGACGTGCTGTCCCGCCGGACCGCCGTCGTCGCCGCCTGAGACCCGGGGGGTCGGGAACGGCAGTACTTCGGGAGCCCGCTCGGTTCCCGAAGTACTGCCGCAGCACGGGCGCCGCTCTCCTGCACCGGTTCGCGCGCGGGCGCGTCGTCTGCCGCGCGGGCGCGTCGTCTGCCGCGCGGGCGCGTCGTCTGCACGGCCTCCCGTGCGCACACGTCCGGCCGCGGGCGCACGGCCGCGCGCCGGGCGCATCCTCACGTGCGGGGCGCATCCTCACGTGCGGGGCACA
>JBFWRR010000094.1:0-6763 GCA_050248815.1 Pseudonocardia sp. | reverse complement strand
CCTCACGCGCCGGGCACAGCCTCACGCGCCGGGCACAGCCTCACGCGCCGGGCACAGCCTCACGCGCCGGGCACAGCCTCACGCGCCCGTGCACGCGTCGGGCTGTGTGCACGGTGACGTCGCGGTGTGCACGGCGCCCCGTCGTGTGCCCGGTCGCCCCGGGATGTGCAGGGCATCCCGCGTTGGGAGGGCGCTCGTGGTGCCCGGCCGCGGGCCGATCTTGGGTGACCCGCCGTGCGCACGGCCGCGTGCCGTGCACAGCGCTGCGTGCCCGTGCACGCGTCGGGCTGTGTGCACGGTGACGTCGCGGTGTGCACGGCGCCCCGTCGTGTGCACGGCATCCCGCGGTGTGCAGGCGTCCCGCGGTGTGCAGGCGTCCCGCGGGTGTGCACGGCGACGCCGCGGTGTGCACGGCGACCCGCGGATGTGCATCGAGAGCGCCACCCGGCGCCCGTCCGGGTGCCCGACGAGGCGTGGTGATCCGGGCCCGGTCAGTTCCCGAAGTACTGCCGCAGCACCTCGGCCGACTGCGGGTTGGAGCAGCTGCTGCTCTCGGGGCCGACGGCCAGGACGGCGTGCGGGCAGTAGTTCGTGTAGGTGGAGTAGACCGTGTCGTGGGTCTGGATCCACTCGGACATCCGCCGCATGTACTCGGGGTTGTCGCCGTTGCGGAACAGGCCCCACTCCGGGAACGAGATCGGCTTGCCGCGCTGGGCGGCGAAGTCCACGTGGTCCTGCAGGCCGTAGTCCTCGGTGACGAAGTCGTCGAAGGAGGCACCCATGGGCTGGTCGTAGCTGTCCATCCCGATGATGTCGACGACGTCGTCGCCGGGGTAGCACTGCGTCCACGGGATGGCGTCCTCGCCGCGGCTGGGGTTGAAGTCGAACACGAACCGCTGACCCGGCACCGAGCGCATCGCGCCGACGACGCGGCGGAAGAACTGCTGCCACGCCTCCGGGTTCGGGGCGCACCGGTGGGAGTAGGTGGTGCCGTTCATCTCCCAGCCGGGGACGATCACGGAGTCCGCGAGACCGAGCTGCACCAGCCGCTGGCCCAGCGTGCGGTAGGTCTGGTCGAACTGGCCGTTCGCCCCCGCCGCGAGCAGGTTCGCCACCTGGTCGTCGGTCAGGGCCTGGCCGCCCTGGCGGGCCGACTGCTCGTCCGCCTCGTTCGGAGCGGCCATGGGCACGTTCAGCACGAACAGCGCGTCCGGGTTCTCCGCCTTCCACTGCGCCCAGGGCTGCAGCAGCTGCGGTGAGCCCGCGATGTCCTGGAACGTGGCGCCCGGCAGGTACGTGTGGCCCACCTCCAGGCGCCGGCCGCCGAGGAACTCCTCGAACTGGGGCATGCGGTCGATGCCGGTCTGGTCCGAGCCGAGGAACACCCCGAACAGCTGGCGCTGCGACGCCACACCGGTGCCGGGGGCGACCGGCACCGGCGAGGACATCGGGTTCGGGTTGAGCTTGTCGTGGAGCAGGCTGGCGCAGCCGGCGCACAGCACGATCACGAGGGCGACGACCGCGGCGCGCACGCCGACCCGCCGCGCCGTCGGCCTGGTCAGCTGCTTGGTCCTCGGCCCCCGGAGCACGCGGGGAGCCTAGCGGAGGAGGTGGTGTGCCCCCCGTGTTGTCAGCGCCGTCGAACTCGTCAGCGCCGTCAGACCAGCCCGATCATGACGAGGAGGTCTGCCAGCAGGAGGTCCGGTGCCTCCGGGGCGAGCCCCCGGGCGGTGAACCACGCGCCGATCCGAGCCACGTCGCGGTGCAGGTAGTCCGGTCCGCGCGGGTTCGCCACGACCGAGACGACCTGCGGCAGGTCGATGAGCACCAGCCGCCCGTCGTGGACGAGCAGGTTGTAGGCCGAGAGGTCGCCGTGGGTGAGGCCGCGGCGCGCGAGGCCGCGCAGCCCCTCGGCGAGCTGTTCCCACAGCTGCGCCAGCTCGTCCGGGCGGGGGCGCAGCGCAGCCAGCCGGGGCGCCGCGGTGCCGTCCGGGTCGCCGAGGAACTCCAGCAGCAGCTCCGTACCGTGCACCTGCACCGGGTAGGGCACCGCAACGCCGTCCGACCACAGCGTGGCGAGTGCGGCGAACTCGGCGTCGGCCCACTGCCCCGACAGCAGCTCGCGGCCGAAGCCCGTGCGCCGCGCCATCGCGCGCGTCTCCCGGGAGCGGCGCACCCGCCTGCCCTCCAGGTAGCCCGCGTCGCGGTGGAACATGCGGTGCTCGGCACTGCGGTAGCGCTTCGCGGCCAGCAGGCACCGGCGCTCCGTGCCCGGCACCGACCGCTCCACGAGGTGGACGTCGGCCTCCTTGCCGGTCTTCAGCACGCCCAGCTCGGTGTCCACGGCGGCGTGCTCGGTGACGACCCACGACGGGCGGGGGACGGGGCCCTGGCAGGCCTCGGCGAAGGTGGACCAGCGGTCGCCCTCGGGTGGGGCGTCGGCGTCGGTCACGTCCCAGACGGGCGGGACGGACCGGCGGGGAATCGGGGTGTCGGACTCGTCGCGTTCGTCGCCGGACCGGCGGCGGGAACGGGTGTTGCGGTCGCGCAACGGGGGCTCCAAGGGAGGTGTGCCCGCGCGCGGTTGGTCACCCGGACGCGGGGGAGGGGATCGGACGAGGGCAGGCCACGTCCCGGGCGATCTCGGACACGACGCACCTCCTCCCGACCGATCCCTGGCCGCGTGACCGCGGCGCGCACAGGATGGCGCCGTGGCGGCCGCGGCGGCAAGCGAGTTACGCGGGGACGACGACCTGCAGGGCCGGTCCGCGCCGCTCCACCCGCATCCCGGCGCGACGAGCCACCGCGGCCACCCCGGCCGCGTCGGACGGCTCGGCCCGGGAGGAGACCAGCACCCGCGCCAGGAGCCCCTTGTGCGCCTTGTTGAAGTGGCTGACGACGGTCCGCCGCCCGTCCGGGTGCTCGGCCAGCACCGTCACCGTGACCGCGCCCGCCACCCGCGCCAGGGCGGCGTAGGAGCCCGAGCGCAGGTCCACGACCAGCTCACCCGCCGCCACGAGGCCCGCGAGCAGGGGCTCCAGCTCCGGCTTCCACCGGGCCGCGGTCGTGGGTGCGCCGGGCAGCGTCGAACCCGCCGAGAACCGGTAGGCCGGAATCGGATCGGCGAACCGGACGAGCCCGAACAGCGCCGACCCGACCGCCAACCGGTGCCGGGCCCGGGCGAGCGCCGCACCCCGCAGCGACGCGACGTCCAGCGCGTCGTAGAGGACGCCGGTGTAGCGGTGCAGCGCGGGCATCGTCGGCGCGGCCCACAACGCGGCGTTGCGCGCGATCTCGGCGTCCTGCCGGGGCGAGAGCCCCAGCGCCCCGCGCGCGGCCGCCGGGTCGGCCGCGAGCTTCACCAGCTCGTCGGCCAGGTCGCGACGGATGCGGGTCAGCTCGGGGAAGGACAGGGCCGCGAGATCCAGCGGCGGGCCGCCACCGCCGTCGCGCTTGGTCTCCGACGGTGGCAGCAGGACGAGCACGCTGGGCAGAGTAGGCGCACGGCGGTGGGGTAACGTCGCAACCCTGTCCACGACGATGGAGCTCCCCGCCGCCACCGGCGCCTGGCGCGAGGGCGACCCCGCAGGAAGGCGCCGCTGGCTCGCGCTGCCCGCGCCCCTGCCGCTGGAGGCCGGCGGCGAGCTGCCCGGCGTCAGGATCGCCTACGAGACGTGGGGCGAGCTGAACGCGGACGCCTCCAACGCCGTGCTGGTCCTGCACGCGCTGACCGGCGACAGCCACGTCGCGGGGCCCGCGGGCCCCGGCCATCCCACGCCCGGCTGGTGGGAGGCCGCGCTCGGGCCGGGGAAGGCGCTGGACCCGGCGCGCTGGTTCGTCGTCGCGCCGAACATCCTCGGCGGCTGCCAGGGCACCACCGGCCCCGCGTCCACCGCCCCGGACGGGCGGCCGTGGGGCAGCAGGTTCCCGCTCGTCACGGCCCGCGACACCGTCGCCGCCGAGGTCGCCCTCGCGGACGCGCTGGGCGTCCGGCGCTGGGCGCTGGTCGTCGGCGGCTCCATGGGTGGCATGCGCGCCCTCGAATGGGCGGCCACCCAGCCCGACCGGGTCGAGCGGCTGTGCCTGCTCGCGAGCCCCGCCGCCACCTCTGCCGAGCAGATCGCCTGGGCCGCACCGCAGCTCGCGGCGATCCGGCAGGATCCGGGCTGGCGGGGCGGTGACTACCACGACGCGCCGCCCGGCCACGGCCCGCATCTCGGCCTCGCCGTCGCGCGGCGCATCGCCCACCTGAGCTACCGCAGCGCGGTCGAGCTCCAGACCCGTTTCGGCAGGGAGGCGCAGGCGGGCGAGGATCCGTGGCGCGGCGGCCGCTACGCCGTCGAGTCCTACCTCGACCACCACGGCACCAAGCTCGTGCGCCGCTTCGACGCGGGCAGCTACGTGCGGCTCACCGAGCTGATGAACGCCCACGACGTCGGCCGTGGGCGCGGCGGCGTCGCCGCGGGGCTGTCCCGCGTCACCGCCACCACCCTCGTCGCCGGGGTCAGCTCGGACCGGCTGTACCCGCTCGAGCAGCAGCAGGAGCTCGTGGCGGGCATCCCCGGTGCCGGCCCGCTGCGGGTGATCGACTCCCCGTACGGCCACGACGGGTTCCTCATCGAGGCCGCCGTCGTGGACGGGCTGCTCACCGAACTGCTCGCCTCCTGACAGGGTACTTACGGGACCTACCCGAGCACCCCGTCGTGTCCTTACCCTGACGGGGACCGCGACCCTGACGGGAACCGCGGAGACGCTGCGCAGACCTGCGGGCTGCGGGCCGACGGTTGGTGGCGGACGGCGGTGGACTGACGACATGGGGACCCCGAACCCGGGCACGCGCGTGGACGCCGCCCGCGCCGTCGTGCTTCCCGGCGAGGGCGCCGCCATCCGGCTGCCCGGGCTGCTGTGCCTGCTGCGGCCGTCCGTCGCCGACGGCGCGGCACCCGGGCTCGGGCACCTGGCCCGCCTCGTCGAGATCCTGACCGAGAACTCCGTCGCCCACCCCGCCACCCCGGGGCGGCCCCTCGCGCGGCGGCTCGCCCGCTGGCTCGGATCACTCGATCCCGGCCCGGACTTCGGCACCATCGCCGCCACCGAGTCCGGCATCGCGATCTTCCTGCACGGCCGGGTGGACGCCGTCGTGGGCGGGCAGCGCCACTCCGCGCGGGACTCCGGCGCCTGGCTGGACCGGCTGCTCGAGTACCCGGCCGGGCCGCTCGTGCTCGTGTCGAGCGACGATCCGACCCCGGACAACTCGCCGCGGGCGGTCTTCGACCTGCGCGGCGGGATCGTCCCGGCGGGGACGGTGCTGCTCGTGCCGCGGTCCGGGACGCTGCCGTCGGTGCTCGCCACACCCGCGGTCGGTGGGTGCGCGGACGGGCGGGGCGCTGCGCCGGCGGAGGGTGCGGAGGAGGCGGCGGCCACTGCGGCTGCTACGGCTGCTGCGGCTGCTTCGGAGCGGCGATCGGAGGCGGCGGAGGTTGCAGAGGCGGCGGCGGAGGGCGCGGCCGGAGCGGTGGCAGCGACACACGGCGGGGCACGCACCAGCGGCACACACGCCGAGGGGCCACACGCTCTAGGGGCACACGCCGGCGGGGCACCCGCCGAGGAGGCACCTGCCGGGGGGACACGCGCCGACGGGACATCCGCCGACGGGGTCGCTGCCGTGCAGGCACCGGCCGAAGAGGCGGTTCCCGAGCCGGTGGCCGCCGGTGCGGCCCCGGTGGCCGTCCCGGCCGCGGGCACGGTGGAGAGCACTCCACCCGCCCCACTGCCCGCCGTGGGAGAGCCCCTCTCCCCGGTGATGCGTCCCGGCTCGGGTACCGCGGAGTGGGCGCCCGCCTCCGGGGCCGCGGCGCCCGCCGCGTTCGCGGGCCGGCGCCACGCACGCATCTCGCCGATCCTCGGCGTGGGCCCCGACGAGCCGCCCCGCGCGCCGCTGGACGCGGGCGGTGCCCGCCGCCCCGGGCTGGACGCCGGTGCGCCGCTGCATGCGCCATGGCCCGCGCCCGAGGACGGCGCGAACGGCGAGCCGGAAGGCCTGCCCGCGGGCGAGCACGGGGTTCCGATGGCGGCGGGTTTCCGCTGCGCCCGCAACCACCTCAACGACCCCCGCAACCACTTCTGCGTCGTCTGCGGCATCCGGATGAACGAGCGCACCGGAGTCGTGGAGATCGGCCCGCGTCCCCCGCTGGGGATCCTCGTGTTCGACGACGGCTCCACCTACACCCTCGACGCGGACTACCTGCTCGGCCGGATGCCGGAGAGCGACCCGCGCGTCGTCGGCGGGGAGCTGCGCCCCCTGCTCGTCGAGGACCCGCAGGCCCAGCTGTCCCGCGGCCACCTGGTGATCAGGCTGGACGGCTGGGACGTCACCGCGATCGACGAGTCCACGAACGGCACGCTCGTGGCGCACGCCACCGACCGGGCCTGGTCGCGGCTCACCCCGCGCACGCCGCTGCGGCTGCTGCCGGGCACCCGGGTGCGGGTGGGCGGGCGCAGTTTCGTGTTCGAATCCCCCTCGGGCGTCCGATGACCACCCGCGCGGGATACGGTGCGATGGTTCGTCGATTCGGCCGGGGGTGGTGGACGTGAGCTCGTTCCTGGAGGTGTGGCGGCCTGCGGGCTCGGATCTCGTCCCGCTGTCCGGCGAGCGGATCACGATCGGGCGCTCCGAGGAGAACGACGTCGTCCTGTCCGACGACGGGCAGGTGTCGCGCGTGCACGCCGTTCTGGAGCCGCTCGCGGGCGGCTGGAGCGTGCG